>OMVT01000045.1 GCA_900314535.1 uncultured Olsenella sp. | reverse complement strand
CTTCTCGTAGTCGCTATAGGGAACCATTCCTGCCATCGTTACCACTCCTTCAAGTGTTCCGGAGGCCCTTCTGGACCTCCTCGGGTTTCGCTTATATATATTGCCGGCTGAGATAGTTTTATACACTAGAAAGAAGAAAATTTTAGTCAATAAGACTTAGATAACGTGAAAGCAGAGAGACAGATAGAAACAGGCAGCTGGTGCTGGCAGTGCTGCAGACACTGCGGACAGGGCGCTTTCCGGGTACAAGGAAGATATGGGCCTTCCGTGGTGCGGCAAGGTCCCATGATACGGTTTATCACCACATGCGTGAGGCGTGCATCGATCCTTTGGCCCTGTGCCCCAACTTCTGGGAGGTGCTTCCTATGAGCGACGGCTCTTCTCCATCCGGAAAACGAACTGAACTGAGAATGGGATGCCCGCACATCGGGGAGCGGGGCATCGCTGCAGGGCTCCTCTGGAGCTGATGCAGCCCGGAAGATGAGCATGCTTGCTTCCGGCTGGTCCCCGGGATTGGCGGACCATATATGTTCACCATCAAGAATCTGAAGCATCTGTCCTCCAAGCGTGCCTCCAAGGCAGAGGCCTATCCCGTCTCCTGGGTGCGCCAGATTGCCGCTTCTGGCACCGAGGAGCTCTTCGAGGAATTCAACACACGGCCAGGAGGGCTCGAGCCTGATGAGGTCGAGCTGGCGCGCGCCTCATATGGCGCAAACGAGCTCAGCCACAAGAAGCGCGACCCAGAGTGGCTCCGCTTCCTCAAGGCCTTTGCCGATCCCTTCACCGGTGTGCTCGCACTTCTTGCGCTCGTGACCCTTGCGGGAGATGTGCTCTTTGCCGCGCCTGAAGACAGGAATCCGCTGTCCCTCCTCATCATCTGCGGCATGATCTTGGTCTCCGGCATCCTGCGCTTTGTCCAGGAGGGCAAGAGCAGCGTGGCGGCAGATGCCCTGGCAAGCTCCATCGAGACGTTCTGCTCGGTCGAGCGGGCAGGGGAGGGCGTCATCGCGCTGCCGCTCTCCGAGATTGTCGCAGGAGATATCGTGCATCTTCAGGCAGGAGACATCGTGCCGGCAGATGCCTGCCTGATATCTGCCCGCGATCTCTTTGTCGGCATGTCCTCGCTCACGGGCGAGAGCCTCCCTGTGGAGCGTGTGGCTGGACCTGCTGCGGCAGATGAGACGGTGCCCGTGGCCGATCTTTCCGATATCGTCTTCATGGGCTCCTCCGTCGTTTCCGGAAGCGGCAAGGCGGTCGTCTTCGCGACGGGCTCCCATACGCTGATCGGAAGCATGGCAAGAGGACTCGACGAGGGGCGCACGAAGACGGCCTACGACGAGGGCATCGCCGACACGAGCAGGCTGCTTCTGCGCTTCATGCTTGTTATGGCGCCTCTGGTCTTTGCTATCTGCGGCCTTACGAAGGGCGACTGGCTCCAGGCGCTCCTGTTTGCGCTCTCCGTGGCGGTGGGCCTTACGCCTGAGATGCTGCCGATGATCGTCACGACCTGCCTTGCAAAGGGCGCACGCGACCTGGCCGAGCATGAGGTCATCGTGAAGAGGCTCGATGCGGTGCAGAACCTCGGTGCGGTCGATGTGCTCTGTACAGACAAGACCGGCACGCTTACGGAGGACCATGTGATCCTTGAGCGCCATCTCGATCTGGATGGCAAGGAGGATGCACGGGTCCTGGGCTATGCCTACCTCAACAGCTTCTTCGGCACCGGCGTCAAGAACCTGATGGATTCTGCCATCATCGAGCGTGCGGCACTCGAGACGAAGCGCACAGGCACTCTCGATGCGGACAGGCTCGCGGATGCCTGGCAGCATGCAGACGAGCTGCCCTTCGACTTCAGCCGCAGGCGTGTCTCGGTCATCGTACGTGCAGATGATGGCACGCTCCTTATGGTCGAGAAGGGGGCTGTCGAGGAAGTGCTCGCGACCTGCACGGAAGCTGAGCTCGGAGGCGTGGCTACGCCGCTGACTCCTGAGGTGCGCAGCCTCATCGAGCGCAAGGCGGCAGATCTGGGGCGGCGCGGCATGCGTGTCCTTGCTGTGGCAGTGAAGGAGTGCACAGGGCACGTGGGTGCCTTCACGGCAGAAGACGAGTGCGACATGAAGCTAGTCGGCTATCTTGCCTTCCTGGATCCTCCCAAGAGGAGCGCCGCTTCTGCCATCGAGGCGCTCACCGCACACGGCGTGGCAACCAAGGTGCTTACCGGCGATGCTCTGGGTGTCGCCGTGACCGTGGCGCAGACAATCGGCATCCCCACTGACCATGTGCTCGAAGGGGCGAAGATCCAGACGCTTTCGGATGAAGAGCTCGAGCGCTGCGCAGAGGAGACGACGATCTTTGCAAAGCTCACGCCTGACCAGAAGGTGCGTGTCGTCTCGGCGCTGAGGCGTGCGGGCCATGTCGTTGCCTTCATGGGCGACGGCGTGAACGATGCCGGTGCGATGCGGGCAAGCGACTGCGGCATCTCGGTCGACACGGCAGCCGATGTCTCGAAGGAGGCAGCAGACATCATCCTCACGAAGAAGGATCTTGCCGTGCTCGAAGAGGGCATCGTGAGCGGCAGGCGCACGTCTGTCAACATGAACAAGTATGTGAAGATGTGTGCGAGCTCGAACTTCGGCAACATCTTCTCCGTGCTCGTGGCAAGCATCTGCCTGCCCTTCCTGCCCATGACCGCCGTGCAGCTCCTGCTTCTCAACTTCATCAATGACTGCGCATCCTGCGCCCTGCCGTGGGACCGCGTGGACGAGGAAGCGCTGGCACGGCCTGTGAAGTGGCAGTCGGGCGCCGTCTCGGGCTTCATGCGTCTCTTCGGCCCCGTGAGCTCTGCCTTCGATATCCTGACCTTTGTGGCCCTCTTCTTCTGGATCTGCCCTGCTGTGGCAGGAGGAAGCTGGGAGGCACTGGCTGGAGATGCTGCTGCCCGTCTGCTCTTTGCCGGGACATTCCAGGCGGCATGGTTTGCGGAGTCGATGGTCACGCAGATGCTCTTCGTCCATCTGGCAAGGACGGAGAAGAAGCCTTTCGTGGAGTCGCGTGCAGACGTGCGCCTTGCAGGTCTCAGCGCAGGTGCCGCTCTTCTGTCGCTCCTGATTCCCGAGACTGCCATCGGTGCCTCTCTGGGCTTTGCAGCGCTTCCGGCAAGCTTCATTGCGCTCCTGCCGGCACTGGCGCTCGGCTATGCGGTCTCAGTGCTGCTGCAGCGCAGGCGCTACATCGCTCGCTTCGGCAGACTCATCTGAATGTCTGGTGCTCCGGGGGATGTCCTCCGGAGCACCCAGCGTCTAGCTGAGGCCGGGATAGCCGCACTGCCGAAGCGCTTCGAAGAGCACGATGGCGCAGGCATTCGAGAGATTGAGCGACGTCACGACCGAGGCTCTCGGGTCGACGAAGTTGCCGCAGGCGTCGCGCTCGAGTTCGGGGTGGAGGGCGTCGAAGCGCTCATGCCAGCTCTCGGCATTTGCAAGCACCATATCGGTCTTCATCGGGATGCGTTCAGCCAGGGCAGGATGGGCTGAGATGAGCTCGCGGGAAAGGCCTGCGCTCTCCTTTCCGAAGACGAGATAGTCGCCGTCGTGGTAGATGCTCTCGCCGATGCTTCTCTTTCCTGCCTTCGTGAGCAGATGCACGTGGATATCGGAGGCCGCCTCCGAACTCTCTTCCGTATTGCGGACAAGGGCAGCCCGCACTGCAGGATTTGCCTCGACGAAGCTTTTCCAGCCGGGGTAGGTCACGACATCGAGGCTCTGCCAGTAGGCGAGGCCTGCACGCTTCAGGGCATGCGCATCGAGGGAGAAGCCGAGAGGGCCGACCAGGTGGAGACGGGCGCCAGCAAGGACGCAGGTACGGCCTATGTTTCCGGTATTGGCAGGAATCTCGGGCTCGACGAGCACGACATTGAACACGATGCATCCCTTCTCTTGTGAGCTGGAGGAGCTCCCAGTATAGACTGAAGGGGACAAGCACCGAAACGAAGGAGGTCTCCGTGCTCTTTCTCATATCTCCCGCCAAGCAGATGCAGCGAGACGACGGATTCTCGCTCAGGCTCCAGGAGCCGCGCTTCCTGGCCGAGGCAGAGGAGCTTGCCGGCGCTCTCTGCTCTCTGGGAAAGCAGGGCGCCCAGAAGGTGTGGCGCACGAGCGACACGCTTACGGAGCGTGCCTGGGAGATCACGGAGCACCTGCCGGAAGAGCTTGCTGACGGCGTGCGCACCCCTGCTGTCATGGCATATGTCGGCATCCAGTACCGGCATCTGGCGCCTTCTGTCATGACAGAGAAGGAGCTCCTGTGGCTCGACCGGCATCTCCGGATTCTCTCAGGGCTCTATGGGGTGGTGGCACCGAATGACGGAATCGTCCCGTACAGGCTCGAGATGGGATCGAAGCTCGCCGTGGGCGGAGGCAAGGATCTCTACAGCTTCTGGGGAGGAAAGATCGCAGCATCTCTTGCAGAGGAGCGAGGAGGGGAGACCTTCGTGCTGTGCGCCTCGCATGAGTATGCGCGCGCCGTGCTCCCGCATGTGCCGGAGGGCGTGGCTGTCCTCTCGTGCGAGTTCATGGCACCACGGAAGCGGGATGGCAAGCTCGCCGAGGCAGCGCCTGAGGTCAAGGCAGCGCGGGGCTGCTTCGTGCGCTGGTGTGCCGAAGAAGGCATAGAGGATGCGTCAGAGCTCGTGCACTTTGCCGAGCGTGGCTACCGCTTCGCGCCTACGCTGTCTCTCGGAGGGCATCTCGTCTTTGTCCGGGCGGCCTCGTACTCTCAATAGTCCATATCCGCGTCGAGGTCCTGCTTGCCGATGCCGGAAAGCGATGCTGATGCTGCGGTCCCGAGAGGTTCGGGCGCTCGAGGCAGCCCTTCGAGTGCGGCGTCGATCTCTTCGCGCGAGAGGCCGGCCAGGGTGTGCCCTGTCCCATGGGACGTCCTGGGGCATCCTGCCTGTGCCGTCTTCTCTCCTCATCGCTTCCGCCTTTCTTGCAGCGAGCATCTGCTACAGGATGTGATGGTGCGGCTCGAGGTTCTCGAACGTGCAGAACGAGGAGAAGCCGAGCGAGCGTGCCATGTCCTCGGCGACCTTCAGGTAGGCGCCGAGCTGGCCCTGGCGGATGCAGCCCGATCCGAACGTGAGGATCGTGCCGCCGAGGTCGCGGTAGAGCGTGAGGATGTCTCTTGACGGCATGGGCGCCTTCTCGCCGTGGCACAGGGCTGAAGTGTTTATCTCGAGTCCATGGCCGCCCTCGATCGTCTTCTCGAGGATGGCAGCCACGATATCCTCTGTGCTCTCGAACGGAAGCGGGCCTTCGCCTGAGTAGTCGTGATAACGGATGAGGTCGAGGTGCGCAAGCACGGACCAGGAATCGAAATGCTCGATGCAGCCGAGCACGGCCTCATAGTAGCCGCGCGTGAATTCGAGCTGCGTCTTGCCTTCCTGATACTCGTTCGTCCAGAACTCGAGGTTGCCGATCTCATGCACGGAGAGAAGGACCATATCGAGGTGGTCCTGCCACTCGCCGAAGAGCTTCTCATAGGCAGGGATGGTCTCTTTCTGGATGCCGAACTCGAGGCCACGACCGCACCAGAGCACCTTGCCATAGCGCTCGCGCATCTCTTCGAGCTCTGCGAAGTAGGCAGGATAGGCACAGTTCGTGAGGGGGCGTCCGTTCTCGAAGCGGGCACCTTCTGGGTGGTCCCAGTCAGGCTTCACGCCGTAGTCGACCCGCTCTGTGAAGCATATGCCATCGAGGTTGAGCCTGATTGCATCGATCGTGGCCTGCTCCATCGGATAGTCGGACTCGGGAGAGTAGCTGGAGTGGACGTGGCAGTCGTGGAGCATGGAGGCCCCTTTCGGTCTGGGAAAGCTGCTTCATGAAGCATGGCGCAGGAAGAGGGACAGTTTTCTGAGGATTCTCTGAAGGGAGCTGTCGATTCCGTGAAGTGCCTATAGAGAGAAGCTGGAAAGTGGCTGCAGGTTTTCTGGAGGCATGAGGGGCCTCCCCGAATGGGGTACGACCTCAATCTATGGAACTCAAGAAGGAGGATCATGCATCTTTTCAAGAAGAATGGGAAAGACCCGAAGACATCTCGCACGAAGGGCTGGCGTCCTCTGGTCCTGGCAGCGCTTGCCGGTGCAGTCCTTGCTATCGTGCTTGTGGCAGCGTTCTCGAATTTCCAGACAGCGCAGCCGTCATCCACCGCCTCGACGACAATCAAGAATTCGCTCTCGGACATCTCGGAGCTCTCCACGGAAGAGTACAGCTTCGCGAATGTCGGCAAGTATACCGAAGACGACCTCAAGGTCCTCGGCATCTCGATTCCATTCACGGGCAGCTCCTTTGTCGCAACCTACGAAGGCACCGTGAAGGCAGGCATCTCTGATATCGAGGCAGCCGATGTCGCGGTCGACGACAGCACGAAGACCGTGACCGTGACGCTTCCGGATGTCGAGATCCTGAGCTGCTCAATCGATCCCTCGACGATCGAGGCCTACGACCAGACGTTCAATCCGATCAACCAGATCCAGGTCTCGGATGTCTCGAGCTTCCTCTCGTCTGAAGAGGACAAGGAGGAAGAGGAGGCCAAGACGAACGGCACGCTCGACAAGGCACGTACGCATGCAGAGAAGATTGTGAAATCTGTCGTCTCCTCGATCCTTTCGGGCACAAGCCGCGACGGCTATGCGGTCAAGGTGTCCTGGACCACGTCCGGAACCGATACGTCAGCGGATGCTGCATAAGGAGGCCTTGGAGGCATGATGCTTGAGGAGCAGGGTGCGCCACGCCGCCTCTTTCTGGCGCTGCGCTTCACAGATGCGGAAAGAGACGAGCTTGAAGGAATAGCCTGTGCCGCTGCTGCAAGGATGAGGCGCGGCACGCCTGCACTCAGAGAGAACCTCCATCTGACGCTTGCCTTCCTCGGCATGTGCGATGCCAGGACCGAGGAGGCGGCAAGGCTTGCAGGGGCGGCAGCTGCAGAGGCAGCGGGACCAGTTTCAGAGACCCTCGGAGGCCTTGGATCCTTCACGCACCGGCGCTCTTCTGTGATATGGCGAGGAGTGGCTGAGGAGTCGGGGCTTCGGGAACTGCAGGCCAGAACCGCTGCAGAGCTCAAAGAGCAGGACGTTCCCTTCGACGACAGGCCGTTTGTGCCCCACGTGACGCTTGTTCGCGGAGCGGCAGCGCAGCAAGGCGAGGATATCGATAAGATTCTTGCAGACCTGTCGGAGAAGCTCCATCCTTTCTATGCACACCATGCAGAGGTCGCGCTCATGTGGAGCCACCATCCGGAGGGGTCGCCTTTGATCTATACGCCGGTTGCCCGCTTCCCTCTGCTTGCGTAGGTTTTCTGGACGCAGGGTCCGTATGCGGGCAAGGGTCTAGGATATGAGAGGGCGCAATGGTTCCATGCCTGCGCTCTGGTCTGCCTGCCCGGCAGACGAAACGAGGAGGAATGACTCATGATTTGCCCTCACTGCGGATCCGTGATACCGGACAACAGTACGTTCTGTGCGCAGTGCGGAGCACGCCTTGCTGAGCCTCAGCAGGATGGCGCTCCTGCAGCTGAGCCAGCCAAGGCACAGGCTCCGGGTACCGAGGCAAATGCGCGCGCAGCAGAGATTGCAGGGAGCGTGCCTCCTGTCGATGCTCCTGCCGGTACGGCAGAGCCTGCCGCTGGTGCAGGAGAGACCCAGCTCATGCCTGAGGGGGCAGCTGGCACATCTTCTTCACCCAGCCCAGAGCAGGTGCCCGAGATAGACAAGACCATGGTGCGCCCCGGTGCGTTCGCTGCGCACAGAGACTCTGCCGCAGCCGAAAAGGAGCTGGCCCAGCTTCCCCGCATCGACGAGCCTCCTGCTGACATGCCTCCTGCTATCCCTATCGAGGGAACGCCTGTCGCAGAGCCGGAACCGGACATCTCCGATTTCCTGCCGAAGCAGCCTGCGGTGTCTGAGGTCCCCGAGGCTTCCGATATGCCGGAGGTTCCTGGTGTACCCGAGGTGCCGGCAGCGCCGGAGCGTACCGAGCAGAGGATGCCTGAGCCGGAGCGCATCGTGCAGAGCAATGCTCCTGCAGCGGCGCATCCTGAGCCGTTCCAGACAATCTCTCCATCTGCTGGTGCAACGCCGCTTCTCAAGGTGCCCGTGAATTCGCATGACACGTCCGACTACCGCAACAGCGTGAAGCGCCGCCGCCATGCCCGTGCCGAAGCCCAGCAGTCGCATCCGTTCGCGCAGACGGTCTCCCGCTCCGTGTATGAATCCCGCATGCAGGATGAGAGCTACACGGAGGCAGTGAGCGAGGTCTCCGGCGCAGCGTCTCAGCGCAGCTCTTCGGCCTTCAGGCCGGAGGAGGGGCAGAGCTTGGAAGAGCATGCCCGCCGTGCGGAGAGCGCGCTTTCGGGTGGCGTCTATGTCGCAGAGCGCCGCCGCTCCAAGGGCCCCATCATTGTCGCTATCTGCCTCATCTGCGCCGTCGCGGCTGCAGGCTATCTGATCTATCAGAACATGCAGGCAGCTGAGACCACCGCCGATACAGAGACGACCGAGGCCGCCGCGACCGATACGGAAGCCGCTGCACCCGAGCCGGCAGTGACGTCTCCGGTCACAGCATCCGACGAGGTCTCCTACAACTCCGATACGGGGCTTCTGACGATGGAGAACTACGGCTTCTCCGTGACGCTTCCGACCGGCATGACCGCGGCTGTCTCCTCTGACGGCTATGGCCTCGATCTCACGGATGAGACGGACGGTGTCCAGATCAATGCCTGGGTGAAGCCCAATACGCAGGGCGCAACCCTGGACCAGCTCTCGGATGAGGCCATGGACGTGACGAACCTCACATATGCCCACGTCTCGACCCTGAACAACTGGTTCGTCGTGAGCTACTGGAAGGGATCGGAAGGCTACTACATCCGCGAGTATGTCGACTCAGAGCGCATCCTTGCACTCGAGTTCACGTGGCAGAAGGCAAGCGAGACGGCAGCCACTGAGGTCATCGACAACATGACAGACACGATCTCCATGGCGGGGGAGAAGTAGGCACAGGTCTCCAGAAAAGCCATTCGGAAGGGCTCTCTTCGCAGGAAGGGAGCCCTTCTTCTGTCACGAGAAGTCGAGGAGCCAGGCATCGGGGCAGAGGCGCAGGAGATCTCGGTCGAGCGAGACCCAGGACAAAGCTTCGTCTATCACATGGGAATCGTTCGAGGCTGCGCACCGAGCTTTGCCGAGCGTTCTGTCGCAGGTACGGTCAAGCGTGATGGAGACCGGATAGGGGAGATTCTTGAGTGCCTCCTCATAAAGCCCTGCGAGCTTTCCTGAGTTCGAGACTGGCTCATCGAGGAGGATGTGCGCTTCGGCAAGAGGTGCTGCAGCGAGTGCCTGCGCGACGAGCGAGAGGGCCTGCTCCGTTGCAGGAATCGGGCGCCAGGTGCCCGAGAGGCCGGCAAGGTCTCTGACAGAGCCATCGTCTGCCAGGATCACAGGTCCTCCTGTGAGGGCGACTTCGAGAGGGATCAGCACATTGAAGCCATCGATGAGGAGCACTTCGTCTGCGCAGCAAGAAAGCGCGCGGAGCTTCTTCTGGCGTGCTGCAGCGGCACGCTTCCCTGCAGTCGCACGCAGGAGAGCAAGGCGCTGGCGCTCCTGGAACTGGTAGCGGTTGCCGACGAAGGCGGCAGCGGTGTCTCTCGGATAGCCATGATCGAGAAGATAGCCGAGCTCCTCATGCGCCTTCCTGAGGCGTCTGACATTCTCAGGCGAGAAGGTCCTTCTGTCCTTCGGGTCGTATCCGCGGTGTGTTCCCATGAGCTGCGCCTCCTGCAAGAAGCATAAGGCTTGCTCCTGCAGACAGGCGAGGGAAGATTGGAGGACCTGAGCGCTACGATAGTGTCCAGTCGATTCCAGGAGGCTGCCATGGGCGCACATACCTTCATCCTTGCATCCGATTCCTACAAGGGCTCTGCCACAAGCCAGGAGGTCGAGAGCTCTATCGCAGAAGGCATCTGGTCGCTTCTGCCGGATGCCACAATCTATTCCTATCCGGTAGCCGATGGCGGGGAAGGGACGGTTGCAGCGCTGGTGGCGGCAGGAAAGGGGACGCTCCGCACAAGGCTCGTGCATGGTCCTCTCGGGGATATGGCAGAGGCATCCTATGCCGTGCTCGAAGACGGCTCTGCCCTCATCGAATGTGCGGCCGCTTCCGGCATCACGCTCACGCATCAGGCAGAAGATGAAGCGCTTCGTGCCTCCACGTACGGCACAGGCGAGCTCATCCGTGATGCGCTCGACGAGGGATGCCGGCATATCCTTGTCGGCCTCGGAGGGAGTGCCACGACCGACGGGGGAGCGGGCATGGCTGAGGCCCTCGGGGTGCGCTTCCTCGACAGTGCAGGCCAGTCCATAGGTTCCGGCATTGCAGGGCTCGAAGAACTTGCGGAGGTCGACCTTTCCGGGATAGATCCGCGTCTTGCCGCCTGCACGTTCGAGGCGCTTTCCGATGTGCAGAATCCTCTTGCCGGACCGGATGGCGCCGTCTTCGTCTACGGGCCGCAGAAGGGCCTTCCTGCCGCACGCCTCCCCGTGCTTGACCGGACACTCGAGCGCTATGGGGAGCTTGTCAGCAAGGCAGTAGGCAGTGACATATCCTGTCTTCCTGGTGCGGGGGCAGCAGGCGGTCTCGGTGCTGGCCTTGCCGCCTTCTGCGCAGCGAAGATCAGGTCGGGAATCGATGCCGTGCTCGATGCGCTCTCCTTCGACGAGCATCTCGGCGAGGCCGATCTCGTCGTCACCGGCGAAGGGCGCATGGATGCACAGACCGCCAAGGGAAAGGCTCCTGTCGGAATTGCCCGGCGTGCTGCGCGCTACGGCGTGCCGGTAGCTGCCATCGTCGGCTCCTGCGCAGATGATATCGAGGCGGTGCACGAGGCTGGCATCGATATCGTGCTTTCCTGCGTGATGGCGCCATCGACCCTCGAAGAATGCATCGAGAAGACGCCGGATGCTCTGAGGCGTGCCGGAAGGAGGCTTGCCCGCATCGTAGCCCTTGCGGAGCGCCTCCGCTAGGAGCTGTCTCCTTCTTTGCATCTTGAAGAAGGTTCTGCCTGATGGAAATCCCTGCTTCTATACTCCACAGCATATGGCAAGCAAGGAGGCAGGCATGTTTTCCATCGACAAGGATGTCTTCGATGTGCTGCCGACGCTCTGCGTCGGCCTTGTCGTAGCCCATAACATCGACAATACGAAAGACTATCCGGCAGTCGACGGCGTGCTCGACAAAGCGGTGGATGAAGCACGAGAGCGTCTTTCTGGCATGAATGCATCAGAAGACCCGAGAGTCCATCCCTATCGGGAGGCCTTCCATGCCCTCGCCATGAGTCCCTCGCGCTATCCTTCATCGAACATTGCGCTGCTGCGCCGCATCGTGAAGGGCAAGGCGCTCTGGCGCGTGAATCCTGTTGTCGACCTCGGCAATGCCATCTCGATCGGCTATGGGGTGCCGTTGGGCGCCCATGCGCTCGAGACGCCTGACGAGCATCTCGAGCTTCGCTTCTCGCGTCCGGATGATGTCTTCATCGCGCTCGGAGAGGATACGCCCGATCCGACGCTCGAGCCAGGCGAGCTCGTCTACGCTGTCGGCAATCTCGTGCACACGAGGCGCTGGACCTGGCGGCAGAGCGAGAACGGAAAGATCGTGCCCGAGACGACCTCTGTCGCCTTCCCGATAGATGGCTTCACGGACAGGAATCTCGACCAGGTAGAGTGCGCCTGCGGAGACCTCAAGAAGGAGCTCGAAGACATCTTCGGCTGCACGGCGACGTTTGCGCTCGCAGATGCCGAGCATCCAATCGTTGCGTAAGCGAGAAGGAGGGCGCGCGTCCACAAGGACCCGCGCCCTCCTGGCAGATATATATGCACTCTTAGTGGCAGCAGTGGCCGCCCGCGCCGCAGTGGCCGCCTTCATGATGATGGGCACCGCAGGTCGGTGCCGCCGAAGGTGTGAGCGTGCCTGCGAGGAAGGCCTTGACGGCCTCATCTGCAGAGCCTGAGGCGCCCGGCACGACGCGGATGCCCTGCGAAGCAAGTGCCGCGAGCGCGCCACCGCCGATGCCGCCGCAGATCACTACATCGACGCCGCCCTGCGCAAGAAGGCCAGCAAGCGCGCCGTGGCTCACACCGTTCGAGCTGACGACCTCGGAGCGCTTCACCTCGCCGTCCTCGATATCGTAGAGCTTGAACTGCTCGGCCCTTCCGAAGTGGGGGAAGATCTCTCCGTCGGAATAGGTTGCAGCGATACGCATGATGCTTCCTTCCTTCCCTGTCCAGGAGGCTTCTGGCTCGCCTTCGAAGTCGGCAGCGCCGCGGACGACTTCGATCGTCTTGCCGTTCACGAGGGCATCTGCCACCTTCCGGTGTGCCGAAGCGGCAATGCTTGCGATGGTCGCACGTGAGACGCCGAGCGAGGCAGCTGCTTCCTTCTGGCTTCTGCCTTCGTAGTCGAGGATTCTCAGGACTTCGAGCTCATCTGCTGCAAGCTCGATTCTCCAGCAGCAGCCTGCGGGCACTCCTACGGGTGCGAATCCCGTATATTCGGGTACGAGCTGTACCTGCCTGCGCTTTTCTGGCCTTCCTGCCATGAAGCCTCCAATTACTGACATATGTCAGTAATTACTATAGCGGGCAGATGGGAGAGTGCAAGGAAGAGATCAGGGAAGCTGAAGATGAATGGTTCTCCTTTACTAATGATAGATAGTATCAATATGAAGGAACTGTGAAGAAGAAACTAAGAACAAATCTCATTAATAAAAGCTGGTTGGTGGGTATATTGTCACTAACAAAAACAAGTCCCAACAAAGGAAAGGAACTGATATGGCAACCACCAAGAGCATCGACGCTCTCAACCAGCTCCTCGCAGATCTTACGGTCGACTACCACAAGCTCCAGAATGCCCACTGGTACATCACGGGCAAGGATTTCTTCCAGGTGCACGCAACGCTCGAAGAGCTCTATGACGGCGTGCTCCCGCACATCGACGAGGTAGCAGAGCTCATCCTCCAGGAAGGCGGACGTCCTGTTGCCTCCCTCAAGGAGACCCTTGCGCTTTCGAAGGTCGAAGAGCGTCCCTCCGAGCCGCTATCGAGCGAGGAAGCTTTCTCGATCGTGAAGGCTGACTTCGAGCTTCTCCAGAGCGATGCTGCTACCGTGAAGTCGCTCGCAGATGAGTCCGGACGCACGGTCGTGAGTGCCGCTATGGACGATATCCTGGCCGAGCTCTCGAAGAATCTCTGGATGCTCCGCCAGCAGGCGCAGGAGATCTAGACCATCCTCCGGGCCTTTTGGGGAAGGAGGCCCGCATACCTTCATCGGAGGGAGGAAGCAGGTGCGCTTCCTCCCTCTTCTTCTGTCTCGGCAAGAAGCCTCTCGAGGAAGGCACGCCAATCCTCTCTGAGCCAGGATGGTCCTGCAATCTTCACCATGCCGCCCATGCCGGCTATCCAGCCGAAGAACTGGTCTGATTCGAAGACCTTCACATGGGCCAGGACCCAGCCATCTCCTGCCGGCTCGAATGTGGCCGATATCCCGAAACTGTCGCGCACGATCTCGGTCTTGCCATCACGTACGGCAAGCAAGGCGTCCGCCTTCCTTCCCTTGAAGCGTCCGAATGCCTCATAGGCACTTTCTGCATAGTGCCAGGAGGCTATCGTCTCGTTCTCATCTGCAGGGGCATCCTCGATCCGTACGGGGCCCATGCGGTCGCATCTGAACTCTGCGATATCCTGCCGTGCTTCCTCCCAGGCGCTCAGATAGTAGAAGCCCTCGTCGTAGACGATATCGAGCGGCGTCACGACATAGCGCTTGCCGTTGTGGACAGCTCTCGGTGTGCCTGTCGCATCGAGGTGGAAATAGGGAAACGAGATCTGCCGCCTCTCTCTCAGCGCTTCATGGATCTGGTCGATGTTTCCAAAGACGCTCCTGTTCTGCGACTTGATGCGTCCCACGACGTGGATCCGTCTGTCGAGCTTCTCCTGCTCATAGCTGTTTGCAAGCGTCTTGATGCTTGCAACGAGGTTTCTGGCCTGCCGCTCCGTGATGGCACGGCAGGATTCGATTGCATCGACCATGAGCATGAGCTCGCCGAGCGTGAAGTCGGGATGTGCCAGAGCGTAGCGCGGAGGATGCGTGCCATAGGGAAACGATGATTAATGGGCCCATCCCGCCCCAAGGCCTTTCGGGTGATGGTTTTCCGATGGGATGGGCGGGGCCAGGGCCCGGAATCATGGCGCC
>OMVT01000030.1 GCA_900314535.1 uncultured Olsenella sp. | reverse complement strand
TGGGCAAGCTCTGCTACAAGCTCTGTGCTCGAGGGTTCGGGTGACCCTCCGACGATCAATGCCTTCACGCGTATCCTTCCCGCCATCCGTCCAGTCTTGGGCATTACGTGTCTTGGTGGCACAAATGCCAGCTATTGGGTACAGTTAATCCTGCTGGCTCGTGTGCAGGTACATCCTGCATCCTATATCTGAATACGACGGAGGCATACAGATGGCTCGCTATGATTATAAATGTCCGGCATGCGGCACGACGTTCGAGGTGGAGCATCCCATGTCCGCCCATCCGAAGGTAAGCTGCCCGAAGTGCGGCCATGAGGCACAGCAGGTCTTCGAGCCGTACGGCATCAACTTCAAAGGCTCAGGCTTCTACAACACCGACCAGAGAGACAAGAAGTAGTTCGACTCTGTCATAAATGAAGATGGAGCACGGCAGATGCCGTGCTTTTTCTTTGCCTCAATGCGTCTATGCCTCCCGCTTCCATTGCTGGATGCGGGAGGCATATCCGTTTGATTCCTTGCTCTTTGCTACTTCCTCCTGAGGACGCAGCAGAAGTGCCCGTCGGGCCCTCCGAGCAGAGGGCTCGATCTGAAGAAGCCCTCGTCGGTGACGGGAAGCGCATCCTGCGCTTCAGGCCAGAGCACCAATGCCGGGGCCTTGCGCACATCCTCGACCACAAAGCCTGCACCTGCCTCGCAGCTGAGGAAGCGCGAGACGATATCCTCGTCCTCTTCGCGGAGCACCGAGCAGGTCGCATAGACGAGCCTGCCATGGGGCGCGACCCTGGCTGCCGCAGCCGCAAGAAGCGCGAGCTGGAGCTGCGGCAGCCCTTCTGCACTCTCCGCATCAACGGCTGAAGGCTCGAGCGACCAGGAGATCTCGGGATGGCGGCGGAGGGTACCTGTGCCTGAGCACGGTGCATCGACGAAGACCGCGTCGAATGTGCCGGACAGCTCCTGCGGGAGATTCCTTTCCTCGCCGAGTTTTGTCCCATCGAACGCGATACAGCTCACGCGTCCATCCCAGCCGCCCTTGGCAAGGCGTTCCTGGGCAAGCTTCGTCTTGAATTCCTCAGAATCGAGCGCGACGTAGCGCGCCTTGTCTGCCTTCATGCCCTCGCGTTCTGCCAGCATCTTCTGTGCCGAGAGCAGAAGGAGCGTCTTCGTGCCTCTTCCCTGTCCGATCTCGAGCATGCTCTCGCCTGGACGCGGCGCCGCGATGAGGGCAACCTCCTGGGCCGAAAGATCTGCCGGCACGGCTTTGACCGCACCAACAAGCCCCGAGGAAAAGAGCTTCTGTGGACGCCTGAGGCTGAAGCTTCTCGGGAGGCTGTCTTTCTCAGGTGCAAGTCCTGCCTCTTCGAGCTTTCCTTCGAATGCAGATGCGTCGGTCGCACCGAGGTTTGCCGCCACATAGACAGGCGCCGGCTCAGCAAGTGCCAAAAGCGCCTGAACTGCCGAAGACTTGCCGACAGAAGCGACCATCCTCTCGCAGAGCCACCGCTGCTGCCCTGTGGCCAAGGCGAGGTCGTCTGCCGTTGCGGCATCTGACGAGTCCTTGATCTTTGCCTGTGCCTCGTGGCAGGCGGGCACATCCTCTTCGAGGATGCGGTGGAGGACCGCATTGGCAAGCCCTGCTGCCTTGGGGCTCTGGGAGCGCACAAGCTCGACGCCCTGGCTCACGGCAACGGCAGCCGGCGTCTTCATGAACAGGAGCTCGAAGGCAGAAAGCGCCAGGGCATCTTTCACCTTGGGCTCGAGATGCCCTTTGCGGGAGAGATGCGAAGAGATGGCAGCATCGAGCGTGCCTCTTGTCTGGACGCAGCCAAGCGCCAGCCTCGAAGCGAGCGCCCGGTCCTCAGGCGAGAGCTTCTCGAGCACAGGAGAGGTGCGCATGAGGTCGCGCAGGCGTGCAGAGCGCCTCCTCTGCTCAGAGACAAGCGAGAGCGCTGCTGCACGGGCACGAGAGAGCTTCGTCTTCCTTCCTGTCACGAGAGATGCTCCCAGGTGAGCTCATCTGCATGCTGGCCACGTGCCCAGGCAGAGGCTTCCATCTCGCGCTTGCCATCAGGCTTCACGGAGAGCGCTGCAAAGGCACCCTCGGCGCAGCCGAAGAGCACCTTGCCGCCGGCAACCTTCACCTTGCCCTGAGCCACAGGAGCATCCGCCGGCTCTGCCTTCATGATGCGCAGACCCTTGCCGGACACTGTGAGACGTGCCGGCGCTGCATCGCTCGAGGCCTGGACGCGGTGGAGGTTCTGGGCAGCAGAGTCTGCCGGATCGAGACGCATCTCTGCCTTCGTGACCTTCGGGGCGAACGTCACAAGGCTCTCGTCCTGCTTCGTCCACTGAGCAGTCCCCGCCTCGATTTCCTTGAGGGCAGGCACGAGCTCTCTCGCGCCAAGCTCGCCAAGGGCCTGCGTGAGCTCCATGTCGCCCATCGTGCCCACGGGCACGGATGCCTGGCGGCAATAGTCGCCTGCATCGAGGTCGTGCACGAGCTTCATGATCGAGATGCCCGCACGCTCGTCCCCTGCCAGGATCGCACGCTGGATCGGGGCAGCGCCACGCCAGCGCGGCAAAAGCGATGCATGTACATTGATGCATCCGAGAGGTGCAAGCGTGAGCACGGCATCCGGCAGGATGCAGCCGAAAGCAGCGACGACGATGATGTCAGGGGAAAGGGACCTGAAGTGCTCAATGGTCTCTTCTGTCATCCGCTTGGCCTCAAGGACCGGGAGGCCGAGCTGTGCAGCCTCTGCCTTCACAGCAGAGGGCTCCAGCTTCTTGCCGCGCGAGCGCACAGCATCAGGCCTTGTCACGACCTCGACGACGTCGAACGCCTCATTGAGGGCCGCAAGCGATGGCACCGCGAAATCGGGGGTGCCCATGAAGATGATGCGCATGCCGATCACTCCGCCACATCGCCCGGACGGGCGCCATTGGCCAATGCCTCGTTGTAGGCACGAAGGGCCTTGACCTTCTTCATCGGCGAGAGATGGTCGACCATCGTGATGCCGTGGACATGGTCAATCTCATGCTGCAGGCACACGGCAAGAAGGTCTCCTTCTGCCTCGTACTGCATGAGCTCGCCGTCGAGGTTGTAGGCATGGACGATCACATGGGACGGACGCTCCACATCGACCGAGATGCCCGGGAAGGAGAGACATCCTTCGCTGTAGCTCCTCATCGGGCCATCGGCCGTGATGACCTTGGGATTGAGAAGGACGTAGGGGTTCCTCTTCTTGCCGACATAGTCGACATCGATCACGACGATCTGCTTCATGACGCCGATCTGGGGACCGGCAAGGCCGCAGCCATCTGCAGCGTACATGTCGTCGAGCATGCGCTCGGCAAGCTTCTTCGTCTCAGGGCTCACGATCTCCTCTTCCGTGAGCGGTGCGCACTCCTCCTCGAGCCTTGGGTCGGGCGAGAGCACGATATCTTCGAGCAGCTCCTCTTGCTTCTTGCTAGCCATGATTCTCCTTATGGTCGGGAGCAGCAGCTGCTGCTCCGGCTTGTCTTTACAATCCTCTATAGTACCCAGCTCTCAGATGAGGTCATAGGCATCGATATCGATAGCAAGGCTGACTCCATGCGGTTTCCGCAAGCTGGCTACGGCATCTGCGAGAAGCCTTCCGACATCTGCCTCGACCGGCGACTTCACGAGCACATGGCGGCGGAAGCGGTCCTCGACCTTTGCCTTCACGCAGTCGGCAGGGCCGAGCACCTCCCAGCCCGATCGAGATCCGATCTTCTTCCTCACCGCTTCGGCGCACTCGATGCTGAGCTCGCGCACCTGGCGGGCATCCTTGCCCCAGAGCACGATGTTCGAGAGCCTTGAGAATGGCGGATAGTGGGCCTCGGAACGTGCCTCGAGCTCGCACTCGACAAAGGTCTCCTTGTCGTGGGTACGCACTGCCTCGATGGCAGGATGCGTTGCCCAGTAGGTCTGGATGATGACCTTTCCGGGATCCTCGCCTCTGCCAGCACGTCCTGCCACCTGCTCAAGGAGGTCGTAGGTGCGCTCGGCTGCACGGAAGTCCGGCAGCTTCAGGGTCGTATCCGCATTGATGACAGCAGCGAGGGTGACCTCGGGGAAGTCCAGCCCCTTTGCAATCATCTGGGTTCCCACAAGCACGGCACATTCCGCATTGTCGAACTCCTCCAGGAGCGCCTCATGCGCTCCTTTGGCCTTCGTCGTGTCGGCATCCATCCGCACGACGGTGACATTGTCCGGAAGAAGCGCTTTGAGCTCGTCTTCGACACGCTGCGTCCCGACACCGAACTGTGCAAGATAGCGCGATCCGCAGTTCGGGCAGCGCGTTGTCGGGTCGGGATAGGCCTTGATGGGCCAGCTCCTGCCGCAGCTGTGGCACATGAGCGAATGCGTCCGCTCGTGGTAGGTAAGCGCCGTCGCGCAGTGCGGACACTCCGGCACACAGCCGCACTCGCGGCACATGAGGAAGTTCGCAAAGCCGCGGCGATTCAGAAGAAGGACTGCCTTCTGCTTCTTCTCTACGACCTGATTGAGCGCCTCCTGGAGAGGCTCGGAGAAGATCGACTTGTTTCCGTGCGAGAACTGGCTTGCCATATCGACGATCTGGACAGCCGGAAGTTCTGCTATGCCCGGGCGCTCCGGCATCTCGACCCTTGTCCACTGGGCTCCGCGGAAGCTTCCTTCCCGGCAGCGCCAGAGGCTCTCGAGCGAAGGCGTGGCAGAGCCCAGGACGAGCGCCGCTCCCCTTCTCTTCGCAAGCTCTGCGGCGACCTCGCGGGCATGGTAGCGCGGAGCCGAATCCTGCTTGTAGGAAGCCTCGTGCTCCTCGTCGATGATGAGAAGGCCCAGATCATGGACTGGGGCGAAGAGCGCTGAGCGGGCACCGACAACGACCTGTGCAATCCCTTTCCGGGCAAGGTCCCATTGGTCGTATCGCTCTCCCTGCGAGAGCCGCGAATGGAGGACTGCCACCTTGTCGCCGAAGCGGGAACGGAAGCGTCCCACGGTCTGTGCCGTGAGCGAGATCTCAGGCACAAGGACGATGGCAGAATGCCCCTCTGCGAGCGTCTTCTCGATGGCCTCGAGATAGACCTCGGTCTTGCCCGAACCTGTGACGCCGTCGATGAGGACAACATCTCCTGCACCCTTGGCCTGAGCTGCTGCGATGGCAGAAAGGGCTTTCTTCTGCCCTTCTGTCAGATGCTCGGGCCGCCTGGCCGAGGCAGAGGAGAGCGTCGTCTCCTCAAGCTCTCTGAGCTCACGCTCCTGGAAGATGCGGACAACACCTTTTGAGGCAAGCGTGCGGATGGCAGAAGAGGCTCCCGGCAGGAGCGCCTCGAGCTCGGCGACACGGCAGGGACCTTCAGAGAGGGCTTTCAGGACCCCTTTCTGCTTCGAGGCATTGGCACGCGGCACGAAGACGGCGGCATCCGGTGCAAGCTCTGCCCAGCGCACATCGCGCGGCCCTGCAGCATGCTGGATGAGCTCCCAATGGCCCGTCTGATCGTTCTTCCTGACGCGCACGGCCTGTCCTGGCGCCAGGAACGGATGCACCGCATCGGCCAGGGTCGAGGCATAGCCCTCCTTGATCCAGCGGATGAGCCCCGCCGACACCTCATCGAAGGCAGAAGGCGCCAGCACCTGCTCGAACATCTTGAGCTTGCCGGCATCAAGGCCACGCGGCGGTTCTTCAGAGGCACCCAGGATGTAGCCTATGGCCTTCCTGCCCGAGAACGGGACGAGGACAGTCATGCCGACAAGGCCCGATCTCACCGCATCAGGATCTTCTCCGAAGGAGGCCGCAACCTCAGGCGGCACGGCATAGCTGAAGCAGCCATCGAGCGCCCTTGTCGGGATATCGAGTGCTACATCAGCAAACCACATGGATATATCTGCCTTTCAAACGTCTCCGGCGCATCTCAGCCCCATTGTCTCATAGCAGGCAATCTTGCAGCACGCCGGAACATGGAGCCAGCACATTCTGCGAGGCTAGCTCTTCCCGCCGTCTGGCCCTTCCTGATGCGCAGCGATATCGTCGAGCATCATCTGCCGGAGCGCCTCGTCTGCATCCGGATTCTTTCCGGACGCTCGCGGCACGGGACGATGCGGCCTTTTGGCCTTGCCGATGATTGCAAGAACGATACCGATGATGATGGCAGCCACAAGCATATAGCCCACCCATGCAATCGCAAGGCTCATGGATATCTCCCCTTCAAGGCATCGTACCGTATAAGCTAGATGGCCCTTTTGTGCTCCATCTTATCTCAGCGAAGAGGGAGCCAGCGGATGCACTCCGCTTTCCTGACTTCTTTGCTCCGCAGACAATCAATGCACTTTGCCAGGAAGGTTCCCTTCCGACAGCTTTTTGGCCCTCATCAGCAAAGGTGTTTGCCCGGAGTGCAGAGCGAACGGAATCGGCTTCATTGAGGCTGTCTGGAAGTACTCCCAAGATCTGCTGCCCTATCCCGCCAAGGAGATGAAAGCTATGGGTATATAGCTATTGTATAGTCATATTATATACATTATAGGGAAAGGGGACATAATGGCTGGTTCTACGATGGTTAACATCCGTATGGATGCCGAAACGAAGCGCGGCATGGAAGAAACCTGCCGGGAGCTTGGCATGAGCATGACGACAGCATTCGTGATCTATGCAAAGAAGGTTGCGAGGGAGCACCGCATACCCTTCGAAGTATCTGTAGACCCGTTCTATTCGGATGAGAACATGGCCCATCTCAGGGCCTCCATTGCATCGCTCGATGCTGGCCGCGGTCAGCCACATGACCTGAAGGAGCCCGATGAAGCTGAATAAGGTCTGGGCACCAGAGGCTTGGGAAGACTACGTTGGCTGGGAAACGCAGGACAAGAAGACGCTGAAGCGCATCAATGCCCTTGTCAAGGACATTGAACGAAACGGATGTGCGCAAGGGATCGGCAAGCCAGAGCAGCTGCGTGGAGATCTCTCTGGATGGTGGTCTCGCCGTATTGACAGCAAGAACCGGCTTGCATATCGAATCGTTGGCATAGACCTTGAAATCGCTCAATGTCAGTCACATTACGACAATCGCTGAATAGCTGGAACAGCAAAAGGCACACGGCTGGATGCGCGTCATAAGAAAGGAGCCAGGGGATGCACTCCCCTGGCTCCTTCGCTCTGACAGATATCAGATGCTGCTATGCAAGCTCTGCGACAGCTGCCTTGAGCTCGTCCGTGCGGTTCGTTGCCTCCCACGTGAAGTCCGGGTCCTTGCGGCCGAAGTGGCCATAGGCTGCGGTCTTCTGGTAGATCGGACGACGGAGCTTGAGGTCGCGGATGATGGCGCCCGGACGAAGGTCGAAAACCTTCTCGACAGCGCGTGCGAGCACCTCATCGTCCACAGAGCCGGTACCGAAGGTATCGACCATGATGGAGAGCGGCTGGGGAACGCCGATTGCGTAGGCAAGCTGGATCTCGCACTTGTGGGCAAGGCCCGCAGCGACGATGTTCTTGGCAACCCAGCGTGCAGCGTAGGCAGCAGAACGGTCGACCTTGGTGGGGTCCTTGCCAGAGAAGGCGCCGCCGCCGTGACGGCCCATGCCGCCGTAGGTGTCGACGATGATCTTGCGGCCAGTCAGGCCGGTGTCGCCCATAGGACCGCCGACGACGAAGCGTCCGGTCGGGTTCACATAGATCTTGGCGGCTTCCCACTTGATGCCGACCTCGTCGAGGACCGGGCGAATCACGAACTCGATCATGTCCTCGCGGACCTGTGCGAGCTTCACGTCAGCGGCATGCTGCGTGGAGACGACGATGGCCGTGACCTCGACCGGCTTGTCGTCCTCGTAGCGCACGGTCACCTGCGTCTTGCCATCCGGGCGCAGATACGTGAGGGAGCCGGCCTTCCTGACCTCGGCAAGCTTCTCCGCGAGACGCTGTGCAAGGTAGATCGGCATCGGCATGAGCACGTCGGTCTCGTCAGAGGCGTAGCCGAACATCATGCCCTGGTCGCCAGCACCGATCTTGTCGATCTCATCCTGGTCATTGGCGCGTGCGAACGTGCCATCGACGCCCTGGGCGATATCCGGGGACTGGGAGTGGATGAGGTTCATGACACCGCAGGTCTCGGCGTCAAAGCCATACTTGGCGCGCGTGTAGCCGATCTTGGCTACCGTGTCGCGGACGATCTTCTGCACGTCGACGTAGGCCTCGGTGCGGACCTCGCCCATGACGACGATGGTGCCGGTCGTCGTGAAGGTCTCGATGGCGCAGCGGACGTTGTCGACATTGGCAGCCTGGCCGTCGGAGTCGACGTAGCCCTGCTCCTGGAGCTTTGCCTCCTTCGCGAAGATGGCATCGACGATTGCGTCGGAGATCTGGTCGCACATCTTGTCAGGATGGCCCTCGGTCACTGATTCCGAGGTGAAGAGGTAGTTCTTGTGAGACATAACCAACCTTCTCTGAACGTCTTCGCACAGGCGCTCATAAAAACAGAGCCCCTGTACCTTACCCAGGGACTCTGTGCACAAGACACGTATGCCCCCGTCTTCCAGGCCTTTGAGCCTGCCGAGAATTGGCACCCTTCCCTTGCGGGCGGGTTGCCGGAGCGTCATAGGGCTCGGTCCCTCGGCTCTGTGCATCCTTTCGAATGCCTCTTGACGAGCTGGCACGTACGATATGCCACTTTCGCAGTGCTGTAAATAGTCAGAGCGGTCTTTTTTGAATGATATTCAAAAAATCTCAGCAAAGATCCTGTCAGGCGTTCTGGACCCCCTGCTTGGTGCCGATGCCTTCGAGCACGATGCCCATGAGCTGGCTCGAGAACTCAGATGTATCCATGAGATCCTCCTGGCCAAGATAGGAAGCGGCGGCGAACATGAACATGCCGATCAGGCTGTTCGCGACAAGCGATGTATTGACCTCGGGATCGACCGCCCCTTCCTTCTTGCCACGCTCGATCAGAGATTCGGTCAGCGCCGCAAGCTTGCCGTACCGATTATCCAGGCCGTTGACAGAGTCATAGCCACGGTGCATGAACTCGCCCAAAAGCGCTCCGAAGCCTGCACGGTTGCCGGAGAGCGCAATTGCGAAGGACTCGCAGATGTCCTGCAGCGCATCGACGGCAGACGATTCATGCGAGCTGATGTCTTCAACAGCGGAGATGATGCCCTGGCCGATCTCTTCGTTCACGATGGAGACGATCTGCGAGCGGTCCTTGAAGTAATAGTAGAGGGCGCCCTTCGACATGTTGCAGCGCGCGGCGACTTCGCTCATCTGGAAGCTCGTCGTGCCCTTCTCGTCGATGATCTCCTTGGCGGCATCGATGATGCGTTGGCGCGTCCTGGTGCTCTTGCGTGTCTTCATGCGCGAGCCTGCGGTCTTCAGCTGCTTCTTCTGTGACTGCAGCTTCTTCTGGATCGCTTCGTGGACCTCTATCGCTGCTGTAGCCGTAGCAGATACTGCATCATGCTTCGACTGTTCGCCTGCTTCTGCCATTCGTAAGGTCCTTTCTTCCCGCTTAGGCGGGCATGCAATTTGCGTAAAGTGTAGCACCATAGACGGATATTTTTGACCGTATTTCAAAAAGGGTGATAGGAACAGGCGCTTTTGTGCAATAGTGTAGCGTGTACTTTTTTGAATCTTTCCTGCAAGTGAGGTACCGAAATCACTGGAGGCCCTCTTGAAGACCGTTTTCGCCATCTTCTTCCGTGATCTCAAGCGGCTCATTCATAACCCTGCTGCCGTCATCGTGGCACTCGGTGTCTGCGTCCTGCCTTCGCTCTATGCATGGTTCAACATCATCGCCAACTGGGATCCCTACAAGAACACGAGCGACATTGCAATCGCTATCGTCAATGAGGATGCCGGCGCCGACATCTCCGGCATGGGCCACATCGATGCAGGAGATATGGTCGTGGACGAGCTCAGAGAGAACACCCAGCTCGGCTGGAAGTTCGTCGATGAGGACACAGCGATGGACGGCGTGAAGTCCGGCACCTACTATGCTGCCATCGTCATCCCTTCAGACTTCACGAGCACGCTCGCAGGTGTCCTTGACGGAAAGACCGACAAGGCGCACATCCAGTACTACGCAAACGAGAAGGCCAATGCAGTCGCCCCGAAGGTGACCGATACCGGCGCCTCGACGATCGAGACCCAGATCGATGCGACCTTCGTCGAGACGGTCGGCAAGGTCGTCGGAGAGAAGATCGCTGATGCCGCAGGCAATGCGAAGGATACGGTCGTCGACGGCTCCCATACCGTCGCGCAGGACGTCCGCGATGCGCAGGGGCTTCTTGACGGGCTCGACCAGGACCTGACAGATGCCCAGACGACGATCGGCACCTCGAAGGATGCGCTCGACTCTGCCGCTTCCATGCTCGCAGACGCCGACTCGGGAGCAGCCGATGCCGCCACGTCTCTGAGATCTGCACTCGGCACCCTGACCGATACCCGCTCTCAGGCCCGCACCTTGAACCAGCAGCTCGGAAACTCGCTCTTGAATGGTGCCGGCACGATCTCTTCCCTCTCGACGAATGCGAATGTCTCCATCGCCGATGCCGCAGCCGGCATCGAGCGTGCGCAGGGTAAGGTCGACAACGCGCTCTCTGTCCTCGAGGATGCAAACACCCAGACGCAGTCCGTGCTGAACCGCGTGAAGTCCATCCGCGACAGGATTGCGGCGCTCTCGCTTCCTGACAGCGTGACCTCAGACATCAGGGACCAGGTCCTCGCAAAGCTCGATGCCCAGATCGACAAGCTCCAGACGCTCGTCGACGACCAGGCCGCCCGCATCCAGAAGCTCCAGGACCTCTCCGACTCCATCAAGAACGACACGGTGATTGCAACGGACCTCTCCTCATCCGTGAACACCGCCATCCAGGATTCCGCGACAGGGCTCCAGAACCTCAACTCAGACCTCCAGTCCCAGACGATGCCGGCACTCGACTCTGCGCTCGACTCGTTCTCCGATGTCGGCAACCAGCTTGCCTCGACGCTCGACGCCGTGACGCCGATTGTCGACCAGACAACCGCCCAGCTCCAGCAGCTCGAGACGACGCTTGACCAGACGACCTCGGTCCTCGACAGCACGAAGGACTCTGTCGCCACGGCCAAGAGCGACCTCGGCGTCCTTGCGGGAGGCATCGACACGATTGCCTCCGCCGATATCGTGGAGCAGCTCTCGAAGCTCATGGACATCGACCCGGAAAGCCTCGGCGACTATCTCGGCTCCCCTGTGAACATCGTCGATGAGCCCATCTACCCCGTCATGAACTACGGATCCGGCGTCACGCCGTTCTATACGAACCTCGCGCTCTGGGTCGGCGGCTTCGTCCTCGTTGCCATCTACAAGCTCGAGGTCGACCATGAGGGGATCGGTGACTTCAAGCCCTGGCAGGGCTACTTCGGCCGCTGGCTCCTGCTGAACCTTCTCGGCATCGTCCAGGCGCTCTGCTGCTGCATAGGAGACCTCTGCCTCGGCATCCAGTGCCTCTCGCCCGTGGCCTTCGTCTTCGCAGGCCTCGTCGAATCCTTCGTCTATGTCAGCATCATCTATGCGCTCTCGATTGCCTTCAAGCACATCGGCAAGGCCATCGGCGTCCTTCTCATCGTCGTGCAGATCCCCGGCTCTTCGGGCACCTACCCGATCCAGATGATGCCCGGCTTCTTCCAGGCCCTTAACCCCTGGCTTCCCTTCACGTATGGCATCAATGCGATGCGCGAAGCCATAGCCGGCTTCTACGACGGATACTTCGCCTACGACATCTTCATCCTTCTCCTCTATGTCATCCCCTCCCTTGTCATCGGCGTGGGGCTCAGGCGCCACCTTCTCAACATCAACGCCCTCTTCGACCGCAAGCTTGCCGAGACCGACCTCATGGTCACCGAGCGCGATGGCCTGCCCGAGGTCCACTTCCGCCTCTCCACGATCATCAAGGCACTCGGCAACTCGAAGGAATACCGCAAGGTCTTCGGCGAGCGTGTCGCGAACTTCGAGCTCCGCTACCCGACCTATATCAAGCGCGGCTTCCTCGCGCTGCTCTGGGTGCCGCTCGTCCTTCTGGCCCTCATGTTCATCCTGCCCTTCCGCATGATCACGATCACCTGCTGGATCATCTCGCTCATCGTCGTGTGCACCTATCTCATCGTCGTCGAGTACCTGCACAGCCGCGTCTCCGAGAAGACCCGCATCGCGAACATGTCAAGCGAAGAGCTCTACCAGCTCCTCGACGACAACCTGAAGCAGGAGTTGTTCACGTTCTCGCCGATCGAGAGCCTGAAGCTCTCCCGCAACATCGGCACGCATGGCCTCGATGTCCAACGCGGCGTCGCCGACGATACGGACAAGACGAGCATCCTCGAGCGCGGCCGCACGCTGATCATGCCGAGAGCGAAGCTCAGGAAGCTCGTGCATGAACGCGCAGAGGCAGCCAGGAAGGCAGATGCCGCCAAGAACACAGAAAGGCCAATCGAGGTCGAGCAGACCATCACCATGCACCTGCCCTCCTCGCACACGAAGGGAGATGATCGCCGTGCCTAGGTTCCTGAAGGTCGCAGCCTATGATGCGCATAACGTGTTCAAGAACGTGATCTCCCTCGTCGTCTGTGTCGGCATGATCGTCATCCCCAGCTTCTATGCCTGGTTCAACATCTGGGGTTCGTGGGACCCCTACAAGAACACGGCCAACCTCAAGGTCGCCGTCGTGAACCTCGACGAAGGCTACACAAGCGATCTCATCCCAGTCGATGTGAATCTCGGCGAGCGCACGGAAAGCGAGCTCAAAGCCTCGAAGAGCATCGGCTACACGATTGTCGACTCAGAGGACGAGGCTGTCGAAGGCGTGAAGAGCGGCACCTACTATGCTGCTGTCGTCATTCCTGCCGACTTCTCAGAGCGCATGCTCACCTACTTCGCCGACAGCACAGACAAGCCGGAGGTCTACTTCTACCAGAACGAGAAGGCCAACGCTATTGCCGCCATCGTCACGGACAAGGCATCTGCTGCCGTGCAGAAGGACATCAACCAGTCATTTGCCAGCTCGCTCACAAGCGCAGCTGCAGGCGTCCTCGACCAGGTAGGAAACTACCTCAATTCGGACGATGTCCGGACGCTGGCAACGCAGCTCGATTCTGCCCTGGCACAGACGCAGAAGCGCCTGAGCGTCACATCCGGAAACCTCCGCTCCTATGCTGCCATCGCAGGCTCTGCCTCCCAGCTTCTGGACCAGCTCGACTCCAATGGCTCGGGCACCCTCTCCTCGGCACTCGATGCTTCAGGCATGCTCCGCTCTGGCACAGACGGCGTCCAAAGCCTCTCCGATGCACTCGACGGAGCGACGTCTTCCATCAACGACTCGTTCGCAAACTCCGCCTCCGACTTCGACAATGTGAAGAGCGCACTCGATGAGGCCTTCGATGCCGCAGCTGGGCACACGGACCAGCTTGTCGATGCCCTTACGCAGGCAAAGGGCACAGTCGACTCCCGCGTTGCAAAGCTACAGGACCTCTATGACTCGATGAATGGCACCGACGCAATCACGAAGGAATACCGCGACCAGTTCGAGATCGGCAGCTCCGAGTGGGAGATTGTGAACAGCTACACGGTCGAGATCGAGGGTCTGAACGCAAAGGTCAAGCAGGCTCTGGATGATGCCAAGCAGCTCGACGACGGGCTTGCGAAGGCCATCTCCGATATCCAGAACACCCAGTCTTCTGCCTCCGACGCGAGAACGACGCTCGACGGTCTTGTGGACCAGGCGAAGACGAGCATCACAAACATCTCCTCCGACTACGAGCAGGGTCTGCGCTCATCGCTTTCGGACATGAACAGCTCGCTTCAGGATGCCGCCTCCAAGGCTGACGCAATGAAGACGCAGCTCGACAATGTGAGCTCCTCCCTCAAGGACACGGCAGCCACCGCCTCCAAGAGCATGGGCGATGTGCAGGGCTCGCTTCTCGATGCCGCAGACCAGCTCGACGGCGCAGCAGCCAAGCTCGGCGATATCCATACGCAGATCCAGGATGCCCTCGATTCGGGCGACCTCGACCAGCTGAGGACCATCCTTTCCGCCAACACCGAAGACCTCGCAAGCTTCATCTCGACGCCGGTCTCCATGGACCGCACAGCCGTCTTCGCCGTTGCAAACAACGGCTCCGCCATGGCACCGTTCTATTCCACCCTGGCCATCTGGATCGGCGGCGTCGTGCTCTGCGCCCTTGTGAAGACTGCGCCTTCCGACCGGTTCCTGAAGAAGATCGGCGCCCGCCCGACCGACTCCTACATCGGCCGCATCATCTTCTTCCTGATCATCGGCTTCTTCCAGTCGACCCTTGTCATTGCCGGCGACCTCTGGTTCTTGGGCGTGCAGTGCCAGCACCCCGTGCTCTTCTTCCTTACGGGCTGGCTCGAGTCCTTCATCTTCATCAACATCATCTACGCACTCACGGCCTCGTTCGGAGACGTCGGCAAGGCCATCGCCGTTGTCCTCATGGTCATCCAGGTTGCAGGTTCGGGCGGCACGTTCCCGAAGGAGATGCTCCCGGGCGTCTTCCAGAAGCTCTATCCGTTCCTGCCCTTCGTCCACGGCGAGGATGCGATGCGCGCCTGCATAGCCGGCATCTACCAGAACGACTACTGGTTCTGCATGCTGCGCCT
This sequence comes from uncultured Olsenella sp., assembly GCA_900314535.1. GTDB lineage: Bacteria > Actinomycetota > Coriobacteriia > Coriobacteriales > Atopobiaceae > Olsenella_L > Olsenella_L kribbiana. Next base: position 11,136 of record OMVT01000030.1, on the reverse strand, counting down.
TGCCTGCTTCATCATCCCTGCCCTCCTCCTGGGCCTCATCCTGAGGCGCCCGGTGATACATCTCAACCACTGGCTCGAGGAGAAGCTCGAAAGCACGAAGTTGATGTAGACGCATCTCTAGCGTCTATACTGAATGCGCTAACCATGTACATATGGGCCCAATCGGGCCCCTGTCGAGAGGCAATTCTGTGGCAGATCAAGACCGTCCCGTCCGTGTGCGCTTCGCGCCCTCGCCCACCGGCAAGCTCCATGTCGGCGGCGCCCGCACCGCAATCTTCAACTGGGCCTTCGCCCGTGCCAACCATGGCACGTTCATCCTGAGGATCGACGACACCGATCCGACCCGCTCCACCGAGGAGAACACCCAGATTATCCTCCGCGCCATGAAGTGGCTGGGGCTTGACTGGGACGAAGGTCCCGAGGTCGGCGGCGACTTCGGCCCCTACAAGCAGACCGACCGCATGGATCTCTACCGCAAGGCTGCAGAGGATCTCGTGAAGTCCGGCAACGCCTACTACTGCTTCTGCACGCCCGAGAAGCTCGCAGAGGACAAGCGCAAGGCACAGGAGCGCAAGGACCCCTTCCAGGGATACCAGCGCACCTGCAGGAACATCGACCCTGCAGAGGCACAGGCCAGGGTCAATGCCGGCGAGCCCCACACGATCCGCATCAAGGTGCCTCTTGACCGCGGAGACGTGGTCGTGCACGACGCCGTGCACGGAGATGTCGTGTTCGATGCGAAGGAGCTCGACGACTTCATCATCTTCCGCTCCGATGGCACGCCGACCTACAACTTCGCGACCGTCGTCGATGACTCCATGATGGGCATCACCCATGTCATCAGGGGCGACGACCATCTGTCGAACACGCCGCGCCAGATCATGGTCTACGAGGCCCTGGGAGCACCGGTTCCCACCTTCGCCCATATCTCGATGATCCTGGGTCCCGACGGCAAGAAGCTCTCCAAGCGCCATGGCGCAACGTCGGTCGAGGAGTACCGCGATGCGGGATACCTCTCCGATGCCTTCGTGAACTATCTGGCGCTTCTGGGCTGGTCTCCTGACGGCGAGACGACGATCGTGCCGAGGGACGTCCTTGCCAAGACGTTCTCGCTCGAGCATGTGAGCAAGAACCCCGCTACCTTCGACCCGAAGAAGCTCGACTCCATCAACCAGACGTACCTTATGGCAATGAGCGATGCGGAGTTCGCAGAGACCGTGCTCCTGCCGGAGCTCAAGAAGGCAGGCCTCGAGGGCGAGAAGCCGCTCCACGACGAGGCCTGGTATGAGCTGCTTGCCTCGATCCTGAAGCCGCGCACGACCGTGACACCTGATGTCGTGGAGAAGAGCCGCTTCCTCTATGAGGGAGAAGATCTTCCGCTCGACGAGAAGAGCGTCCAGAAGAACATCGCGAAGCCGGATACGAAGTCCTACCTCGAGGGTGCCCGTGCAGCCCTTGCCGCCCTCGACTCCTGGAAGGCCGAAGCAATCGACGCTTCGCTCGAGCCTCTGCCCGAGCAGCTTGGCACGAACAAGCGCAAGTTCTACGGAGCGCTCCGCGTCGCCGTCTGCGGCAACATGGTCTCCCCTCCGCTCGGAGAGTCCCTTGAGCTCATGGGCAAGGACATGGCACTTGCCCGCATCGACCATGCGCTTCCGCTCGCGCAGTAAGCACAGCTCATAGCATGAAGCGCAGAGACCCCGTCGGATGAGCCGGCGGGGTCTTTTCTGTCGCTGAAAAGCTTGTCGTTACAGCTCGATCAGATGGTCCGTGATGAAGGTCAGACGCTCGTAGCCACCGTCGCAGATGAGATAGTCATCCTCCTGGCGAACGCCACCGAGTCCCGGCACATAGATGCCCGGCTCGATAGTCGTTATCGTCCCCGCCTCATACGGCGTCTCGTCGTTTCCATTGATGAACGGCAGCTCGTGGATATCGAGGCCGAATGAGTGGCCGAAGCCGTGAGGCGTCACATAGCCTGCTGCCTTGATCGGCGCCTCGATCGCCTCGTGGAGCTCCTTCCTGGTAAGGCCTGCATGGAGGGCTTCCTGGCCTGCCTTCTTGGCCTCCGTCACGATATCGAAGATGTGGTAGAGCTCAGCGTCAGTGCCTTTGCCGACAGCGACCGTGCGCGTGATGTCGGAGCAGTAGCCGTGGTAGCGCGTGCCGAAGTCGATTGTCACGAAATCGCCCTTCTGGATCACGCGGTCGGAGACGCTTGCATGCGGGCAGGCACCATTGACGGGGCCAGAAGCGACAATCGTGTCGAAGCACATGCCGGAGCCGCCATGGCTGCGGAACTGATGCTCGAGCTCGTCTGCGACATCCTTCTCCGTCACGCCTGGACGGATGGAGTCAAGCAGGGCATAGAACGAGAGCATGGAGATGCGGCAGGCCTCGCGGATCGTATCGAGCTCCTCGGGCGTCTTCTTCGCACGCATCTCGGTGAGGTAGGCAGGAGCCTCCTTGTATTCGCCTTGCGGGTAGCGGCTCTGCATGCCGAGGAAGTCCTTGTAAGTAAGGTCTGCCCCGTAGATGCCGACGGTCTTGGGTGCCAGCTTTGCAAGCACCATGCCCGCATTCTCGCAGTAGCTGTGCGTCCCCTTCTGCCAGAGCACGCACTCATAGCCTTCCGTCTCCTCGGCGACCTGCGTCGTATAGCGGGAATCCGTGACGAAGCTCGAACCTTCGGGAGACAGCACGACAACCGCGACCCCTGCCTCGCCCGTGAAGCCGGTAAGGTATGAGATGTCTGCGCCTGCCGGAATGACGAGGGCATCGAAGCCGTCTTCTGCCATCCTGCGCAGGATCTCTTCCCTGCGCTCTGTATAGATGCTCCTGTCCATGTCTGCATCCTTTCTCTTTTTGATATGCCTTATCCATTGTGATGCTCTGCTGTTTCAGGCAGGAAACTTATCTGAATGCCTGCCAATATCCACGATTCCTGTGTTCCTGTCTTGCCAAGACAATCTCAATGAGCCACGATGGGGCATGCCTATTTCCAGAATGTTTCGAGAGGAATGGATCTGTGCATACCTCTGCCTTCGAGATACTTGGCCCCATCATGGTCGGCCCTTCATCCTCCCATACAGCAGGCGCCCTGAGGATCGCGCTCGTCGCACGCTCCTTGGCACCCTCACCGGTCGTGCGTGCCGACATCGTCTGCTACAACTCGTTTGCCCGCACGCACAAGGGCCACGGCACCGACCAGGCGCTTGTCGCAGGCCTTCTGGGCATGCTTCCCGACGATGTCCGCGTCCGCGACTCGCTCGAGATTGCGCGCGATCGCAACCTCATGGTCTCCATCGTTGAGGGCCCCGACGGCGTGATGCCGCATCCGAACACGGCATCCATCTCGATGCTCTGCGCAAGCGGCTCCACGTTCGAGGTCACAGGAGAGTCCATCGGCGGCGGCCGCATCCGCATCTCCTCGATCAACGGCGTGCATGTCGAGATCACCGGCGACTACCCGACCCTTTTCGTCTCCCACTATGACAGGCCCGGCGTCCTCGCCGCGCTTACCGGTGCCCTCTCCTCGGCCTCGGTCAATATCGCGACGATGCGCACGTTTCGCCAGTCACGCGGAGGCCGTGCCTATACGGTCTTCGAGACGGACGAGCCGGTGCCCGAAGAGCTTGTGGATACCTGCCAGGAGCATCCTGACATCATCTTTGCCTCCTCGGTGAGCATCCCTGGAGCGAGCACGGTCTCCCCCGATACGGCGCTTGCCCTCGATTTCGCATCCGGGCGCGAACTGCAAGATCTCTGCTCCGCCCGCAATGCTTCCATAGCGGATATCATGCGCGCCCGCGAGGCAGAGCTTCTGGGGAGCCAGGAAGCTGCAGACAAAGAGATGGAGAAGGTCCTTGCCACGATGAAGGAGGAGACGCACGACACGATCGAGCACCCTGTGCGCTCGCTCGGCGGCTTCCTCTTCGGCCAGGCAGCCGAGGTGGCTGCCTCTTCCTCTGCCCTTCTCGGCTCTGCTCTCACGAAGGCGACGGCCTATGCTATGGCGGTGCTTGAACGGTCGAGCGCTATGGGCGTGATTGTCGCCGCGCCGACAGCAGGTGCTTCGGGCGTCGTGCCGGGAGCCGTCCTTGCCGCCGCAGAGGAGCTTGGGAGTTCCGAGCAAGACATGGCCTCCGCGCTCTGGACCTCTGCCGCAATCGGTGCCCTCATAGCAGAGGATGCCGGCGTCGCGGGCGCAGAAGGTGGCTGCCAAGCCGAGGTCGGCACCGCGAGCGCCATGGCAGCAGGAGCGCTCGCAGAGCTTCTCGGCGGCACGCCGGAAGAGGCGCTGGCTGCTGCCTCGATTGCGATAGGCAACCTTCTTGGCCTGGTCTGCGACCCGGTGCAGGGACTTGTCGAGTATCCCTGCCAGCTCAGGAACGCTATCGGCGTCGCTTCTGCCATGAGCGCAGCGCAGCTTGCACATGCCGGCATACGCCCTCCCCTTCCCTTCGACGAGGTCGTGGACGCAATGGCAAAGGTGGGGCATGCCCTGCCCGCAGAGCTCAGGGAGACAGCCTTGGGCGGCCTTGCCGCAGAGCCCTCTGCACACGCCGGCTGCACGGCCTGCGGGGCCTAGGACAGAAGCCCGCTGCCAGAGAAAGGAGGAAGGCGCCTGCCCCGATGCAGACGCCTTCCTTTTTCTGTCTCAGGCCATTCAGTGCCTGGACTTCTTGCCGGCACCATAGGCAATCTTGTTCCACCTCTGGTAGAGCGACTGCTCCTTCCTGCCCGAATGCAGGTTCAGAAGCGGGATTGCAAGGAAGATCGGGCCGATATAGGAGACGGCACGCCACATGATGAAGCCAGCGGTCGTCAGCGTGCCGAAGGTCGGCCCCAGGAAGATGTTCCAGGCCACATCGACGCCTCCCGTGCCACCCGGAAGCGGCACGGCCGCACCGACCATCTGGACAAGCGCGCAGAGCTCGATCGAGGCAATGGGATTCAGGTTGCAGCCGAAGGCATTGGCGACAAACCAGGGAATCAGATAGAGCAGCGTGAGCTGGATGTAGTTGATCACCAGCGTGACAAGGATGCCCTGGCGGCTGTTCGTGGCACGCCTGAAGGCATCAGAAAGCTCCCCCACCTCGTTGTTTACGAAATGATAGGCACGGCCATAGTCCTTGAGCCAGCCGCGCTTCGAGATCCATTTGACGGCAGCATTGCCGAAGCGCATGACCTGGTTCGGGAAATAGCAGACAGCAAGCTCGCCGAGAATCTTCAAGAGGCCAATGGCCCAGGCAATGAGGGCAAGGAAGATCAGGTTGCCGTACGATGCCTGGAATGCCACGAAGCCGACGAAGAGGATGACGGCACAGTAGCTCACGGATGCGATCTGCTGCGTGATGCCACGGGTCAGCTGCGTTGCCGTCGCCTCGCCGGCATCGAGGCCCGCGTTCGTGAGGCGCAGGATCTGCGCCGGGACCGAGCCCACCATAGCGGGCGTGAGGTTTCCGAAAAACGTGCCAGAGGCCTCGACGCTCATGAGGTCGCGGATGCCGACAGGAGAGTCGCGGTCGAGCCAGACTGCCACCGCATAGGCTGCGACGCCTGCGATGTAGTAGAGGACATAGCAGATGACCGCAGCAACGATCCAGCTTGTCTCGAGCTCATGGAGCGACGTCAGGAAGGTCTCCATCTGCCCTGTGACGATGAGGTCGAGGACATAGAAGAGGACGACACCTGCGAGGAACAGCATGCCCTTGAAGGCACGGCCCTTGTTCTCGGCAGAGTCCTTGCCAGGCTGCGACGCCGCCTGCGTCTTTCTGCTCTTTCCGAATGCCATATGACAAAGCCTTTCTGGCTAATGCTTCTTTCTCTGGGCGCTGCGCTTCTCCTGGGCAACGCGCTGCTTGATCGTGGTACCAGACATCGAGACGCCGGCGCTCCTGCCCCCGCCATGCGTGAGGTCCTGCCAGCGCTGGTAGATGCTTCTTGTCCTGTTCGTGGTCTTGAGGCTCAGGAGCGGTGCTGCCAAGATCGTGGGCGCGATGAACGTGACGAGACGCCAGATCAGGTATCCTGCCGTCGCAGACGAACCGAAGAGGCCTCCATAGAACATGAAGAAGCCACCCTCAGCACCGCCGGTACCACCCGGAAGCGGCACAGCCGAGGAGACCATCTGCACCATGGAGCCAGCAGCCAGACAGTCGAGGAAGTCCGCCTCGACACCGAAGGCATTGAGCACGAACCACGGAATCATGTAGAGGCTGGCAAGCTGTGCCATTGTCACAGCAAGCGTGAGGAGCATCGAGGGCCAGTCCTTTGCTGCCGTCTTGAAGGCATCGGAGAACTGCATGACCTGAACGTTCACGACCTCGGTCCAGTGGTCGACATCCTCCTGCTTCTTGAGGATTCCCACGCGCTTGCAGAAGCGGATAGCTGCCATGCCCGCACGCATAACGAAGCGGGGGCAGAGGCAGATCACGAAGAGCGCGATGAGCTCGAGCATGTGCACGCCGAAGACAATGAGGTTCAAGATCACGATATCGCCGTAGGTCTCGAAGAAGAACTCGAGCTTGGCGGCAAGCATGATGGCAGCAAAGAGCACGACACCGAACTGGAACATGATGAAGCGGGTGAACTGGGTAGCAGAAGCTTCGCCCGGATCGAGTCCTGTCTTCGTGAGGCGCACGATCTGCGACGGGACCGATCCTGCCATCATCGGCGTGAGGTTTCCGAAGAAGACACCCGATGCCTCGACGCTCATGAGGTCGCGGATGCCGACGGGAGAGTCATGGTCGATAAAGACAGCAATCACGTAGGCAAGGACGCCGAAGGCGAAGTAGAAGCCATAGCAGAGGCAGGCAAGCCAGACCCAGTGCGTATCGACCGTCGAGAGCGCATCGAGGAACTGGACCATCTGTCCCGAGAAGACAAGATAGACGATATAGAGGGCAACGACACCGGCCAGAAAAAGCGCACCCTTGCGCGCGCTTGCCTTCTGGTCCTCGTTTCCTTCTGCCTGGATATGTCCTGTCGAGACCTTGAGCTTCGGCTTCGAGGAATGATGTCCTGCGTGCCCGTGCGGAGCCGCCTTGGGCGCCGTGCCGGCAGAAGCCTTCGTGGCCGAGCCTGCCTTTGTGTCGTCAGCCTTGGCCATCCGCATCCCTTCTGCTCTGCATGTGCAACCTTCCGAATTCCGCCTTACTATCATACCCGGCACTGGACGCTCTGGCGGGGATGCATCCCGTCAGCGCCCATTCCCCATGGACAAAGCCCAATCCAGAAAGCTGGAGACGACTTGTGGCGAGATTGTGGTGGAAACGGTACAGTGAGCCCCAATTTCTGCAATTTGCAGATTGTCGTTGCGCACCCCCACCCTCTGCGGTATAGTTCTTTCTCGCGCCGATGAAGCGCACGCACGACCTCTTGGGATATCGTCTAACGGTAGGACAGCGGATTCTGGTTCCGTCAATGGGAGTTCGATTCTCTCTATCCCAGCCATCTGGCCCGTTCGTCTAGCGGTTTAGGACGCCGCCCTCTCAAGGCGGAGATCAGCAGTTCGAATCTGCTACGGGCTACCAGATTTTCCTCGGCCACTTGCTGGCCTTACATATGGCCCGTTCGTCTAGCGGTTTAGGACGCCGCCCTCTCAAGGCGGAGATCAGCAGTTCGAATCTGCTACGGGCTACCAAATGAGATGCGCTCCGGTTTCCGGAGCGCTTTTCTTTTTGTCTTCTTCCCTCTGTCCTCAATACAGGCCAGCCCGCCCATTTCCCTCCTTAGCCCATTTGAATCTGCGGGATGCCATCTCATTCTTCGTAGAGCCTCTCTGCATCCACGAAGGTCCACTCTGGACCAAGCGCCCAGCAAAGCCCGCTGAAATCTGGTCCTTCGTGAACAGACCGTAGCGAACCGTGTCGTAGCCCGATATGAGCTGTGTCCTCCGCACAAGCTCCTGCGTCGCTTTTCCCGCATCGAACGAATTCCACCACTTGCATTCTCCGGCGAAGAGCTCGCGGTGGCGCTTGCTGCCTGCCACAACATCGATATCGGTCTGTCCTTTCCTCACGGGATCTGCTCCCCACCAGCTTCCGAATCTGACAGGTCAAATCGGAAGCGCGCCCTTCTTGGCTTGAGCGATTGTCCATTCAAGGCAGATTGTCTCGAACCAGTGCCCGACATAGGCAGGGATGCCACTTCCTTCGAAAAGCTCACGGGTCTCGAGCTCTCCGGCATCCATCTCGATTGCATCCATAGCCAGCTGCACGAACCGATACCAGAAGGAGAAGACAGGTTCCGAGATGCAGTAGATGCCTTTGCGTGACTTTTCACGGGGCTCGCCGTATGGCTCCCTCTCCTCGACGAACCTCATGGACTGAAGCGTCTTCAGGTACCTGCCGACAGAGCCTCGGTCTTCGCCGATCCTGCCTGCAATCTCCTGTGGCTTGTTGGCACCTGCAGCGATGGCATCAAGCACGGAGCTGTAGATGGCTGGCTCATGCAGTTCCTGCCGAAGAAGCATCATCGGCTCCACATACAGCAGGCTCTCTTTTCTGAAGAACAGCCGCTCTGCATTTGTCTTCAGGCTCTCTGACGCATCAATCATCGAGAGATGGCATGGCGTGCCGCCATAGACCGCATAGAACTCGACAAGCTCAGTGCTGGAGAGCCCGGAGAGCATGAGCGCAGCATCCCGATACCCGAAAGGTCCGAGATGGATCTGGGCAGTCCTGCGGCCGAAGAGCGGATTCTTCTCCCCGAGGCTGTCTTCGTCTGTGTCTCCGAGCACCTTCTCTTCCGTGAAGCCTTGTTCGAGCCTGCAAGGATAAGGAAGATGCAGGTCTTCGGAAAGAGCCGGTCGCAAGCAATCTGAAACGTGGAGGTGAGGCTTGCATTGCGCTTTGCGGCATAGGGGAATTCATCGAAGACAAATACAAGATGCGTGTCTTTCGCCTGCTGGGCAATGAATGCAAGTGCAGCATCCCAAGTGCGGAACGACCCCGTGTCTTCTGGGACCGAACAGTAGCGATAGATGCTTCGCGAGAAGTCGGCAAGGTTCAGGGCATCGCTCTGTATCTTTGCTGTGAAGACAAGCGCAGGCTTGTCCTTTGCAGACTCTGCCGTCAGGGCAGTCTTGCCGACACGGCTCCTTCCATAGAGTACGACCATCTGAAAGCCGCCTTTTGCATAGAGCCGTTCGAGCTCGGCAAGCTCATGCTCACGCCCGACAAACATGAGGCGTACCTAATTGAATAATCTAGATCATTAAATTATTTTCATCCCTGTCTTCATCATGCATTGCTGCAGATTGCTGCATATGCCGAGCTGCAGCGAGAAGCGCCTCCCGTCTGTTTTCGAGAGCGCCTGCGACAACAAGAGAGAAGAGCGCGTTCAGGATCTTGCCGAGCTCGGGGCCTGCCGGGACCGAAAGCTCATCCATAAGGTCGGAACCGCCGACAGCAAGGTCCTGCACGCGCAGCGGCGCTCCCTCTCCTGCGATTCCTCTGATATCGGCCCTTATGCTGTCGATTGCCTGAAGCATCTGTTCTGCCCTGTCTCGTGCGACTTCTCCAAGCGCTGCTTCAGCCAGAAGATGCGCCCCTGCATAGGCTGCCGCACAGAGAGACAGCGCTATCCCCTCATGGGCGCAGGCACGCTCGGCCGTGACCGCAAGCCCGTAGCTCTCCTGCCTTGTCCAGCAAGGCTCCTTGTCCATACTTTCCAGAATCTGCGCTCCGAGCTTCAGGATGGCCGCTGCCTCCTGGGCCACATCGATGCCTATTGCCATCCTCTTGAGCGCACGCTTCGTCCCCTTGGGGCCAGCCTCCGAGAAGAGAGCTGCCCACCTGAGAGACGAGGCTGCTACGCCACCTGAAAGCTCCTCCATGGCAGCAAGGCATGCTGCCGTGCGCGCATACGAGACCTCATCGAGCTGCTCGAGCTCAGGCGCAGCGGCACGCATGACTTCTGGCTCTGCCATGAGCGCCCAGGAGGTCCTGCCTGAAGCAAGGATGCCAGCGATCTCCTGTCCGCGACGCTCCTGCGCAATCTCCTTGAGTTCGGATGCGCATGCCACAAGCGCCTTCTGCGTCTGGGGCTCTATCGCAAAGCCGAAGCGTGCTGCAAAACGCACCGCACGCAGGATCCTGAGCGCATCTTCGGAGAAGCGCCTCTTCGGGTCGCCGACGGCGCGGATGAGGCCATGTGCAAGGTCTTCCCTTCCGCGGAAGGGATCGAAAAGGCCGCGCTCCGGATGCCATGCCATTGCATTGATCGTGAAGTCGCGGCGGGCAAGGTCCTCCCGGACATTGTCTACGAAGGTCACGGAGTCCGGGTGCCTCATGTCGGTATAAGTGCCCTCCGTACGGTAGGTCGTGCACTCTATCGGCTGGCCGCAGACGACAGCGGTCACGGTGCCATGCTTCGTTCCCGTCTCATGCACCTCGATGCCGGAGCCGCGCAAGACCCGCTCCGTCTCCTGCCAATGGGCCGATGTGGTGATGTCGACATCGTGGGCAGCGTCTCCCCGGAGGGCATCTCTCACCCAGCCGCCGACGATCCATGCTTCATATCCTGCATCCTCAAGGGCCGAAAGCACCCTTTCGGCATACTCCGGCAGAAGCTCCGGCGCGATTGCTGATGCGCTCTGATCCATGGATGGCCCTTCCTCGAAAGCTCGTTTTCCACAGTGTAGCTGCTGCGCATCCCCGCGAGACGTACGGCATGCCAACGCATACTCTGATATGCTTATATGCTGTAACAATCAGAAAGGTGGAACTATGGACGAGATGCGCTCTGTCACAGCTGATGACATTGCAAATTCCCATGACAACTTCGTGAGCGACCGCGCGAACCTCATCGCGAAGAACGCCGTGAGCTCGAACGGCATCAGGCAAGCAGCAAGGACCCCCGAAGGCGTCGCTGCCAACACCATGACCTTCGATATCGAGGTCCAGCAGGGCGACCGCTGCAATCAGGAGCGCTCAGGCCGCTGCTGGATGTTCGCAAGCCTGAACACGATGCGCTACCGCACGATCAAGAAGTACAACCTCAAGACCTTCGAGCTCTCTCAGGCCTATCCCCTCTTCTGGGACAAGCTCGAGAAGTCGAACTGGTTCCTCGAGAACATCCTGGATACGCTCGACGAGCCGCTCTCGGGACGCCTCGTCTCCTATCTTC
>OMVT01000041.1 GCA_900314535.1 uncultured Olsenella sp. | reverse complement strand
GAGATTGCAAGACAGACGGATCAGACCAATGAATCTGCAGCCAAGATCCAGGAAGTAACATCCCTGATTTCCAGTATTGCAGAAGAGACCAACCTCTTGTCTCTGAACGCATCCATCGAGGCTGCTCGTGCAGGTGAAGCCGGACGTGGATTCGCAGTTGTAGCAGAGGAGATTGGAAAGCTTGCAGAACAGTCTAATCAGTCTGCAAAGCAGATTGAAGATATTATTGCTCAGTTGGTCGCAGATTCATCACGGTCTGTTAGGACCATGGAAACGGTTCGTGAGATTACCAGCCGTCAGAGTGAAGATATCGGTAAGACGAATGAGGCATTCGGTAAGATTACAGAAGGTATTGCAGCATCCAATGAATGCGTAAGCAACATCTCGAATCAGATGAGAGATATGGATCTTGCAAGAGCAGAAGTTGTAGATACCGTAGAGAGCCTCTCTGCTATCGCAGAAGAAAATGCAGCATCCACCCAGGAGTCTTCTGCATCGGTTACTCAGATTAATGAGATTGCAGGTGACATTCGTGAGAGTTCCGGCAACCTGCGTGATATTGCGGAAGTTCTTCGTAATAACATGAACGAGTTTAAAAACTAAGGAACAAAAATTAGTACATTGAAACGTAGAAGAAATCCCAGCTGACAGGAAGTCGGCTGGGATTTTTGTATATAATGAGTTATTTGGTTACGTTAGTAGGGAACATTTAGAGATTGTTAAGTACTGATAGTATTTCTTCTTTCTTGGCACTTAAAGAGCCTTGAACCATTTCGGGTTTTCCGCCTCCCCTTGCACCGAAGGTATCCTTCAGGATGTCCACTGCGCGGGCATAGAGGCTGCGCTTTTCGGAAAGGCCTGAAAGCTGGCCCAGGCACGAGGTGCCTGTCGTATTGCTGTCCAGATAGGTGCACCATGCACCTGGCAGCTCGAGCATCCTCAGCGTGTGGCCGGTCGGTGCGGTGTCGAAGATGATGTGGTCGAAACCTTCCGTTTCCGAGCCGGCAAGGAGTTTGGCAAAGCGGTCGAAGGCAGCGATTTCGACGGTGCACGATCCGGAGAGCTGTTCTTCCATTTGGGCGATTGCGTCGGCAGGAAGCACGCCGCGATACGGTGCGACAACGCTCTCACGCAGGGCAGCTGCCTGCGCCGTCGGGTCCACCTCTTCAAGCCAGAGTCCTTCCACTCCTTGTGCCGGCACCGGCGTGGCACCGACTTCCTGGGAGAATACGTCTTCCAGATTGGAGGCAGGATCGGTGGTGACCAGAAGGACCTTTCTCCCTGCATCCGCCAGGGCCACTGCCAGGGCACAGGAGATGCTCGTCTTCCCGACGCCTCCCTTGCCGGTGAAGAAGAGATAGCGCAGCGGGGCAAGGTCGCGTGCTTCGGGCAGCTGCCATCTCATATCGGCCACCCCCCTTAGCAGCAGGAGCCGCCGCAGCAGCAGCTATCGGAGTCTCCGCTGCAGCAGCCCCCATCGGAGTCTCCGCCACAGCAGCCATGGGACCCTTCTTCGTTATCCGAGACGAAGATGACGCCGAGCGTTGTGCCCAGGAGCTCTGTCGTGGGGTAGGCGCCTTTCGCTATGAGCTCGCCGTCGACAAAGGTAAGAGGCAAGATGTCTGCCCCCTCCTGCCTTAGCAGCTCTCTGACCTCTTCGTTGTCCGCAAAAGCCTGGGGCTGCTGAGCAAGGCTGTGGCGTACGACGCAAAATCCTGCCTTGGCAAGGGCGTCGAGCACGGCTGACATCCTCAGGAGCTCTGGGTCGACACTCGGTCCGCAGATGCCGGTGGGACAGCACAGGGCAGGGTCGAAAACCTCGATGGTGTGCATGGAAGGCCTCCTCATATAGATATACATCGAACTATTGGACAGTCTAGCAACATATAGATAACTGTCAATATGAAAAGGGGAGAGCCCGGAGGATGTTTAAACGCATGCTCTTCGTGCAGACGGCAGGAGGAACCTTATGGAGCGCTCCCTCCAACGAGGCTCCATTCAGTAAGAATGCGGCTTCCCGGAAGGGAAGCCGCGTCGTCGTCTCTTTTTTGGTTCTGAATCAGGCGAGCTCTTCGTCGAATGCCCTTGCGTACTGCGTGAAGAGGCGGTCGAAGAAGTAGGTCACGCCGAAGGTTGCATAGATGCGGTGCATTGCGGAACCTTCCTCGGCACCATGGCCGATGGTCAGCACCTCATTGAAGGCGCTGTGGAGATCGGGGTCTTCCGAGGCAGTGATGATGGCCTTGTCGGCACGGCTCTGCTTGATGCGGGCAATCTGGCGCCTTGCAAAGCCGTTCGAGGTCGTGACGACGAGCAGAAGGTCTGTCGGCATCATTGCGGTCACGAAGTTGATTTCAGGGGAGGACTCGGAGATGAGGCGCACGACCCTGCCTTCTGCAAGCATGGCCTGCTGGAACTCGCGCAGAGCGAGCATGGAAGCGTCCGTCGCGAAGACCACGACGTGCTTCGATTCATGGAGCGAGGTCACGAGGCGCAGGAGCTTGCCTTCCTCAGCAAGCCTGTCTACCTCCGTATATATGCGGTCAAGGTCGCGATGGAGGTCGCGTCCCTCGTCGCGCTCTGCCTTTGCATAGACAAGATAGTGACGGCGGAGCTCTTCGGTCTGCTCGGCGGTCAAAGACTGCGGCAGCATCTGGATCTTGAATCCGATCTCACTCATGGGAACCTCCCAGGATATGGCAGGAACGAAGCAGCCGCCCCGTGAGGCAGCTGCCATTCAGTCTAATATGCGCCTGCTGTGAGGATGCTGCTCTTTCGGCTGGGCGTCTAAGCCTTCTTCTGAGCGGAGGGTGCATCTACAAGAAGAAGGACGCTTGCGAAGGGCGGCAGGTCTGCGCATATCTTTCCGGTCTCAGGATCGAAGGCGACCTTTGCCGTATCGTCCGGGGTCGTGCCGCCGAAGCGCTCCCAGTCGGAGTCGAGGATGACCGTTGCGGTCTTGGCATCAGGCAGGGGCACGACATAGTCCTTCTGCTCGGCACCGCTGAAGTTCATGAGGGCACAGATGCGCTCGCCTTCCTTGCTCCTGCGCTCGATGGCATAGCAGACCCTCGTCGTCGAGGCCACGTCGAGCCACTGAAAGCCTTTCTGCTCGTAGTCTCCCTCCCAGAAGGCAGGGTGCTCGAGATAGAGGTGGTTCAAGGCTGCGCAGTAGTGGTAGAACCCGTCGTGGATGGGGTAGGAGCGCAGGAACCAGTCCTGCTCGCGCTTCTCGTCCCATTCGCGCAGCTGGGCAATCTCGGATCCCATGAAGTTCAGCTTCTTGCCAGGGTGGATCATCATGTAGAGGTAGAGCGAGCGGGCTTGCGGGAACTTCTTGTCGTAGTCGCCCCACATCTTCTGGGCAACCGTCGCCTTGCCGTGGACATTCTCGTCGTGGGAGAGCGGCAGCAGATACCTCTCGTTGTAGTAGTACATCATCGAGAAGCTCAGCTTGTGGTAGTTGCCGGCACGGAAGTAGGGGTCGGTCTGGAAGAAGCTCAGCGTGTCGTGCATCCAGCCCATGTCCCACTTGTAGTCGAAGTCGAGGCCGCCCTCGGAGGCAGGCTTTGTCGTGCCGGCAAAGTTCGTCGAATCCTCAGCCACAAGGAAGCTACCCTTGTTGAGGTTCTTGACGCCGGCATTCATCTTGCGGACGAAGGCGACAGCGTCGTTGTTGACGCCTCTTGCCTCGTCTCCCTGCCAGTAGATGATGCGGGAGATGGCATCCATGCGCAGGCCATCGAAGTGGTAGCAGCCAAGCCAGAAGTTCGCAGAGGACTGCATGAAGCTCCTCGACTCGCCGCGGGAATACATGAAGTTGTGCGATCCCCACTCGGAGACGCCGACCGCGTCATTCGGATACTCGAAGAGCGGCGTGCCGTCGTAATCGGCTAGGCCATAGGGGTCCGTTGCGAAGTGCACAGGCACGATATCGAGGATGCAGCCGATGCCTGCCTGGTGCAGGGCATCGACGAGCTCCATGAGCTGCTGCGGATTGCCGTAGCGCGAGGTCGGGCTGAAGAAGCCGGTCGGCTGGTAGCCCCAGGAGCCGTCGAACGGATACTCGTTCAAGGGCATGAATTCGACGTAGTTGAAGCCTGCTTCCGTGAGGTATTTCACGAGCGGCTCTGCAAGCTCGTCGTAGCGGTACCAGTCCTTCGGATCGTCAGAGGGCTCGTCTCCCGACTTCTTCCTCCAGGAGCCCATATGCATCTCGTAGATGTTCATGGGGCCGTCCACGCGGTTTGTCCGCTTCTTCATCCAGTCCTGGTCGTGCCAGGTATAGGAGAGGTCCCAGACAATCGAGCGGTGGGCAGGTCTCAGCTCCATCTCGTAGCCATACGGGTCGGTATGGTTCACGGTCCTTCCCCCATGCGTGATTGCATACTCGTAGGGGGTGCCTGCCGTGGCACCCTTCACGAAGACTTCCCAGAAGTTGCCGTCCTCGATCTTGTTCATCGGGAAATGCTTGCCGTCGAGCACGAGGTCTATTGACTCTGCGGCAGGCGCAAACGTGCGGAACGTCACGCCTCCCAGGACGAGATGTGCACCCAGATATTCATGTGCGAAGTACTCGTTGCCTACATAGAAGTCATAGGTCTTCATCTGCCAGCTCCTTCGGGCACCGCCTGTAGGGCCGATACATCTGTATCGGGAAATGTTCTGTACAGGTAAAGAATAGGACATCTGTCGGGAAAGCGCGAAGCCTCCTCGGCTTCCGGTGTGCCTATGCCGCAGGCGGGGCATGGTAACGGTCCTGTTGCGGTGCGTCTTGGAAGCCATGTTTGTGGAAAGGACATCTGGCCATATGGGCTACAGTTAGGTGCATATGAGAGGCAGGTTCTTGCCTGCACGCAGAAAGGAAGGTCCATGGAGTTCGATTACACCACGCTCCCCGAGCGTGCCGGATATGATGCGATAGCGGTCGATGCGCTCGGCAAGCCGGGAGCACCGGGCGCTCCGAAGGAGGGCTTCGATGCTATCCCGATGTGGGTGGCAGACATGAATTTCCTTGCTCCCGCCTGCATCACCGATGCTATGGCTGAGCGCCTGAAGCATCCGACCTTCGGCTACTTCGAGCCGAGGGATGAGTACTTCGATGCAATCATCCGCTGGCAGAAGGACAGAAACGGCGTCCAGGGCCTCACGAAGGAGGATATCGGCTACGAGAACGGCGTCCTCGGCGGCGTGGTCTCTGCGCTCGAAGCCTTCAGCTCGCCAGGCGATGCCATCCTCGTCCACAACCCGACCTATATCGGCTTCACGGGCTCGATCGAGCATGCAGGCAGGAGGATTGTCCATTCTGCGCTTAAGCGCGACGCTGACGGCGTCTGGCGCATGGATCTCGAGGACATGGCACAGAAGATCGAGGAGAACAAGATCCACCTCGTCGTCTTCTGCAACCCGCACAACCCCTGCGGCCGTGTCTGGACCCGCGAGGAGCTCGAGGCGGCAAATGCGGTCTATGCGGCACATGACTGCGTCGTGATCTCGGATGAGATCTGGAGCGACCTCATCCTTCCCGGACATAAGCATATCCCGTACCAGTCCATAAACGACGATGCAAAGATGCGCACGATCGCCTTCTATGCGCCGAGCAAGACGTTCAGCCTCGCTGGCCTTGTGGGCTCCTACCACATCGTCTATAGCCGCTATCTCAGGGACCGTCTCGTTGCCGCAAGCACGCGCACACACTACAACGCAATGAACGTGCTCTCGATGTATGCCGCCATCGGCGCCTTCTCGAAAGAAGGCGAGGCCTGGCTCGACGGGCTCCTGCCGGTCCTCGATACGAACGTCGATGTCGCCGTGAAGCATCTCTCGGCCCACAAGGGTGTGGACTTCTTCCGCCCCGAGGGCACCTACATGCTCTTCCTCGACTGCGCTGGCTGGTGCCAGGAGCACAAGGTCTCGATCGACGAGCTCCAGCGTGCCGGCTGGGATGTGGGCGTCGCCTGGCAGGATGGGCGTCCCTTCCAGGCAGGAGATACGATCCGCATGAACCTGGCACTGCCGACGGCACGTGTCGAGGAAGCGTTCTCACGCCTCGACTGCTACGTCTTCACGGACTAGGAAGCACACGAAAGGGGACCTTATGGAAAGCCTCGGCTTCATCGGCATGGGCAACATGGCGCAGGCGCTTGCCCAGGGCTTCATCGCATCGGGCGCGCTCGCAAAGGAGCATGTCTTTGCCTTCGCCCCGCACCAGGACAAGCTCAAGAAGACCGCCGAGCGTATCGGCTTTCAGCCGGTCGCCTCGCTTGCAGATCTTGCCGCTGCCGCAGATACGCTCGTTATGGCATGCAAGCCGTACCAAATCGAGGGTGTCGTGGCAGAGCTCGGCGATGCGCTTTCCGGCAAGGCGCTCGTCTCGATCGCTGCGGGCTGGGATTTCGCACACTACGAGAAGGTGCTTCCTCCTGACGTCCGCTTCCAGTTCGTGATGCCCAACACCCCTGCCATGGTGAGGGAAGGGGTGCTCCTCTTCGAGGAGAAGACGAGCCTCGAGCCTGCCGAGCGCAAGGCCCTTATGGACCTCTTCGCGACGGTCGGCGTCGTAGAGGAGGTGCCGAGCGCGCTCATGGCGGCAGCGGGCACGGTCACAGGCTGCGGACCGGCATTCGTCGACCTCATGATCGAGGCCTATGCCGATGCGGCCGTGAAGTACGGCGTGCCGCGTGAGCAGGCCTATGCGCTTGTCGCGCAGATGGTGAAAGGCTCCGCTGCTCTTGCCCTAGAGACGAAGGAGCAGCCGGGCGTGCTCAAGGATGCGGTCTGCTCGCCGGGCGGCACCACGATCAGAGGCGTCTGCTCGCTTGAGGAGGACGGCTTCCGTGCTGCCTGCATCCACTCGATCGATGCGATTCTTGAGTAGCCAGATCCGGAACATGCAAGAGATGGCAGAAGCGGCACAGGGAATGGCTCCCTGTGCCGCTTCCTTATGCATACAGATGGTTCTGTCACGAAACAGAGGGAAGTGCCCCTTCAGTCCAGATATTGTCCGGCTCGAGATTGCGCCTTCTGGCATAGAGGATGAGTGCCAGGCAGGCAACGGCGAATATGATGCCGCAGAGGGGCGAGGCCTCGATACCGAAGATGGGATCATAGGCAAAGCCGGCCTGAGGCGTCGTTCCGGAGGCGAGGCCGAAGAGCGCGAACGGGGACGTGTAGCCCGAGTTCGGAAGGCCGAAGAGCACGGCCTGCGTGAAGTTCCAGGCCGTATGGCAGCCGAATGCTGTCCAAGGGCTTCTGAGCTTCGCGACAAGCAGGCAGAAGAAGGCGCCGACGAGGAAGATGTTGAGGCAGGACACGAAGCTTGCGCCTCGGTTCGTGAGGTGGAGAAGGGCGAAGAGGGCAGAGCTCGAGACGATGGAAAAGGTGGTGCTCCCGCAGGTCCTGGGTGTCCTCTGATAGAGGTAGCAGCGAATGGCAAGCTCCTCTGCCGATGACTGGATGAAGACGCAGACGAAGACAAGGACGAGGCCCAGGATGTCCACCCCCACAAAAGTGAGCTCGATCGAGCCTGAGAGGGTGGCAGCAAGGACGCAGATGCCATTGAGCGCAAAGCCAAGACCGAGGCCGAGAGCAAGATTCTTCCAGGTGTTTCCGCCATACCCCAGGCCCAGGGTCGCGAGGATCGGGCGCGAGGTCTTCGAGAGCGCCAGATAGAGGAGGAAAGCTGCCCAGATGCCCAGATGGGGAAGGTAGCGGCCCGCGGTATAGATGATGCCTGCCCAGGAAGTGCTGTAGCCTGCACCCTGGGCCGGCAGGCCGAGCATGGTGGGGTCTCCTGCCTTGAGGACATCCCGCATGAGGTTCATGCTGTCGCCTGATATGAGCCCATAGAGGGCGCCTGCGATGGCAGGGGCAAGGAAAGAGCCGATGAGGCTTCCTGCGAGGATGAGGGCAAGAGCCCAGAGATAGCTGCCGGCAAGGCCGAGGATGTCCCGGGCGGAGATGTTCCTGTTCATGGAAGTCTGCCTCCCTGGTTCCTAGAAGTGGAGCGAGAATGCACCGAAAGTGCTGGGACCGATTGCCGGCAGCTCGGAGAACACGGCGGCGTCTGCGCCGGAGACGGCAAAGCCGATGAGGGCAAGGACAGCACCGGCAGCGCAGATGATGCCGCCGATCGTGATGAGCAGGCGGAAGGTATCAGGATGGCGGCGCCACCAGAGCGTGGACGTCTTCTCTTCGATCACGGCTTCGGGATTCACGACGCGCATGAAGAAATGGGCGACCCAGCGGACAAAGCGTGCCTGCAGGTGGTAGAGGATGCTCGTGAGCTGGATGGCAAGAGGGATGAGCATGACGGAAGCGCCGCCGACGGCGACCATGACGCCACCCTCGGCAAGGCCCGCCGCAAGATACCCCTGCGTGCAGCCCCAGATGAGAGCAATGATGCCGGAGATGCCGGAGAGCATGGCAGCTCCGTCAGCAAGCCAGACGCAGCCGATGGCAGACCAGAGAGCAAGAAAGATGCTCACGGCGACAAGCGCTGCCGCAAAGACGAGCGGCACCCAGACGATTGCACCGACGACCAGAAGGACAATCACGAGTATCGTGCGCTCCTTGTTCTGGCGGAGGCCGAGCAGGCTCTTCTGGAAGGGTGGCAGGCTCTCGACCACAGCGTCTGCTGCCTCTTCGGCATTGCCGAGGTCTGCAACTGCCTCGGACTCGCCCATGCCGGACTCGGTGCGGTCTTCGAAGGCTTCCCGCCAGAAGCTCAAGGCCCGCTCGGTCTCGGCCTTGCTGACGCCTCTCTTCTCGAGTGCGTGGTTCAGCTCTTCGCTCCATTCTTCGTACGTCATTTTCCCGCTCCCTCTCTCACGTAGGACAGGATCTCTTCGATGCTTCCCTCGTCTTCGACAAAGGCGTCGAGCGTCGCTCTGCCCTTGTCGGTGATCGTGTAGTATTTCCTGAGCCTGCCGGCATGCTCGCGGCTGTATTCCTCGAGCTGCCCCTGCGTCCTGAGACGCTTCAGGATCGGGTAGAGCGTCGACTCGGACAGCCCGAGCGATGCTGGCACATCCTTGATGATCTGGTAGCCGTAGGAGTCCTCCCGAGCAAGTGCCGCAAGGACACAGATGTCGAGAAAGCCACGCTTCAGCTGCGCTTCCATGGCTCTCCTCCTCTCGTCTCGAATACTATGCAACACATAGTATCATGGCAAGAAGAATACTATGCGTTACATAGTATTGAGTCAAGCGCTTCTCCGGACTTTCTTGCGAAAGCGGCGGGCGAGCAATCTCTTGCAGGGTTCGAGCAACTGTTCGAGATGCAGCGCAGTGCATTGCCGAATGCTTCCTGGGATGGCTGCTGTCGCCAGGCACCTCGGGGAGGGGAATGGGCACACGCTGCTTCAGGCGGCCTAAAGCATGTTCTGCCCTGCAGGCGCCCTGCGTATCTGCCAGAATAGGGAAGCAGCATCTGCCAATGTCTCTGTCCAGCTGTTCCGCGCGAACCTGTCGATTGGATAGCCTGTGTTCTGGTCAGTTGTCTCCCTGGTCCTTCTGGGGCTCCTCATACGCTTCATCTTCTGGCTTGTGAAGTCGTTCTTCGCCTGGCTTGGCCGTGGCAAGCCGGTCCAGCGCGCTATCGACAACCGCGCTGTCTCGCCTGAGGTAGCAGATGCGGTCGACCAGCTCATCCTCTACCGTGCCGCCCGCCATATCGGCAAGGAGATGAAAAAGCCGCTCAAGCTATCGCGCGACCAGGTGCGCCAGATTCAGCGTGCCGAGGCAGTCGTGAGAAGCGACTACGTGGACCATATGCGCATCACCTGGTACCACGTCGTGATCATCTTCCTGCTCTGCTCGTTTCTGGGCCTTGCCCTCGAAGAGTTCTGGATGTTCGTCTCTGTCGGCCTTACGCAGGGTCGCTACGGCCTTGTCTGGGGTCCGTTCTCGCCGCTCTATGGGTTCGGAGCTCTGTTCCTTACGGCTGCCGGCATGTTCATGCGCAGGAAGCACGCCAAGTGGTGGCAGATCTTCCTGGCGTCGATGATCGTAGGAGGCCTCTTGGAGCAGATAACCGGCTGGAGCATGGAGACCTTCATGGGCGCCGTTTCTTGGGACTACATTGCAGGCGGGGTGCCGGGAGCCATTACGAAATGGGTGGCGGTGCCCTTCCTCTTCTTCTGGGGATTCCTGGGCCTTGCCTGGACCGAGATTGTTATGCCCTGGCTCCTCTACACGATTGGCGAGCCGACGACGCAGCGCCAGGTCACGTTCGTAGCGCTTCTGGCGGTCTATCTCGTGGCCGATATCGGGATGACGCTTGCGTGCTTCAACAGGAGAGCGGCGCGCGACGCAGGGATACCTCCCCAGAACGCCTTCCAGGAATGGGTCGACGAACACTACTCGAACGAGTTCATGTCGAACAGATTCGAGAACATGGTCATCGAAGACGGAACGAGCACAACCTCATAGAAAGACGGAAAACGCCCCGAAAGGGGCGCTTTCCTTGACAGGGAGGGAGAAAAGGGGATGGGTGAGATCAGCCGAAGACGAGGCAGAGCGCACAGAGGATAGCAATCGATGCGAGGCAGCCAAGCACGGTCGCGCAGTCGGCTTCCAGAATCAGGCGCATGCCATAGCCCAAGCCTTCAAGGCTCGATTTCATTTCTTCGCTCATGGCAGCCTCCTCTTCGAGGGGAAGGAGATGGTCCAGATCCATCTCTTCACCTACATCATTTCCCAGCCGATATCCCCTCATCGGCTCCGAGGCGAGTCATTACGATTCCGTGCCGATGGTTTACGGCAGCTTTACGAAAGCTGAGCGGCAAGGCTGCCGGTTCGATGCGGCGGTACCTTCCGGACTTTTCTGTACCGTTTGCAATAGAAGAGATGCATAGCACGATATGTGCAATAAGCAATAGCGATTGCAGCAAAGCAGCCCCACACTGTTCATGCGGCGTGATGGAGGCACTCCGTGCACACGGAACAAGACAGCGCGCTCGGAGCAGCCAGTCCTAGCAAGCTTCGAAAATCAGCAATCAGAAGCATCAGGCAGGAAGAAGGAAAGCAATGTACAGCAAGACCCTCACTCTCTCGAATGGTGTCGTCGTGCCGCAGCTTGCGCTCGGCACCTGGTTCATCGACGACGACAAAGCGGCAGAGGCAGTGCACGAGGCGGTGAAGATCGGCTACCGCCACGTCGATACTGCCCAGGCCTATGCAAACGAGCGTGGCGTCGGCGAAGGCGTGCGTACGGCAGGCATTCCGCGCGAGGAGCTCTTCGTGACGACGAAGGTCGCAGCTGAGCACAAGGACTACGAGTCCGCTGCAAGAAGCATCGACGAGTCGCTCGCAGCCATGGGCCTTGACTACCTCGACATGATGATCATCCACTCGCCGCAGCCGTGGGTCGAGGTCAACCAGTCCGATGACCGCTACTTCGAGGGCAACCTCGAGGCTTGGCGCGCGCTCACGGATGCCTACAAGGCAGGCAAGATCCGCGCCATCGGCGTCTCGAACTTCCAGAAGGAGGATATCGACAACATCTGGGACAACGCCGAGGTGAAGCCGATGGTGAACCAGGTGCTCTGCCATATCTCCAATACGCCGCTCGACCTCATCGACTACTGCCAATCAAAGGGCATAGTCATGGAGGCCTACAGCCCGGTCGCCCACGGCGAGGCCCTCAAGAACCCGAAGATCGCAGAGATGGCAGCAAAGTACGGCGTCACCATCCCGCAGCTCTGCATCCGCTACGATCTGCAGCTCGGCATGATCACGCTTCCGAAGACTGCCAATCCCGAGCATATGAAGTCGAACGCCGATGCCGACTTCGAGATCTCTTCTGAGGACATGGAGGCCTTGAAGCATGTCGAGAGGATCCATGACTACGGCGATGCGGGCATATTCCCGGTGTATGGCGGAAAGCTCTAAGGCTATTCCGGAAAGCCTGGCACAGAGGAAGTCTAATCTGACGGGGATGCAGGCAGTGTGTCCTGCATTCCCTTTCTTATGGACAGCTGCATATTCGGCTTTTTGAAGTTTTAATTGTCTAACTCCCTTTCAGTAAGCAGTGGCTAACATAGATGCATTGCCGAAAGAGGGGAGTCATTCATGATGGACAAGAGGCTTCTGGCGCTTGTGCCAGAAGCGATGCGCCATGTCATTCTTGCTGTGGCGTGGAAATGGGCAGGGCTTCTGTCCAATATCTGCCTCGTCTGGGGCGTGGCATCAGTGCTTGCAGCCGCGCTTGAAGGTACCGCAGTGCCTTATGGCATGGCAGCCATCCTTATCGCAGTTGCCTGCGTGGGCAAGGCCATTTCGGTCTGGGCGCAGGAGCGCGAGAGCTTTGCGGCATCCCAGGATGTGAAGCGGAAGCTCCGCCGCGCCATCCTCGAGAAGCTGCTTCGGCTCGGTCCTGCCTATGATCGGCAGGTATCGACGGCTGAAGTCGTGCAGCTCTCAGTCGAGGGATGCGAGCAGCTCGAGACCTACTTCGGGCAGTATCTGCCGCAGCTCTTCTATTCGGTCCTGGCACCTGTCACGCTCTTTGTCGTGATTGCCCCGATGGACCTTGCTGCCGCTATCGTGCTGCTCGTCTTCGTGCCGCTCATCCCGCTCACGATCGTGGCTGTGCAGAAGATCGCAAAGCGCATCCTTTCTGCCTATTGGGACCAGTACACCGAGCTCGGCGATTCCTTCCTCGAGAATCTCGAAGGACTTACGACGCTCAAGATCTATGGGGCTGACGGGGCGCGCCACGAGGCGATGAACAGGGAGGCAGAGCACTTCCGCATCGTCACGATGAAAGTGCTCTCGATGCAGCTCAACTCCATCATCGTTATGGACATTGTCGCCTTGGGCGGCGCTGCGGCAGGTATCTGGGTCGCGCTTTCCGCTCTTGCCGCAGGCACGATCACCATCTTCCAGACGCTTGCAATCGTGCTGCTCTCGGCAGACTTCTTCCTGCCGATGCGCCAGCTCGGCTCCTTCTTCCATGTGGCAATGAATGGCATTACTGCCTCGGGCAAGATCTTCCGTCTCCTCGAGCTTCCCGAGCCTGAGAAGAAGGAAGGCATCCCTGCCAAGGACAGTGTGCCGGTGCTCGAGGATGTGAGCTTCTCCTATGACGGGGAACGCGAAGTGCTCCACGATATCAGCCTCACGGTCGCGCCCACGGGCATTACCGCTATCGTCGGCCTTTCCGGCTCCGGCAAGTCGACGGTCTCGGCACTTATGGGCGGGCGTCTCACGGGATACAAGGGCCACATCCGCTACGGTGCGCTCGAGCTTGCCGATGCAGATCCTGCGGCGCTTGCGGAGCATGTCACAACGGTCGGTGTCGGTGCCTATCTCTTTGCGGGTACCGTGCGCGAGAACCTGGCCATGGCAAAGGCGGATGCGACGGATGAGGAGATGTGGGAGGCGCTTCAGGCGGCAAGCCTCGATGGCTTCCTCAGGACGCAGGAGGGCCTCGAGACGAAGCTCACGCAGGATGGGCAGAACCTCTCGGGCGGCCAGCGCCAGCGCCTCGCGTTCGCCCGTGCCTATCTCCATGGCTCCGACCTCTACATCTTCGATGAGGCGACAAGCAATATCGATGCAGAGAGCGAAGGCGTGCTCCTCTCCTCGATCTATGGGCTTGCCGAGACGCATCCTGTCGTAATGATTGCCCACCGTCTTGCGAACGTCGTGGACGCCGAAAAGATCTATGTGATGGACCAGGGACGTGTCGTCGAGTCCGGCACGCATGAAGAGCTCCTTGCGAAGGATGGCACCTACGCCTGCATGTGGGCAAGCCAGCAGGAGCTCGAAGCTTTCGGAAGAGGTGATAGCCGTGACTAGGCACAGCAATTTCCGTCTCATGGGACGCATGCTCGGCTTCGTGAAGCCGATGGTCGGCGTCATGTGCATCTCGGTCTTCTGCGGCATCCTAGGATTCGTCTGTGCGACGGCGCTGCCGTTGCTTGCAGCAGAGGCCGTGCTCTCTGTTGCCGGCAAGGGTTCTCTTGCCTGGAGCGTCGGCGCATTCGGAGGCATGCTTGCTGTTCTGGCTGTGGCGAGAGGCATCCTCCACTACATCGAGCAGCGATGCAACCACTACATCGCCTTCAAGCTCCTGGCCCATATCAGGGACCTTGTCTTTGGAGCTTTGAGAAAGCTTGCCCCCGCCAAGCTCTCCGGCAGGAACAGGGGCGAGCTCATCTCGACGATCACGAGCGACATCGAGCTCCTCGAGGTCTTCTATGCCCATACGATTTCGCCGGTCTTGATTGCAGCAGGAATGACGATTGTGCTCATGGTGTTTCTTGCGAATCTCTCGCCGGTCTTTGCGCTTGTGGCGCTTTGCGGCTACATCCTTGTCGGCGTGGTCTCGCCGATTCTTGTCTCGAAGGCATCGGACGAAGGCGGCGCCCAGGCACGTGCCGTGCAGGCAAGCCTTTCAGGCTATGTCCTCGACAACCTGCGCGGCCTGGCCCAGGTCATCCAGTGCGGGGCAGGGGATGCGAGGCTCTCTGGCCTCGACGAGCGCAGCCGTGCTCTTGTGGATGTGCAGCGTGGCCTCAAGGCAAAAGGCGTTGCCGGCTCTGCGGCGGTCGGCGTGCTTGTCGTCCTCACGGCAGCAGCCCAGCTCTTCATCGGCGCTCCGCTCGTCGCAGCTGGTGCGGTCACGCCGGAAGCCTATGTGCTTGCGGTCGTGACGACGCTTTCCTCCTTCGGGCCCTATGTCGCGCTTGCAAACCTCGGCTCCACGCTCCAGCAGACGCTTGCCTCGGGCGAGCGCGTGCTTGCCATCCTCGATGAGAAGCCTCAGGTCGAGGAGGTTGAGGTCGGCAAGGAGCCAGCCTTCACCGGTGCTGCTGCAGAGAGCGTGAGCTTCTCCTATGCAGACGAGGAAGTGCTCCACGATGTAAGCCTCGAGATTCCGGAAGGCAGGATTGTCGGCATCTCCGGCAGGAGCGGCTCGGGCAAGTCGACCTTCTGCCGTCTCCTCATGCGCTTCTGGGATGTGGACAGAGGCAGGATCTCGATCGGTCCGAACGATATCAGGCGGGTGAGGACCGCACATCTCCGGAGCCTCGAGGCCTTCGTCGAGCAGGATACCGTGCTCTTCCATGACAGCATCAGGGAGAACCTGCTGATTGCGAAGCCCGATGCAACAGAGGAGGAGCTGAAGAGCGCCTGTGCCCAGGCATCCATCCTCGATTTCATCGAGAGCCTGCCCAAGGGCTTCGACACTGAGGTGGGCGAGCTCGGCGATACGCTCTCCGGCGGCGAGCGCCAGCGCCTGGGGCTTGCTCGTGCCTTCCTGCACGATGCGCCGTTCGTGCTCCTCGATGAGCCGACGTCGAACCTCGATGCCCTGAACGAGGGTGCCGTGCTCAAGGCGCTCGATGAGCAGCGCGGGAAGCGGACGGTCCTTCTGATCTCGCATCGGCCGAGTACGCTTGCGATTGCAGATGAAGTGATCTTGCTCGACCAGGGCAGGGTCAGCTGATATGAAGCTCTTCCTGTCAAGAGGGTAAGCCCGCCCAATCCCGGATAATATCGCAGATTTCCGGGATCGGGCGGGCTCTATATGCCTGCCC
>OMVT01000011.1 GCA_900314535.1 uncultured Olsenella sp. | reverse complement strand
CCCGGATTTCCGGGTGCGCTTGAGCGCGAGGAATAACAATACGCTCCTCCCCCGCCCTGCGCCAGCACATTCCTGCCTCTGCACAGTTTCTGCACAACTGCTGAAAAGAGCGCCCTCCGGCGCCCTCTTCAGCATCCCCTCTTTTCAGCCGTCTCAGAACGACTCGAGCATGCCCACGCTCGACTTGAGCAGGGCATCACGCTCCTTTGCCGTATGGGCTTCTGCATAGATCCTGACGGTCGGCTCGGTCCTCGATGGCCTCACCATCGTCCATGACCCATCATCGAAGGTCAGCTTGAGCCCGTCGCCATGCGATACCTGTGAGGGTACCTTGCCAGCCACGCTTGGCGGATTGAGGCCGGGAAGCAGGAGGCGGAACGACTCTATCGCCCCATAGTCGAGGCGCACATCGCGCCTGCCGTAGAAGAAGGAGCCGATATTCTGGTCGAGCTCTTCCACAAGCTCGCTCAGGTGCTTCCTGCGCGCAGCGACGTATTCGACAAGAAGGAGCGCGGCCAGAAGGCCATCGCGCTCCGGGAAATGGGATGGCAGGCAGACCCCGCCATACTCTTCGGTCGCCAGGAGCACGTCTCCATCCCACATCTCGCTGTAGAGACGTCCGAATCCGACGAGCGTCTCTGTCATATCGAGCCCCAGGCGCTCTGCCTGCGTCTTGATGCTTGCCGAGCACGAGATAGTGGCCACGATGCGGCCCGTCTCATGCCGGTCACTTGCCAGATGGTCCATAAGAAGCGGCACGAAGGCCTTCGGTGCGAGCAGCACTCCCCTGTCATCCACCGCTGTTGCGCGGTCTGCATCCCCGTCGAAGACGAGACCGAAATCTGCGTGCTGTGCGACGATGCTGCGTTCGCACTCGTCGACCCAGGGCTCTGTCGGATCGGGATGGATGCCGCCGAAGTCGGTGCTCGGACCTCCGTGGATCTCTGACACCTCGCACCCCATGCCACGCAGAAGCTCTGCCATATAGCCTGAGGCTGCCCCATACATGGGGTCCACGAGGACCTTGAGATGGGCCGAGGCGATGAGGTCACAGTCGACCTTCGATGCGATGTCAGCCAGATAGGCAGTCATGAGGTCGGCATGCTCGAACGTGCCGCGCTCGAGAGGTGCGACAGGCGCGATGAGCTCCTCGACCTCATCCATGAATATGCGGGAGGCAGGGCTTCCATCTGCCATGCGCAGTATCACTCCGCCGTAGTCTGCCGGCGCCTCGGAAGCCGTGATCATGATGCCGCCTACAGCCATTGCGTCCTGTGCAAGGTTCCAGCTGAGTGCAGGCAGAGGACAGGGCCTGTCCGACACCTTCACATGCAGGCCTGCCGCAGCAAGAACGCCCGCCGCGACATCTGCGAGTTCGCAGGCATCGCGGCGGGTATCGTATCCGACCAGTATCGTTGCGCCGGAACGCGTATCCGACCAGAGGACGGCAAGCGCCTCTGCGATGCGGGCGACCGACGAGGCATCGAACCCCTCGCCATAGCGTGCCCGCCAGCCACGCGTTCCGAACCGGATGATTCCCATAAGGCTCCTAGAGCTTGACCTCCCCGAGCGCCTCCTTGAAGGCAGTCGCCAGGCTGGGGTCTTCGAGTGCCATGCGTGCGTTCGTGGCCGCCCAGGCTGCAGGAGTGCCGGTATCGCAGCCCTCTGCCGGATCGACCACCAGAGCGTACATTTCCTCTTCGTCGAGCAGCTTCAGCATCGAATCGGTGAGCTGGATCTCTCCGCCGGCGCCCGGCGCCTGCGTTGCCAGGAGCTCCATGACGCGAGGGGTAAGGAGATAGCGGCCGACGATGAAGAGGTGGGACGGTGCGTCCTCCTTCTTCGGCTTCTCGACCATGCCCGAGAGCTTCCAGACCGCGCCTTCAGACTCGGGATCGGTGACATCTGTGCCGTCGAGCATGCCAACACACTCTCCAGCGACGATGCCGTAGCGGCTGACCTGGTCCTCAGGGACGGGCGCCACCGCGATGACAGAGCAGTTGTTGTGGGCCTTCGAGACCTCTGCCATCCTCACGCACATCTGGCGGTCAGGCACGAAATAGTCGCCGAGGAGGACAAAGAACGGGTCTCCGTCCATCTTGCCTGCTGCGCAGTGGATGGCATGTCCGAGTCCCAGCGGCTTCTCCTGGTAGACGAAGGAGACCGGAAGCGCGCTTGCTGCTGCGACCTTTTCTGCCAGCGCATCCTTGCCATGGGCATGCAGATATGCCTCGAACTCCTCGTCCTTTGCGAAGTAGTGCTCGATCTGCGGCTTCATGCGGGAGTTCACGATCACGACCTCGTCGACTCCCTCAGGCTCGAGTGCCTCTTCCACGACGTACTGGATGACCGGCTTGTCGATGACGGGAAGGAGCTCCTTCGGCGTGCACTTCGTGGCCGGGAGGAAGCGGGTTCCGAGTCCTGCAGCAGGAATGATGGCTTTCATGGAATTGACCTTTCAGAAGCATTGTTCAGTCATTTGCACTATCAGTCAGCCTGTTCAGGATAGCGCTCATTGCCTTGTACATGCCACCCATCGGCTTGTGCGGCCCGACATTGCGCCGCAGACGGCACAAATCTGCCTGTCTTGCACGGATGCTCCACAATTGGGGCCCCGAGTCTCCACCGCTAGAGATCGAGCTGGTCGAACGTGTCTGCCATGACGCCAGCCATTTCAGGGCCGGCACCTTTGCCCGGGCCGACAAGGCGGATGCCTGCACGTACAAGGTCGGCTATAGCCGTCGCCACGGCGTGCATGCTGTCGAGGCGCGAGCGGTCCGTCCGGGCGCCGCGCTCCGTCGTGTCGGCAATGCGCACAAGCAGAGATACGCCTGCCTCAGCCGCTGCCTCGGACAGACGGTCCGAAAGCGCGCAGGCGCTGACCGCATCGAGCCCTTCGACACCGAGCGTGGCAAGCCCCAGCTTTCCTGCTTCTGCCACCGCATCGAAGACCGAGGCTCCGTCTGCGAGATTGTGTCCGGAGTCGAGCACGACAGAGCCGATGATCGGACGGTAAGCTCCCAGCTCGCGGGCGATTGCCGCATAGCCTGCACCCTTGGCAGCAGCCCTCAGGTGCGCCAGATCAGGCATCGAAGCCAGCAGCAGCCCATGCACGCCCTTCGAGATGAGGCAGCGCGCCTCATCCTCATAGGCCCTCACTGCTTCATCTTCTGACGAGGCATCGTCCAGGCAGCTCGGACCGAGCGCGCCTACGACGAAGGGGGAAGCACTCCTGAAGGCAAGACGCACGCCACGCGCGCAGGCATCCTCCATGCGGATGCCAGTGTCTTCCTTTGCAAGCGTCGGTGCCGAGCAGCGCTCCGTGAACGTCACGGCGACATCTGCACCCACATCGTGATAGATTCTGTGGGCATGGGCCACCGTCTCCTGCTCGAACATGAGCCATTCAGCGTCGGTCACCTCTTCGCCCGACGGGAACTCCGACAGGATGTAGCGGATATCCCCCGGGAAGACGAGCGTGCCCTTCCCATCAGGCGCCAGGAGCTCGCTCAGGCTCTGCGCCGCCTCATCATCTGCATCAAGCTCAGCCATAGGCCCTTACCTCTCGAATGTCACGCCCTGCTTCTTCATGTACTCGATCCAGCGCTTCTGCGTATCGTGGGAGAGTGCATGCTCCATGAGGCAGGCCTCTTCGTCTGCCGTCTCGGGCTCGACACCCAGATCGTTTGTGAGGAAGCTCCTGAGCACGCGGTGGCAGAGCCACACGTGCGCAGCGTATTCCTTGCCTTCCGGCGTGAGCGTGACCTTGCCATAGCGGGTCTGCTCGACCATGCCGGATTCCTTGAGCGTCGAGAGCGCCTTGTTGACGGAAGCCTTCGAGACCCCGAGCTGTTCAGCCACATCGACCGACCGCACGCCGTCCGTGCTTGCCGTCTCTTTCGAAAGCCGATAGATCGACTCGAGGTAGTCCTCGTTTGCCATCGTCAGGCTATGCTCCGGCGCGATATCGTTTCTTGCCATATGCTTCTCCGCATCCAAAGTCGCTGTCTGCGTTCTCTTACCCATCTTGGGCGCATCTGCATGCAGTCCATTCCAGACGAGCATACCAGACCCTGCCTCCGCATGAAAAAGGGCGCAGCCCGAAAGCTGCGCCCTCTCAGATCTCTTGAAGGTGCTATCAGAGGAAATCCTCGTCGTCGGCCTCGATCGTCTTCCTCACGACGTGGGCTCCGAGGGACTGGAGCTTGTCGACGAAGCGTTCGTAGCCGCGGTCGATGTGGTGGATCTGGGACACGGTCGTCGTGCCTTCCGCAACAAGGCCTGCCATCACGAGGGCAGCGCCGCCGCGAAGGTCCGGCGACTTCACTTGGGCACCCTGCAGGGTCTTGACGCCGTGCACGATTGCGTGGTGTCCCTCGATCTTGATATCTGCTCCCATGCGGTTGAGCTCGGAGGCAAACATGAAGCGGTTCTCGAAGATGTTCTCCGTGATGATGCAGGTGCCTTCGGCAAGCGCGAGCACGCACATGGTCTGGGCCTGCATATCGGTAGGGAATCCCGGATACGGAAGCGTCTGGATATCGACAGGACGCAGGTCTCCTGTGCGGGACACGGTGCAGCAGCGGCTGCCGCGCTCGACCTTCATGCCCATCTCTTCGTACTTCCTGAGCACGAGCCCCAGATGCTGCGGCTCGAAGCCGCGGACCGTGATCGGATCCTTCGTGAGTCCTGCCATCGCGAGGAAGGTGCCCGCCTCGATGCGGTCGCCGACGACCGCATGCTCGACCGGGTGGAGCTCACGCACGCCTTCGACCTCGATGATCGGAGAGCCTGCACCCTTGATGTTGGCGCCCATCTCGTTCAGCATGTTCGCGAGATCGACGATCTCAGGCTCGCGTGCGGCGTTGTCGATAGTCGTCGTCCCTTTTGCGAAGACGCTTGCCATCATCAGGTTCTCTGTCGCGCCGACCGAAGCGAACTCGAGCGTCACCATGGCGCCCTTGATGCCATCAGGTGCCGACGCGTGGATGTTGCCGTGGTCGATCTCGAACTTCACGCCCAGGGCCTCAAGGCCCAAGATGTGCATATCGATCTTGCGGGCGCCGATGTTGCAGCCGCCAGGCATAGCGACAATGGCCTTGCCGAAGCGGGCAAGCAAGGGGCCAAGCACTGCCGTGGAGGCGCGCATCTGGGCAACGAGCTCATAGGGCGTCTCCCACTTGTCCACGTTCGAGGTATCGATCACGAGGGTATGGGTGTCGCGCACCTCGATCGTAGCGCCGAGGCGCTTCAACACCTTCCCCATCACATGGACATCCGAGATGTTCGGGACGTTCGTGAGCGTCGTCGTGCCGGGCGCCATGATCGTTGCCGCCATGAGCTTCAGCGCGGAGTTCTTTGCACCCTCGACCGTTACCTCGCCTGTGACGGGATAGCCGCCCTCTATCTGGATAACTTCCATGTACTTCCTATCTATGCGGTCTGCTTGGCCGCAGCCGTCGGCGCTTCCTTCAGAAGGAGGTCGCACCAGTCGATCTTGTTCTGGTAGTACGCACGGCGGTGGTCGTCTTCCGGCAGGGCGTTCTTTGCATTGAGCGCCTTCTGCTTCGTCTGCTCGACGACGACAGGATCGATATCGTCGATGTCGCGGGCATGGTCGGCCAGCACGATGACCGTGTTGTTGTCGATCTCGGCATAGCCGCCGGAAATGACGATACGGCGCAGGTCGCCGCCATCTTCCTTGCGGCGGGTGATGCGCATGACGCCGTCGCCCAGAGCGAGGATCTCAGAGGCATGGCCCGGCCAGACGCCGACTTCGCCGGTATATGAGACAAGCACGACATGGGCGATAGGCCCCTCAAGGAGGAGCCTATCCGGTCGCACTATCTGACAGGTGAGTTCTGCCATCTGTACTTCCCTACTCAGCCTCGGCGGAGCCCTCCGCCTCGGCCTTCATCTTTGCTGCACGTGCACGGACATCGTCGATGTTGCCGGCATTGCGGAATGCCTGCTCGGGGATATCGTCGCATTCGCCGTCGATGATGGCAGCAAACGAGCGGACGGTATCTTCGACCCTGACGTAGACGCCCGGCTGGCCCGTGAACTTCTCGGCCACATGGAACGGCTGAGAGAGGAACTGCTGGACCTTGCGGGCACGGTTGACGGTCTGGCGCTGCTCTTCGGAGAGCTCGTCCATACCGAGAATGGCGATGATGTCCTGGAGGTCGGAGTACTCCTGCAGGATCTCCTGAACGGCCGTGGCGACACGGTAGTGCTCTTCGCCGACGACTGCGGGGTCGAGGGCGGAGCTGGAGGAGGCAAGAGGATCGACTGCCGGGTAGATGCCAAGCTGGGTAATGGCACGCGAAAGGACCGTCGTGGCGTCGAGGTGCGTGAACGTCGTCGCAGGTGCCGGGTCGGTCAGGTCGTCTGCCGGGACATAGACTGCCTGGACAGACGTAATCGAACCCTCGCGCGTCGAGGTGATGCGCTCCTGCAGGTCGCCCATCTCCGTTGCGAGCGTCGGCTGGTAGCCGACTGCGGAAGGCATGCGGCCAAGAAGCGCGGAGACCTCAGAGCCTGCCTGCGAGAAGCGGAAGATGTTGTCGATGAAGAGCAGGACGTCCTGGCCCTGATCGCGGAAGTACTCAGCGGTCGTAAGGCCGGCAAGGGCGACACGGAGACGTGCTCCAGGCGGCTCGTTCATCTGTCCGTAGACCAGGCAGGTCTTGTTGATGACGCCAGACTCGCTCATCTCGAGGTAGAGGTCGGTACCCTCACGGGTACGCTCGCCGACGCCGGTGAAGACGGACGTGCCGCCGTGCTCCTGCGCCAGGTTGTTGATGAGCTCCTGGATCAGGACGGTCTTGCCGACGCCTGCGCCACCGAAGAGGCCCGTCTTGCCGCCGCGGACATACGGCTCCAGGAGGTCGATGGCCTTGATGCCGGTCTCGTAGACCTCCATGGTCGTCGTCAGGTCCTCGAAGGCAGGTGCCGGACGGTGGATCGGATAATACGCGAGTCCCTCAGGCATGGGCTTGCCGTCGACCGGCTGGCCCATGACATTCCAGACGCGGCCGAGCGTTGCCTCGCCAACCGGCATCATCATAGGCTGGCCCGTATCCTTGGCTTTGAGGCCACGCTGCATGCCGTCGGTCGATGCCATGGCGACCGTACGGACGACGCCGTGCGGAAGCTGGGACTCGACCTCGAGCACCACATGGACCTTGCCCATGGGGGTCTCGCCGTCGACGATGAGGGCGTTGTAGATGTCAGGCACCTGGTCGTCGAACGCGACGTCGACGACAGCGCCGACGATGCGCACGACGGTGCCGACACCGGCGCTATGCTTGCGGTAGTCGCGCGCAAGCGCCTCGAAGTCGACGCTGTTCTTTTCTTGTTCTGCCATCAGTTGTCCTCCAATGCGGACGCACCGCCGATGATCTCGTTGAGCTCGGTAGTGATGGAGCCCTGCCTGACGCGGTTGTACATGCGCGAAAGCGATGTGATGACCTCGTTCGCGTTGTCCGTAGCAGACTGCATGGCGCGACGGCGTGCGCCATGCTCTGCTGCGGCGGAGTCAAGCAGCGCGTGGAAGATGACCGTCCTGATGTAGGCCGGCATCAGATATCCAAGCACCTTGGAAGCGCTGGGGTCGAACGTGAACTCCGTATAGAGCTCGTGTCCGACGTGCTCGAGCGCTTCGGGATTGCGCGGCGCGTTAGGAATGACAAGATCCTCGGTACGCACGGGCAGGAGCTGCTCGGTGACCTTGTCCTGATCGACCCTGTTGCGGGCGTGCATGTAGTAGAGCATGACGCGGTCGATGGTCTCGGCCTTGTAGCCGTCCATGACATAGGAGGCGATACGGTCTGCCTCATCCATCGTCGGCTCGGAGGAGATGCCCACGAAGGACATGACCGGCTCGAGGCCGCGGTAGGTGAAGTAGTCCGTAGGCTTCCTGCCGCACGTGATGAGGAGGCTCTTCTTGCCCTGGCGCTTCAGGGCCTCCATCTCATGCTGGACCTCGCGCTGGAGGTTGATATTGAAGCCACCAGCAAGGCCGCGGTCGGATGCGATGAGGATGAAGAGGACGCACTTCTCCTTGTCGTGCGTGGCCAGGAGCGGCTGCGACAGGTCGACGCCGGCATTGGCGACGTTTGCGAGCATGCGCTTGATTGCATCCTTATAGGGTGCTGCCTGCTCGGCGCGCTCCAATGCCTTGCGGATCTTGGCGGTGGAGACCATCTCCATCGTCCTCGTGATCTGCATCGTCGCCGTGACGGAGGAGATGCGCTTGTTTATCTCGCGAAGGTTCGACATGTGCCGTGCCTCACGCCTTCTCGTTCTCGTCCGTGTCTTCCTCTTCCTTCTTCACGCCGTGCTTCTCGAGGAAGCTCGCCTTGAAGTGGTCGAGGTGCGTCCTGATCTGGTCGGCCATTGCGTCGGAGATGCGATTCTTGCGGATCTCCTGGCGGATCCCGTCATGGCGGGTAGCCATGTACTGGACCATCTCATCCCTGAACGGGACGACGAGGTCGAGATCGAGATCATCGACGTAGCCTTCCTTGCCCGCGAAGAGCGTGAGCACCTGGTCGGCGACATCGAGTGCGGCATAGCGGCCCTGCTTCAGCAGTTCCGTCATGCGTGCGCCGTGGTTCAGCTGGTACTGGGTCGTTGCATCCAGGTCGGAGCCGAACTGGGAGAAGGCCTGCTTCTCGCGGTAGTATGCAAGGTCGGAGCGCAGCGTGCCTGCAACCTGCTTCATGGACTTCAGCTGTGCGGCGCCGCCGACACGAGACACCGAGATGCCGACATCAACTGCCGGGCGCTGGCCCTGGAAGAACAGGTTCGTCTGCAGGTAGATCTGGCCATCCGTGATGGAAATCACGTTCGTCGGAATATAGGCCGAGACATCGCCGTCCTGCGTCTCGATGATCGGGAGTGCCGTGAGCGATCCTGCGCCGTTGGCGTCAGAAAGCTTGCAGGCGCGCTCGAGCAGGCGCGAATGCAGGTAGAAGATGTCGCCCGGGTAGGCCTCGCGTCCAGGCGGACGATGAAGCGTCAGCGACATCTGACGATAGGCCACGGCCTGCTTCGACAGGTCGTCGTAGACCACGAGCACGTGTCCGCCGTGATGCTGCGCATCTGCGGGATGGCCATGCTCGTCGTTGTACATGAAGTACTCGCCGATGGCAGCGCCTGCCATAGGAGCGATGTACTGCATAGGAGCAGAATCGGCAGCCGTAGCAGAGACGATGATCGTCTTGTCGAGGACGCCGTGCTGCTTCAGGGACTCGCGGATCGATGCAACCGTCGAGGCCTTCTGGCCGATAGCGACGTAGATGCAGATGATATCCGTGTCCTTCTGGTTCACGATCGTATCGATTGCAATGGCGGTCTTGCCCGTCTTGCGGTCGCCGATGATGAGCTCACGCTGGCCACGTCCGATAGGCACCATTGCATCGACGGCAAGCAGGCCTGTCTGGACAGGCTCGCAGACCGGCTGGCGCTCCATGATGCCGGGAGCCTTGAACTCGATCGGACGGCGGTGCGTCGTGTTGATCGGGCCGAGACCGTCGATCGGCTGGCCGAGCGGATTCACGACACGGCCGAGCATCTTGTGGCCGACAGGAATGTCCATGACGCGACCGGTCGTGCGGCACTCGTCGCCCTCCTTGATGGAGTCGACTTCGCCGAACAGGACCGCGCCCACATCGTGCTCGTCGAGGTTCTGCGCCAGGCCGTACACGGTATGTCCCGTCTCAGAGCTCGTGAACTGCAGAAGCTCTCCTGCCATGGCAGACTTGAGTCCGGAGACACGGGCAATGCCGTCGCCGACCTGGGTCACCACAGACGACTCCTGCGTATCCACCGTGGCGGTCACGCCAGCCAGCTGGCTGCGCAGCTGCGCCATGATGGCTTCGGAGCTGATTTGGCTCACTATTCTTCACCTCCGAGGAAGGATGTAGAAAGCTTCTTCCTGATGTTGACGAGCTGCGCCTTCACCGAAGCGTCATAGCGGTTGCCACGCTCCTCGATGACGATGCCGCCGATGATTGAAGGATCGACACGCTCGACGAGATAGATCGGGGCCTTGAGGTCCTTCTCCATCTTTGCGCGTACCTCTCCCCTCAGCTTGTCATCCATCGGCACAGCTGTCGTGACCGTGACGGACACGGTCTTGTCATCCTGGTCGACCAGGGTCTTGTACTGATGTGCAACATCCTTTACAAGATCGAGGTCATTGTCCTCACGCATCGCCGTGAGGGTCTCGAGGACCTCAGGCGTGAACTTGACGGCATGCTGCCATTGGACAAGGTCGGCATTGGCTCTTCCCTCGGAACGGGCTGCATCGAGCAGTGCGCGGGTATAGGCCTCGACCTTCTCCTCATCATTCTTGCTTGCCATCAGCGCTACCTACTTCCGCAAGGTACTTCTCGGCCAGCTGACGCTGCTGATCCTGGGTCAGTCCATCGCCGATGATCTTGCTGGCGATTTCGACCGAGAGGTCGACGACAGAGCTGGAAATCTCGATCATGGCCTTGTGGCGCTCGGAATCGACCACATCATGGGCCTTTGCGACGGTTGCGGCTGCATCCTTCTGGGCTTTGGCAAGCACCTTGGAGCGCTCGGCTTCGGCCTCCTTCTTTGCAGCTGCGACAATCTCGTCGGCCTGGCGGTTGGCATCTGCGAGACGCTTCTCGTATTCCTTCTTCGTCGCCTCGGCATCTGCCTTTGCCTTTGCGGCATCGTCCAGATCGCCCTTGATCTTGGCCTCGCGGGCATCCATTGCCTTCAGCACGGAAGGCCAGGCGAACTTCGCGAGAACGATCCAGATGATGATGAAGGCGATGCAGGCCGGGATGAACTCTGCCGGCCTCGGCATGAGCAGTGCCATGCCGCCCGAAGACTCCTCAGCAAATGCCAGCGTCGGGAGCGCAAAGGCGACGACGCCCGCCGCGCTCGCCGCTATACCGCGGAAGAAGCTGTTGTTCTTCAAATCCATATTGCTCCCTCTTTCCGCTTGCTGGCCTGGACTACATGATCGAGACGACGAAGCCAATCAGGCACAGAGCCTCGATGAATGCAGCTGCCAGGATGAAGACGGTAAAGAGTCGGCCCTGGACCTCGGGCTGGCGAGCCATGCTGTTTGCAACGTTGGCTGCAGAGAGGCCGATACCAAGTGCTGCACCAATGACGCAGAGACCGTAGCCAATAACGTTCACGATTCCTCCTTTGTCATTCGCCAGTCCTTATGGCCGGCGAATACCGAACTATGTACTAGCAGGAAGTCCCTGCGAGTAACCTCGAAGCTATTATTCTTCCGTGCTCTCGGCGCCATTGATGTAGACGGCAGAAAGCAGAGTAAAGATATACGCCTGGATGAAGGCGATCATGAGCTCGACGCCGTAGATCATGATGAGCAGGACCATCCAGAGGGCAGACATGGCACCCGTGCCGACTGCAGCGGCAGAGATCGCACCATTGATGAGCGGCTCGAGGAAGATTGTGCACATGATTGCGAAGGTGCCCATGACGACATGGCCTGCGAACATGTTGCAGAAAAGACGGACGGCCAGCGTAATCAGGCGAAGGAACGTCGAGAAGACCTCGATGATCCACACGACGACGCGGATGGGAAGCATGAGGCCGGAAGGCGCGAGGCTCTTCACATAGCCCCAGAGGCCCTTCTTGCGCACGCCGATGTAGATGAAGTAGCAGAACGACATGAGCGCGATGGCGCCCGTGACACCGGTGGAGCCGGTGCCCGGCTTCCACGTCGGCAGCATGCCGATGTAGTTGCCGAAGAGAACGAAGAAGAAGAGCGTTGCAAGGAACGGGAAGTGCTTCCTCCACGTATCGCCGAGCATTGCCTTTGCGATATCGTTTCTGACGAACTCGATCAGGTACTCGACGCCGTTCACGAAGACGCCGTGCGGCACGAGGCTCGCGCTCTGCTTCTTCGTGAAGACGAGCAGCACAGCTACGCACAGAGCGCATGCAACGAGGAGCCAGAACGTATAGATCGTCAGGCCGAACGTCGTATCGCCGACAACCGCAGTCGGATAGAACGTATTGATGAGCTCGCTCATCGAATTCGAGACTTCGGCAAAGGCTTCGCCCACGATGACTACTTCCCTTCACTCACACATATCATGCTCAGTCTGAAGAGAGGGCGGAGCGTATGGCTTCGACTACCCATGCAGACAGGAACACGCCTATTGCTGATACCCCAAACATCAGGACATCTTTCGGTTTCAGCACGTACACCATAACAAACGCAGCCATCAGGAGAGCAAAGGAGAACACGGCTGCACCGAAGGCACGGCCCAGGCGCGCTTCTATCCTCTTCCTCCTGACCAGCTCCAGAAGGACAACGCCTGGCAGCGCCGCCAGAAGGCCACACATGAGCCCTGCCGCGGTCACGCCCAAGCGCTTCCTCCTTCTTGCTGCAGCATTCGCGCTGAAAAACGTCTTCAGACAATATTCGTACCCACCGAGAATGTCCACTCATCCACCTAAACTCGGGTCTGCACCTCAGTTTCGACACATTTCTGACTTGCGTTCAAAAACAGGAGACACCCCGGTGGGAACGGAATTACTTCGTGCCGTAGATGCGGTCTCCCGCATCGCCCAGGCCCGGCAGGATGTAGGCATCCTTGTTGAGCTCGCGGTCGAGCGCGCAGGTGTAGAGGCGCACATCCGGGTCGTAGTCGAGGACAGCGTGCACGCCTTCGGGAGCAGAGACGAGCGTGAGCGCACGGATGTCCTTCACGCCGGCCTCCCGCAGGAACTGGATTGCCGCTGTCATGGATCCGCCCGTGGCAAGCATCGGATCGACGATCAGGCAGGTGCGCTTGTCCACATCGGGCGGGAACTTGCAGTAGTACTGGTGCGGCTCATGCGTCTCGGGATCGCGGTACATGCCCACGTGTCCCACACGGGCAGACGGCACGAGGTCGAGGATGCCATCGACCATGCCCAGTCCTGCACGCAGAATCGGGATGATGGCGACCTTCTTGCCGGCAATGCGCTTGCAGACCGTCTTCTCGAGCGGGGTCTCGACCTCGACATCCTCGAGCGGGAAGTCGCGCATGGCCTCATAGCCCTCGAAGATGGCAAGCTCGGTCACGAGCTCGCGGAACTGCTTCGTGCTCGTGTTCTTGTCGCGCAGGATGTGGAGCTTGTGCTGCACGAGCGGGTGGTCGATGATCTGGAAGCGTGGATCGTTGATTTCTGCCATATCTAGCACCCCTCGGAATCGACGCCAGCAAACTTCGGATCGTCCTCGCGCATGATCTTCGTGACCCTGCGCTCATGCCTGCCACCCAGAAAGTCGGTCTCGAGGAACGTCTTCACGAAGTCCATGTTGTCGGAAAGCGACACGAAGCGGCCCGAGAGGCAGATGACATTGGCATTGTTGTGCTGGCGGGCAAGCTCTGCGAACTCATGCGACGTGATCGTCACTGCACGCACGCCCGGCACCTTGTCAGCCGTGATGGCCATGCCGAGGCCGGTACCGCAGATGAGGACGCCGAAGTCGGCCTCTCCTGCTGCAACCTTGCGCGCCACCTTGTCGGCGTAGTCGGGATAGTCCACGGAATCGAAGCTCTCAGGCCCGAGGTCTTCCACCTCATGGCCCAGAGACTCGATGAACTGCACCATAGGCGGCTTGAAGCCGTATCCGCCATGG
Organism: uncultured Olsenella sp.; assembly: GCA_900314535.1. Lineage (GTDB taxonomy): Bacteria > Actinomycetota > Coriobacteriia > Coriobacteriales > Atopobiaceae > Olsenella_L > Olsenella_L kribbiana. The sequence goes on along the minus strand of OMVT01000011.1, from coordinate 44,362 downwards.
TCGGATGCTATGGCAATGCGCACGTCGTGCTCCTTTCAAAGGCTATACCTCTTTCGATTATGGCACCAAACGCGCAGCTTGGCTATGTGCGCTCCTGCCTCACGAGAGGGCACGCTCAACAGCGCGGCGCCACCCTGCGATGAGGCGCGTGCGCTCTTCCTCTTGCATCTCGGGCACGAATGTACGCTCGATGCTCCGGAGCTGGCAGAGCTCTTTGCGCGAGCCCCAGACGCCTGTGGCGAGCCCTGCGATATAGGCGGCACCGAGAGCCGTCGTCTCGCCGACTGCGCAGCGCACGACATTTGCCTGGAGCAGGTCCGCCTGGAACTGCATGATGAAGTCATTGCGCGACGCTCCGCCGTCGACCTCGAGCGAGGAGAGCGAAGACGAAGTGTTCCCGAACATGGCCTCGGCGATATCGTAGGTTTGGTACGCAAGGGACTCGCAGGCAGCGCGCACGATGTGCGCCCGCTTCGTGCCGCGCGTGAGGCCGCACAAAAGGCCTCTGGCATCTGCGTCCCACCAGGGTGCACCGAGTCCCGTGAATGCAGGAACGAGATAGCAGCCCTGCGTATCTGGAATGGAGAGTGCAATGTCTGCCGTCTCCTGCGCAGAGGAGATGAGGCCCACGTCGTCTCTCAGCCACTGGATGACCGTGCCGGCATTGAAGACAGAGCCTTCGAGCGCATAGGCAATCTCTGAGCCCTGGGCGATGCCGATTGTCGTGACAAGACCATGGTCAGAAAGCTTCGGCTCGGCACCGACATTCGCAAGCAGGAAGCAGCCCGTGCCATACGTGTTCTTGGCAGATCCCGACGCAAAGCAGCAGTGGCCGAAGAGCGCTGCCTGCTGGTCGCCTACGACACCCGTGATCGGAGGCCTGTGCGAGAGGATATTGTGCGTCACATAGCCGAAGTCGCCATCCGATGGCTTTGCCTCAGGCAGGAGATTCATGGGCACGCCGACAAGATCGCACAGCTCCTTGTCCCAGCAGAGCTTCGTGATATCGAAGAGCATTGTGCGCGAGGCATTCGTATAGTCTGTCGCATGCACCTTGTGCGCCGTGAGGTTCCAGACAAGCCAAGTATCGATCGTGCCGGCCAGAAGCTTTCCTGCCTCCGCATCAGCACGCGCTCTCTCCACATGGTCCAGGATCCAGGCAATCTTCGTGCCCGAGAAGTATGGGTCGGGGATGAGGCCGCACTTCTTGTGGATGAGCTCCCCTGCCCCTTCGTCCAAAAGCTTCTGGATCTGGGGCGCCGTGCGGCGGCACTGCCACACGATTGCGTTGTAGATAGGATGCCCCGTCTCCTTGTCCCAGACGACCGTCGTCTCGCGCTGGTTCGCAATCGAGACCGCAGCAAGCCGGTCCGAATGGATGCCGGTCTTGAACTGCACCTCGACCATGCAAGCCACGATGCCCGAGGCGATCTCTTCGGGATCCTGCTCGACCCAGCCCGGATGAGGATAGAAGTTCTTGATCGGGCGGCTGGCCTGTCCGACAGGCTTTCCTTCCTCGTCGAAGATGATGGCACGCACGCTCGTCGTTCCGGCATCGAGCGACATGATATAGCGGGACATGGGCTGCCTCCTGGGATGGCTTCCTCCGAACAGACGCCCCCATTCTGCGAGCCAAGGCCGCAGAAAACACTACCAGTTCCGCAGACGTCATCCCGCTCTCGGTTGAACTCCGCCTTCTGCCGCCCACCCGCGAAATCCTGCCGTTCGCTGATTCTGATTCATCGATTCAGATATTGCTGAATCATTTATCTATTCTGATTCATTGTAGACTGGTTCGGCGATTCAGATCGCCCGGATGAGCAAAGGAGAAGTGGGGTGGCAGATTACAAGGCTCTTGCCCAGACCATCGTGGACAACGTCGGAGGAGCGAACAACGTACGCGCCCTCACGCACTGCGTGACAAGGCTGCGCTTCACGCTCAAGAATCCGAAGCTGACAAAGACAGATGTGCTCGAGAAGACAGACGGCGTGATCAAGGTCATCGAAGCCGGTGGCCAGTACCAGGTCGTCGTCGGCGCCAAGGTCACAGGCCTCTACGACGAGATCCTGGCAGACTTTGACGTCCAGGGTGCAGGCGCGGTCGAGCCAGCACCGGCAGAGGCAGACGGAGATGCGAAGAACAACGCCGTGAACCGCCTCATGGGCACGATGTCCGCCATCCTCATGCCGACGCTTCCGGTCCTTACCGCAGCCGGCATCATCAAGGGCCTCGTCGCCCTCTTTGCTGCCCTCGGCATCCTCTCCACGACAGACGGCATCTACATGGTCTTCTACGCCGTCGGCGATGGCTTCTTCTACTTCCTGCCGATCATGCTCGGCTACACGGCAGCGAAGCACTTCCACTGCAACGAGTTCATCGGCGCCACGATCGGCGCTGCCCTCGTCTATCCGAACATGGTGAACATCGCGACGACGCTTCCGGTCGCAGGCTCGCTCTTTGCCGGGACGCCGTTCCAGATGGACTTCTACAACACGTTCTTCGGCATCCCTATCGTCATGCCTGGCTCTGGCTATACGTCCCCTGTCGTCCCGATCATGATTGCCGTCTGGTTCGCCTCGATCCTGGAGCATGCCTTCAGGAAGCACCTCAATGAGATGGTGCGCGACCTCCTGACCCCGCTCTTCGTGTTTGCGATCTCCGTGCCTGTGACCTACCTCGTGATGGCCCCGTCGTCCAGGGCATCTGCGGCTTGACACTCCCCATGGCTAGAGCCAGGGGATTCTCGCTTCACAGCAGATAGCCTTTCCCCGCTTTCGCGGGGATGGGTCTTACGCCTGCTCCACGAGCGTTCGGGGCACTCGCGCGCCCCCGGTTCCCGCAAGCCCTGCGGTACCGTTTCCTTCCGCCAGCAGCCTCGCGCCCTCGGCGGCGATGTTCTTCGCCGCGTTGAGGTCGCGGTCGTGGCGGGCCCCGCAGGCGGGGCAGGTCCACTCCTCGACGCCCAGCACGACGTTCTTGTTCACGTAGCCGCAGCACGAGCACGTCTTGCTTGACGGGTAGAACCTCCCCACCTTCACGAAGGCACGCCCGTACCAGGCGCACTTGTACTCGAGCTGGCGGGCCATCTCGGACATGGAGGCATCGGACACCGCCTTGGCGAGGTGGCGGCTCTTCTCCATGCCAGCCACGTTCAGGTCCTCGACGGCGATGGCTTGGCTCTCGCGCACCGCGCTCGTCGTGGCCTTGTGGATGGCGTCCTTCCTCTGGTTCGCAATCTTCTCATGGACGCGGGCCACCCGGACCCGCTGCTTGCTCCGCCTGTTGGAGCCCTTCCTCTTCCTCGACAGCCTCCTCTGCTCCCGCGCCAGCCTCTTCTCTGACTTGGCGAGGCTCCTGGGGCTGGCGACAGCCTTGCCGTCCGAACGCGCCATGAGGCAGCGGATGCCGGCGTCTATGCCCATGACCTCGACAGGGCCTTCCGGCATGTCGGGCGCAGGGCAGCCCGTGCAGCAGACGGTGACGAAGTATTTGCCCGTCGGCGTCCGCTTGACGGTGGCGTTCACGACGCGGCCCTCGGGCATGCGCGAGACGCGGGCCTTCACCGTGCCGAGCTTCGGCAGCCTGATATGGCCGGCATCCGGCACGGCTATCCCCCAGTTGGTGCGGTAGCTCTGGCGGCTGTCGCGCTTGGACTTGAAGCGGGGGTAGCCAGGCTTGCCGCCGGTCTTGCAGCGGCGGAAGAACCCGTCGAAGGCCCTGCCCAGGTTCACCACGGCCTGCTGGAGCGCGTGCGAATCCACCTCGGAGAGCCAGGGGGCCTCTTCCCCCTTCCAGGCGGTGACGAGCTTCTGGAGCTGGTAGACGGTAGGCGACTTGCCCGTCTTCTCGTACTGCTCCCTTTTCGTCTCCAGGCACCTGTTGTAGACCCACCGGCAGCAGCCGAAGGTCCGCTCGATGAGGGCGCACTGGTCTGCGCTGGGATAGATGCGGTATTCGTAGGCCCTCTCCATCGCTAGACCCCCTTCTGGCTCTCGATGTACTGCTTCACGGCTGAGAGGGGCGCTCCGCCCACGGTGGAGACGAAGTAGCTGTTAGTCCAGAGGGACGGGAGCCTCTTCTTGAGCCAGGGGAACTCCTCGCGGAGGTCGTGGCTGGTCCTTCCCTTGATGCGCTTCACGGCCCTGTGGATGCCGAGCTGCGGGTCCACCTCCAGCAGCATGTGGACGTGGTCGGGCATGACCTCCATCTCGATTATCTCGAAGGAGAGCTCTTCGGCGACCTCGCGCGCTATCTCCTTGAGGCGCTCGTCCACGCCGTCCACGAGCACCCGACGGCGGTACTTCGGGCAGAAGACCACGTGGTACCTGCAGCTGTAGACGACGTTGTTGTTGCTCTTGCACTCCATGCAGGCATTATACCACATCGACCTGTCTATTGTCGCCTTCGGCGATGCGCGGCTTGGCCCCATGCCTGAAGGAAGAGGCTTGCGCCGCGGGTCTGGCCATCCCCTCGGCCTCTCCAACATCGCCCTTGCCGGCTTCGATTACGTCATGGCTGCAGGCGGCATCGGACCTATGGTCGGCATGGCGCAGGGCCTGTGCATCACGCTGCGCACGAAGTCCAAGAAGGTCCGCGACCTCGCCCTTCCCTCCTTCATCTCCCAGGTCATGGGCGTCGGCGAGCCCCTCATGTACTCGATCCTGATCCCGCTCAGGAAGCCCTACGCGATCAACATCATAGGCGGCGCTATCGGCGGCGCTATCATCGGCGCCCTCAAGGGCAAGATCTACGTCTTCGGCGGATCCGGCCTCTTCGGCCTTGCGAACTACGCCGACCCGACAGGAGACCCGACGAACTTCATCCACTGCCTGATCGGCATCCTCGTCGCAATGGTCGCTGTCTTCATCATCCAGTGGATTGCCTATGATTTCGATGCCGAGAAGAAGGTCATCGGAGAATAGAAAGCCTTGCAGAAGAGGCCGGCCAAGGCCGGCCTCTTATCTGAAAGAGAGAGTGTCTCATGCTCCAGCATCTTGCACCGAAAGACTTCGAGCCGGAAACCATCACGCTCGATGGCCGTACGCTCAGATACCGCTCATGCCGTGGCGTCCGCTACTGCGAGCGTCCCCAGGATCCGATACAGGTCCTCAACATCTTCGTTCCTGAAGCCTACTTCGAGGGTGGCAGCATCTCGGGCTACACGGCAGAGACCGCCCCTGTCTTCTGCCCGAGCACGGTCGGCGGCTACATGCCAGGACCAGCTGCAGAGCCAGGACCCGACCACTTCTTCCCGACGAACGCCGTCTTCGAGGCCCTTGCGCATGGCTACGTGGTTGCAGGCATCGGCGTACGCGGAAGGACGACCGGCAGCACCTCCACGGAGTTCTTCATGGGAGGCTCCGTGGAAGCCAGAGAGGCAGCGGCCACCGGCAGGCTCTGCGGCCGCGCCCCTGCCTTCATCGTCGACCCCAAGGCGGGCATCCGGTACCTGCGCACCTATGCCCAGGATGTGCCGGGAGACCTCGACCGTATCGTGACGAACGGCACCTCTGCCGGAGGCGCCCATTCAGCCCTTGCCGGCACCTCGGGCGACTCTTCCGACTACGCTGACGAGCTCGAGCGCATCGGCGCTGTCATGGATGCCTCCGATGCTATCTTCGCTGCCAGCTGCTACTGCCCGATCCACAACCTCGATCATGCAGACATGGCATACGAGTGGCAGTTCAAAGGCATTGCCGACTGCCATTACACGCATTTCAGGAAGCGCGATGGCAAGATCGTGAAGATCAGCGAGGATTCCGTCCTGACGGCGGAGCAGCAGGAGCTCTCCGAAGAGCTTGCCTGTGCCTTCCCGGTCTATGTCCGAAGCCTTGGCCTCACAGACAAGGACGGCACCTCCCTCACGCTTGCAGAGGACGGCACCGGCTCCTTCCTTGACTGGATCGAGCGCCAGCTCATTGCCTCAGCACAGCGCGAGCTCGAGACCGGGGCAAACACGCAGAACCTTCCCCAGCTCATGACAGAAGGCTCTGCTCCTGAAGCGCTTTCCTGCCTCTCGATCGAAGACGGCACCGTGAAGGGCATCGACTGGCCTGCCTTCGTCCGCACGATCACCCGCATGAAGCCCTGCCCCGCCTTCGACGCCCTCGATCTCCATTCTCCCGAGAACGAGGAGTTCGGCACAGAGGACATCATCGCCCGCCACTTCACGGCATTCTCGCAGGAGCACACAGCAATGCCTGCAGAGCTTGCGCCTGACAGGACGATACGGATGATGAATCCGCTCTCATATGTGAGCTCGCCTGGCTGCTGCACGCACTGGCGGATTCGCCATGGCTCCTATGACCGCGACACGTCGCTTGCCATTCCTGCCATCCTTGCGCTCTCGCTTGCGAATGCAGGCAAGGACGTCGACTTCCGCTATCCCTGGGGCCTTCCCCACAGCGGAGACTACGACCTGCCCGAGCTCTTCAGCTGGATAGACGGGCTCTGCCTGAACGGACGCTAGACAAGATGCGGCCCCGGCTCAAAAACCGAGGCCGCTTCATGATGGTACGGTATGGAACATAATGTATGTGATGCCTGATGCGGGAAAGGACATGCGATGGACGTCTTCGACGAGATAGCGCTTCACAAGGACTCCCTCACGCCTGCTGAGCAGGCCGTGAGCCGCATCGTCCAGGAGCATCCCAATGCGATACTCGGATGCACGAGCAACGAGCTTGCCCGCCGCTTCGGCGTCTCCCAGAGCGCCGTCTCCCGCTTCTGCCAGAAGCTTGGCTTTGCCGGCTACGGAGAGTTCCGCATGGAGCTCCACAAGACATTGACGCTCAGGAGCTTCGGAGGCGATGCAGAGCCGGAAGACCGCATCTCCTGCTTGACCAGGCTCATGCAGGCGGTAAGCGATGCAGTAGGACCTGAGACCTTCGCTTCCTTCTATGGACGCATAGAGAAGGCCAGAAATGTCTATGTCTTCGGCGCCGGCCAGAGCTCCATCCCTGCCCGCATGCTTGCTGGCAGGCTCCTCGAGGATTCGATTCCCGCCCGCTATGTCGCGCTCGGCTACGAGACCGAAGTGCTCCACTGCATGTCGGACGCAGATGAAGTCGTCATCTTCTCTGCGAAGAACGACACGTTCAAGCAGCTCCTTACGACCGCATCGACCGTAGAGCCCAAGAGGCGTCCGCACATCACGCTCATCGCGAATACGGCCAAGCACCCTGAGCGCAAGCATGTGGACGACGTGATCGTCCTTCCGACGTGGTCAGACCTGAAGCTTCCGCTCTATCTCGAGCCGCAGCATTCCATGATCTTCTTCTGCATGCTTGTAGGCGGTGCGCCGAAGAAGCGGTCCCAGCAGTCCTAGGCAGAAAAAGCCGGGCCCTGCTCCATGCTTGGAACAGGGCCCGAATATTGTGCGCTGCAGAATCTGCCTCTTAGCTAGGCAAGCGCCTCTTCGATGTCTGCGCCTGTGATGGCACCCTCACGCAGAATCTCTGGCTTCCCCTTTGTGCAGTCGACAATCGTCGAGGCAGCACCGATACGCGACACTCCCCCATCGACCACGAGATCTGCCAGCTCGAAGAGCCTGTCCTCAATCTCCGAAGCCTTTGTGGCAGCAGGGTTTCCATGCGTATTGGCGCTCGTCTGCGCAAGCGCGCCGACCTTCCTCACAAGCGCCCGCACAAGGCCTGAGTCCGGCACGCGCAGCGCCACCGTGCCGGTGCTCTGCTGCACATATTCAGGTGCCAGCCTGTCCGACGCACGCACGACAAGCGTGAGCGCTCCTGGCCAGTACTTCTGCGCAAGCGTATGTGCCCAGGCGGGCACGTCTCTTCCATACACGTCGAGGTCCCACTCATCTGCGATGAAGAGTGGAAGGGTCTGCGCGAGCGGACGCTCCTTGATCTCGAAGATGCGCCTGTGCGCCGGATTTCCTGCTGTCGCCCGGCAGCTGAGCCCATAGACCGAGTCGGTCGGAAGGACGCAGACCCCATCGTGCAGGAGCACGTCTGCAATAGCATCGATAGCGCTTTCCGCAGGCGCCATCTGGTCAGCTTGAAGCATCTTCTCCTCCATGGCCTATGCCTTCCTTCTTGCCACAAGCACGCGCGGGCGGTGCGTCAAGTCCTCGCGCACCTCGGCTGAGGCCCAGCCGTCACGTGCGCGCACATAGGCAGCTGCGGTCTCGAGCGAATCCTCGAAGAGCTCGACGGCGAGCATACCGCCCGGCAGAAGCGCATGCTCAGCCACGGGCACGATCCTTCTGAACACATCGAGGCCGTCAGCGCCTCCGTCGAGCGCGAGCCCTGGCTCGAAGCCGATGACCTCTTCGGGAAGCGTCGGCAGAACCGACGTCGGGATATAGGGCGGATTCGAGACAAGGACAGAGAACGTGCCCATGAGGGACTCATCGACACCTGAAGCGAGGTCTCCTTCGACGATATCCACATTGTCATTCAGATTGAGGGCATCCCTGTTGCGTGCGGCAAGGGCCAGCGCCTGCTTCGAGATGTCTGTCGTGACCACATGGGCGCCCGGGCGCTCCGAGGCGATGGAGAGGGCAATGCAGCCCGTGCCGCAGCCGATCTCGAGCACACGGGGACCTGCCGGCACCTTCACATGCTGCTGGAGCGGCAGGAGCTCTGCATCCTCTGCATGGAGCGGAGCGTCATCGCCGAGCTCTCCTGCATCCTTCGTCGATTCCTGGATCTTCTCTTCTGCCGCAGCACGGGCCTCCTGGGCCTTCTGGTCGCGCGCCTCGAGCTTCGGCTCGATATCGTCGAAGACATCTCCGCGCGCCATAGCCTCATCGACCCCTTCGAGCGCCGCATCGACGAGGGTCTCCGTCTCAGGACGGGGAATCAGCACACCCTTCTCGCAGCGCAGGATGATGTGCCGAAACGGCATCTCTCCGGTCACGTACTGGAGCGGCTCTCCCCTGCCCCTCCTCAGCACCGCATCATGCATGAGAGCAAGCTCCGACTCGTCGAGCGGACGGTCGAAGCTGATATAGATCTCGACCCTCGAGAGGCCGGTCGCATTGCTGATGAGCCATTCGGCAGAAAGCCTTGGATGCTCGTCTCCCTTGCCCTCGAGATAGTCGGTGCACCACTTGAGCATGCGCCCGACAGTCCAGGCAGCGTCTCCCATCGCTTTTGCTCCTTCAGAAAGCAGGGCGCCCAAAGGCGCCCTGCACATGGCTTACGATTCAGATGAGGGCATCAGACGGTCTCTGCAAGCTTCTCTGCACGGTCTGCTGCTGCAAGAGCCTCGATGATCGATCCGAGCTGGTCGCCCTCGAGGACGCCCGTGTACGTCGCATTGAAGCCGATGCGGTGGTCCGTCACGCGGTCCTGCGGCTGGTTGTACGTGCGGATCTTCTCGGAGCGGTTGCCGTGGCCGATCTGCGAGAGGCGCTCTGCGCCCTGCTCTGCCTGCTGCTTCTCGAGCTCCATCTCATAGAGGCGGGCACGCAGCATCTGCATGCAGACGGCACGGTTCTGGATCTGGGAGCGCTGGTCCTGAGACTGCACGACCGTGTTCGTCGGCAGGTGCGTGATGCGCACGGCAGAATACGTCGTGTTGACGCCCTGGCCGCCCGGGCCGGAGGCGCAGTACGTATCGATGCGGAGATCCTCGTCCTTGATATCGATATCGATCTCGTCTGCCTCGGGCAGGACGGCAACCGTCGCTGTCGAGGTCTGGATGCGCCCCTGGCTCTCCGTCTTCGGCACGCGCTGCACGCGGTGCACGCCGCTCTCGTACTTCATGACGGAATAGACCTTGTCGCCCGTGACCTTGAACTCGATGGTCTTGAAGCCACCAGCCTCGCCGGGGCTCGAAGAGAGCACCTCGATCTTCCACTTGCGGGTCTGGGCAAAGCGCTGGTACATCTGGAAGAGGTCGCCTGCGAAGATGGCAGCCTCGTCGCCGCCGACGCCGGCGCGGATCTCGACGATCGTATTCTTCTCGTCGTTCGGATCGCCCGGAATCAGCATGATCTTGATCTCGTCCTCGAGCTTCGGCAGGCGCTCCTCGTTCGAGGAGATATCCTCCTGAAGCATTGCCTTGTCGTCCGGGTCGGACGTCTCCTTGAGCATCTCCTTGGCCGTCTCGATGTCCTCGAGCGCCTGGAGATACTCGCGCGCCTTTGCGACGAGCTCTGCCTGGTCGGCATGCTCCTTTGCGAGGCGGGCATATTCTTTCGGGTCTGCGATGACTGCCGGGTCTCCGAGCTTCTGCTCGAGCTCCTCGTAGGCAGCCACCAGCTTCTTCAGCTTCTCTGGCATGGCTGTGCTCCTTGCATATGATGCCGCATGGCGCGGCCGTGGCTTTTCCATCCATAAGGGTACCACCGAAGGGGCACTTCCATGCGCCTTGCAGATGGCTCCACCTGCCGCACAAGGATGCGGCAGGCGCATATTCAATTGCTAGTAGCAGAAGCCGACGACGACGCCGAGCTCCTGGGTCGCATTGTCGACCGCGTAGGGGCCGGAGACCGTGCTCACAGCACGGAAGTGATCAGAGGAGGACGGAGACGAGGTCCTCGTCCACCAGGTGTTCGCATCGGTGCCGATGCCGGATTTTGCCTCGACCTCGGAAGCCGTGCCGAAGCCGCCCGTGACGCCCGACTCGGAGAAGACGGCATACTGCGTGCCTTCAGACCCGAGGATCGTGTTGTAGTTCGACGTGTAGCTCGATTCCCAGTTCCAGTTCACCGTGCCATAGACCTCGACGAAGGACGGAATCCAGAGGCTGTCTGTGGTCGACGTGACGGCAGCCGTGTTCACGGTGTAGCCCGTGTTGTTCGTCATCTTCTCGACCGGCACGATGTAGGTGGCAACCTCATCCGGCAGAAGATCCATAACATCGGAAGTGAGCCAGGAGCGGAGCGCGGAGCTCTCCCAGCCGCCCTGGTCGGTCGCCGTCGTATTCATCGCATGCGTGAGCGAGCTTCCGGAAAGCAGGAATGTTATGCCAGCCTTTCCGCCGTCTGCCATATCGTCCGTATAGATGTCAGCGACACGGAGCTCGGCTGTCGTGCCATCCGTGAGCGTGATTTCGTTTGCCTCGGTCGTGACCGTGCCATCCTCGTTGCAGATGCCATACTTTTCGGCAACAGAGAGCGCCTCATCGCGCGAGGACGTCTTCTCGATTGCCTGGGCGATGCCCGCAAGCTCGGAGGCGCTGTACTCGCTGAAGCTCTTGGCAGAAGAGGGCAGTACGACCTGGGGCTCAGACGACGTCTCCTCTGTCGCGGCAGCCTGCTCCGAGGTGGTTTCCTCGGTCGTCTCGCTCGTGCCCGAAAGGGCGCCCGAGTGCACGAAGGCGACAATCGCCACGACCGCGCAGACGCAGAGCACTGCAATGGCTACAGGCATCGCATGCGGTGCATGCTTCTCCTCCTGCTTCGCGCTGCGGCTGCGCACCACCGGTGCTGGCGGCAGGACGCCCGTCTTCTCTGTATCCGGCTCCTGCACGGCAGCAGCCGTCCTCTCGTCCTCGAGCGCCTCGTCCATTCCATTGAGGCTGTCCCAGGAGACGTAGCCGTCGATCGGATGCAGCTGGTCTTCGGATGCCTCCATGCGGCGGACTCCGGCATGGAGATGCCTATGCGGGGCCGCGACAGGAGAGAGCGGTACAGGCGAGGAGACAGTCTCGTTCTCGTCTGTGGCATCCTCTTCGCTCACCGGCGCTGCTTCGGGGATGTCTGCCACATCGCGCGAGGCAAGCTCCTCGTCCATTCCATCGGTCAGGACCTCGGCCCTGTCTGCCTCATCGGAAAGCGCGCCGATCCTCTGCTCGAGCGTCTCCTCGTCAGCTTCCGAGAGCTCAGGCTCTTTCGCAGGTGCACCCTTTGCATCGAGACGTGGAAGGGCTCCCGTCGGCTCGTCGTCCCAGTCGTCTTCATCCTCTTCGGCTAGAGGCTCAGGTACAGGCTCGCTTGCGGGCTCTGCCATCTCGCCGAGCTCTTCGGAAGCAGCTGCCGGCGCTTCGGCTTCAGCGGACGGAGCAGCAGGGGCAGCCTCTTCTGATGCCACAGGCTCTTCTGCGGGCGCTTCCTCGACAGCCGTCTCCTGAGCAGGAGCCTCTTCGTCAAGCTCTTCTGCCGCAGGAGCTTCCTTGCCTTCAGGCACATGGATATGGATGCGGGCCACCTTGGGTCCGCGCTGGACCGTCACCTTCCTGCTGCCAGCCTGCGTCTTCCCGCTCTCCTCAGAGGCAGGAGCTTCCTCTTCTGCAGGCTCGGGCTCTGTCTCAGGCTCCTCCTTTGCGCCAGCCAGGAATGAGGGGACCGAGCCCTCTTCGGCGGCATCGGCTGCAATGTCTGCTGCCACGTCGTGCGGCAGGACCTGTGTCGCTTCCGATGCGATATCTGCTGCCACCTCATGGGGCAGCACGGTCGTCCTGTCTGCATCAGGCGCCACTATCGCAGAGGCACCGCCGGGAATCACATGCGTCTCGTCGAGAGAGCCGAGCGCGGCCGTCTTTCCTGGCGCATTGATATGCTTCGTGCCCTTGACCCTCATGCCGCATTCAGGGCAGAATTTCATGCCTTCCTGAAGCTCATAGCCGCAATTGCTGCACTTCATGCGTCACCTTTCACCGCGTGTTCTGTATGAACCGATGATACCTTGTGCATGCGCCTGGCGCATGCGGAAGGCCAAGTCTTGGGTATGTCTGCACACCGGACAGGGAAGATTCTACCCGTACCGCTGAAAGAAGGATGGACCATGGCTGAAGATGAAGGGGCAAGAGGACCGCGTCTGCGCTCCTATGAGCCCCCTGAGATAGAGATTGTCGTGCCCCAGGCAGGAGAGATGGATGTGCTTGCGGCGGCAGAGGCCTATCTCTCCTCTTCGGGAGCACATCTCCCGGATCTCACCGACGAGTGGGTCAGGAGCCACGCAGGTACGCTCCATGTGCCAGAGGGCACAGGAGCCAGAGGCTGGCTTGCAAAGCTCAAAGAGCAGCTCGTACAGGCACAGCACGATCAGGCGCTTGCAGAGAAGCCCGCCCGCTGCGCCCAGGCGCTGGCAGAAAGGCTCATCGAGCCTCCTGATGACATGACGGTCGAGCATGTAAGGCTCGGGCTTCTCCAGAGCCTTGCTGCCGAGCGCACGCATGACCCCAGAGGCTTCGAGGGGAGATTGAAGCTCCAGAAGGTTGCCTCAGCCGAAGAGCTTGCAGCGCAGCTCGCCCCGCAGGTGGCCGCACAGGCTTCTGCGCTCGATGCCTGGGGCGCACACGAAAGCATAGAGGTCACCGAGGCAGAGCTTCCGCGCTATCTGCGCATGGCACCCATGCAGGCCAAGACACGCATCCAGCAGGCAAGGCATGACGGGAGCTATCCTGTCCTTCTCAGAGATGCCCGGCGCAACAAGTGCGCGCTTCTGCTTGCAGAGCGCTGCCAATGCCATCTTGTCCCTGAGTCAGAGGCTTCAGCCAAGGCGCGCTGGCAAAGCTACGAGACACATCCTGCCTTTGCCCATATCGACCTTGAACACGAACGTCAGCGTCTCTTCCCCGAGACATGAAAAGAGGCCCTTCGAGAGATCCATGGGGGCCGGGGACGAAAGAAAGGCTCCCGCTGTCTGAGCGAGGCGCGAGAGAACACAGAAGACGGATCTTCTGCTACGGCGCCTCAACCTGGCAGATTGCGACGTGAAGGCCATCTCCTCATCCATCCTCCCCATGCTCCACGGCGAGTGGAAAGGCCTCATGGCCGCAGAGGAGCACGTCTGAAGAGTCCCGCAGCGCTATATCGGGCACCGAAAGCCAAAGTCCGGTACTGTGCTGCCGGTCACCTGAAATCCTCTGCGACGGGACTGCGGTGGTGATCCTGGACCAAGAAAAGGTCATACGGAGGACCGCATGTAAGGGCTCAGCCTCAAAGCTCTCTCCATGCAGTAGTGGGCGGTAGCGAGCGATACTAAAGAAGAGAAAAGAAGAGAGCCCGGTTTCCCGGACTCCTTCCTCCATCTGCCTCAGTCAGAGCTGCTCTGCAGCGGGTGCCTCTGCGGCGTTCGTTGCTTCGGCAGATGCAGTCTCTGCAGCCTCCTTGGCAGCCTCTGCCGCAAGTGCGTGAGGGTCTACGGCTTCCTGCGTCGCTCGGAAAAATCATAGGCGCCTAGAAAATAGAAGTCCCCTGGCCTTCACCTGCGGTCCGCGCGACAGCACGCGAACCTAAGTCCAGTCAGGGGACATACTCCCAAGCTTGGCGGCTCTCGCCGCTCCGTCACATCATAGCAGCTCCTCGAAGGCCTCCAAGCCCCAAGACCTCACGCATCATCCAGTACTTGTCGGCCCGTCAATCGCGCACGGGCCCTCAGCATGAAAGGAGGGAGCCCGGACATTCCGGACTCCCTCCTCCATCTGCTCTCAGTCAGAGCTACTCTGCAGCGGGTGCCTCTGCGGCGTTCGTTGCCTCGGCAGCTGCGGTCTCTGCAGCCTCCTTGGCAGCCTCTGCTGCAGCCTGAGCCTCGGCCTTCTTTGCGTACTCTGCAGCACGCTTTGCCTTCTCGGCAGCCTTGGCCTCCTTTGCAGCCTTGCGGGCAGCCTCCTGCTCGGCAGCCTTTGCAGCCTTGGCAGCCTTGGCGGCCTTTGCAGCCTCGAGGCGTGCAGCTGCTGCTCCGCCGAACTTGTCGGAGAAGCGCTGGACACGTCCGCCGGTGTCGACGAGCTTCTGCTGGCCCGTGTAGAACGGGTGGCACTTGTCGCACAGGTCGACGACGATCTCGCTCTTCGTGGAGCGGGTCTTGAACGTGTTGCCGCAGGTGCAGCGAACGGTGCACTCCACATACTGAGGATGAATACCTTGCTTCATGGCAGGACTCCTTTGGTAGGTCTGGTTTCCGACCAGACGAGGGGCTATGGCCCTGATTGTATCCAGGGCTCGCAAGTTAAACATAGTACGCTTTTTCGCGCCTGATGTGCAAGCATTCGCGCAGAATATGGAGACACTGAGGTGCGCATCTGCGATACTGATGAGCTGAAATGTGGCAGGAGAGAAAGGTCGCGCATGTTTCTCGCGGTCGATGTAGGCAATACCCAGACGACGCTTGCGCTCTATGGCACGGGCGGCGAGCATGTGCATGGCTGGCGGCTGAAGACTGACCGCACCGACACGGCAGACGAGCTTCTGGCAAAGCTCCATGCCTTCTTCGCTGCAGCAGGCCTCGGCGCCACTGCAATCGATGCGGCAGGCATCTCCTGCGTCGTGCCGACGCTTGCCCGCGCCTGGAGAAAGGTCTTCCTGATCCTGACCGGGCAAGAGCCCCTGATCGTCTCTGCCAAAGACGTGCCCGATCTCGAGATCTCCATGCCCTACCCCGAGACGATCGGTGCAGACCGCCTCTGCAACGCCGTCGCAGCCAAGGAGCGCTACGGCTCTCCTGCCATCGTCGTGGACTTCGGCACTGCGACGAACATCGACGTCGTGGACAAGGATGGTGCCTTCGTGGGTGGCGCCATCGCTCCCGGCCTCATGCTCTCGGCCGCGGCGCTCTTCGAACGTGCCGCGAAGCTGGCAAGCATCCCGATCGAGGCGCCCGAGCATGCCCTCGGCAAGGATACGGCAGGCGCGCTCCAGTCAGGCCTCGTCGTCGGCACCGCCGCTATGGCAGAAGGACTCGTCGCACGCATCAAGCGCGAGATTGCAGCCCCTTCAGCTCCCGTCATCGCCACGGGTGGCTTGGCGCGCACCGTGAGCGAGGCGACCGACCTCTTCTGCGCAATCGACCCCGACCTGACGCTTCGGGGCGTCTACCTGATCTGGCACGCCGCACAGGAGCGGCGCTCCTAGCCCCGAATCTGGGACTCTGCGGCAGCGAACTCGAGCTCAGACCCGTCCTCGAGCACGACCGTGGCCCTGCCCCAGATATCGATGCCGGCAAAGCGGCCCTGGGCACGCACGCGTCCGTTCGGATACACGACATCGACGGTCTCGCCCATGAGGTGGACGCGATCGAAGTAGCGGTCGAGCACGGGCGCCATGGGTCCTGCTCCGTTCGACTGCAGGCCCTCCTCCCAGACGCGGCACTCGGCAAGCAGCGCCTCGCGCACGATCTCTGCCAAGGCAGACGCCTGGGGAAGCGCGCCGCCGAATGCTCCTTCAAGCGCAGGCACGGATTCGTCGGCTGAGGCAGCCGTCAGCGTGACCGTTGCGGCACAGAACATGCCGGCATCTCCATAACCTGCCTTCGCGCGCACACGCCCTACCGTCGCGCCTTCAAAGACCACCGTATCTGGCCAGCCGACAGAAAGGCCCTGCGCCTCTGCGCTCTCGAGCCCTTCGACGACGCCCAGGGCAGAGACCGCAGGCAGGCTCTCGTAGTACGGCATCGGAATCTTCGGCGCAAGCACGACCGAGACGCAGAGAAGCGACGTACCCTTCTCCTCTGCGACCGCGAAGAAGGCGGTTCCTGCAGGTGCGCCTGCACGCCCTGCCTCCTCTGCCTTCGCCTGTGCCTCCTCGAAGGAGCCGGTCCCGGAAAGCGGCATCTCTTCCATCTTTTAAGCCTCCCAGAGGATGCGGCCGAGCTCGCGGCGGACATGCCCCACGCGCTCTTCAGGCGGCAGCACCTCGACGCCGGAGTGCGCCAGGAAGCGCACGGGGTCGTGGAGCAGATCTTCCATCGGCACGAGCACGTAGTCACGCTCGCCGAGCCCCTTATGCGGAAGCGTCAGCTTGTTGCCGGCATGGGTCTCCCCTTCATACCACGCAAGGTCGCAGTCGATGGTCCTGGGGCCCATCGATCCGTCTTCCGGACGTGTGCGTCCGAGCTCCTGCTCGACCTTCATGAGGGCATCGAGGAGCACGAGCGGCGCGAGCTCCGTCCTGATCTCTGCCACGGCATTCGCGACCTCATCCTTGAGCCCATAGGCAGGATCGGTCTCGTAGGCATGGCTCACGTTCACGACACAGGTGAGCGGGATCTCGTCGATCAGGCGGCAGGCATGGCCCAGGGTATCGAGCCGCTCGTCCACATCTCCCATATCTGTGCCGAGCGAGATGAAGGCCTGGCGTGCATCCGGGTGGCGCACAGCCCAGAAGGCATCGACCGCCTGTGCGACCTCGGGCACGTTGTGGACACGCAGAAGCCGGCAGCCGCCTTCGACCGCACCCAGGCAGATGCCGATTGTCGCAGCATCGCGCCTGTCTGCTTCCGTGACGCCCGAGACGGCACCGACGAAGCGCTTGCGTGACGGTGCGCAGAGATAGGCATAGCCCATGCTCACCATCTTCGGCGTCGCACGCTGGATCACGACATCCTCGTCGGCAAACTTGTCAAAGCCAGGACCCGGATCGATGCAGATCCTGTCATGCGCGATGCCAGCACGCATGAGCTTCCTTGCCTGGTCGCCCAGAAAGCCCATGACCTGGCGCATGATCTGCGCCTCTTCGGGAAGCGTGAAGCGCCTGGCCGAAGGAACGCGGCGTGCCACGGGGCGGTTCGGCCTGTTCACGTCGAGCTCGACAGAGCGCCTCGTCGCATGGGTGCCGAGGCCTTCCTTGTTCCAGTACATGACAATGAGGCCGCAGTCACTCTCGGAAGCGACGCGCACCATCTCCGGGTCCGTGAAGCCGGTGACATCGTTCAGGATCGATGCCCCTGCCTCGAGCACGGCCTCTGCGACCTGCGGATGGTAGGTATCGACCGAGACGATGGCGCCAGCATCGGCCAAGGCACGCACGACCGGAAGGATGCGTGCGAGCTCGGTCTCGGGGTCGACCGGTGTCGCTCCCGGGCGCGTGGACTCGCCGCCGACGTCGATGATGTCAGCGCCGTCGTCGAGCATCTTGAGGCCATAGGCAATCGCAGAGTCGGCGTCGGCGTGCTTGCCGCCGTCGCTGAACGAGTCAGGGGTCACATTGAGGATGCCCATGATGTGCGGCCGCGCCAGCGAGATCTCATGTCCCGCACAGTGCCACGTGGCATAGTTCTCTCTGAGCATGATCGGTCCTTCCATGCCGCAAGGGCAGCAGAATCTGTAGATGGATGGTTTCGATTGTAGCCGTCGCGCGCACCTTGTGCCGCTGAAGGCTGTACCTGTGCGTTCTTCGAAACCTTAGAAGTCGAAGGTCTTTGCGATATCGCAGGCGCAGATAAGGTCTGCAGCACTGTCGCGCGGCCCCGCCTCGAGGTTGCAGACGACAAGCGTATCGCCCTGGAAGTAGTCCACCAGCCCCGCCGCCGGATAGACGACAAGCGACGTGCCGCCGATGATCAGGACGTCTGCCTTCTGGATCGCCTTCACGGCACCGATCAGGTTCTCCTCTTTGAGGCTCTCCTCGTAGAGCACGACATCGGGCTTCACATCGCCTCCGCACTTCGGGCACTTCGGCACGCCTTCCGTATCCAGGATCCACTCCTCGGAGTAGACTGCTCCGCACTTCTGGCAGATATTCCGGTGCGTCGAGCCGTGGAGCTCTATCACATGCCTGGAGCCTGCTGCCTGGTGGAGCCCATCGATGTTCTGCGTGATCACGCAGTCGAGCTTTCCTTCTTGCTCGAGCTCGGCAAGCTTCCTGTGGCACTGGTTCGGCTTGGCTGCAGGCACGCACATGACATGGCGATAGAAGTCGAAGAACTCCTCCCTGTGCGTCATATAGAAGCTGTGCGAGAGCATCTCCTCGGGCGGATACTTGTAGCCACGCTGGTTGTAGAGGCCATTCGGGCTCCTGAAGTCAGGAATGCCGCTTGCCGTGGAGACGCCAGCACCTCCGAAGAAGACCGCATGGCGTGCCTTCTCCATCACCTTCTTCATCGCAGCCTGCGCATCGGCCGGATTGGTAAGATATTCTCCCATAGCACCTCATCCCTTCTCGCATGCCACAGTGCTCATGAGCGCTGTTCCAGAAAGGTCGCATTCATGGAGACAGCTGCACATGAGCGCCACGTGAGCGATTGCGCACTCCTCTTCGAAGGAGGAGGCTACCGAGCCAGTTATACCGCAGGCTTTGCCAATGTGCTTCTGGAGCACGGCGTATCGTTCGATTTCGTCTGCGGCGTGAGCGCAGGAGCAAGCCATACGGTCGATTTCGTCTCGGGAGACCAGGAGCGCGTGAAGAACGCCTTCATCGTGCTCGCCGACAGGCGGCCCGAGGCAGGAGGCGTGCGCTCGTTCCTGACGGGGCACGGCTACTTCAATGCATGGTACGACTACATCGGCTGCGTCGACGATGGCTATCTGCCCTTCGACTACGAGGCCTTTGCAGCCAACCCGACGCCGATCGCGATCCAGTGCTTCGAAGGCGACACGGGACGCACGCTTGTATGGACGAAGGACGATATGCCCGATGTCCATGAGCTCATGAGGAAAGTCTGGTCAAGCTCGACGCTTCCCGGCATGATGGAGCCGCAGGTATTGGGCGGCCACAAGCTCTTTGACGGCGGCATAGGAGACGGTGCCGGCATCCCGCTCCACCTGGTCCGCGAGCGCGGCTTCAAGCGCCTCATGGTCATTGCGACCCGTCCCAGGGGCTACCGCAAGAAGGAGCCGACACCTCTGATGCGCCGCGTCTACCACAGGATCGCAAAGGGAGACGAAGCCTTGGAGCAGGCGCTCCAGACAAGGAACGAGCGCTACAACGAGAGCCTGGATGAGCTTGACCGGCTGGAAGAGGAAGGATGCGCCCTTGTCGTCCGGCCACGCGTCATGCCGGTGAAGTCCACGACGATCGACCGCCCGAAGCTCGAGGATGCCTATGCACAGGGACATGCCCAGGGAGTCGAGGAGTGGCCCCGATGGGAGCAGTGGCTCTTTGGCTGAGGCCTGAGATACGCTAGTCTTGAAGCATCATTTCCAACCAGCAAGGAGCATCCTATGGGTGATACACATACGCAGAAGTTCATCTCCTGGAATGTGAACGGCCTGCGCGCTGTCCTCAAGAAGGAGCCAAGCTTCCAGGAGATATTCGAATCGCTCGATGCCGATATCTTCGCAATCCAGGAGACGAAGCTCCAGGAGGGCCAGGTCGAGCTCGACCTCCCCGGCTATACGCAGACCTGGAGCTATGCCGCACGCAAGGGCTATTCCGGCACGGCGGTCTTCAGCCGCGAGGAGCCAATCCAGGTTGTCCGCGAGATCGGCTCGCCTGTCGCCGAGGACGAAGGCCGCGTCTGTGCCCTCGAATTCCCGAAATTCTGGTTCGTCTGCGTCTATACGCCGAACTCGAAGCAGGGGCTTGCCCGCATCGGCGAGCGCATGGAGTGGGACCGTGCCTACACGGACTTCCTGGCAAAGCTTGCAAAGGACAAGCCGGTCGTCACCTGCGGCGACTTCAATGTCGCCCACGAGGAGATTGACCTCAAGAACCCTGACACGAACCACGAGAATGCAGGATTTTCCGACCAGGAGCGCGAGGGCTTCACGAAGCTCCTCGCTGCCGGCTTCCACGATGTCTTCCGTGAGGCAAACCCGACGCTCGAGGGTGCCTATACGTGGTGGAGCTACCGCATGCGTGCCCGTGCCCGTGGCATCGGCTGGCGCATCGACTACTTCCTCGTGAGCGACGGTGCAGAGGACCGCGTCCAGGACGCAAAGATCCACGATGAGATCATGGGATCGGACCACTGCCCGATCGAGCTCGATATCGCGCTTTAGAGCAGAGCACGCAGCTACGAGAAGAGGCCGGGGTGACCCGGCCTCTTCTTTCATCTAGCCGATCTGGATATCTGCGACGTTGGCAACTCTCAGCGCCTTCAGGAATGCATCCTTCGAGCGCGTGGCCACAAGCTCTTCGGGGAAGTCGATCTCTTCGAGCATCGAGCGGGCAGCATCGAGATGGCCGATGTCTGTCGCAATATGGGCGTCCGTGCTCACGGCAATCTGGACGCCGAGCTCGGCCGCGCGTTCGGCAATCCTCCGGCACTTCTTGCTGATCTTGCCTGACGGGGAGATATCGAGGCTGTGCTCGTTGATCTCGACCATCTTGTGGAGGCGTGCTGCCTCCTCGAGCACGGGATCGAGCTCGAACGTGAGGCCCGAGCGGCCGATATGCCCCAGGATTGCGACCTTCGGGTCCTGCAATGCCTTGATGTACATCTCCGAGACCTGCACCGGATTGCCGCCATCTGCAAATGCCTTCCCATGCACCGAAGCGATTGCATAGTCGATGCCGCGGAAGACCATATCCTTCAGGCTCCGCTTCTTCTGATACGGCATGTCCGTGATGCCTGTGGGCACGTCGATATCCCAGCCGAAGAGGTGCCCGTCCATATCCACGATATCAGCCTCGCAGCCGCGAAGGACGACTACGCCGTCCCAGATGCGCGGCCAGACCGAGAGATTGACGAAGAACTGGAAGTTGCGCAGGTCCTGCTCTGTAAAGAGCATCGAGGAGAAGTGGTCGGTCGAGCCCAGGAGCTCGAGACCCTGGGCCTTCGCTGCTGTCACGTTCTCCTGGATCGTCGAGTAGGCATGGCGGGAGAAGAGCGTATGGGTATGGACATCTGAGGCCAGATTCATGAGGCACACCTTCTGAAGCTGAAATCGTCTTTTTCATGCCCATCGTAGCGGCAAGGGGGCAGGCACCGCATGGGTGCCTGCCCCCTCTCACGCTATGCCCATATTTTTAGGAGCGCTTCTGGCGTGCCCTCAGGCGTGCCTCGGCGAGCTCTGCCTCGGCTTCTGCCGCCTCAGCCCGGGCCCTGGCAGCACGCGCCTTGGCCTCAGCCGCAGCAAGCGCGAGGTCGTCATCAGTGGCCTCGACGGTCTCTGTGGCCGTGGCTTCCTCTCCTGCCTCCGCACGCCTCACGTTCTTGTGGGCCCAGAGGTTCATGGCCTCAAGGTTCTGGACGGCGTTCAGGCTCTTCATGCGCGGCACGAACTGCGGGCAGTGCCTGCCGCCCTCTGCGGCATCAGCGCCTGACCCTTCTGGTGCCAGGCACACGGCCTTCGAGCGGAGAAAGCCCGGCTTCTCTGTCGAGAGCGCGCACTCCTCGCAGCTCCTTTTCTTCTTTGCCATTACTGGTACAGCTCCTTGAGCTTCTTCCAGGCAGGCATGGAGTTCACAATCGTGTCGTAGCTCACGCAGTAGCCGACGCGCACCCAGCCGTGGCAGCCGAAGGAATCGGACGGCACCGGCAGGAGCTCGAGCGACTTTGCCTTCTCGAAGAACGCGTTCTCGTCCGGCTCGAGCGACTTCACCCAGAGATAGAAGGCGCCTTCCGGCTCGATGTACTCATAGCCAAGCGCAGAGAGGCCCTCGGTCAGAGCCTTCCTGTTCCTCTCGTAGGCAGCGACATCGGACGGCACATCGACGCAGTCCGCAAGCACACGCTGGAAGAGCGCAGGCGCGCAGACAAAGCCCATGGAGCGGCCAGCGCCAGCAACGGCCGGAATCAGCCTGTCGTGGTTCGGGTTCGTGTCAGGCACAAGCACCCAGCCGATGCGCTCGCCCGGAAGCGAGAGGCTCTTCGAATAGGAGTAGCAGACGACCGTGTTCGGGCAGATCGAGGGCACCCAGGGCACCTCGGCGCCGAAGACGATCTTGCGGTACGGCTCGTCGGAGACAAGGCAGATGTCCTGGCCAGCCTCGGAGAGAACCTTGGCCAGCTTCTCGAGCGTCTCACGCGAATAGACCGTGCCGATCGGGTTGTTCGGAGAGTTGATGACAACAGCCTTCGTGCGGGGCGTGATGGCAGCACGCACGGCGTCGCAGTCGATCTGGAAGGTTGTGGGGTCTGCCATGACCTCGACGCAGGTGGCACCTGCGGCCTCGATGAAGACCTTGTACTCCGGGAAGTAGGGAGCGATAACGATGATCTCGTCGCCCGGGTTCGCGATTGCGTGGAAGGTGATCGTGAGCGATGCTGCGGCGCCGCAGGTGAGGTAGAGGTCTCCGCCCTTGTAGGAGGTGCCGTACTCCTTGTTGAGGTGCTCTGCCACGGCGTCACGCACGAAGGGAAGGCCTGCCGCCGGCGTATAGGAGTGGAGGGCCACCGGATCGAGCTCGAGCGACTTCTCGATGGATTCCTTTACCTCCGCAGGAGCCGGCACGGAAGGATTGCCGAGCGAGAAGTCATAGACCTTGTCTGCCCCGATCTCTGCCTTGCGGCGCAAGCCGTAGGCGGCAATCTCGCGAATCGATGACTTGGATGCACCCAGGCCATAGCTCGTCTCGTTGATATCCATGCTTCCTCGCTTTCTGCCTCCGGCAAGCCGAAAGGCTCAGTCCTCTGTGTGGCCTGCCTCCTCGGCAGCCTCTTCTTCCTTCTTCTGCTCCTCAGGATGGGATGCCAGGTACTCGTCCCACTTGTTATCGAGAAGCGCTTCCACAGCCTCGCCCTCGACGGTCTCGCGCTCCAGGAGCACCTGCTCCATGAGCTTCAGCTGGTCCTTGCGCTCGGAGAGGACGTTCTTTGCACGCATATGCGCCTCGCGCATGATGCGCTCGACCTCGTCGTCGATCCTCTTTGCCGTCTCAGCCGAGTAGTCCTGATGGTTCGCATAGTCGCGGCCCAGGAACACCTGGTGCTGTGCCTCGCCGAAGACCTGCGTGCCGAGCTCTTCGCTCATGCCGTAGCGGGTGACCATCTCGCGGGCCATCTTCGTCGCGCGCTCGAGGTCGTTCGAAGCGCCTGTCGTGATGTCGCCGCAGCAGAGCTCCTCTGCCGTGCGGCCCGCCAGGAGGACGGCAATCTGGTCGAGCATGCCATTCTTCGTCTCGAGGTAGTGGTCCTCGGTCGGAAGCTGGAGCGTGTAGCCAAGAGCTTGCCCACGGCTGATGATCGAGATCTTGTGGACAGGATCGGAGTTCTCGAGCACATGTCCCACGAGGGCATGGCCGGACTCGTGGAAGGCAATCGTCTTCCTCTCCCCTTCTGTCATGACGCGGGTCTTGCGCTCGGGGCCGGCAATCGTGCGCTCCATGGCCTCCTCGATCTCTGCCTGCGAGATCGTATCCTTGTTCCTCCTGGCCGAGAGGAGCGCTGCCTCGTTCATGAGGTTCGCAAGGTCGGCGCCGGTGAAGCCCGGCGTGAGCTTTGCAAGCTTCGCGAAGTCGATGGATTCGTCGATCGGCTTGCCCTTTGCATGGACCTTCAAGATCTGCTCGCGTCCGCGCACATCCGGTCTGTCGACCGTGACCTGGCGGTCGAAGCGGCCCGGACGCAGCAATGCCGGGTCGAGGATGTCCGGCCTGTTCGTGGCAGCGATGAGGATGACAGCCTCGTTCTCCTCGAAGCCGTCCATCTCGACGAGAAGCTGGTTCAGCGTCTGCTCGCGCTCGTCGTGTCCGCCGCCCAATCCAGCGCCACGCTGGCGGCCCACGGCGTCGATCTCATCGATGAAGATGATCGAGGGAGAGGCTTCCTTTGCCTGCTTGAAGAGGTCGCGCACACGGCTTGCGCCGACGCCGACAAACATCTCGACGAAGTCGGAGCCAGAGATCGAGAAGAAGGGCACGCCTGCCTCGCCGGCAACGGCCTTCGCGAGGAGCGTCTTGCCCGTGCCCGGAGGGCCGACCAGAAGGACGCCACGAGGAATCCTTGCGCCCATCCTGTGGTAGCGGTCAGGATCCTTCAGGAAGTCGCGGATCTCCTTCAGCTCCTCCACGGCCTCATCGATGCCAGCGACATCCTTGAACTTGACCTTCGGGCGCGTCTCCTCGGTCGTCTTTGCCTTTGTGCGGCCGAACGACATCGCCTGGTTGTTCTGTCCCTGCATCTGGTTCATGAAGTAGATCATGACCGCGACGATCAGGATGGTGGGAACGACCGAGATGAGGATCGTCTCGAGCCAGTCATCCGTGCTCGTGTTCACATCGAACTTGACCTCGCTATGGTCCTGCATGAGGTCGTCGAGGTTGTCCGTGCCGACATAGGTCGAGCTGTAGTGCTCGAGCTTGCTGTCATTGCCGACATCGCCCTTGTTCTCCCAATACGTGCCTGAGAGGGTGCCGTTCTTCGTGGCGTAGGTCGCCGTATCGACACGCCCGTCCTGGACCGCAGCCACGAACTCGCTCGTGGTCAGGCTCTTCGTCTGCGGGGCGCCGAAGCTGCCGCCCATGTTCACAATCAGATAGACAATCAGGGCAATGATGATGAGGAGGGAGATGATGGAAGCGCGGCGGGTCGTGGTCCCGTCGAGCTTGTCGGGGTCGAATCCCCGCTTCGGGTCTTTCTTGTCAGGCACGAATCGCTCCTTAAAGGCAGTGTCGAGCCGCCTGCGGAGGCAGGCGGCTCAAAAAGATCAGCTATAGACTTCAGGCTTCAGCACGCCGATGTAGGGCAGGTTGCGGTAGCGCTCGGCGTAATCGAGGCCATATCCGACGATGAACTCGTTCGGGACATGCGTTCCGACGTAGTCAGGCTCGACGGCCGGGACATGGTCGGGGATATCCTTGACGGCGAAGGCGGCAATGCGGACCGACTTGGGATTGCGCGCCTTGAAGAGGTCGATCAGGTACGAAAGCGTGAGGCCCGAGTCGAGGATATCTTCTGCGATCAGGACGTCCCTGCCCTCGAGCTTCGTGGACAGGTCCTTCACGATGCGGACGACACCCGAGGTCTTGACGCCCGAGCCATAGCTCGAGACGGCCATGAAGTCGACCTCGCAGGGCACCGTGATGGCACGCAGAAGATCGGAGGTGAAGACGAAGGCACCTTTGAGGACGCAGACGACGAGCGGGTTCTTCCCTGCATAGTCGCGCGAGATCTCGCTTCCGAGACGCGTCACGATATCGTGGATGTCTTCCTCGGTCAGAACGATATGGTCTACATCAGGATGCAGCTGTTCCATGGGCTCATTGCTCCTTTGCATTCGCACCTTTGGACTTGGCTCCCTCAGAGGGACTCTCAAGCCGTAATTCTAGCAGCAGCTTCGTGGCAGCGCTCACACGGCACCGCTCATCTGCCCGAAGGCCGGCCACCCAGACGATGTGTCCGGTCGGCCCTGTATGGACGACGGCGACGTCCTGCTTGTCGGCAGCAGGAATCTTCGCATCGCAGAGGGCGTCAGAGAGCTTCTTCGACTGGCCATGCATGCCAAGAGGGCAGAAGACCTCCCCTGCCTGCGGCGGCTCCACCCAGAGCTCTGCATCATGGGCAGAGGCACCTGCACGCTCCGCATCGAGCAGGACCGAAGATCCTGCCCACTCGCGTCCGTGAACCCGGGCGATTGCCACAGGGTCGGAACCCTTGGCAACAGGCGTGATAGCAGCCGTGAGCACCGAGCCATCCGGAAGCTCGAGCGTGCCCGGCACCGGAAGAAAGCCGCCCGTGAAGCGTTCCCTCGCAGACCGTGCCCGGACAAAGAGAAGCCCGTGCTCCACGCGCACATCCACACCGAGAGGGATGGTCTGGGAACCTGTGCCTTCTGCCACAAGCTCGAGCGTGCGCTCGATATGCCTGGCCTCGAGGCGGGCGTCAGGCGCCACCGCAAGGAAGGCTTGCCGTACGACGCGGCGTGCCACGGCGACATCGGTCGCAGCAAGGCGTGCAGCATCGAGCGCGACCATGCCCTCCTGCCGACGTCTCTCCAGCTCATGGAACGTGCGGGACGTCACCTGCGTGAGGTACGCATCCTCATCAGAGAGGATGTCGCAGGTCGTGGCAAGGCTTGCGAGCACCTTCGGATTCCTGGCCTTCACGACCGGCATGATCTCATGCCGCACGTACGCACGAAGATAGGCGGTATCAGCGTTCGTCTGGTCCTCGTGCCAGACGATGCCGCGCATGCGCAGAAGATCGCAGAGCTCTTCGTGCGAATATCCCAGAAGCGGACGCACGATCCTGTTTCTCTGCCGAGGGATCGAGGAGAGGCCGGAGGGGCCGGTACCACGGATAGCATTCATGAAGAAGGTCTCGGCACGGTCGTCTGCCGTGTGCGCCGTGACGATCCTTGCTGCTCCACGCGGGGCGCCATATTCGGCACAGAGCTCGTTTGCGAGCTTTGCTGCAGCGGCATAACGGAACTCGCGTCCCGCATTCTCGACGTTTCCGTCGCCCTTCTCTGCAAGCGCTGCTATGTCAGCGTGCTCCACATGGCAGGGA
Organism: uncultured Olsenella sp.; assembly: GCA_900314535.1. Taxonomy (GTDB): domain Bacteria; phylum Actinomycetota; class Coriobacteriia; order Coriobacteriales; family Atopobiaceae; genus Olsenella_L; species Olsenella_L kribbiana. Next base: position 17,395 of record OMVT01000011.1, on the reverse strand, counting down.
ATGCCGAAGCGCTCGGCAAGCCCCCGGACGAACTCCTCGTCCTCTTCCGCATCGATGCCACGAAGCCCATGGTTCACATGGAGGACGACCAGGCGCTCCCGTGCGATATGGGCCAGGCCCCTGCCATCGCCGATATCGAGCTTCGAGGTGGCTGCCAGAACGAGCAGGGCCGTCGAATCAGCGCCGCCCGAGACCATCAGGACGACAGGAGCTCGTCCCTCCGAGCCGGGCGCCGCTTTGGCAGGCGGCGCATATCTTCTGGCAACGCTTGTCATTTCTCTCCCTTGCATGTTCCTTCCCTAGGGTTTTCGGTGCCCCGGGCAAGGAATGTCTAAGCTAGTAAGGTCTGATTCTAGAACAGCGCCCCAAGAAACGGGAAATATATGACACCTTCGATACATCTTTTCGTGCTGGCAAGCGGCTCCAAAGGCAATGCCGCCATCGTCCAGGGCCCTGAAGGCTCAATTCTCATCGACGACGGCATCTCCTACAAGGCCCTGAGAACCAGAGCGCAGGAGGTAGCAGCCCCTCTGGACGATATCTGTGCCGTGCTTCTGACCCACGAGCACGGAGACCATACCTCGGGCCTCTCTGTCTTCTGCAACCACTTCGACGGCCCTCTCTTTGCCACGGCAGGCACCGTGGCAGGAAGGTCCTATCTCCAGGAGATGCCCTTCGAACTCATCAAGAACAACGATTCCCTGGATCTTGCCGGCATGCACATCCGCGCCTTCCCTACCTCACACGATGTGAACGATCCCGTAGGCTTCCGCTTCGATGTGATAGACGGCGAGGGAGAGATCCAGGACTCGCTCGGCTGGTGCACCGATACGGGATATGTGACAGACGAAGCCTTGGATGCACTCTACGGCTGCCGCATCCTGGGGCTTGAGAGCAACCACGACGAGAAGATGCTCGAAACGGGTCCCTACCCCCGCTACCTCAAGGACCGCGTCAAGGGAGAGGGCGGCCATCTCTCGAACGCCCAGGCAGCAGCCGTGCTGCCGCACCTCGTCACGAAGGATACGGAGTGCGTCGTAGCCCTCCATCTTTCCGAGGAGAACAACCGCCCGAGCGTCTGCATCCGCACGCTCGCAGAGCCACTGGGCGCAGAGCCTACGAACACGACTTTCACGGAAGCCAGGACCCCTGATGGTCTGCTTACCGTCTTTCCCGCCTCGCAGCATAAGGCAGTGAGCGTCTGGTAGAAGACCGCTCTGAGAAAACCTGCCAGTACAGAAAAAATGGGGGCAGAGCCCGGAAGCTCTGTCCCCATTGCTATCTCATACAGCCGACGTCAGCAGCTAGTCGATTGCAATCTTCGTTGCGTTCGGCTTTGCAGACTGCTTCGGCACCGTGACGGTGAGCACGCCATCTGCGTAGCGTGCGGTGAGGCCCTGCGTTGCGGCATCCTTCAGATAGACGCTGCGCGTAGCGCTCCACTCGCCGGTCTCCTTGTGGAGGTAGTTCTTGCCCTTCTCTTCGTCGGATTCCTTCTTGTCGACGGAGACGGACAGGGTGCCTTCATTCAGCTCCACATCGATCTGGTCCTTCTTCAGGCCCGGAAGCGGAGCAGAGACGACGTACTTGTCATCTGCATCCTCGACATCCATCGGGAAGGCAGGGGTGCTCTCGACGAACGGGAAGCTCTTGAAGAGGTCATCCATGCCATCGAAGGCACGAAGCATATCACGGTCATAGCGATCAAACGGAACAAGGCCCATCATATCTATCACTCCTAGCAGATCCTGCGCGCCCCTCTTCTGGGACGCTCTTGTTGTCTGCTGGTATATGTGCCCTCCGAGAGGTCTTTTAAACACTAGAACAAAGATATTCTGCTCTTCATAGACTGAGCATATCTAAGTCTATATTGTTAGATATTGAGCGTCACCGTCTAACCCATTCAGCCTGCCGCAAGACACAGCGCCGCTTTGTGGTTTCTCGGAATCTGAAAGTCGCCAGCTGTCCAGTTTTGCATGGGGCAGGGCTCCATGAGATAGAATGGGGCGAGATGAAACTTCGCTCGCCTATGGGAGAGGATATCTGTGGACGAGAACGGTTATAGATATGAGGATGCAGACGCCGGAGAATACGAGGGCTCTGCAGGAGAGCCCCGTCCGAGGACCCAGGTGCAGCATGCGAATCTAGACAATACGGGATACGCTCCTGTACAGGATGGCTATGCCCCTGCTCCCCATGAGCAGGATGCAGGCTATGCTGCTCCTGCCGAGCGTGATGTCCGCCCAACCGGCAGCTTCCCGCGCCAGGGCAGCTATGTGCATCCGTCCCGTCCCCGCAAGACCCAGCCGACGATCTCCGAGCCTCAGAACACGAAGTATCCGAGCGACTATACGCATGATTCCGGCATCGCTATCGGCGGTGGCGGCCCGCTCTCCGGTGCCTCCTACCGTCGTTCCCGCTCCGAGATGAAGCGCCTGCAGCGCGACCTTCACTACGGCCAGTACCTCGAGATTCCGAAGGGGCGCCGTTCCATCTTCGCTTCTCAGGAGCGTGCACGCCGCACGAAGTCTGTCATCGCCCTGGCAGTTGTCGCGGCCATCCTCGCCATTGCTGCCATCTGTGTGTTCCAGCTCCTCGTGTCCAACTTCGGCATGTAGGCAAAAGGTTCGTCAAACAAGCAGCTGACATGGAGCGTCTGCCCAGCAGGCGCTCCTTTTCTATGTCGCATCTTCCCTTGCAGCCATGCGCTCAGCTGCAGGGGATTCGTCGATAATGGGGCAGGGGATCCCTTTCCCTATGCTTTGACACTGCCCAGCACGCTTCAAGGAAGGATGCCAAGATGCTCATCCTCTTTTCCGTGAAGAACTTCCGCTCCATCCGAGACAAGCAGGAGCTGAGCTTGGTTGCCGCATCGGACCGGACGAGAGACGGCGCCGATATGCAGCTCGTCCACTGCAAACTCCCCGGGCTTTCAGGCAAGCGCTTCCTGCATTCGGCAGCGCTCTTCGGGGCCAACGGGTCCGGCAAGTCGAATCTCGTCGATGCCCTGCGCATGATGCAGGAGCTAGTGCTGGAATCTGCATCGTATTCTCCAGACAAAAGGCTCCCCTATAGTCCTTTCCTTCTCGATCACGAATCGGTACAGAAGCCTACAGAGTGCTTCATTGCCTTCGTGTGGGAGAATAGCCGCTATGAATACCGCCTCTCCTACAATGAGGGAAGCATCGTAGAGGAAGAGCTCTGCTCCTTCCCCAAGGGCTTCCGTCGCACCCTGTTCAGCCGCACTATGGGACCATCTGGTCATTCCCTGCTCAGAGGCTCTTCCGCTGTGCCCATAAGCCATGCGGTAGCAAGCATGCTCAACCCTAACACGCTCTTTCTGTCACTCGTCTTCCATCATCCCGGCATGCCGGGATCTGCAGCCATCAGGCCTGCCGGAGATTTCTTCCAGCATGGTCTCGCCATCCCGGATTGGAAGAAGGACCTCACATCCGCATTCCCCTCATCAGGCGAGGTACTTGATGGAAGCCGAGGCAGCGACTACCAGCAGAGTTTCGTGCAGAGAATGATGAGCTGCTCCGATCTGGGAATCTCATCTGCTGCTGTCGTGCGAAAGCCTATCGGCCTGGATGTCTGGAACGCAGCAAGGGCCATGCAGAAGACCGTTGTATTTGAGCATGTGGGCATCAATGGTTCGGCCGACATCGAATACCTAGATGACTCATCGGGGACTCAGCAGCTGTTCTCACTGAGCTCTTCAATCAGCAGCACCTTTCAGAGCCAGGGAACGCTGGTCGTAGATGGACTCGATGCCTTCCTGCATCCAACGCTTGCCACAGAGATTGTCAGGCTCTTCGAGACGCCAGGACAGATGCAGCCCGTCCAGCTTATCTTCACAGCGCTCGATCCGGCCTTCATGCAGCATGATCTTTTTGGACGTGACCAGATTTGGCTTGCGGACAAAGATGCTTCTGGCAGCACAGCCATCTCTCCTCTTCTGGATTATCTTCCAAGAGAGGGAGAGCCTCTCGCTTCAGGCTATCTTCTCGGAAGATATGGCGGCACACCTGTTCTGTCCGGCGACTTTGACAATCTGCCTTCCACGTAGATGCAAAGCATAGCAACGTCGTGTCAGCTGCAATGCAGCTGCCTTGGACCCATGTCCGAACCGACCATCCAGAAAAAAACACTCTGCCCGTACAGACATAGCTATACATCTGCGCATTTGCCGTTGATAGCATCCCCGACCATCAAGCTGTTCTGTATCCCACGCAAAAAAGCAGGCTTTGCAGACTGATATGCCATGCCATTTAATATGTCATTTACTGTTAGCCTGCAAATGAATGGATGGCTGATCCAAAGAGATTATTGCTGCAGATAATTGCACATATGCCATACATATAGAGCAATTGCTGAGTGTCGAACTATTGTTGCCATGATATCATTTTATGTAACATAATATTACATCAATTGTCATATTGACCTTCAGCTATAGCAAGACTGTCAACGCTGGACCTTTATCGCTTTGTTGGGAGGATTCCATGAAGCTCTTAAGTTTGACTGTCGGTGGATTCAAGAATCTATCTCAGACTACAATCGAACTCGGTGGCATTACCGCCTTTGTATCCCCGAATAACTATGGCAAGTCCAACCTGCTCGATGCCATCGATTTCGGCATTGACTTTATCAATGAAAGCCCCAAGGACAGAAACTCCATGATGGGATATGTTCCTGCCATCCCCCTTGTTCCAGAGCTGTCAAATGAGCACTACCACTTCGAAGTCGAATTCGAGGATGAGGAGCTTGGCGAATACCGATTCGTCAAGTACGGCTTCTCATTCGCTTGGATACGTGATGACGGAACTGGACAAACCATCACGGACGAAACCCTCCAGATCAGTTCGCAGAACAATGGACGTTGGACAAATTATCTGAAGCGCAAGGAAGGCAAATATAGGAAGGGCCACGATACCAGATCGTTCAGGTCGATAAGCCTGGACGGAAATCAGCTGGCTATTGACGTCCTTACCGCTATCGAAGACATCGAGATCAACCCAGCCATCAAGAAAATCAAGAAGTTGGGCTTCTCTCTTTGCACATCGCTTGATGCCTCTCTCAGGTTCCGTCCGACACCGATTGAGGCTATCAGCGATGGCAGCATGAACAATCTTGCCGATTTCGACGATAGCGATATTCCACGCGCAATGTATCGGCTGAAGGCCAATCACAAAGACCGCTATGACGAGCTGCTGTCAGCTCTCTTCACGCTCTTCCCAGAGTTCCAAGAGATATCCGTCAATCCTTACGAGCTGAAGAAGGAAGAGCATGATGCCTTGGAAAAGAGCCTGCACGATGCCGAGGGAGACGACAAGATTCCCTTCAGAATCCGTGACGAACTCTATCGCATAACCATCAGGAGCTCCAATCTCAACCAGCCGGTCAATGTCAACATGATGTCAACCGGCACAAAGAGAATCATCTGGCTGCTCACAAACGTCGTAATGGCAAGCGTGCACAATGCTCCGTGCCTTGGAGTCGAGGAAATCGAGACGAGCATCCATCCCAAGATGCTTCAGCAGCTCCTTGAGATACTGGACGAGAACATCGACAAGACAGCGCTGCTCGTTACAAGCCACTCGCCATTTCTTATACAGTACCTGCAGCCAAGCCAAATATACCTGGGCATTCCAAATGACAATGGCGTAGCCAAGTTCAAGAGGATACGAAAGGATGCGCTTGATGAAATAGAGTCCCTGGCGTATGACCGCGGGCTTGGATTTGGCACCTACCTATTCGAGCTTATGTCCTCGGATGGCGAGGATGCCGAAATACTGGCCAACGCACTCGAGGAGTAGCAATGGCCGAAGACACCTCATACACCACAGGTATCGCCCTTATTGTTGAAGGGGCCACAGAGAGAGTCTTCTACTCCGAGTTCATACGATCGCGTGCCCTCGACCACGGTGCGGTTGTCAGTCGGGTGGCCGATGGCGACGGAACAAGCCTATCGATTATGAGGCACGATGGCTCGCTGGCATTGGTCAAGATAAACAACGTCGGCACAGTCAGCCAGATGACCAACTCCGCTGACTGGTTCTTCAGGGCATGCATTGCAAAGCGCCGAGATATCCCTTGGCATGTATTCCTGGGATATGACACTGATTCGTATGCCGACAATATTACGAAGTTCCATCAGGGGGACTGGAAGAGGCTTCGGGACGACATTGATGAGGTAGCCGAATCTGTTACCGATTTGGCTGCAAGCGCAGACATAGAAGACATCATGCTTTGCGATCTCGAGGACATCCTTGTCTTCTTGAATCTCCCAGCAGACACACCCTTGCCGAGCGGGCGCAAAGGAAAGGTACGGATGAAGCGCCTCTTCCGGATGGTGGCAGTAAACCATCCGTACCATGAAGCGGAGAAGGCGCGACCTCTCATACAAGCTCTTGATATGGGCAAGATTGCGGAGAGGGCGCCCTTGCCTCTCGGCAGATTTGAAAGCACGCTCTTTGGTGAGGGCTAGAGGCAAGTGTAAATTTTGGGGCCCCAAAATTTACACTTCGTCTCGCGGAAATGACGTTTGCCCAGTTGGCATCTTCCCCCTCAGAGGGCAAGTGTCATTTTACTGACACCCTTGCTTGCACGAAGGACAAAACAGGAGGGGCGCCTGCAGGCTGCAGACGCCCCTCTGTATCACTCTATGGATGGCAGAAAACCTAATCCCAAGGATCGCGCTCGAAGAGCGGCTCTGCCTTGGGCCTTCTGTCAGACCACGGGTCGTATCCGTCATCGTCCTCGTTCTCAGGACGGGCGAAGGCTGGGTCTACATCCGGCTTTTTCCTGTCCTGTTCCCTCTTCAGTTCCTTCTTCTTGCTATCGTCTGGCTTCCCCATGGCTACTTCACTCCCAGATACGTATCTGCTGCATACTGTGCAATCTGCTTCAGGTCTCCCGACTGTGCCGAATAGGCATCCTTCGGAGCACAGGTCACGACTGCCTGGATGGTCGAAGAGCCCGGCTCCTGATAGAGCAGCACGGTCCAGATGAGGTCTCCCTGGCTGCCGGCACTGCAGATGTAGGAAGTGCTGGATGTGGTCTTCGTGCTCGAGCTGCCCTTCGAAGCATCCGTAGAGCCATTCGAGTTCGCATTCGTGCTTGTGGACGTGCTTGAAGAGGAGCTCGAGGAGTTCGCCTTCTGGCTCTGCGACGACGTGCTGGAAGATGTGCTGCTGCCACTCGTGGATGTCGAGGAAGAGCTGCTGCTCGATACCGTGGCGCCCTTCGTGGAAAGGCCACAGAATGTCATGACCGCAGACACTCCGTCATCCGTGAGTGCCGTGGCACCGGCATCGGAAGCGGCAACCGCGAGCTGCACCCCCGAGATCGCGGCGCCAGAGGCAAGCACATCGTCCGTCGCACCTGACGTCTGTGCCTTTGCATGAGGCGTCGGCGTGAAGGCAATGGTAGGTGCATATTCCTTCGTATAGGTACAGGTGGCTACATTGTCAGAAGACGCGCCATAGACGAGCGCATAGCCCTGCTGCTCCATGAACTTGGCAATGTCCTGCGGGGTGGCAGAGAAGTAGTCTGCGATATGGTCTGCATCGGTGAGAGACGAGCTTTTCTCTTCCTTCTTCTCGTTCGCGACACGCACGGTCACGACCGTGCCCGAAGAGACCTGGGTTCCGGCGGCAGGATCGGTCGAATCCACGGTGCCTGCCGTACGGTCTGCATCCACATAGACGACCTTTGCCACAAGGCCGCTCTGGGAGAGCGTGCTCACGGCCGCGTCTTTTGTCATGCCTATGACATCAGGCACCTCATAGCCCTGGGCAACCGTGAGCGTCACAGTATCGCCTGAAGAGATTGTGGTGCCCACATCAGGATCAACAGCAAGGACCGTGCCAGCATCGGAGTCTGAGCTCTGGTATGCACAGTGAATCGTGCCTGCACCGATCTCGGAGAGTGCGGCGGCTGCATCCTCCTTCGTCTTGCCGATGACATCGGGAATGGTACGTGCCTTGCCTACCTCAAGAGAGATCGTCGTGCCCTTGGCTTCACGCTCTCCTGCCTTGGTTCCCTGCGAGAGCACCTTGCCGGCATCTGTATCCACATACGTGTAGCCGACGTCTGCCACGAATCCCGCATCCTCGATCTTCTGGACGGCTACATCTTCTGCGAGTCCCTGGACATCAGGGACGCTCACGCCTCCCCACCACTGGAACATGTAGCCGATGAGGCCAATGGCAAGAGCGGCAGCCACGGCGCAGATTGCAATAGCGGTCGTGCGGCGGCGCTTGGGTGTGGAGCCTTGCTCTGTGCAATTTCCCTCTTCTGGCTTCTCCTGATCTGCAGGAGCCTCCGTGCTCTCTTCTCCTGCAGGCCCCTCCTCTGAAGGCAGCTCTTCTGGTGCCGGCTCAGGCGCTGCTGCCATATCGAGCGGCACCGCGACCGGCGCGACCTGTGTGAGCGTGGAATCGGAATCGATGCTCTCGCCGTCTATGCGCTCAAGGCCCAAGGAAGGATCTGTGTCCTCTTCCTCATTCTCGAAGACAGCCTCGGTAGCCTTCTCCTTGATATAGGTTTCGAAGTCCACCGCATTTGTGGGCCCCTCTTCGACCTTGGCCGTTTCTGCCATGGCTTCAGGGACGACACGGGTCGTTGCCTCAGGCACATAGCTCGTCGGCACGGTCGCATCCCCGACTGCCCCCATAGGACGCGTCTGTCCCTTGGCACGCTCTTCTGCAGCCGCGCGCACAGCCCGGTCTATGGAGGCATCAGCATCTTCTGCTGCGTCTTTCGCTTCCACGACATGCACCTTCGGCGTCTTGGCACCAGGCTTCAAGGGATAGCCGCACTGCGTGCAGAAGCGGGCTGTATCCAAGACTTCTGCTCCGCACTTCGGGCACTTCATAATCGGCAAGCTCCTTATCTTATGGGCAGGCATGCGTCTGCCCGGAACATTTCTGAATGAAATGATACGCCAGCGCCAGTTCCCCGGCATATATCCGCATACGCAAAGAGGCCTCCTGCACCATTACTGGCACAGGAGGCCTCTCATATCAGGCGGCTGGCTTATCAGCTGCCATGCGCAATTACTCGACGTCGTCAGGCTCGAGCGGCTCGTCTTCGGAGCTTTCGGAGGCTCCCTCCTCATGCTCCTTCTGGCGTGCCTCGGAAGCGGCAGCATCACGCTCTGCATAGAGCCTGTCGTCTGCCCCCACATCGACCTTCACGACATCGCCCTCGTGGAGCTTGCCGTCGATGATGAGGTTGGCGACATTGTCCACGACCTGGCGCTGGATGAGACGCTTCAGCGGACGTGCACCGAAGACCGGATCCAGGCCATCGAGTGCCAGGGACTGCTTTGCGGAGTCCGTGAGCTCGAGGACGATGCGGTCACGCTCGAGACGCTTGCGGACGTCCTTGAGCTGGATATCGACGATCTTCTCGATGTCTTCGAGTCCGAGCGGATGGAAGACCACGACGTCGTCGATACGGTTCAGGAACTCGGGCTTGAACGTCTGGCGCAGGGCATTGTTGACCTGGCGCTGGACCTCTGCCGGGTCGCTCGATGCGTTGGCACCGGCGATGTACTGGCTGCCCACATTCGAGGTCATAATGATGATCGTGTTCTTGAAGCTCACGACCCTGCCCTGGCCATCCGTGAGGCGGCCATCGTCCAGGACCTGGAGCAGGATGTTGAAGACATCAGGATGTGCCTTCTCCATCTCGTCGAGCAGGATCACGCAGTAGGGATGACGGCGTACGGCTTCGGTGAGCTGGCCACCTTCGTCGTAGCCCACATATCCAGGAGGAGCACCGATAAGACGCTGGACCGAGAACTTCTCCATGTACTCGGACATGTCGATACGGACCAATGCCTTCTCATCGTCGAAGAGGCACTCAGCCAGAGCCTTTGCAAGCTCCGTCTTGCCGACACCGGTAGGGCCGAGGAAGAAGAAGCTGCCGATAGGACGGTCAGGATCCGAGAGTCCCGCACGGCTGCGCCTGACAGCGGCTGCGACGGCGCGCACGGCCTCGTCCTGCCCCACGACACGCTTGTGGAGCTCGGTCTCGAGGTTCCTGAGCTTGTCCATCTCGCCCTGCATCATCTTGGACACAGGAATGCCTGTCCAGCTCGAGACGACCTCTGCGATCTCTTCCGAGGTGACCTCCTCTTTGAGGAGCCCTCCCTCTTCCTGCTTCGCGTTGAGGGCCTTCTCGGCTGCATCGTACTGCTTCTGCAGGGCCGGAATCGTGGCATAGCGGAGCTCGGAGGCACGGGCCAGGTTGCCTTCGCGGGTGACGCGCTCCATCTCGGTCTTCGCGTCCTCGATCTGGCTCTTGAGATCCTGCACCTTGTCGATGGCAGACTTCTCGTTCTGCCAGTTCGCCTTCATGCCATCAAGCTTCTCCTGGGTCTGGGCAATCTCCTTGCGGAGCGTCTTCAGGCGTTCCTTCGAGGCATCGTCCTCCTCCTTCATGAGAGCCTGCTCTTCGATCTGCATCTGCGTGAGCTGGCGGTCGACTGCATCGATATCGGCAGGCATCGAATCGAGCTCCATGCGGAGCCTCGATGCCGCCTCATCGACGAGGTCGATGGCCTTGTCCGGCAGGAACCTGTCGGAGATGTAGCGGTTCGAAAGATCTGCTGCGGCAACAAGCGCCGAGTCCGTGATGCGGACGCGGTGGTGCTGCTCGTACTTGTCCTTGATGCCACGAAGGATCGAGATCGTATCCTCGACACTAGGCTCGCCGACCATGACAGGCTGGAACCTGCGGGCCAGAGCCTGGTCCTTCTCGATGTACTTGTGGTACTCGTCCAAGGTCGTAGCACCGATTGCGTGAAGGACGCCACGGGCCAGAGCCGGCTTCAGGATGTTGCCTGCATCCATGGAGCCTTCCGTGGCACCGGCACCCACAATCGTGTGCAGCTCATCGATGAAGAGGATGATCTTGCCGTTCGACTTCTCGACTTCCTTGAGGACGCTCTTGAGCCTGTCCTCGAACTCGCCACGGTACTTGGCGCCTGCCACAAGCGCGCTCATATCGAGCTCGATGAGCTCCTTGTCGCGCAGGGTGGACGGCACATCGCCGTTAACGATACGCTGGGCCAGGCCCTCGACGATAGCGGTCTTGCCGACACCCGGCTCGCCGATCAGCACCGGGTTGTTCTTCGTACGCCTCGAGAGCACCTGGATCGTGCGGCGGATCTCCTCCACTCGTCCTATGACAGGATCGAGCTTGCCCTGGCGGGCAAGATCGGTGACGTTCCTGCCGTAGCGCTCGAGCGCCTCGAACTCAGGCTTTGCATCCTGCGACGTGACGCGGGAGTCGCCCCTGAGCTCTGTATAGGCCTCCTGGATGCGCTTTGCCGTGACGCCCGAAGCCTTCAAGATCGAGCCGGCATCCGACTTGTCGTCAGCCAGCGCAATGAGCAGATGCTCGGATGTGACATACTGGTCGTCCATCTTCGCTGCGATCTTCTCTGCGTCGTTCGTGAGGCGCACGAAGTCGTTGCTCATGCCCATCTGAGAGCTGTCTCCCGATACCTTGGGAGCACGGGCGATTGCCTGGTCGGTCTGGTTCTGTATGCTCTTCGGGTCTGCGCCGACACGCTCGATGATGGCCGTGATGTTGCGCTCGCCGGAATCGAGCAGCGCCTTCAGCAGATGGATGGGCTCCAGAGCGCCAGCCTGCGCATCAACAGCCACACCCATAGCGCTCTGCAGCGCTTCCTGAGCTGTCACAGCCCATTTGTTGATGTTCATATAGCACTCACCTCTCTTTGGAATGGAAGGCATCTCTTCCAATCCGTCTTTCCTTTTCAGGTACTAGTGTTCCCGCATTGCCCCTCTCTCATACATATCTAAGTCATCTCATATCAGATTTTTTGTATCTCCATGACTTAGTCTTTGGGGGCTATCGGGAGTATCAGTGACGATAGATACGGTCAGGAGATCTCTCTCCTACGAAGGAAGGCAGCCGCGAGGCTGCCTTCCAAGCACGCTCGTATGCAGTTGTTCCTAGACATCCCGATCTTCATCGACGTCGTCGTCCGCATCTGCCCCTGAAGAGAGGAGGCCGCGCATGACCTGCTCTGCGGTCTGTCCCTTGTAGGGCGTGAGGGCGACAATCTTCTCGCGCATGCGGAGCTCATGGACTTCGTCCTCGAGCTCGCGCACACGTTCCCTGAGCTCATCTATCTCCTTGTTGCGCTTGTCTGCAACCTCGCGCATATCGAGGATGCGGATGACGCCGGCAAGGTTGATGCCTTCGTCCGTGAGCTTCGCGATGAGGTTCAGGCGCTCGATATCTGCCTGGGAGTAGAGACGGGTATTGCCTCTCGAACGTCCCGGCGTCACGAGCCCCTTCTGCTCATAGACACGCAGCGTCTGGGGATGCATGCCCGTAAGCTCTGCGGCTACGCTGATCATGTAGAGCGGCTTGTTCTTCCCTGTACGGTCGTCACTGCGAGCCATAGCGCTCCGCATCCTTTCTGTAGTCGCGGGTATCTGCGTCCTTCAGGGCCTGCAGCGCCTCGCGCTCCTTCTGTGTGAGCTTGCGAGGAACGGCAATCCTGATCGTGACGTAGAGGGCGCCCTTCTGTCCCTTGTGCTTCACATCGGGAGCGCCAAGATCGCGGAAGCGGAATGTCTTGCCGTCCTGCGATCCTGCCGGGACCTTGAGACGCACGGTCTCGCCCTGAGGCGTCGGCACATCGACGACAGAGCCCAGTGCCGCCTCATAGAAGCTCACCGGGAGCTCCATGCGGATGTCTGCGCCGTCACGCTTGAAGAGCGGATGCTCCTGCACGCGAGTCGTAATAACGAAATCGCCACGCTCGCCGCCACCGTAGCCATAGTCGCCACGTCCGCGGTAGCGGAGCTTGCCGCCGTCGACCGCACCTGCCGGAATCTTGACCGTGATGGTCTGCTTCTCCCCCGTCGAGGGAATCGTATAGGAGACCTTCCGTGTCGCACCCTTCAGGGCATCCTCGAAGGGCACCTCGATTGTAGCGGTGAGGTCTCCGCCCTTCTGGGGCCTCGGCTCACGGCGCGTATTCCCTGCACCGCCGCCAAAGATCGTCGAGAAGTCGAAGCCATTGAAGGCTCCGTCTCCCGAACGGATATTGTCGAAGATATCGCCCCAGTCGACGCCCTGGCCATTCGTGGTGTACGTATATGTCCTGTTGCGTCCGCCCGAGCCGCCGAAGTCTGCACCTGGGATGCCACCGAACATCAGGAGCTGGTCATACTCGCGGCGCTTGTCCGGATTGGACAGCGTCTCGTAGGCTTCCGAGAGCTCCTTGAACTTCTGCTCGTCGCCACCGTTGTCCGGGTGGTACTTCACAGCAAGCTTGCGGAATGCCTTCTTGATCTCGTCCTGGGTGGCGTCACGCTTTACGCCCAGCACGTCGTAGAAGTTTCTCTTGTCAGCCATAAAGCTTCTCGCCCCCTTCTTCTCTTCTCATAGACAAGCGCCCGAGCCCAAGGGCCCGGGCGCGCATCTGGTGTGGCCTCTTACTTTGCGCTGTCAGCCGCGCCATCCTTCTTCTCCTGCGGGCGCTTCTTCCCGCCGTAGGTGACTGTCACCATTGCGGAACGGATGACCTTGCCTCCCATGCGGTAGCCCTTCTGGTAGACCTGGGAGACCGTGTCCTCATAGACATCGGCATTCTCCTCGCGTCCCACCGCCTGGTGCGTCAGGGGATCGAACGGCTCGCCTGCCGGGTCGATGACCTCGACTCCCTCGCCGCCGAGCACCCCGAGCATCTTGGTGTGCACCGCCTGGATGCCATCGGCAAACTGCGCGAGGTTCGCATCCTCGCCTGCCGTATTCTTCGCATGCTCGATGGCGCGCTCCATATCGTCAAGCACAGGAAGGAGCTTCTCCACGAGGCGCTCGTTTGCACGGGCACGCTCGTTCGTGCGCTCCTGTTCTGTCCTCTTGCGGAAGTTCTGCCACTCTGCCTGGAGCCTCAGATACTTGTCCTGGGCCTCCTTGGCGGCATCCTCGGCCTTCTTCTGGCCTTCCTCTGCCGCGTCAAGCTTCTTGGCATACTCATCGCGCTCGGCTGCAAGCTTGTCGGCATCCTTCTTGAGGTCATCTGCCGCCGCCTGCTCGCCTGCCTTGATGGCAGCCTCGATCATATCCTGCTCTGACATGCCCGATGTGTCGGTCTTCTGGGCAGCATCGGATGCACCCTTCTCAGGGCTTGCCTTCTTCTCATCGCTATCGATGGGCACCTTCACGTCGCCCTCCTTCCAAGGCAGGGAAGGCGCAGAAGCTATCCAAGCCTTCTGCGCTTCCCTGATTCAAATCAGACCTACTCGGACTTCTTGTCGTCGTCGACGACCTCGTAGTCGGCATCGACCACGTCGTCAGCAGAGCCGGACTGCTGCTGGGCGCCAGCATCTGCCGTGCTGCCAGCCGTCTGGGCATTGGTCGTGGAGTACACGATCTCGGCGAGCTTGTGGCCCACGTCCTGCAGCTTCTCGCCTGCGGCCTTGATAGCATCGATATCGGTGCCGTCGAGTGCCTTCTTGGCCTCTGCCACAGCGTCTTCCACCTGCTTCTTCATATCAGCAGGCACCTTGTCGCCGAGGTCCTTGAGCGTCTGCTCCGTCGAGTAGGCAAGAGAGTCGGTCTGGTTCCTGACCTCGATCTCGTCCTTGTGCTTCTTGTCCTCCTCGGCGTGGGACTCTGCGTCCTTGACCATGCGGTCGACTTCGTCGTCAGAGAGAGCCGTGGAGCCAGAGATCGTGATCTGCTGGGACTTGCCGGTGCCCTTGTCCTTTGCCGTGACCTTCACGATACCGTTGGCATCGATATCGAACGTGACCTCGATCTGGGGGACGCCACGCGGTGCCAGAGGAATGCCGGTGAGCTGGAACTTGCCGAGCGACTTGTTGTCGCGTGCCATCTCGCGCTCGCCCTGGAGGACATTGATCTCGACGGAGGTCTGGTTATCGGCTGCCGTGGAGTAGATCTCGGTCTTGGAGGTCGGGATTGTCGTGTTGCGGTCGATCATCTTGGTCATCACGCCGCCCATGGTCTCGACACCAAGGGAAAGCGGGGTGACATCGAGGAGCAGGATGCCATTGACATCGCCGGTGAGGACGCCGCCCTGAACAGCTGCGCCATCAGCGACAACCTCATCCGGGTTCACGGACATGTTCGGCTGCTTGCCGGTCATCTGCTTCACGAGCTCCTGGACAGCAGGCATACGGCTGGAGCCGCCGACGAGGATGACCTCATCGACCTGGCTAATCTGGAGGTTCGCATCGCGGAGAGCCTTGGTCACAGGCTGCTTGCAGCGGTCGAGCAGGTCGCGCGTGATGCGCTCGAACTCGGCACGGGTAAGCGTGTAGTCGAGGTGCTTCGGGCCATTGGCATCAGCGGTGATGAACGGAAGGTTGATCTGTGCCTGCTGAGCAGAGGAGAGCTCCTTCTTCGCGTTCTCGCAGGCCTCCTTCAGGCGCTGCAGTGCCATCGGGTCCTTGCGCAGGTCGATGCCGTTCTCCTTCTCGAACTTCTCTGCACACCAGTCGATGATACGCTGATCCCAGTCATCGCCGCCGAGGTGGTTGTCGCCGTTCGTGGCGAGGACCTCTACGACGCCGTCAGCAAGGTCGAGAAGCGAGACATCGAACGTGCCGCCGCCCAGGTCGAAGACGAGCACCTTCTGATCGATGCCCTTCTTGTCGAGACCGTAGGCAAGTGCTGCTGCCGTCGGCTCGTTCACGATACGCTTGACATCGAGGCCTGCAATCTTGCCTGCATCCTTCGTTGCCTGGCGCTGTGCGTCATTGAAGTACGCAGGGACCGTGATGACAGCCTCGGTGACCGGCTCGCCGAGATACTTCTCAGCATCTGCCTTCATCTTCGAGAGGATCATTGCGGAGATCTGCTCCGGCGTGTAGTCCTCGCCGTCGATCTCGACGACAGCACGTCCGCCGGTGCCGCTCTTCACCGTGTACGGAACAGTCTTCAGCTCAGAGCCGACCTCGTCGTAGCGACGGCCCATGAAACGCTTGATGGAGAAGACGGTGTTCTTCGGGTTGGTGACAGCCTGGTTCTTTGCTGCCTTGCCGACGATGCGGTCTCCGTCAGAACGGAAGCCGACAACAGACGGCGTTGTACGATCGCCCTCAGCGTTAACGATAATGGTCGGCTCGCCGCCCTCAAGAACGGCCATAGCCGAGTTGGTTGTACCAAGGTCGATTCCCAGAATCTTTCCCATGGTCTAGTCCTTCCTTCGCTGCGGATTGCGTGCCCTCTGCACGTTGTGCCGCATTCCTTTTGCTTTACAGTCTCTATGATATCCCATCAATCCGATTCTTATACATAATCTAAGTCTCAAAACATTAGATTTTTTCTAGCTGACACTGAAAGACTTCTTATCTGTGCTCACGCATGCTTTCTCATAGGGACAATGTGCCCATCATGCTGGGAAAAGACAGAGGGCCTAGCCGTACAATCAGATGCAGCAAGAACAGGAACGAGTGCAGAGGAGAAGCCATGAAGCTTCTGATCGCTTCCGATATCCACGGTGCTGCCAAGTGGTGCCGCTCCCTCATGGACGAGATAGAGAAAGAGAACCCAGACAGGGTCATCTTGCTTGGAGACCTCCTCTATCACGGACCGAGGAATGACCTGCCCGAGGACTATGCGCCGAAAGAGGTCATAGCGATGCTGAATGGGATAAAGGATCAGGTCATTGCTGTCAGAGGCAACTGCGAGGCAGAGGTAGACCAGATGGTCCTTGAGTTCCCTTGCATGGCAGACTACAACGTGCTCTGGGACCCAGAAGCAGAGAACCCCATCACTCATAGCAAGGGACAGGAGCTCTTCTTCACCCACGGTCATGTCTGGGGTCCTGGCATCCATAACTCAGTGGATCATCTGCCAGAGCTTCCCAAGGGCTCTGTTCTGGTCTATGGGCACACGCACAAGAAGGTCATGGAGCCAGCACCAGGCAACCCCGACATCCTCTGCTTCAATCCAGGTTCTGTCGGCATCCCCAAGGATGGAACTCATAGCTACGGAATCTACGAGAGCGGCGTGTTCAGGCACTGCTTGCTTGAGGTGGAATAGTCTACTGCCCACCAATACATATATGTAGCCGTTAGGCCAGCACGGGCCGGAAGCCAGTACCTGCTTCCGGCCCGTGCCATTTCAGGATGGAGCTTTGTCTTCCGAGGGAATCAACTTACGCGTAAGTCAACCCTGCAAGACAAATAAGCCACGCATCTCGATCGTGTCGTAGAAGTTGGTGTAAGCACCTGATTGCCTGAAGGCACTCCTGCGGGAAAGAAGGAGGCCTCCGTCCTAGAATCTGGAATCGCGACATTACAGGTTCGTGGAAAGGACGAAGGCCCAATGGACAGCATAGCAGAGCAGGCCGTGTGCACGGCCGCGGCAG
>OMVT01000040.1 GCA_900314535.1 uncultured Olsenella sp. | reverse complement strand
GTCAAGAACATGAACATCACGGTTCCTGTTGCCCTCCACCTCGACCACGGCACCTATGAGGCCTGCTTCCAGGCAATGGACGCCGGCTTCACGTCCATCATGTACGATGGCTCCCACGAGGAGACCTTCGACATCAACGTCGAGCACACCACGGAGCTCGTGAAGCTTGCCCACCAGAAGGGCATTTCCATCGAGGCTGAGGTCGGCGGCATCGGCGGCACCGAGGACGGCGTCACCGGCATGGGCGAGATCGCAGATCCTGAGGAGTGCAAGGTTATCGCTGACCTCGGCGTCGACTTCCTCGCCTGCGGCATCGGCAACATCCACGGCCTCTATCCGGCAAACTGGAAGGGCCTGCAGTTCGACGCCCTCGCAGCCATCAAGGAGAAGGTCGGCGATCTTCCGCTCGTCCTTCACGGCGGCACTGGCATTCCTGTCGACCAGGTCAAGAAGGCAATCTCCCTCGGCGTCTCCAAGGTCAATGTGAACACTGACCTTCAGGTCGTCTTCGCTGAGGCTACCCGCAAGTACATCGAGGCTGGCAAGGATCAGCAGGGCAAGGGCTACGATCCGCGCAAGCTCCTCGCACCGGGCAAGCAGGCCGTCATCGACCGCACCAAGGAGCTCATGGAGGAGTTCGGTTCTGTGGGCAAGGGCTGGGAGTAAATCTCATTCCATCTGTTCTCTGAACGAAAAAGGGCTGCGCTTAGGCGTAGCCCTTTTTCTGTGCTTCATGCCATTTTCAGCTCCATCGAGATATATCGGGGGATTCCTTGAATTGGGGAGCGGGGGTTTCATCAGAAACCGATACTGCTAGACTAGAGAACGTTAGTCTATGCCCGGAGACCATACATCTCTCCGGCACGATATGACCGAAAGGGGCTTTATGACGCGCAGAAAGACTGTTGCTTTTGCAATCGCTTCCGTGCTGACGTTCGGCGGTACCCTCGGGGCAATCTCGGTTCCTGCCCTTGCCGAAGACTCGGCGACGCTGCAGACGCAGCTCGATGAGGCGAACTCTCAGCTCTCCCAGATGGGCTACCAGCTGGCAGCTGCACAGGAGGACCTCAACAATACCGTCGTCCAGCTGAACGACACCCAGTCGAAGATCGACCAGCTCAACTCCGATATCGCTTCCAAGCAGGAAGAGCTTTCGCAGGCTCAGGCCACGCTCGGCAAGCGAGTCTCCGCGAACTACAAGACGGGCGGCGTCAATCTCGTCTCCCTCGTGCTCGACTCTGACAGCTTCGAGGACCTGTTCTCCCGCATCTACTATGCCGACAAGGTCGCAGAGTCCGACGCCAATGCTATCAGCCAGGTGAAGACGCTCCAGAACGAGCTCAAGGACCAGCAGTCCGAGCTCGAGGCACAGAAGAGCCAGCAGGAGTCGCTTGTCGCACAGAAGTCTTCCCAGACCGAGTCGCTCCAGTCGCAGATCTCCGACCAGCAGGCCTACGTCGCGAGCCTTTCCGATGAGGTGAAGGCTGCCGTCCAGGAAGAGGCCGACGCACAGGCTGCCGCCGCACAGCAGACCGCAGCCAATGCAGGTGCCAATGCTTCCGACCTCGCACAGGCTGCACTTGATTCCTCCTCGAACAGCACTTCGTCCGATGCAGCTGCGACGGACAATGGCGGAACGTCTGACAATGGCGCTTCGGACACGAGCTCGAACACCGATAGCGGCACCAATACCAACACCAACACCAATACGAAGACGGATACGACACCGTCTGCCCCCTCGACTCCGTCCACGCCCTCTACGCCGAGCACGCCGAGCACGCCGTCTGCACCTTCGACGCCGTCGTACAGCAACAGCTCGAGCGCCACGTCTGCAAGTGGCCTCACGAGCGCCCAGCGCTCTGCAATCCTGAGCGTTGCCTATGGCGCGCTTGGTACGCCGTACGTGTGGGGCGGCGCCTCTGCTTCCGGCTATGACTGCTCCGGCCTCACGATGTGCGCCTATGCCGCAGCTGGCATCTCGCTGCCGCACTCCTCCGATGCACAGATGGCCTACTTCACGTCCATCTCGCTGTCCCAGGCACAGCCGGGCGACCTCATCTGGTACTCCGGCCACGTGGGCATCTATGTGGGCAACAACACGATTCTCCATGCACCGTATCCTGGCGTCTATGTCAGGACCGAAAGGGTGTGGGGCGGCTATATCATGGTTGGCACCTACCGCTAGGATCTTCTCTAAGAGAAATGCAGAAAGGCACGGAAGGGCATCTGCTCCTCCGTGCCTTTTCCTATGTGCCGATAGTTCTGCTCGTCGAGCTTCGGATCATGCATGGTGTATGCAGCATGAGGCTCTGAGGGGATGCGAGAGCATCAATGCGGCCTGCGGCGGGGGAGAATTGCCTCTTTGATAGAAGAAGGGCCCGAAGCGGCTGCTCCGGGCCCTGCAGCATGCAATGAGGCTGCTTCAAGGAAGGCTACTTCTCCTTGTCCTTCTTTGCGTCACGCTCCTCGAGCTTCTCTTCCGCTTCGCGCAGCGCAAGCTCTTCCGGCGTGAGCTTCGTGAAGCCGGCAGAGAGCGTGATATCGCGCAGCGTCTTCGAGTCGAGGTACTCCGAGGTGACCTTGCCGAGATCGCGGTAGATCATGACCGTGGGGCAGTCCTTGAGGTGCGAGCAGATATCTCCTGTGCTGCAGTCAAGGCAGGCGACAGGGGCAAGCGAGCCTTCGGCTGCACGCAGGATCTCGCCGAGCGTGTAGTCCTCAGGCTTTCTCGTGAGGCGGTAGCCGCCTCCCTTGCCGCGCTGGCTCTCAACGTATCCTGCCTTGTGCATGAGGGCAATGACCTGCTCGAGGTACTTCCTCGAGATGCCCTGGCGCTTCGAGACATCGCCGAGAGAGACCCAGCCATCATGTGTGGCGAGGTCTGCCATGGCACGCAGGGCGTAGCGGCCCTTGGTGGAAAACATGTTCCCCGCCATGATCAGTCCTTGTCCTCCGTCGTGGAAGCCTGGGAAGTGTTCCCCTTGAGCATCTCCTCGAGCGTCCTCCAGGAGAGCTCGGCGCACTTGACGCGGGCTGGCATGTGGGAGACGGACTTCAGGCTTGCTGCCTCGTCGAGCTCGTCGAGCTCCGCATCGTCGGTCACCTTGCCGGTCACCATGTCCATGAAGAGCTCGCACAGATGAATGGCTTCCTCGGGGGTCTTGCCGACCATAAGGTCGCTCATCATGTCGGCCGAAGCCTGGGAGACGGCACAGCCGTGGCCCGTATAGGCGGCCTCTTCGATCTTGCCGTCATCTCCGAGCTTCACAGACAGCGTGAGGTCGTCGCCGCAGGAGGGGTTGATGCCCTCATGCACGATGCTCGGGTCGTTCATCTGGTACTTGTAGTCCGGATGGGCGACATGGTCGATGAACTCGGCGTTGTAGAGATCAGTTGCTTCCATGGAACACCTGCCAAACGAATGTGAGTGCATCGATCAGCTGATCGATGTCTTTCTTCTCATTGTAGAACGCAACAGAGGCGCGGCAGCAGCTCGAGATGCCCATAGAGGTCAGGAGCGGCTGCGCGCAGTGATGGCCTGCGCGGATGCAGACATTGCGCATATCGAGCAGCGATGCCACATCATGCGGGTGGATGCCCTTCACATTGAAGGAGATGGCAGAGACATGGCGGTCAGGGGAGGCAGGACCGACCATCTCGATGAAGGGAAGCTCTTCGAGCTTCTCGGTGAGATAGCGGGCAAGCTTGCGCTCGCGGGTCTCGAGCGCTGCAAAGTCATGGTCTTCGAGGTAGGCGATCGCAGCACCCGTCGCATAGATGCCGGCAGCATCCTGTGTGCCCGCCTCGAACTTCTGCGGTACCGGCGCCCAGACAGCGGCCTGCTCTGTCACGGAGTCGATCATCTCGCCGCCTGTGAGGAACGGAGGCATCTTGTCGAGGATGTCTGCCTTGCCCCAGAGGACGCCTATGCCCATGGGGCCGCCGAGCTTGTGGCCGGAGAAGGCCAGAAGGTCTGCATCCATCGCCTTCACATCGACCTTCACATGCGGGACGGACTGGGCGCCGTCGACGACCATGTAGGCACCGACCGCATGCGCATGCTTCGCGATGTCGGCAATCGGGTTCTCGACGCCGAGGACATTGGAGACCTGCGTCACAGACACGATCTTCGTCTTCGGGCCGATCTTCTTCTCGAGCTCCTCTTCCGTGAAGCGGAAGTCATCATCGAAGCGCAGATACTTGAGCGTGGCGCCCGTAGCGGCGCAGACCTGCTGCCAGGGGATGATGTTGGAATGGTGCTCCATGATGGAGACGACGACCTCGTCGCCCTCATGCAGGACCGTGCGGCCGAGCGTCCAGGCGACAAGGTTCAGGGCCTCGGTCGCATTGCGCGTGAAGACGATCTCGGAGCCTTGAGGCTCTCCCGCATCATCCACAGCGCCAATGAAGCGGGCGATGTGGGCACGGGTCTTCTCGATCTCCTCGGTTGCCTCGACAGAGAGCTTGTAGAGGCCACGCAGGGGATTGGCGTTCATCGTCTCGTAGAAATGCTTCTGCGCCTCGAGGACGGCAGCCGGGCGCTGCGCTGTCGCGGCAGAGTCGAGGAAGGCAAGATCGGGCTGTGCGGCGAGAAGCGGGAAGTCCTGCCTGAACGGGTTCGATGCGATATCGGCGATATCCATGATCAGTCCTCCTCTTCGAGTGCAAGGCCGGCAAGCGCATCTGCCAGGGCATCCTCGCCGAGCACAGCCTTCATGCGGGTGCCAAGCGCCTCGCGCGATGCCGTCTCAGGCGCATGGATGAGGGCATCGTCGAAGATGGATTGGGCAAAGAGCTTCGAGACGCCGTCTTCGCCGAGGCCGCGGGCAGCGAGATACATCTCCTGCTCGGGGCTGATCGAGCCGATCGAGGCGCCGTGGTTGCCCTGGACATCCTCCTCGTCGCAGAGGATGACAGGAAGCGTCTTGTTGACGATATCGTCGCCCTCGACAAGCACGGTCTCGAGCTCGTTGCCCTTGGAGCCCTTGCCGCCATGCACGAGGTCGATCGTCTCGCGCAGGGTCTTCTTGGCAGCGTCTGCCAGAAGGCCGGAGGCGTTCATGTCGCAGCGGGTGTTGCAGCCGCGCTGGCGCACCGTGTGGGTGAGGTCGAGCTCCTCATGTCCGCGCACGAGGTAGCGGCTCACAAGGTCGAAACGGGCGTTGTCCTCGGCAAGGTCAGCGGCCAGGCCGGCAGCGACCTTTGCGCCGCCGAGCGCATACTGGCGCACATCGACGACAGCGTTCCTTGCAGTACGGATGCCGATGCCTTCGAGATGCTGGTGCTCGTCAGGCAGTGCCATGATCTCGATGATATGGACCTGGGCATCGTGCTCTGCAACGACGCGCACGAGGTTCGCGGAGGTAGCTGCATCTGCCTTCTCGCCACGGGAGACGACGACGATCGTCGCCTCGGCGTGATGGCGGACCATGATGCCGATATCGGCTACCTCGCCTTTGTCGCCGTCGACGACGCAGGCGATGGGCTCTTCGCGCTTGTGGTGTGCCGGCACCTCGATATAGGTGGCGTCCTTGGCAGCGTCCTCGATCCAGGAGACGGCCTCTTCGCCGATGCCGCATTCAAGGGCATCGAAGAGACGGGGGAGGCGTGCGTAGACATCGCCTGTCGCCTTGGCGGCAGGGACCGTAAGCGAGGTTTCATCGATCTTGAGGTAGTTCCACGTCTGCGCAGGCGGAACATTGATATGGGAGAGCGTGGTAAGCGCTTCTTGCGTGTCTGCCATCAGCCGATCGCTCCTTCCATCTCGAGCTTGATCAGGTTGTTCATCTCGACGGCGTATTCGAGCGGGAGCTCCTTGGAGACCGGGTTCGCGAATCCGTTCACGACCATGGTCCTTGCCTCCTGCTCGGAGCAGCCGCGGCTCATGAGGTAGAGGATCGTATCGTCCGAGATGCGGCCGATCGTTGCCTCGTGGCCTACAGAAGCGGAGCTGCAGCGCACGTCCATGGCAGGAATCGTGTCGGAGCGGGAGATATCGTCGAGCATGAGGGACTGGCAGGAGACCGTAGCCCTTGCATGCTCTGCGTGCCTGCCAACGACGACCGAGCTCCTGAACGTGTTGATGCCGCCGTCCTTGGAGATGGACTTCGTCTCGACGGAAGCGGTCGTGTCGCGGCCGTTCAAGATCACCTTGCAGCCGGTGTCGAGGTCCTGCGTGGCGCCTGCGAACGTGATGCCCGTGAACTCGCAGTGCGAGCGGTCGCCTGCGAGGATCGTCGTCGGGTAGAGGTAGGAGACATGGCTTCCGAAGGAGCCGGAGACCCACTCCATCGTGGCGTCCTTGCCGATCGTCGCGCGCTTCGTGTTGAGGTTGTACATGTTCTTCGACCAGTTCTCGATCGTCGAATAGCGCAGACGTGCGCCATCCTTCACGAAGAGCTCGACGGCACCGGCGTGGAGGTTTGCCTCATAGTACTTGGGTGCCGAGCAGCCTTCGATGAAGTGGAGGTTCGCGCCGGGCTCGACGATGATGAGCGTGTGCTCGAACTGGCCGGCACCGGAAGCGTTCAGGCGGAAGTAGCTCTGGAGCGGATACTCGACCGTGACACCTGCCGGCACATAGACGAATGAGCCGCCGGACCAGACTGCGTAGTGGAGCGCTGCGAACTTGTGGTCGGTGGGCGGAATCAGCGTGCCGAAGTACTGCTTAACGACAGGCTCCCACTTCGGATCGTGGATGGCATCCTCGATCGTCGTGTAGACGACGCCGTACTTCGCGACCTCGTCGCGCATGTTGTGGTAGACGATCTCGGAGTCGTACTGGGCGCCGACGCCGGCGAGGCTGTCACGCTCTGCCTGCGGGATGCCGAGGCGCTCGAACGTGTCCTTGATGTCCTTCGGCACGTCGTCCCAGTTCCTGGCCTGCTTTGTCTTCGGGTTCACATACGTGGAGATGTGGTCCATATCGAGGCGGGCGATGGAGGGGCCCCAGTTTGCCGGCATCTTCATGTCCTGGAAGAGCTCAAGCGCTTCAAGGCGCTTCTTGAGCATCCATTCGGGCTCGTCCTTCTTCTCGGAGATGGCACGCACGATATCCGGCGTCAGGCCGTTCGCGTAGCGCTCGTAGCCCTCCTCCGGCTTCACGAAATCATAGAGGGAGCGGTTGATATCCGCTACCTGCGTCTTCTTCTCGCTCACAGCCTCACGCCTCCTGGGACTTCTCGGAGCTCTCGAGTGCCTGCTCGAAGCGGCCGAAGCCGTGGGTGTCGATTTCGGTGATGAGGTCGGCGGGACCCTCTTCCACGAGGTTGCCGTGGACCATCACATGGGTGCGGTCAACAGAGAGCTTGTCGAGGATGCGCGTATTGTGCGTGATCATGAGAAGCGCGCCGTCGCAGTCCCTGCGGTAGGCTTCGATGCCCTTGGAGACGATCTTCAGGGCGTCGACGTCGAGGCCGGAGTCGGTCTCGTCGAGGATGGCCAGCTTCGGCTTCAGGAGCAGGAGCTGCAGCATCTCGATCTTCTTCTTCTCGCCGCCGGAGAAGCCGACGTTGAGCTCGCGCGTCAGGAACGACTCGTCCATATCGAGCTCATCGGCAATCTCGTTCACGCGCTGGCGGAACTTGCGTGCTGTCGTCTTGAGCTCGGGGCGCATCTGCGTGATCGTGCGCAGGAACGTGTAGAGAGGAACGCCAGGGACCTCGACCGGTGCCTGGTAGGAGAGGAAGATGCCGGCAAGCGAGCGCTTGTCAGCAGCAAGCTCGGTCACGTCCTGGCCGTCGAAGACGATCTTGCCTTCGCTCACGATATACTGCGGGTCGCCCATGATCACATGGCCGAGTGTGGACTTGCCGGCGCCATTCGGGCCCATGAGGACATGGGTCTCGCCTGCACCCACCTCGAGCGAGATATTGTGCAGGATGGGCTTGTCTTCGGTGCCCGCTGAAAGATTGCTCACCTGGAGCAGAGTCTGGGACATAGTTCTCTCCAAAACGCTCGCGAGGCCTTCCGGTCTCTTTCCGGCTGCGGTGTGCAGCCCCCTCTGACCAATTCATAGTACTCGTAGGGGTATTTAGGAGACAAGCTCCGAACAAAGCCTGCAAAGTGCTGGTATCATGGTCCCCTGCACGCCTTGTACGGGGCGTCTTTCATAATTCCCACCGTACTGTGGGTATTTTACCGCCTCATTCCATTTCTATACCGGCCAATTGCGACCAATTGAGGACACATTCTCCGAATGTGCACAATGCAGGGGCTTTGACGGAAATCCGGCCATCTGGATGGGTCCCGAAACGTTGCAGTGCGGTTGCAGCGTGCGGATGTCCGCTCCTTCCGCTATAGAATGTTGAAGCAATCAGAACGCACACGAGACCGAAAGGCAGGAATACCGCATGGCTCTTTCGAGAGAAGATGTGGCAGGGATTGCGGACTATGCCCGCATCCATCTGACCCCTGACGAGCTCGACGAGATGACGCAGTACATGAACGATGCAATGGACATGCTTGCGCCTATCAGGCAATACGACCTCGAGGGGGTGGAGCCGACCTTCCACCCCATTGGAGACCTCTCGAATGTGATGGGCGAGGATATCGTCGACGATTCCGTCCGCCATCTCGATATCGATACAGCGCTCCAGAATGCCGGCTCGGTGCACGAGCGCTACTTCAGGGTCCCCTCGATCCTGGGCGATGAGGAAGGAGACCGCTAGTGGCAGACATCGACGAGCTCTCGGCATCCCAGATTGCCCAGGGCGTGAAGGATGGCTCCTTCAGCGCAACCGAGGTCGCGAAGGCGACGCTCGACGCAGTGGACAAGCGCGAAGGCGATATCCAGGCCTTCCTCGAGATCTCGGCAGACCTTGCGCTTGCAGCTGCCGAGCGCACAGACAAGGCACGCGCGAAGGGGGAGCCTCTCGGCATCCTTGCCGGCGTCCCCTGCGCCTTCAAGGACAACATGCATCTTGTCGGCACGCACACGACGTGCGCCTCGAAGATGCTCGAGAACTATGAGTCCGTGTTCACGGCAACCTGCGTCCAGCGCATGCTCGATGCAGGAGCGACGCCTGTCGGCAAGACGAACATGGACGAGTTCGCATTCGGCTCTTCGACGGAGTCTTCCGCCTTCCACCGCACGAACAATCCGTGGGACACGACGAGGGTGCCGGGCGGCTCCTCGGGCGGGTCTGCTGCAGCGGTCGCTGCAGGCGAGGTCACGCTCTCACTCGGCTCCGATACAGGCGGCTCGATCCGCCAGCCGGCAAGCCTCTGCGGCGTTGTCGGCATGAAGCCGACCTACGGTGCCGTGAGCCGCTACGGCGTCGTCGCCTTCGGCTCCTCGCTCGACCAGGTCGGCCCCTTCGGCAGGAGCGTCGCCGATGTTGCACTTGCGATGAATGCGCTTACCGGTCCTGGACGCGACCCGTATGACTCGACGAGCCAGAACTGCCCGGTCGACTTCCTCGAGCATCTCGAGGACCCGATCGAGGGCAAGGTTGTCGGCATCGTCCCCGAGCTTATGGATGCTCCTGGCCTCACGCAGGAAGTGAAGGATGCGCTTGCCGGTGCCATCGCAGCGCTCAAGGACCAGGGTGCCTCTGTCGTCGAGGTCGATCTTCCGAACATCCGCTCCGCCATTGCCGCCTACTATGTGATCGCCCCCTGCGAGGCATTCTCGAACCTTGCCCGCTTCGACGGCGTCCGCTATGGCTACCAGGAGCCGAACTGTGCAACGCTTGCCGAGCAGACAGCCAAGAGCAGGAGCCATGGCTTCGGGGAGGAAGCGAAGAGGCGCCAGATGCTCGGTGCCTACCTCCTCGCTTCGGGCGTCTACGACAAGTACTACTATCCGGCGCAGCAGGTACGCACGCTCATCACCCAGGACTATGTCAACGCCTACAAGAAGTGCGACGTGATACTCATGCCGGCGGCACCCCGCACGGCCTTCCGCTTCGGCGAGATGAGCGATCCGACCGAGATGTATGCCTCCGACATGTTCACGATTTCGAACAACATTGCCGGAAATGGCGGCATCTCCGTGCCGCTCGGACTCGGCGCAGAGTCGAAGCTTCCGGTCTCGGCACAGCTCCAGGGACCTGCCTTCTCCGACAGAAGGCTCCTGCAGTTTGCACGCGCGATCGAGCGCGCCTTCACGGCTGAAGGCACCGTCGCGCCTGCATTTGCCGGGAAGGGAGGCGAGCTCAGATGATGACGCTCGAAGAGGTGCTCAAGGACTGGGAGGCCGTGATCGGCCTCGAGGTCCACACGGAGCTCACGACGCTCGATACGAAGATGTTCTGCAACTGCCGCCTCTCGCACAACGATCCGCCCAACACGAATGTGTGTCCGGTCTGCCTCGGCATGCCCGGCGCCCTGCCGGTCCCGAACAAGAAGGCCATCCAGTCCATTGTCATGGCCGGCCTTGCGACGAACTGCCAGATCATGAAGCACTCGATGTTCTACCGCAAGCACTACTTCTATCCAGACATGGCAAAGAACTACCAGACGACGCAGGGCCCGGTTGCCTTCTGCATGCATGGACATCTCGACCTCACCGTCGACGGAGCAGGCGCGAAGGAACGCCCTGCCTGGGAGGATATGGCAGCTGACGGCACGCCGATCGAGCGCGCCGAGGACGGCTCCTATACGGCACCGATCAGGATCCTGCGTATCCACATGGAAGAGGATGCTGCAAAGATGGTGCACTCGGGCGGCGAGGAAGGCCGCATCACGGGTGCTGCCGAGTCATTCGTCGACTACAACCGCTGCGGCACGCCCCTGATCGAGCTTGTCACGGAGCCCGACCTCAGGACCCCTGAAGAGGCCCGCCTCTTCATGGAGAAGCTCCAGCAGACGTTCCGCACGCTCGGCATCTCCGACTGCTCGCTCGAGTCCGGCTCCATGCGCTGCGACGGCAACATCTCCCTCAGGCGCCGCGGAGAGACGAAGCTCGGCACAAAGACCGAGATGAAGAACATCAACTCGTTCAAGAGCCTCCACGATGCGCTCGAGTACGAGATCCGCCGCCAGGCAGAGGTGCTCGAGGAGGGCGGCATCATCTATCAGGAGACCCGCCACTGGGAGCCCTCCAAGCGCCGTACTGTCGTCATGCGCGTCAAGGAGACGGCAGACGACTATCGCCTCATGCCCGACCCCGACCTGGCACCCTTCGACCTCACCGACGACTTCATCGACGACTGCCGCTCGCGCATCCCGGAGCTGCCGGATGAGAAGTGTGCACGCTACGAGCGTGACTACGGTCTCAAGCATGCTGACGCCGCACAGCTTGCAGGAGACCCGGATGTCTCGAAGTTCTTCGAGGAGGCGCTTGACGGCGCCGACAAGAAGACGGTCTCCACGGTCGCGAACGTGATGGTGAACCTCGTGCCAGGGCATGCCGACGTGAAGCCTGCCCAGGTCCAGAGCCTCTCCAAGCTTCTGGCAGAAGATGCAATCACGTTCGCACAGGCACGCGAAGTGCTCGATGCGGTCGATGGAACGGACAAGGATCCGGCAGCTGTCGTCGACGAGCGCGGCATGCGCCAGGTCTCCGATGCGGGCGCTCTTGAGCCCATCGTCGACGAGGTGCTTTCGCGCTGCACGGACCAGGTCGCCCAGTATCAGGGCGGCAACAAGAAGGTCCTGGGATACCTTGTCGGCCAGTGCATGAAGGCATCGAAGGGCAAGGGCAACCCGAAGCGCTTCAACGAGATGCTGAGGGAAAAGCTCGGCTAGCTCTCAGGACAGAAGCTCATCGAGGGGCTGCTCTTCGGGGCAGCCCCTTTTCATGGAGTTCACGGCTTGTCCATGAGCCGGCCACGAACAAAACAGATGGAAGCGGGAAATCGACCGTCTGCGGCCGAATGTGGCCGTTCACGCGGGCGCAAGATTTGGAACGCTTTATGCGGGCATCATATGAGTGCGCAAGGGCAGACAGGACAAGGAGGTGTACTCGGCACCTCGGAGGTTCTGCCAAGAGCCCGGAAAGTGGGGGTCCCGTGGTTTCGTCCGGGGCCCCCGTCAAGTCTGAAGACATATATGAGAGATGGAGCGCTAGGCTTCCTTCTTCTCCTCTGCTGCAAGCGCATCGGCTGAGACATGGCGGAGCATCAGGGCAAGCGTGACGGCCAAGCCCTTCGGCAGGCTCGTCGCATCGATCCATTCCTCGCGCGTATGGGCACCGCCGCCGACGATCGTGCCGACCGAAGTAGCAGGGATTCCCATGGAGAGCGGGATGTTCGCATCGGTCGAGGCAGGGGAGGTATCGGGCGCAGCTCCTGCAATCTCTCTCAGTGCATCGAGGCAGGCGTGCGTGAGCTCTTCCTCATCCTCCTCCGGGATATCGCCGTTGCCGGGGCGGCTGCCGATGGGGGAGATGTCCATCGTGCAGCCAGGCACGGCAAATGAGGCGACGATCTCGCGGAGCTTCTGCTCGAGCTCTGCGAGCACGCTCTCGTCGGTCGAACGGAACTCGAAGAGAAGCGACGCATCCTCGGCGATGGAATTCACGGTCGTGCCGCCTTCCATCCTGCCGATGTTCATCGTCGTGCGCGGATCCTTCGGAAGCTCGAGCGCATAGAGGCGCTCCGTGAGCGCACAGAGGCGTTCGAGCGCATTCGGCGTTCCGAAATCTGCCCAGGAGTGTCCGCCCTGCGTATGGCAGCTGATGCGGAAGCGGCGCGATCCCACGGCGACAGAGCAGCACTGGGGCATGTAGCGGTCGAATGAGATGTATTCGTGGATGCGATGGCCGAGCTTCTCGAAGACCTGGCGGGTGCCGTCGAGGTTGCCAAGTCCCTCCTCGCAGGAATTCGCGACGACGAGGATGCCGCAGTCGAGATGCTCTGCAATCTCGGGATGGCGGATGAGGTAGCGTGCCGCAAGAAGGAGCCCGGCAAGGCAGGCCGTGTCATCGCCGATGCCTGGCGCCATGATCTTCTTTCCATCCACTTCGGGGTGGAAGGAATCGCGGTCAGGGAACACGACATCGGTGTGTGCGGCAAAGACCGCAAGGTCGCGAGGCGAGCCATCCTTGTGGCGGGTGGCGATGGGCACGATAACGTTTTTCTGGGAATCGATGTAGGCCTGGGGTGCGCCGTTTGCGTGGAACCAGCTGCAGACGAACTGGGCACGCCTGCCTTCATGGTGGGAGGGGGCGGGAAGCGAGGCGAGGGCGCTTATCAGCATGATCTCCTCGTCGTAGACAGTGCGTGCATATGCCTTTGCAAGGGCGGTGAGCTTCGCGTCCATATCTGCCTTCCGGTCCGGTTCCCGCTGATCGGCCCCATCGTAGCAGAGGGAAGCTTTTCTGCCAGTTAGCCTAGGCGTCTTCCTGCCCAAGCTCCCGCAAAAGCGCATAGGTCTCGTTCAGGATGCCGGTGAGCTCTTCGAGCTTGTCCTGGCCGATGACCGCTCCATAGTCCTCGATGATCTTCTGGAAGCTCTGGCGCGTGCCGGCAACGAGCTTCTTGCCCTTGCGCGTGATCGTGACCCTGATCTTGCGGGCATCATGCGGATCCTTCACACGCTTTGCGAGCCCCTGCTCTTCGAGGTCGTCGATGATCTGCGTGATGCGGGGGCGCGTGAGGCCGACCTCTTCTGCGATGCGGACAGCAGAGGTGTCATGCTTATGGGTGTCGAGATAGAGGAGCACGGTCGCATTGCCCTGCGAAAGGCAGCGCAGCAGCGGTATCGAGATGCGGTAGAGGCTCTCGAATGTCTCGAGGCAGGCCTTTGCCGCTTCGGCTTCGCTGTCTTCGGAAGGCGCATTCTCTGCTTGGTCTGCGCGCAGTGCTTCTGCCTTTGCAGACAGTTCATCAGCATGCAGGATCTTGGAGGCAACCGATTCGATGGAAGACGTGCCGCTGTGTCTCATGTAAACCTCTTTAGCGGAAACTGGGCAGAGTGCCATTTGGAACTCTGTATCATAATAGGGCAGAGATATTGAACGAAAACCGTGTTTTTTGCAGTGAGTGCAATATTTGGCACTTTGTTTCGGCAAACGTGCTTTCGGTGTGCCCAAGGCGCATGGACCATCTACGTTTCATCCCTATTTCCGATAGGGTGCATTCCTTTTTCAGCGCCATTCTCCGTGCTACCATGCGCTCAAGGTAGAGGCGCGGACAGATGATGCCCAGGCGAGCCGGCAGGCAAAGACCTTGGGCGGAGGCGGAATCCGCCGAACCTCCTCGGCAGGCATGTCGAAGGGGTGGGCCCCGCGGGAATACGGCGGGGACTGTCTGCGGGAATGCCTGCAGGAGCGCTATGTCATGTGGCCGAGGTCGCCAGCAAAGTGCTCTTTGCTGGCGATTGCTGTATTGGGCAGGATTTATGGAAAGGAAGACCGCATGGATCTTCAGAAGCTCACCGGCTCCATCGTCGCTCTTGTCACGCCGTTCAATGAGGACGGCTCCATCGATTACGCTTCGCTCGACAAGATTCTCGAATTCCAGGTCACGAATGGGACGGATGGCATCCTCGTGCTCGGCACCTCGGGCGAGTCGGCGACCATGACAGACGCAGAGGATATCGCCGTCGCGAAGTTCGCGGTCGAGCATGTCGGAGGTGCGGTGCCTATCTTCGGCGGCGCAGGATCGAACTGCACGCGCGAGAGCTACAACAAGTCGCTCGAGCTCGAGAAGGTCGGCGTCGATGGCCTCCTCGTCATCACCCCGTACTACAACAAGTCGAATGAGGAAGGCATCTACCAGCACTTCAAGACCGTGCTCGATGCAATCGATGTGCCGGCCATCCTCTACAATGTGCCCTCCCGTACCGGCTGCTCCATCAGCGTGAAGAACCTCGAGCGCCTCTCGAAGCATCCGCGTGCCCTTGCTATCAAGGAGGCGTCGGGCTCCATCGGCTATGCGACCGAGATCGCACACTGCCTGGGACCTGACTTCGGCATGTTCTCCGGCAACGACGATATGGTCCTGCCGCTCATGAGCCTCGGTGCCCGCGGCGTCATCTCCGTCTGGGCCAACGTCATGCCCAAGGAAGTGCACGAGATGTGCAAGAACTACCTTGCCGGCAACATCGAGGAGGCCAGGAAGACCCAGCTTGCCTGCCTCGACCTCATCCATGCCCTGTTCTGCGAAGTGAACCCGATTCCCGTGAAGCAGGCCATGGCAGACATGGGGCTGCTCCAGGCGAACTACCGCCTGCCGCTCTGGCCGATGACAGACGAAGACCATGCAAGGCTTCGCCGTGCGATGGAGGGAGTGGGTCTTCTTGGCTAAGGCAGTACTGATCGGCACGGGGCGCATGGGTACCGTGCTCGAAGGCCTCATTGCCGAGCGCGAAGGATTCGAGCTCGTGGGCAAGGTTGGCTTCGAGAACAGGGAAGACCTGCCCGATAGCCTGCCTGCAGCCGATGTCGCGATCGACTTCTCTGCACCGGCGCTCACAGCCGATCTCTGCACCTATGCCAGGAACTGCGGCTGTGCCGTCGTCTCGGGCACGACGGGCATGGGGGAGCAGGAGCTCTCGCTTCTCGAGGAGCTCGGGAAGTCTGTCCCGGTCGTCCATTCAGGCAACTACTCTCTGGGTGTCGCCGTGCTCCGCCGCCTTGTCGCTGAGGCAGCGAGTGCGCTTCCTGGCTGGGATATCGAGATAGAGGAGACGCACCACAAGAAGAAGGTCGATGCTCCGTCCGGAACGGCGAAGATGCTCATCGAAGCGGCAGACCCTGAAGGCGCGTGCTCGCTTGTCTATGGGCGCGAAGGCATCGTGGGCGAGAGGCCTCAACGTGAGATCGGTGTCCATAGCCTTCGTGGCGGCACCGTGGCCGGTACCCACGAGGTGCACTTCTTCGGCACGGACGAAGAGCTCGTGCTCACGCATCGTGCCCAGAGCCGCCAGATCTTCGCAGAGGGCGCGCTTGCCGCAGCGGAGAAGCTCCTTGCAAAGGAGCCTGGCTTCTATTCCTTCGAAGATCTCATGTTCGCATAGCATATTTCCCGATATCAGCAAGGGCCGCCGTTCGCCGATGGGCGAGCGGCGGCATTTTCGATATTTCGGCGATTTCCAATCTCGTGAATCGCAGCATCTGGACAGGAAATGCCCAGAAAGACACATCTGCGTTCAGAATGCGGGAACAGAACATGCGCAATATTGCGAATTTTCATGTACGCGATTTGGGGCACGATTGGTCTGACCCTGTACACGGCAGCTTGGAAAGGACTGTTTCATGGTCAATCGTTTCGTGCTCAACACCATCTCCTATCACGGCGCTGGCGCTATCAAGGAGATTCCGGGCGAGATTTCCCGTCGCGGCTACAAGAAGGCCTTCGTCTGCTCCGATCCCGACCTCGTGAAGTTCGGCGTGACCTCCAAGGTCACCGACCTGCTCGATGAGGCCAAGATTCCCTGGAGCCTCTATTCCGAGATCAAGCCGAACCCGACCATCCAGAACGTCCAGGACGGCGTTGCCGCCTTCAAGGCATCCGGCGCTGACATGATCGTCACGATCGGCGGCGGCTCCTCCATGGATACCGCCAAGGCCATCGGCGTCATCGTCGAGAACCCTGAGTTCGCCGATGTC
>OMVT01000038.1 GCA_900314535.1 uncultured Olsenella sp. | reverse complement strand
CCATGCCCCAGCAGAGGTGCCCATCCTTCTCGATGAGGCCATTCTCGAAGCGATAGACCTCCTCGAGGACCATGCGGCCATCGATGACTTCGCCCACGATGTGGCGCCCGCTCGAAGCGCCGATGTCGATAGCAAGATGCCTCTGTCCCATTGCCTGCCCAATCTCGAAATAGTGAATTGCTCTTCCCTGCTTGTCTATTGGGCATATTACATGGTCATTCTGCGTATATCTATGCTGCAAAGTGACCATGTTTTTCGAAAAGCTATCCTCTTTGGAAGAGCCGTATGCATGCCGGATGAGGGGTGGGTCAGCCATGCTTACCTATACGCTTGACATGGAACGCCAGAGCCAATGGATCCGCTCGACGCCGAGCGAGCTTGAGCGCCGCCAGCCCCTCTGGTGCACGGAAGCAGGCTGCTTCTATGCCTTGGGCAATTTCTCGACCTCGCGCACGAGCAAGGACAGCTATCTGCTCTTCTATACCTTCAGCGGTGCCGGCGTCGTGCATCAGGGAGGACAGGGTGTACGCCTCGAGAAGGGGCATGCCCTCCTTATGGACTGCCGGAGCCCGCAGAACTATGGCACAGCACAGGACCGAGGGCACTGGTATCACTGGTGGGCGCATGTGGATGGTCCCGCTATCGCTGCCATGGGCGAAGTGCTCGGCCTTCCCCGCCTTGTTCCCGTGCCCCTTGCAGCATCCTTCGCAGAGCGGCATTTCACCACCATCCTCCAAGAGCTCGAAAAGGAGGGTGCCGCTCCCATGCTTCGCCAGGACAGGGCGATATACGACATCGTGGCCACGATGGCAGAGACAGCTGTGCAGTCTGAGGTGCAGGAGATGGGGACAGGGCCTGTCGAGGCAGCGCGCAGGCTCGTCGAGCTCAGATATGCTGATGACCTCACGGTAGAGGACATGGCACGCGAAGCGAATGTGAGCCCCTCCTACCTCATGCGCATCTTCAAGCGCCAGCTTGGGACCTCTCCCCACAACTATCTGCTGCGCTATCGCATCACGAAGGCACGCGAGCTTCTCGTAGAGACGACAGAGCCCGTCTCACGCATCGCACGCGAGACGGGCTTTTCAAGCGACAGCAACTTCTCGTACCGCTTCAGGCAGATGACAGGACAGAGCCCCAGGGAATATCGCGAATCGAGCCCACTGCGTGCGATGGATGCAGACACAAGCATTCCAGAGGACTAGATCTCGTACGCCTCAGGCGATCCATCAAGCGCAAGCCACGCTGCCGCAAGCTCGACCCAGCACGCCGCGTCACCATCACGGCCTTCCTCTGCGACCTCTTATGCGTCATCCTCTTCCAGCCGACGCTTGTGTCACCGTCCTTTTCTACCTTCACGGCACAGTCTGCCCTCGAAGCCGTGCTTGGCTCTACCCCGTGCATCCTGGCTGCAAGCTTCACCGCCTATGTCGCAGGCTCCCACTCCAATGCCAAGATCATGGAGCTCATGCATATGCATGACGGAGAGAAGAGACTGGCATGGCGATGCATTGCTTCCACCATTGTGGGTGAGACGCTCGACATGACGGTATTCACGCTCCTTGCCTTCACAGGCGTCCTTCCCTGGCCTGTCATCGGCCAGATGATCGTTGTCGCGAGCGCCATCAAGGTAGCTGTCGAGTGCATCTGCTATCCCCTTGTGACCTCCCATGTCATTGCCTGGGCCAAGACGCTGGAGTAGGTGCCCGCCAGACATCAGACAGCCATTGCAACGCCTTCCCCCTTCTTCTTTGGGGAAGGCATTTTCACTGCATGCTTGGCGCAATGTGCCACCAAGACAGATCGAGCCGGCAAAGATCGATGGCATCCAGAAGGATGAAGGAGAATGCATTCCAATCTGTCTCTGTCAGCTCGATGCCTTTTCCCGCCACAAAAGGGCATACTCCGCCAGCATCCGTTATGGTTTCTGACAGATAGGACTCTGTCTCAGAAAAATTTCCCGAAACAATTCTGCAACTTGATTAGAGTCAAGGAACAGTAAAGCCTGACCCCCTAGATTTGATGCCATCACATCACGTGCACCACCAAATCTTGGGCAGGAGGGGCATATGCAGGGTCGCATTCATTCAGTCGAATCGTTCGGATCGGCAGATGGTCCAGGCGTCAGGTTCCTCATCTTCCTTCAGGGCTGCCCGATGCGCTGCCGCTATTGCCACAATCCTGATACCTGGAAGCTCGATGGCGGGACCTTGATGGAAGCAGACGAGCTTCTGGACAAGGCGGAACGCTACCGCTCCTACTGGGGACCCGAAGGCGGCATCACGGTATCCGGGGGCGAAGCCCTCATGCAGGTTCCCTTCGTGACGGAGCTCTTCGAGAAGGCCCACGAGCGCGGCATCAATACCTGCCTCGACACCTCTCTTGCTCCCTACACGACGCAGGAACCCTGGCATTCCGGCTTCGAGCGTCTCATGGCGTCGACCGATCTTGTGCTGGCCGACATCAAGCACATCGATCCTGTCGAGCACCAGAAGCTCACAGGCCACGGCAACGAGAACATCCTTGAAGCACTGAGGTGGCTCTCCGACCACAAGATCCCGGTCTGGATTCGCCATGTCCTCGTCCCTGACATCACGGACGTAGATTCCTACCTCGAGCGCACCCGCGACTTCATCCAGACACTGGACAATGTCCAGCGCATCGAGGTTCTGCCCTATCACACGCTTGGCATCTTCAAATGGGACGAGCTTGGCATCCCCTACACCCTGAGGGACACCGAACCACCCACCCCAGAGAGGGTCGAGCACGCGCTTCATATTCTTCGCACACCAAAAGAGGCAACAGGAAAATAGGAGGTTCTTGATGGCAACAACGGAAGCATGGAAGGGATTTGTCCCTGGCCACTGGACAAAGGACGTGAACGTCCGCGACTTCATCCAGCGCAACTACACCCAGTATGAGGGAGACGAGTCCTTCCTCGAGGGTCCGACCGCAGCGACAGACGAGCTCTGGGGAGATGTCCAGAAGTTCCAGAAGGAGGAGCGCGCCAAGGGCGGCGTCCTCGACTGCGAGACCGAGGTCGTCTCCGGCCTCACTGCCTACGGCCCTGGCTACATCGATCCTGAGCACAAGGAGCTCGAGAAGGTTGTCGGTCTCCAGACAGACAAGCCCCTGAAGCGTGCATTCATGCCGTACGGCGGCATCAAGATGGCCCAGCAGGCTGCCGAGTCCTATGGCTACAAGATCAACGAGAAGTACGACAAGATCTTCAACGAGTACCACAAGACCCACAACCAGGCAGTCTTCGATGCCTATACGCCCGAGATGCGTGCTGCCCGCCACTCCCATGTCATCACCGGCCTGCCTGACACCTATGGCCGTGGCCGCATCGTCGGCGACTACCGCCGTGTTGCCCTCTACGGCATCGACTTCCTGATCCAGCAGAAGCAGGCAGACCTTCTGAACTGCGGCGACGGCACGATGCTCGACGACGTAATCCGCCAGCGCGAGGAGATCGCAGAGCAGATCCGTGCCCTCAAGGGCATGAAGGAAATGGCCAAGATCTACGGCTACGACATCTCGAAGCCTGCCACCGATGCCCATGAGGCAGTCCAGTGGCTCTACTTCGGCTACCTTGCCGCCATCAAGACCCAGAACGGCGCTGCCATGTCCGTGGGCCGCATCTCCACGTTCCTGGACATCTACATCCAGCGCGACCTCGAGGCCGGCAAGATCACCGAGAAGGAAGCACAGGAGCTTATCGACCACCTCGTGCTGAAGTTCCGCATGGTCAAGTTTGCCCGCATCCCGTCCTACAACGAGCTCTTCTCCGGCGACCCGGTCTGGGCCACGCTCGAGATGGCAGGGCTTGGCATGGACGGCCGCCACATGGTCACGAAGAACGACTTCCGCTTCCTCCACACGCTCGAGAACATGGGTCCTGCCCCCGAGCCGAACCTCACGGTCCTCTATTCCAAGCGCCTCCCGGAGAACTTCCGCCGCTATGCCGCCAAGATCTCCATCACGACCAGCTCCATCCAGTATGAGAACGACGATGTGATGCGTCCGGTCTGGGGAGACGACTACTCCATCTGCTGCTGCGTGTCTGCTACCGAGACCGGCAAGGAGATGCAGTTCTTCGGTGCCCGTGCCAACCTCGCAAAGTGCCTGAACTACGCTATCAACGGCGGCAAGGACGCGAAGTTCACGGACAAGCAGGGCAACCACATGCAGGTCGGCCCCGAGCTTGCCCCGATCACGTCGGAGTATCTCGATTACGACGAGGTCATGCACAAGTTCGACCTGATGATGGATTGGCTCGCAGGCCTCTACGTGAACATCCTGAACCTCATCCAGTACATGCATGACAAGTACTACTACGAGGCCGCAGAGATGGCACTGATCGACACCGATGTGCGCCGTACCTTCGCGACCGGCATCGCCGGCTTCAGCCATGTCGTGGACTCCCTTTCCGCCATCAAGTACGCAAAGGTGAAGACCGTCCGCGACGAGACCGGCCTCGTTGTCGACTACAAGGTCGAGGGTGACTTCCCGCGCTACGGCAACGACGACGACCGTGCCGACGACATTGCTGTGTGGCTGCTCAAGACCTTCATCACGAAGGTCAAGAAGCACCACACCTACAGGAACTCCGAGCCCACGACCTCGATCCTGACCATCACCTCGAACGTGGTCTACGGCAAGGCAACGGGTGCCCTGCCCGATGGCCGTCCCGCCTTCACTCCGTTCGCGCCGGGTGCCAACCCCTCCTACGGAGCCGAGAAGAATGGCCTTCTGGCTTCCCTCAACTCCGTGGCAAAGCTCCCCTACGAGTACGCCCTCGACGGCATCTCCAACACCCAGACGATCAACCCGTCTGCCCTGGGCACCGATCTCGAGCAGCGCACGAACAACCTCGTGAACGTGCTCGATGGCTACTTCGACCACGGCGCACATCACCTGAACGTCAACGTCTTCGGCGTCGAGAAGCTGAAGGATGCCATGGAGCACCCCGAGAAGCCGGAGTATGCAAACTTCACGATCCGCGTCTCGGGCTACGCCGTCAAGTTCATCGACCTGACCCGCGAGCAGCAGCTCGACGTTATCGCCCGCACCTGCCACGACCGCATGTAATCACACAGGTCCGATAGATGCACGTAAGAGGCAGCCATGGCATGAGCCGTGGCTGCCTTTTCCTTTCTGTCTGCCTCTTTGCATGCTCAGGGAGACAGAGGACATTCAGCCCACGAATATCCTCACCAGCACCATGGATGCTGTCTTGATGGCTGATTGTTGTCACTATATAATGACAGTAATCAGAGGAGGCTTATGAAATCACCTGCCTTGATAGAGCTCTTTCTGATCCAACTCAAGCAGTTCGTGGAGAAGAACTCGTTCATCCTTGTCCCACGAGATGCCAGCAAGGAATTCATGGCAAGCAGGGGCATGTCCATGGAAACGCTCACCAACGTGATCCTCTCCCTGGAGGCAAAGGATTGCTTCGATGGGCCGGAGCAGGATAGAGACCCACGTTACGCGAAGTGGACTGTAGCCGAATTTTCGCCCGTGCATGACGGGGAAAGGCTCTATCTGAAACTATCCATCCGTGTCGACATCAAACGAGCCAAGTGTCTGTCGGTGAAGGCCTATGTTGAAAGGAGAGACACAGATGAATAGATATCTCGATACCTACTGCCCAGAATGCGATGCAGAGGTGCAGGCAGTGCTGCATAGGCGCCCTGCGACCATTTCTGTCCGCGGCGAGAATATCGACTACATCGAGACTGTTGCAGTCTGCCCTGTATGCGGCCAGCCCATCGGCGACGCACGCATCGAAGGAGAAAATCTCGATTGCGCATACGACATCTACCGTTCAAAGCATGGAATCATGTCACCAGAGGGAATCAGCAATCTCAGAAAATCCTATGGTCTCTCCCTGCGCGAATTCAGCCGGTTCTTGGGCTTCGGAGAACAGACCATCTATCGCTATGAGCATGGAGACATACCTGACCAGCTGCACAGCTCTGCGCTTGCGGCAGCGCAGACAGCTACGGGCGCGCGGCATCTGCTGGAGCGGAATGGCCAGAACCTGGCCGCCCGCTCTGTAGCCGCAATCGAAAAACATATAGACGAGCTCGAAGGTTCTGAGGAGAAGCCGGCAGCAATCCAAACGGAACTGCTGGAACGCACCGCAGCCAAGCCCTCTTCTCTCAATGGATACCGCGCTCTGGACCTCACGAGAGTATCTGCGCTGGTATTCCTGCTGTCCGAAAAATGCAAGGATCTGTACTGGACAAAGCTGCAGAAAGCCATGTTCTTTGCAGACATGCTCTTCTGCGAGCAGACCAGCCGCTCTTTGACCGGTCTTTCCTATGCCCATGCAACGTATGGTCCCGTCATGGACAACATGGATGAAATCCGGCTCTTCCTGACGGAGCACGGAATCATCAGCTTTCAGCAAAAGGGATGGGGAGAGGTCCTCGTTCCGCAGCATATCGATATACAGCCATTCGACGCTCAGGACCTATCGCTCATAGAGCAGATTGCCGAATTCGTCAATTCCTTCAATACCGCTGCAGAGCTATCGGAGTTCTCCCATCATCTCAGGTATTGGAGCGAAAATGGATGCGGCCAGCTCATCAGATATGGAGAATACGATCGAGAGGTCTCGGATGCCATAGCTGCGAGGATGCGCACGATTGCAGGTGAAGAATCTTAAGGCAGCTCCTCCGCCCTTTTGCATACAAGCCGCATCAGATTCATGCAGGCATCGCGTTAGAGACTCTATCTGGCAGGTTCCCTACAGCATGGTTGCCGCTGAGGAACTGTCCGATAGCAGCAGCTCAATGTCATTGCCCGCACCTGCCACGACCACATGTAATCACGCTGGTCCGACCGATGTGCACAGAGGCAGCCACCGCTTCGGCAGTGGCTGCCTTTTGTCTGCTGCGGCCATTTTCCCCTGGGCATGATGCGGGCAATGATCCATAGGCACCACGTGCGGGATGCTCAGCTGAAACAGGCAATCAATAAGATGCATCCCTATGTCATATCTGCCGATGGCACTGAAGTACTCAATTCCGACCTCACTCAGGATGACAGCATCGGAAGACTCTCCGGCCCGCAGAGCTTGCCCTTCTTCGATGGATCTGTACCTGCACATGCTGCGCTTCCAAAAAAACATGCGGCGCCTAGTGGCATAGGCGCTGCCAAGCTTGTTCAATAGCGAGCGCTATCGCATCTTCTTCCGGCCGAACGAAAGAGTCGGACCAGTTCAGGTACATGTCTGCGTAAAGCCAGGTCGTGGCGATGCCAGCATCTGGATCACGGCAGGTGGAGCTGCATCCGGGCAGACAGCCAGAGCGACAGGACGGAGCATGGCCTGAACAAGATCTTGGGCATTGTCTCTGTCAGATCTTTCGCGGTCTGCAGCAGCCAAAGAGAGCATTCCGGCGTCGATGATATCAGGCTCTGCTGTTGATACAGCTTTTACCGAGCAGCATCTCCACGAGCCAGCGAAAACGTTATGCGGCAAGCGGCCATTGTGCCATCTGGCAGCCAGATAACCGGATGGAGAACACCAGAAAATGCATCTGCGGCAGCCTGGGCAGGCACTTGCCTGAAGAGCCCTCTTCTCCGTCCAGCCTGCCGGTATCGCATTTCTGATACCACTCATCTCCGATCTGCTGCCGTTCGGTGGGCAGCCGCTCTTTCAGGATACATTCACCTGATACGCTTCCCCCATCGAGATTGTTACTCCCCGGAGGCATTACTCGCGCACCTGGCATCATGCCATCTGGTACATGCGAGATCCTCCGGGGAGTTTTTTGTGCCGATTGGCCTGATGTCCAGGCTGACCATAGAGATGCAAGGGAGAGAGCGTGGAAAAGAGAGCAGGGATTACACGCAGATCGTTCGTCGGGCTTTCGGGAGGTGCTGCAGCTGCGCTCGGTCTGGCACTTGCAGGCTGCGGCACGCAGCAGGCATCGCAGAAGGATACAGAAGAGAAGGCAGCCCCTTCTTCCGGCACAGCAATCAAAACCGCATATGGGCCCGTCAAGGGTACGGAAGAGGGTTCCGTGCGCATCTGGTACGGCGTCCCTTACGCTAAAGCTCCGGAAGGAGACCTCCGCTGGGAGGCGCCAGAGGAGCCAGCAAGCTGGAGCGAAGAGCTTGACTGCACGAGCCCGGCAGACCCTGCCATCCAGTTCTCCAACAACGAGGTCACCGGCACCGAAGACTGCCTCAATCTCGACATCTATGCCACAGAGGGCGCCCAGAAGCAGCCCGTACTCGTCTATGTCCACGGTGGAAACAACCAGACCGGCACCTCGCAGGAGATTCCCGGTGTGGATCTTGCCACGAACGATGGATGCGTCTATGTGTCGCTCTCCTACCGCCTGGGGCTCTTCGGCTTCATGTGCCTTCCTGCCTTCGGCCAGGATACCGGCAATTTCGCGATGCTCGATATCGCAGCGGCCCTCGACTGGATCCGCTCCAATATCGAAGCCTTCGGCGGAGATCCTGGCAGTGTCACGGTATCAGGCTTCTCTGCTGGCGGCCGTGATGTCATGGCCATGCTTGCAAGTCCCCTCTTTGCCGGCAAGTTCGACAAGGCCATCGCCTATTCGGGAGGAATGACGACCGCAGAGATCGAGCCGTCGCAGAAGAAGGAGGCCCTGGCACTTGCTCCGCTTGCCGTGGAGGATGGCAAGGCAGCGAGCGAAGAGGAGGCCTACCGGTGGCTTCTTGCGGACGACGCGGAGGTGGCAACGTGGCTCCGGGGCGTCTCGGCGGAACGTCTGGCTCCGCTCATGGGCAACGCAGGAATCCGCATGAGCGTCTTTCCGCATCTGTTCGAGGACGATATCGTGCTTCCCAAGGGCGGCTTTGCCAATGCAGAATACAATGCGGTGCCGCTTCTCATGCTCACCGGCACGACCGAGTTCAGCATGTTCAGCGCCTTCGATCCCTTCTGGAAGAGCGATTCTCTCACTGCCTGGTCGGAAGACGAGCAGGCAGCCGCCAAGGCATTTGCGATCAGGTATGGCTCCGATATGTACCGCATCTTCAATGCAGAATGCTCGGCAGAGGAGATGGATTCACGCTATGGAAAGGACATCTATGTCTGCCAGGTAGCATTCGGCGGCGAGACGTCTGCCGTCAAGATCGATACATTCGGGTCGTTCCACGGCATCTTCGTGCCGATGCTCTCTTCGAAGAACAACTACACCTCCCTCGTTCCTGACACCTTCGACAAGGAGGGCTACCAGGCCATGGGCAAGGCATTCAATGCCTACCTCAAGAACTTCCTCGAGACCGGCAATCCCAACGGCGAGGGGCTTGCCACCTGGGATGCCTGGGACAGCAAAAAGAAGGAAAGCATGGTGTTCGACGCAACGGAGACCGATGCTGTCATCGGCATGGCCGATGTCCACACCTCATACGACGAGATTCTGGCAGCAATGGATGCCGACACGACGGTCCCCGATGCACTCAAGAAGCTTGTTGCCACAAACGATATGGCAGGACGCTGGTTCTCTGCAGCAAACGATGCACACTATGGGGCGCCTGACTTCTGGGCTGTCCCCTATACTGCCTAGACATATCTGCCTATCAAAAGACAGTGCAAGACCGGCGCGTCGGGTCCCTTCGGCCCGGCGTGCCTTCTTCTGCCCTGCCTTCAGGCTGCCTCCCGGCGAG
The DNA here is from genome assembly GCA_900314535.1 of uncultured Olsenella sp. Classification (GTDB taxonomy): domain Bacteria; phylum Actinomycetota; class Coriobacteriia; order Coriobacteriales; family Atopobiaceae; genus Olsenella_L; species Olsenella_L kribbiana. Next base: position 7,445 of record OMVT01000038.1, on the reverse strand, counting down.
GCTGCCTGCCTGGCGCGCATCAATGCGGATTGTCCTGCCTGCCTCTTCTCTGCAGCTTCTTCTATGCTTTCTCGGGCTCAGCGAAGCGTGCTACCAGATGCTCGAGAATCTCGACCGTCTTCTCCATCGACTGGACCGATTGGAGCTCCTTGATGCTGTGGTGGTTGAGGCCGCCATTCGTGATGTTGGGGCAGAGGAGCCCGCGGTAGGTCAGCTGCGCGCCATCGGTGCCGCCACGGATCGGCAGCACCTCGGGCTCGACGCCTGCCTCCCTGATGGCGGCAAGCGCATTGTCGATGAGGCACTGGCCACCCTCGTTCTTGATGACCTCTGCCATGTTGCGGTACTGCTCGTTCACGGAGAGCGTGATGAGCTCCTTCCCATAGCGCTTGTTGATGTAGGCCGCAGCATCGCGCATGAGCTGCTCGCGCGCAGCGAACTTCTCTGCATCGTGGTCGCGCACGATATAGCGTGCCATCGCATGGTTCACATCGCCTGTGAGGCTCATCATATGGAAGAAGCCTTCATAGCCCTCCGTGTACTGGGGCCGCTCCTCTGCCGGCAGCGCCATATCGAACTCTTCGAGCACCCGCACGGCATTGACCATGACATTCTTGGCAACGCCGGGATGGACATTGAGGCCACGTGCCGTCACATCCCACATCGAGGCGTTGAAGCATTCGTAGTTGAGCTTGCCGCCCCGCTCTCCGTCGACGGTATAGCCCCACCGGCAGCCCAGCTTCTCGATATCGAGCAGACGTGCACCGTGGCCGATCTCCTCATCCGGCACGATTGCAATCTTGAGCGCCGGATGCGGCTTGGAAGGATCTTCCAGAAGGCGTGCTGCCAGCTCCACGATCTCTGCCACAGCACCTTTGTCATCAGACCCCAGAAGCGTCGTGCCATCCGAGCAGATGACATCCTGGCCGACATAGTCAACAAGCCCCGGCGTCTCCTTCTCGTCGGTCGTGACCTCGTTGCCCTCTGCATCGAATCCGATATGGAGGGTCCCTCCCTCATAGTGCACGATATGCGGCTTCACGCCAGTGGCCTTCACATCGGGCGTCACGTCGTGATGGGCACAGAGCAGAAGAGCCGGCAGAGATTCCGCCCCCTTGGATGCCGGAATCGTCGCGGTCACGTAGGCATGCTCGTCGACCGCAACGTCTTCTGCGCCCATATCCTCGAGGTCCTTCGCCACGATGCGTGCGCTGTCGAACTGGCAGGGAGTCGATGGGGTATGTGCGAGATTGTCCTGGTCCGAGGGCGAATCTACCCTGGCATAGGCAATGAAGCGGTCTGCTACTCTGCTCATGACGTCATCTCCGATGCAAAGAAATGGATAATGCACGGTTAAACCATAGTGTGAACTGTATTGCAGGATGGTTAAAACACAGCGCAGTTTCACCGCAATACAGAGACGCTCCCGCCTTGCCTCCTAGAATGCGAAGCCACGCCAGCACGGCTTTCCGGAAACTCTTCGTCTCCTGAAAGCCCTGCCGGCCCCTATGCCAGCCAGAACAAGGAGGTAATCATGGCTGAAGCAGACAGCAGCAGACGCCCCAGCGAAAGCTTCGTGCAGCAGGTGCTTGCCACGCACAGATCCGGCATGACAAGAAGGCAGTTCATCGAGGGTGCAGCAGGAACGGCAGCGCTCACAGCGCTTGGCCTTTCTGGATGCGGCTCTTCCGGGGCCAGCAATGACGGCGGACGCAAGGTCCTGAACTTTGCCCAGACCAACGCAAAGAAGGGCCTCGACGAGCATGTGATCAACGACCAGCTCTCCTACTCTCTTGCAGACTGCGTCGCAGAATCTCCGCTCATGTGGACAGAGGACCTCGAGCTTGTCCCCTGCCTGCTCAAGGAGATGCCGACTGTCTCTGCAGATGGCCTCACCTATTCGCTCACGCTGAAGGACAACATCGCCTGCCACGATGGATCGACGCTCAAGGCATCCGACGTCAAATGGTCGGTCGAGCGCATGCTCAATCCTGCAACGGGCTACAAGAGCCTCTATATGATCAACTTCATCGAGGGCGCGCCCGATGTAATCAACGGCACCACCACCGACTGCTCCGGCATCGAAGTGCAGGACGATACCCATCTGACGATCAAGCTGCAGTATGCCTACCCGACCTTCATGAACATCCTCGGCTCCGAGTTCTTCATGATCTATCCCGAGGCGGCGGTCGAGAAGGTAGAGTCTGCCGGCGGCACCTGGGGCTCCGGCAACAATCTTGTGGGCACCGGCCCCTTCAAGCTGACGCAGAACGATGATACGACCGAGCTTGTCTTCGAGAAGTTCGACCAGTACCATGGCACGCCGGCGAAGATCGACGAGCTCGATGTCAGGTACATCGATGACGCAAACACGAAGATGATGTCGTACGTGAACGGCGATATCGACCTCTGCGATGTGGATCCTTCGCTGCTCGAGCAGTACCAGAACGATGCCACCGTCAGCAAGGAGCTCCACGAGTACGATCCTCTGGGAACCTATATCTTCAACCTGAACCTCTCCAAGGACAGCCTCAAGGATGCCCGCGTACGCGAGGCCATCAACCACGCAATCGACCGCCAGGAGCTTGTCGATACGATTCTTCATGGTGCAGGAACGCCGGCAACGGAATACCTGAACCCGAACCTGCCGGGACACGACGATTCGCTGCCGGTCATAGAGTATGACCCCGACAAGGCAAAGTCCCTGCTCGAAGAGGCAGGTGTCACCAATCTCACGCTCGAGTGCGGCGTGCGCGCATCTGAGCAGGCTGTCGCTGTCGCTATCCAGGACTATCTCGCGAAGGTAGGCATCACACTCAATGTGAATGTCCTCGATTCCGGCATCTGGACTGACCGCTGGCGCAATGGCGACCTCGAGACCACCATCTTCTCCTGGAACATGGTCTTCAAGGATTCCTACATCGCGTTCTATACCCTGTTCCACAGCAGCTCTTCCGCTGCAAAGGGCTCCTTCTACAGCAATCCGGAGTTCGACAGCATCGTCGAGGCCTCCCGTTCTGAGGAGGATGCCGACAAGCAGGTCCAGGACTTCCAGCAGGCAGAGCAGATCCTCTGCTTCCAGGACTGGGCAACCTGCCCGCTCTACTACCCGAAGCGCTACTTCGCAGCCAAGCCGTATGTGAGCGACATGAAAATCGGCAATCTCATCTACCACTTCCGTGACGTGGATGTCGATATGTCCCAGAAGCAGTAGATCCTTCCTGCATGCTTAAGCAGCCAGGCGCACCGGCCCGATGCCGGTGCGCCTTCTTTTTAAGCCGTTGAGCTGCAGGGCCGATGCGCCTCTTCGTCTCGGACGCGTGGGGCATCTGGTGCAGCCAGGGGGTCATGCCGAACATTTGAGGGCGGCTGCATCAGACCCATACAGGCAAGCATCTCTCCCCTTTCCTGGGCAGGATGCTGCAGAAGCAGAAAGTATGTACATCCCTCTTTTGTATCTGTATCTGATACACTTACTAATGTCATAAAGGAAAGAAGAGAGAAGGCACATGGATACCAAGTTCTCTACGGCAATCCACATGCTGATACTCGTCTCCGAGGCAGAGACTCCCATGAACTCGGAGCAGATTGCCCAGAGCGTCGGCACGAACGCAAGCTATGTCCGCAAGGTCGCGGCACGCCTTGGCCATGCAGGGATCATCGGGAGCCGTGGAAGGAGCGGGTTCTGCCTGCTCAAAGCACCCGACGAGATCACGTTTCTGGAAGTGTACCGGGCCGTGGAAGAGACCGATCATGTCCATGTGTTCGATATCCACCAGAACCCGAGCGATACCTGCATCGTCGGCAGGAACATTCGCCCTGTGCTGGGCGAGATGTTCCGCCACGCCGAGGAGGTCGTGGAAGACGAACTTGCAGGCGCAACCCTCGCGGACTGCATAGCGCGGATGCGCGAAGAGATCGACAGGAACAGCCACCAGCAGGAAGGCAAGAGACAATGAAGGCAGCGATGCTGGGCAGCTACGACAAGAAGGGCACAGCCCTTGCCGTGCGCGACATCCCCGTCCCTGAGCCCGCGCCGCACGAGGTGCTTGTGCGCATCCATACGGCAGCGGTCAATCCGCTCGACAACATGGTCATCCGCGGGGAGGTGCGCCTGATCGTCCCCTACCGCACCCCGCTCGTGATGGGCAACGAATTCTCGGGTACCGTCGTCAGGACGGGATCTGCAGCAGCAAGGTTCAAGGCGGGAGACCGCGTGTACGGACGCATGCCGCTCGCAAAGATCGGTGCATTCGCGGAGTATGCCGCCGTGGACGAGTCGGCCCTTGCTATCGTGCCGGACTACCTCTCGATGGAGGAGGCAGCCTGCGTGCCGCTTACGGCACTCACTGCCCTGCAGGCACTTTCCTTCATGGATGCCCAGGCAGGCCAGACGATCTTCATCTCGGGCGGAACCGGCAGCCTTGGCGCCATGGCCATCCCCATCGCCGCACGCATGGGACTTGCCGTCGCCACCAACGGCAGCGCCTCCAACAAGGAGCGTGTCCTGAAGCTCGGCGCCACCACCTTCATCGACTACAAGTCGCAGCGCTACACGGATGTGCTGCACGACGTGGACTGCGTGCTCGACACTCTGGGCGAGCGCGAGCTTGCAGACGAGTTCAGCGTGCTCAGACGCGGAGGGCATCTCGTCTCCCTGCGTGGCCTTCCCAATGGCCGCTTCGCCAGGCGGGCAGACCTCTCCCCTGCCAAGCGCGCACTCTTCGGCATTGCCGGCCACAGGTTCGACAGGATGGCAGCCAAGAAGGGGCAGACCTACGACTTCCTGTTCGTGCATGAGGACGGACGTCAGCTCGAGCGCGTGGGCGAGCTCTTCCCCAAGGAGCAGCCGCTTGCTGTCTCCATCGACAGCACCTACTCCCTCGACCAGGTGAACGAGGCACTCGAGCATGTCAGGAGCGGACATTCGCAGGGAAAGACCCTGCTCCAGATCGAGCAGGCATAGCCGCACCAACAGCTGCCGAATGGCAGGACAGATAAGGAATTGAGGACAGACTATATGGATATCAGCACCATAAAGGCACGCAAGAGCGTCAGGACCTTCGATGGAGAGCCTCTTTCGTCCGAGACGCTTGCCCAGCTCGAAGATTTCATCCAGAAGGATGAGAACCCCTTCGGCATACCGATAACGTATCGGATGCTCGACCGCAAGCGTGACGGCGTATCGAGCCCCGTCATCGTGGGCGCAGATACCTATATCGCTGCCAAGTACCGCAGGCAGGAAGACGCCGAACTGGGTTTCGGCTACTCCTTCGAGCGTCTTGTCCTGTATGCCACGTCCTTGGGACTGGGAACGGTCTGGCTCGCCGCGACGATCGACCGCAAGGCCTTCGAGCGGGCTCTCGAGGTCGCACCCGACGAGGTGATGCCTGCAGTCACCCCTATCGGCTATGCTGCCGAGAAGAGGTCCATGAGGGAGTCTCTCATGCGGAGGAACATGAGGTCGGATAGCAGGGCCCCCTTCGAATCCCTCTTCTTCGCCGGCGACTTCACGCATCCGCTCTCCGAGGAGAAGGCAGGACATCTCCTCGAGCCGCTCCAGATGGTACGCTGGTCCCCCTCTGCCACCAACAAGCAGCCATGGCGGATAGTCGTGGACGGAAAGAATGTCCACTTCTATGAGCACAAGACCAGAGGCTATGCCCGCGAATCGACAGGCGACATCCAGAAGGTTGACATGGGCATTGCCGCCTGCCATTTCGAGATTGCGGCACAAGAACTCGGCATCGAAGGCGCATTCAGGAAGTGCGATCCTGGCATCACGGCGCCCGATGGCACTGACTACATCACGACCTATGTGATGGATGCCTGCCCCGCCGAGGGATAGCACGTAGATGGCCTCGGATCTGCGGGCGCTTGGCATCCGGGCAGGCAGCTTCCCTGCATGATGATATGGGCTCCATCCCGGACGTACCAGGATGGAGCCCATTGTTCAGCATCAGCAAACCTTTTTCCATGCTCCGGCATGCCAGAGACATCTATAGGCAGGCTCCCACAGGAGGCATGCCAAGCAAGCGTGCTCTAGTACCAGGAGCCCTTGTCACGCTCGCGTGCGGCCCTGCGCTGCTGGCGCCTGAGCTCGGCCGCTGCCTTCTCTTCCTCGGTAAGGACCCTGGGCACCGGTGCCGGTGCAGGAACTGGCTCCTGTGCAGGCGTGCTCTTGGAAGCAGAGGTGCCCTTCTTGCGGGAGGCACGCTTCTTCTTGGGCTGGGGTGTCACGGGCCTGTCCGCAGGCTGCGCTGCCACAGAGACGGCAGGTTGGGGAATGACAGGCTTCTTCTTGCCATAGCGCAGCTCCATATAGAGGAAGACGCCCTCGTTCTGTCCTGTGGTCTGGCAGAAGTCATGCCTGTCCTTCGAGGCATGGTATGCCATCTCATACTGGTCTTCTTCGAGCTCGGGGGCATGGCCTGCAAAGTCCTTGCAGATATCCATGACCTCGCTTCTGCTCATGGAATTGCGCCCTGCGCAGTCTTCGAGCTGGACGCCCGTGAACGCCTGAAGCAGCACCTCCTTCTGGGGGCTCGGCTGTTTCAGGATACAGCTCAGAAGGGTGAGCTTTCGGGTGGTGCTGGCCATAGCGATAGAGCTCCTCTGCATCGGCTCCTTCACGCATGTGCGGGCCTCCGTGTGCACGAGGCTCTGCACAGGTTCATGGTAACAGAGCGCTACGTGCCTGTATCCAGCATCTGGAAAGCCGGCCAAACTGCACACGCCAAGGCAGCCTGATTTCATATTCACACAGGGCGAGACACCATAATCGGCCATCCTCTGAACAGACATCCAGCGCGGCGAGAAGCTGCTGCACAATGGAAGGAATTTCGGGCCGTGCCTTTGTGAAGGCAGCCGTCATGATTCTCTTCGGCCATACCGTACACGCCGGCACATCCAGCGGCTGGGACAGCGCAAAGAATGCGATGGCCTCCCCTCGACAAGACGAGAGACGCCGCAAAGATTTCGGAGCTCGAAGAGAGGCTTGCAGGCCGCGTGTGAGACCTATCCCTTTCTGGGGGTCTTCGGGCATATGTCCGGAGAGCCCTTCTGTCTGAAGCGATGCGCCAGCGCGAGGGCACCCCTGCGTTTCCATTCCCTGATCGCTTTGTGCCGTTATGGTCAGGAATGCATGCAGGCGTGATAATGAAGGCTGCGCACGCTGTGGAAAGGATCGCTCGCATGGAAGCATGGCAGAAGTTCGGAAGCTTCATCTCGCGGTACATGATCGTCATCGTCCCGCTCTTCCTCGTGGCAGGCATCTTTTTCCCTGCCTTCTTCCAGCGCTTCGCGCCCTATGTCTCCCCGATGTTTGCCGTCATCACCTTCCAGGGGTCTCTTTCCAACGACTTCGGGAACCTGAAGCGCACGTTCTCCCATCCTCTGCCGATGATCTTGGCCATCCTCATCTCCCAGCTCCTCATGCCGGTCCT
>OMVT01000037.1 GCA_900314535.1 uncultured Olsenella sp. | reverse complement strand
CACCGCCGGCCCGCACGTGATCACCGAGGCTGCCAAGGAGGGCATGCGCTACAACCTGAAGCGCATCCAGAACGGCGAGTTCGCCAAGGAGTTCCTGCTCGACATGTCCGATGAGTCCCACCAGGTCCACTTCAAGGCCATGCGCCGCCAGCAGGCCGAGACCCTGATGGAGAAGACGGGCAAGGAGATCCGTGCTCTCTACGCCTGGAACGATGAGGACAAGCTCCTCAACAACTAGTTCCGGCACCTGATTTCGGCTGGACGCCCGGATGCATCCCGTATCCGGGCGTCCTGCACACGGAGTGCCCCTCGCACGAGGGACCCACCGTCTGCAGGACAGGCCGCTGCCACAAGGCAGCTCGAGGCATATCCTTCAATCAAGGATTGCCGCCATAGGGGGAGGATGCATGGAGCTCACAGGTGCCCAGATACTCATCGAGTGTCTCAAGGAGCAGGGATGCGATACCGTCTTCGGATATCCCGGAGGAACGATTCTCGACGTCTACGACGTCTTGTACCAGACGCCCGAGATTCACCACTATCTCGTGAGCCACGAGCAGGGTGCCGTGCATGCCGCTGACGGCTATGCCCGTGCGACCGGCAAGGTCGGCGTGTGCTTCGCGACGTCGGGCCCCGGCTGCACGAACTTCACGACCGGCATCGCCACGGCCTATATGGACTCTTCTCCTATCGTTGCTATCACCTGCAACGTCTCGTCCAAGCTTCTCGGCAAGGACTCCTTCCAGGAAGTCGATATCACGGGCATAACGAAGCCGATCACGGAGTGGAACCGTGTCGTGAAGGATGTCCATGAGCTCGCAGATGTCGTGCGCCAGGCGTTCCTGATCGCCCGCACGGGCCGTCCCGGCCCTGTCCTCATCGATATCACGAAGGATGTCACGCAGGCAAAGTGCGACTACGAGTATGTGCCGGTCGAGGAGCATCGCATCTTCGAGTTCCCGAACCAGCTCTCGAAGCGTCTCATGGGCGGCATCGAGACCCGTGAGCCTGAGACGGCTGCGGTCGAGCGCCTGGCGCAGATGGTCGAGGAAGCGGAGCGTCCGCTTCTTATCTGTGGTGGCGGCGTCGTGCGCGGACGCGCGAACAAGGAGTTCAACGAGTTCGCGAACAGGATCGATTCTCCTGTCGCCATCACCGTGATGGGTGGCGGCGGCTTTGTCGGAAACGATCCGCTCTCGACCGGCATGATCGGCATGCATGGATCTCAGGCCTCGAACATGGCCGTCGACAACTGCGACCTCCTGATTGCCGTGGGCTGCCGCTTCTCCGACCGTGTGGCACTCCAGCCTTCCTCCTTTGCAAGCCAGGCCAAGATCGTCCAGGTCGACATCGACTCGACGGAGATCGGCAAGAACGTGCGCTGCGACCACTATGTGCTCGGCGATGCGAAGCGCGTGCTCGAGCTCCTGAACGAGATGGTCCCGCAGCAGAGCCACAAGGTCTGGAAGGAGTTCGTATTCTCGTTCCCGACGGAGACCCAGTACGAAGAGGGCGGAGACCACCTGACGCCGAAGCAGATCGACGACACGATTGCGCGCCTGTGCCCCGAAGACACGATGGTCGCCACGGACGTGGGCCAGCACCAGATGTGGGCCATCCAGCATATGCACTACTCCTATCCCGGACAGCTCATCACATCGGGCGGCTTCGGTGCCATGGGGTTCGGCCTCGGCGCTGCCATCGGTGCCCAGGTTGGCAACCCCGACAAGCGCGTCGTGCATATCACGGGCGATGGCTCGTTCCGCATGAACTGCATCGAGCTTGCAACTGTCGAGCACTACCACCTGCCGATCATCTCGGTCGTCTTCGACAACACCGTCCTCGGCATGGTCCATCAGTGGCAGACGCTGATCTATGACCAGCACTACTCCGAGACGACGCTCGACAGAGGACCTGACTGGGTGAAGCTCGCCGAGGCCTACCACCTTCCCGGCTGGCGCGTGAGCACGGTCACGGAGCTCGAAGACGCGCTCAAGAGCGCCCTTGCCGGCGGTACCGGTGCGGTCATCGACTGCGTCCTCGACCCCGACGAGATGGTCCGCCCGATGGTTCCGGCAGGCCAGCACATCACGAACTTCCTCGCCATCTAAGGAGTGCCCATGCTATCTCTCGACAAGATCTACCATGCAGCCTATGTCCTCAAGGGCGTTGCGAGGAAGACGGACCTGATTGCGGCACCGCAGCTCGTGCCGGGACTGGACGAGCTCTATCTCAAGACGGAGAACCTGCAGGTCACCGGCTCCTTCAAGCTGAGGGGCGCCTACTACAAGATCTCGCAGCTTCCGAAGGAGGCGCTCGACAAGGGCATCATCGCCTGCTCTGCCGGAAACCATGCCCAGGGCGTCGCACTCGCCGCGACCCACATGGGCGTCAAGAGCATCGTCTGCATGCCTGATGGTGCCCCGATCATGAAGGTCGAGAACACGCGCCGGCTCGGCGCCGAGGTGAGGCTTGTCCCCGGCACCTACGACGATGCGCACGACGAGGCCGTGCGTCTCCAGGAGGAGACGGGCGCCACGTTCATCCACCCCTACGACGACGAGGATGTCATCGCCGGCCAGGGCACGATCGGCCTCGAGATCATGGACACGCTCGACGATGTGGATGCCGTGATCGTGCCGGTCGGTGGCGGCGGCCTCATCTCCGGCGTCGCCTGCGCTGTCAAGAGCCTGAAGCCGTCGTGCAAGGTGTATGGCGTGCAGGCGAAGGGTGCCTCCGCGATGGCCGATGCCTTCCATGCAGGCAAGTGGGGAGCATCCGATACGGCGGTCACGTTCGCCGACGGCATCGCCGTCAAGAACCCGGGCGATCTCACGTTCAAGATGGCGCAGAAGTACGTGGACGATATGGTCACGGTCTCAGACGACGAGATTGCAGCCGCAATCTTGAACCTCATGGAGCGCCAGAAGCTCGTGAGCGAAGGCGCAGGAGCTGCTCCTGTGGCTGCTGCCATGTTCGGCAAGCTGCCGCTTCAGGGCAAGCGCACCGTCTGCGTCATCTCTGGCGGCAACATCGACGTGAACATCCTGTCCCGCGTCATCAACCGCGGCCTTGCCATGAGCGGCAGGAAGGCGACGCTTGCGATCAAGCTTACAGACAAGCCGGGCCAGCTCGAGCAGGTCTCCCGCATCATCGCCTCGCTCGGCGCGAATGTCGTCTCGGTCGACTACGACCTGTCCGATTCGGACCTGCCAATTTCTGCCTGCACCCTGCGTGTCGGCATGGAGACCCGCGACCAGGCCCAGATCGATGCGATCAAGGAGCGCCTCGTCGACGAGGGCTTCCAGATTGTCGGCTAACGCACACCCAGTGAGATATCGGGCGCTTCTGCGCCCTGAGAGGAACAGACATGAAAAGCGACGCCCTGAAGTTCGGGCCTGAAGCTGCGGCCCACCGCTCCCTCTACAATGCCCTCGGCTGGACCGAGGAAGAGATCGAGAAGCCCCTTGTCGGCATCGTCTCGTCCTACAACGAGATCGTGCCGGGACATATGAACATCGACAAGATCGTCGAGGCCGTCAAGATGGGCGTCGCCGAAGCAGGCGGCATGCCGGTCGTGTTTCCTGCTATCGCTGTCTGTGACGGCATCGCAATGGGGCACACGGGCATGAAGTACTCGCTCGTGACCCGCGACCTCATCGCCGACTCTACCGAGTGCATGGCGCTCGCGCATGGCTTCGATGCCCTTGTGATGGTCCCGAACTGCGACAAGAATGTCCCGGGCCTCCTCATGGCAGCAGCGCGTCTCGATCTGCCGACGACCTTCGTCTCCGGCGGCCCCATGCTCGCAGGCCATATCGATGGCCACAAGACGAGCCTCTCCTCCATGTTCGAGGCCATGGGCGCCTACACGGCAGGGAAGATCGGGGAGGAGAAGCTCCACGAGTTCGAGTGCAAGGCATGCCCGACCTGCGGCTCCTGCTCTGGCATGTACACGGCAAACTCGATGAACTGCCTGACCGAGGTCATCGGCATGGGCCTTCGTGGCAACGGCACGATCCCTGCCGTCTATTCCCGCCGCCTCCAGCTTGCCAAGCATGCCGGCATGGCCGTCATGGAGCTCCTCAAGAAGGGCATCACCGCGAGGCAGATCATGACAAAGGAAGCGCTCATGAACGCGCTTACCGTGGATATGGCGCTCGGCTGCTCGACGAACACGATGCTCCACCTTCCTGCCATCGCCCATGAGTGCGGCGTCGACCTCTCGCTCGATATCGCAAACGAGATCTCTGCACGTACGCCGAACCTCTGCCACCTGGCACCGGCAGGCCCGACCTACATCGAGGATCTCGACGAGGCGGGCGGCATCTACGCTGTCATGTCCGAGCTTGCAGAGGCAGGTCTCATCGATACGTCCTGCCTTACCGTCACGGGCAAGACCGTCGCAGAGAACCTCGAGGGCGCCCGTGTCCTCGACCACGACGTGATCCGTCCGCTCGACAACCCGTTCTCCAAGACCGGTGGCATCGCCGTCCTTCATGGCAACCTTGCCCCTGAAGGCTCTGTCGTCAAACGCTCTGCTGTTGCTCCTGAGATGCTCGTGCACGAAGGGCCGGCACGTGTCTTCGAGAGCGAGGAAGAGGCGCAGGCTGCCATCGACGGTGGCAAGATCAATCCGGGCGATGTCGTCGTGATCCGCTACGAGGGTCCGAAGGGCGGTCCTGGCATGCGCGAGATGCTGACGCCAACTTCTGCCATCCAGGGCATGGGCCTCGGCTCCTCTGTCGCCCTCATCACGGATGGCCGCTTCTCCGGCGCCACCCGCGGTGCCTGCATCGGCCATGTCTCGCCTGAGGCAGCCTCCGGCGGCCCGATCGGCATCATCCAGGAAGGCGACATCATCTCGATCGATATCCCGAACTGCACGCTCGACCTCAAGATCTCCGATGAGGAGCTCGAGCGGCGCATGACAGCGTTCACGCCCAAGACGAAGCCGCTCTCTGGCTACCTCAGGCGCTACGCCCAGCTTGTCTCGAGTGGCGCCAAGGGTGCCGTCCTCAACTAGGAAGCTGTGGTAGACGCAATGAATGCAGAAAGGCTCATGAGCCTCTCGTTCTCGCTCGATACGCTCACGGTCTTCCGGAGCCTCGAAGAAGATCCTGTCATCGCGGCTCTGGGAGATGCGCTCCATAAGGCAGCGGCGCTCGCATCGGATGCGGAGGAAGGCAACAGCACTTCAGGCGATGCAATGGCGCTTGCCCGTGCCTATGCCACCTTCGTGGCAGCGCTCTTCGACTCCGAGGCGGAAGGCCTCGGGTCCTACATCTTGGACGCTACGGTCGACGACGAGAATGTGTATCTTCGGACCATCGGCGCCGGGAGGGTGCCTGGTGCCTCGCTTGCAGCTGCTGCCGAGGCAGAGCTCTCGGTCCTCCAGGAGCTTGCCGACCTCGAGCCCCAGGACTTCCTCGAGCTTCTGCCGGGAGCTGCAGACCGTCTTCCTGCCTTCGATACGCAGAAGGTCGATATCGCAGGCACCTACCATGAGCGCATCGCGAACATCGGCAAGTATGGCTACGGCATGTATGCCCGCTACCATGTGTTCCGCGTGGATGCTCAGGGTCAGATCGTGCCGGTCAAGCATCCCGATCCGCAGAGGCTCGAAGATCTTGTCGACTACGAGCGCGAGAAGAAGGTCATCCTCGACAACACCCGCGCGCTCGTGAAGAGGCTTCCTGCTGCCAATATCCTCCTCACCGGAGATGCCGGCACAGGCAAGAGCTCGACCGTCAAGGCCGTCGCCAATGCGCTTGCAGGGGAGGGCGTGCGCATCCTCGAGGTCCGGAAGGAGCAGCTCCGCGACATTCCGGGCATCCTCGATACGCTCACGCACAACCCCTGCACGTTCATCATCTTCATCGATGACCTCTCGTTCGCAGCAGACGACGACAACTTCGCAGCCTTGAAGGCAATCCTCGAGGGCTCGGTCTCGGCGAAGTCGTCCAATGTCGCGATCTATGCAACATCGAACCGCCGCCATCTCGTGCGGGAGACGTTCAGCGAGCGCGAGGGCGATGAGGTGCATCTGAATGACACGCTCCAGGAGATCGTGTCGCTCTCCGACCGCTTCGGCATCCATCTCTCGTTCACGAAGCCGAACAAGCAGACCTACCTCGATATCGTGCACAAGCTTGCCCAGGAGCGCGGCATTGCGCTCGACGAGCAGGAGCTCGACCTTGAAGCAGAACGTTTCGCGACGAGGCGCGGCGGCAGGTCGGCACGAGGTGCCCGCCAGTTTGTCGATTCGCTTCTCTCGAAAGAGGCCAGCTCTGAGGAGCAGGCATAAGCCAGAAAGGAAGGCAGACTATGCCACAGGGAATGACGATGGCAGAGAAGATCCTGGCCGCGCATGCCGGCCTCGACCGTGTCGTGCCAGGACAGCTCATCGAGTGCGACCTCGACGGCGTGCTCGCAAATGACATCACGGCACCGATCGCGATCAAGACGGTCCGCGAGCTTGGCGCTGGCGTCTTCGATAGGACCAAGATTTTCCTCGTGCCCGACCACTACAGCCCGAACAAGGACATCAAGAGCGCCGAGCAGACGAAGATCACGCGCGACTTCGCGCATGAGATGGGGATCACCCACTACTTCGAGCAGGGCTGCATGGGCATCGAGCATGCCCTGCTGCCCGAGAAGGGCATCGTCGGCCCGGGAGACCTCATCATCGGCGCCGACTCCCATACCTGCACCTACGGCGGCATCGGTGCCTTCTCGACAGGCGTCGGCTCTACGGATGCCGGCGTAGGCATGGCAACAGGCAGGGCCTGGTTCAAGGTGCCTGAGACCATCCGCTTCGAGATCGAGGGAGAGCTTCCCGAAGGTGCCTCTGCCAAGGACATCATCCTCTACATCATCGGCCAGATCGGCGTCGACGGTGCGCTGTACTGTGCGATGGAGTTTGCTGGCTCCACGATCCGGAACCTCTCGGTCGAAGGCAGGCTCACGATTGCGAACATGGCTATCGAGGCAGGCGGCAAGGCTGGCCTCTTCGAGGTCGACGATACGGCACGCACCTGGCTCGAAGGCAGGACGGAGCGCCCCTGGAAGGAATACCATGCAGACCCCGATGCCGCATACAAGCAGGTCATCAGGATCGATGCGAAGGATATCGTGCCGACGGTCTCCTGGCCGCATTTGCCCTCCAACACGCATCCTGTGGCAGAGTCCCGCCATATCGCAATCGACCAGGCGGTCATCGGCTCCTGCACGAACGGCCGCATCGAGGACATGCGTGCGGCAGCAGCCGTGCTCAAGGGCCGCACGGTCAATCCGAACGTGCGCTGCATCGTGATTCCTGCCACGCAGGCCGTCTGGCTCCAGTGCGTGCATGAAGGCCTCATGGATATCTTCATCAATGCCCACTGCGTCGTCTCGACCCCGACCTGCGGTCCCTGCCTCGGCGGCTACATGGGCATCCTGGCAGCAGGGGAGCGCTGCGTATCGTCGACGAACAGGAACTTCGTCGGCCGCATGGGAGACCCGACCTCCGAGGTCTACCTTGCAAGCCCTGCGGTCGCTGCAGCTTCTGCCGTTGCCGGCCACATCGCGCTGCCGTCCGATCTCGACTAGCCTTAAGGAGGCTCATTCATGGAATTCGAAGGCACGGTCTTCCGCTATGGGCGCGACATCGACACTGATGTCATCATCCCTGCCCGCTACCTCAATACATCCGACCCGGCAGAGCTTGCGAAGCACTGCCTCGAGGACCTCGACACGACGTTCGTGAAGCGCGTGAAGCCGGGCGACATCATCGTCGCAGACGAGAACTTCGGCTGCGGCTCCTCGCGCGAGCATGCTCCTGTCGCTATCAAGGCTGCTGGCGTCTCTGTCGTCATTGCCAAGTCCTTTGCCCGCATCTTCTACCGCAATGCCATCAACATCGGCCTTCCGATCATGGAGTGCCCTGAGGCCTGCGATGCGATCTCTGACGGCGATGTCGTGAAGGTCAATGCCGACACCGGCCTCATCACGGACGAGACGACGGGCAAGACCTTCCAGGCGCAGCCGTTCCCGCCCTTCATCCAAGAGATTATCAATGAGGGCGGCCTTGTCGCAAGGACGAAGAAGCTGCTCGCCCAGAAGAAGGAGGCATAGACGATGGGGAAGAAGACCTACCGTATCTGCACCCTGCCGGGTGACGGCATCGGTCCTGAAATCATGGCAGAGGCAAAGCGCCTCCTTGCGGCTATCGGCCAGGCAGAAGATGTCGAGTTCGTCTGCGAAGACCATCTGATCGGCGGCGCTGCCATCGATGCGACGCGTGCAGCGGGCGAGCCTGTGAGCGCCCTTCCGCCCGAGACGCTCGACGCCGCCAAGGCATCGGACGCGGTCCTTCTGGCAGCGGTCGGCGGCCCGAAGTGGAATGACACGACGCCTGGCGCTGTCCGCCCTGAACAGGGCCTTCTTGCCATCCGCAAGAATCTGGGGCTCTTTTTGAACCTGCGTCCGGTGCACATCTACAAGGCGCTCGCAGGAGCATCCACCCTTCGTCCTGAGTTCCTCGAAGGTGTCGATATCCTGATCGTCCGCGAGCTTACAGGCGGCCTCTACTTCGGCGAGCACAGGCGCGAGAAGGATGTCGCAGGTGCCGGCGTCGACGGCGCTTCAGGCGAGCGTGCGGTCGATACGATGGAGTACTCCGAGTACGAGATCGAGCGTGTCGTGCGCTGGGCCTATGAGGCTGCCAAGCGCCGCCGTGGCAAGGTCACGTCGGTCGACAAGGCCAACGTGCTCGAGACATCCCGTCTCTGGCGCGAAGTGAACCACCGGATGATGGACGAGTTCAAAGATGTCGAGGGCGGAGACATGCTCGTCGACAACTGCGCCATGCAGCTCGTCGCGAATCCTGCCCAGTTCGATGTCCTCGTGACCGAGAATACGTTCGGCGACATCCTCTCCGACGAGGCGTCGATGCTCACGGGCTCTCTTGGCATGCTTGCCTCCGCCTCTCTGGGCTCCGGCACGGCACTCTACGAGCCGAGCCATGGGTCTGCTCCTGACATCGCGGGCAAGGGCATCGCAAACCCGATTGCACAGATGCTCTCGGTCGAGCTGATGCTTCGCTACAGCTTCCAGATGGACCACGCAGCGGATGCCGTGAAGGCAGCCGTCGAGGACGTGTTCGATGAAGGCTGGAGGACGCCTGACCTTGCAGACGAGATGACGCCTGAAGACAGGAAGCTCGGCACGCGCGACATGGGCACGAAGGTCATCGAGGCCTTCAAGCGCAAGATTGCCTAGCGCACCAGCATAGAAGCATGACCATCAAGGCACCTGTCCGGAAAGCCGGGCAGGTGCCTTTTCCATGCAGGACCTATGCGTTCTGCTGCAGAACAGCCATCTGCCCTGCAATATGCTTCATTCACCGCAAATCGTAAGGCTCCTATGCTTCCGGCTGCTATGCTCAAGCTTCAGGCATGGCAGGCCGGCGAGGGGAAGCGCCGGCGTGCAGGCTCGTGGCACAGGGGGCGGTGCGGAAAGCCGTCTTCCGGGGAAGGAGCTGCCGAGCGTGCCTCTGCCGTGCGGAAAGCACGAGGAGAGGAAACTGAATGGCTAGATTGCATGTGGTCGAGCGCAGCGAGGCCCAGGCAGTCATGGATGGACTGCATGAAGCGGTAGAGAAGCGGCTCTCGGTGAGCTCGCTTGCTCCATGTCCGGTCGAATTCACGGCTGCCTTCGTCGGCATGTGCGCAACGCAGAGCTGCGGAAAATGTACGCCCTGCCGTGTAGGCCTGGGCGTCCTGAAGGAGCTCATGGACCAGGTCCTCGAAGGCAAGGCAGATGAGCATACGCTCGAGCTCATCGAGAAGACGGCGCGTACGATCTATCTCTCGAGCGACTGCGCGATCGGATATGAAGCGGGAAGCATGGCGCTGACAGCGATCCGGGGCTTCCGCGACGATTTCGAGCACCATATCAAGTACCACGCCTGCGGCTTCAAGCAGTCGGAGCTTGTCCCTTGCGTCTCGGGCTGCCCGGCAGGAGTCGATATCCCGGGCTACATCGCGCTCGTCGAGGCAGGACGCTACACGGATGCCGTGAAGCTCATCAGGAAGGACAATCCGCTTCCTGTCGTCTGCGGCCTTGTCTGCGAGCATCCCTGCGAGATGCACTGCCGCCGCGGCATGGTGGACGATCCGATGAACATCCGCGGCCTCAAGCGCTTCGCGACAGAGCACATGGAGGCAGACTACAAGCCGAAGAAGGCTCCGTCCACGGGCAAGCGCATTGCTATCATCGGTGGCGGTCCGGCAGGACTTTCCTGTGCCTACTATCTTGCCTGCATGGGGCATGAGCCCACGATCTTCGAGGCAAGGCATCACCTGGGTGGCATGCTCCGTTACGGCATCCCCAACTATCGTCTTCCGAGGAAGCGCCTCGACGAGGAGATCCAGTGGCTCCTTGACTGCGGCATAAACGTAGAGCTCGATACGCCTGTCACCGAGAACCTGCCTGAAATCAGGAAAGAGTATGACGCGGTCTATCTGGCAATCGGCGCCCATGCGGACCGGAAGCTCGGCCTTCCGGGCGAGGATGCAGAAGGCGTCGAGTCTGCCGTCAAGATGCTGCGTGCCATCGGCGACGAGGAGATCCCCGACTTCACAGGCGAGCGCATCTGTGTCATCGGCGGCGGCAACGTGGCAATGGATGTCGCCCGCTCAGCCGTAAGGTGCCATGCGAAGAAGGTCACGATCGTCTACAGGCGCCGCGTCGCGGACATGACGGCACAGGATGAAGAGATTGCAGGAGCGAGGGCCGAAGGCTGCGAGCTCCTGGAGCTCCATGCCCCGCTTGCGATTGAGGCTGAAGGCGGCCATGTCACGGGACTCCGTGTCCAGAAGCAGATCATCGGCGGCCCCAAGAACGGGCGTCCGGCACCGCGTGCTGCAGAGGCTCCCGAGGAGGTCATTCCCTGCGAGCGCGTGCTTGTGGCAATCGGCCAGGCCATAGAGTCCAGGCCCTTCGAAGAACTGGGCATGAAATGCAATCGCGGCCGCATCGTGACCGATACAGATGGTGCCGTGCCAGGCTTTGACGGCGTGTTCTCGGGCGGCGACTGCCAGAGCGGCCCTGCCACGGTGATCCGTGCCATCAATGCCGGCAAGGTCGCAGCAGCAAACATCGACCACTACCTCGGCTTCGACCACCAGATCGTGGCGGATGTCGAGATACCGACGGTCCAGTTCAAGGGCAAGAACATGTGCGCCCGCTGCGAGATGACATCACGTGAGGCGTCGGAGCGCGTCGGCGATTTCGATATCGTCGAGCACGGCCTCACGCCTGAAGAGGCGCATCAGGAGGCATCGAGGTGTCTGAGGTGCGACCACTTCGGCTATGGCGCATTCCGCGGAGGGAGGATCATGCAATGGTAGACGTGACCGTCGATGGGGTGCGTGTCCAGGTGGACGACCACGCCACCATACTCGAGGCAGCAGAAGCTGCAGGCGTCCATATTCCGACGCTCTGCTATCTCAAGGATCTGAACGAGATCGGTGCCTGCCGTGTCTGCGTCGTCGAGATCGAAGGGACCGACCAGCTCGTCGCTTCCTGCAACAACTATGTCCTGGACGGCATGAAGGTCTTCACGAACAGCCCGAAGGTCAGGAAGGCCAGAAAGACGAACGTCGAGTTTTTGCTCTCGCAGCATGACTCGGAGTGCACGAGCTGCGTGAGGAGCGGCAACTGCTCGCTCCAGAGCCTTGCAAACGACCTCGATATCTTCGAGCTGCCCTATGAGAAGCACCTGCCGCATATGCCGTGGGACAAGACGTTCCCTCTGATCCGCAACAACGACAAGTGCATCAACTGCCTCAGGTGCATTCAGATATGCAGCAAGGTGC
Organism: uncultured Olsenella sp.; assembly: GCA_900314535.1. Classification (GTDB taxonomy): domain Bacteria; phylum Actinomycetota; class Coriobacteriia; order Coriobacteriales; family Atopobiaceae; genus Olsenella_L; species Olsenella_L kribbiana. Next base: position 6,082 of record OMVT01000037.1, on the reverse strand, counting down.
AGGCATCGGATGTGTGGGACCTCACGAACAGAGGCGCCCACACCGCCGTGAATGTCCAAGCAGGCCGCCCGATCGCGGAGGCTCCCTGCACGCTCTGCGGCCAGTGCATCACGCACTGCCCGACAGGAGCCCTGCGCGAGCGCGACGATACGGGACGCGTCTACGATGCGCTTGCCGACCCGAAGAAGGTCACGATTGTCCAGATCGCGCCCTCGGTACGCACGGCCTGGGGCGACCACTGGAAGCTCTCGCCCGAGGAGTCGACAATCGGGCACCTTGTCTCGGCGCTCAGGAAGATGGGCTTCGACTACATCGTGAATACCGACTTCTCGGCCGACCTCACGATCATGGAAGAGGGCACAGAGCTCCTGCACCGCCTCTCTGACGGCACAGAGCATGAGTATCCGATGTTCACGTCGTGCTGTCCGGGCTGGGTCCGCTTCGTGAAGGTCCACTATCCTGAGCTTGTGGACGATGTCTCAACCTCGAAGTCGCCGCAGCAGATGTTCGGCGCGATCGTGAAGAGCTACTACGCAGAATACCTGGGCATCGATCCGCACGATATCTTCTCGGTCTCTGTCATGCCCTGCGTCGCGAAGAAGGCGGAGTGTGCGCTGCCGACCATGAAGGATGCCTGCGGAGATCCGGATGTCGACTGCGTGCTTACGGTCCGCGAGATAGATCGCATGATCCGCGCCGACCATATCGATGTGCATGCGCTTGAAGAGGAGCCCTTCGACGAGCCCCTCGGCGAAGGCACGGGCGCCGGCATCATCTTCGGTGCGACCGGTGGCGTCATGGAAGCAGCGCTGCGTACGGCCTATCACCTGGCGACAGGGGAGACGCCTGCCAATGACGCATTCAGGAACGTCCGCGGCCTCACCGGCTGGAAGGAAGCGGAGTTCGACCTTGCAGGCAGAAAGCTCCGTGTCGCTGTCGCAAGCGGCCTTGGCAATGCGAAGCGTCTCTGCGACGCGATCCTTGCAGGCACCGTGTCCTATGACTTCGTCGAGGTCATGGCCTGCCCGGGAGGCTGCGTCGGTGGCGGCGGGCAGCCGATCCACGACGGACAGGAGCTGGCAGGGGCACGCGGCCAGATGCTCTATGGGCTCGACCGCATCTCGGAGTATAGGAACTCCTACGAGAATCCGGATATCGTGCGGGTCTACGAGAAGTATCTCGGCGAGCCGCTCTCCGAGCGTGCCGAGCGGCTCCTCCATACCGACCAGCACGGCTGGAAGATGCCACAGGAGAAGTAGACAGACAAGCAGCCAGGGGCCTGCCGCAAGGCAGGCCCTTCTCCACTCATAGGGACTGAAAATCCCCATGTCAGGGATTCGCCTGACATGCGCTCTGGCATGTGTCCCATCAGGCAAACATCGTGTTGCGTAGGCGGCATTTCAGGAGGCAGGCAGCTCGTCGAATAATAGAATGGAATCTTGCCTATAGATATGCAGGAAGCGGCGCCTGGCCGCTGGGGAGCGTGAGAGCCGATGCAGTTTTCGAAGCGTCTCGATCTTTTCGGAGACGAGGTCTTTGCCAGTCTGAACCAGAAGCGCCGCGAGCTTGAAGCTGCGGGACGTCCTGTCTGGGACCTGTCGGTCGGCACGCCCGATTTCCCGACGCCTGACTACATCAAGAAGGCACTTGTCGACTCCTGCGCAGATGATGCGAACTGGAAGTATGCCCTGCATGACAAGGATGAGCTCAAGCAGGCGGTCTGTGACTACTACAAGCGCCGCTTCGATGTGGATGGCCTCGAGCCCGACCAGGTCATGAGCTGCCGCGGCACGCAGGAAGGCATGCAGTATGTCTGTGCAGCCCTGGCAGATCCGGGCGACATCGCCCTCATCCCCGATCCCTGCTATCCGGTCTTCCGTGCCGGCACGCAGCTTGCAGGAGCAACCCCTTACTACTACCAGCTGACAGCAGAGCATGGGTTCCTCCCGCATGTGGCAGACATCCCCGACGATGTGGCGGACAAGGCCAAGTACATGATCGTCTCGCTTCCGGCAAACCCGGTGGGGTCGGTCGGCACGCCTGAGGTCTACGAGGAGATCATCGCCTTCGCAAAGAAGCACGATATCGTGATCGTGCACGACAATGCCTACGCCGACGTCGTGTTCGAAGGCGTCTCGAGCTCCTTCTTCAACTATCCCGGCGCTATGGATGTGGGTGTCGAGTTCCTGTCGCTCTCGAAGTCCTTCGATGTCACCGGCGTCAGGCTCTCCTTCCTCGTCGGCAGGAAGGACATCGTCCAGGCCACCTACAAGCTCAGGAGCCAGGTCGACTTCGGCATGTTCTTCGCCGAACAGAATGTCGCGATTGCCTGCCTCAAGGGCCCGCTCGACGGCGTCGAGCGCCAGCGCCTTGCCTACAAGGAGAGAAGAGATGCCCTCTGCGACGGCCTCGAGGCCATTGGCTGGGAGCGTCCGAACTGCCATGGCACGCTCTTCGTCTGGGCACGCCTGCCGCACGGCAGGACAGACTCTCTTGCCTTCACACTCGAGCTCATGGAGAAGACGGGCGTCATCGTGACACCGGGTGCAAGCTTCGGACCTGCGGGCGAGGGCTACGTGCGCTTCGCGCTCGTGCTGCCGCCGGAGAAGATCAAGGAAGCCGTTGCCCAGATCGGCAAGGCAGACCTTTAAGAGAGACAGGCATGGAAGAGAAGGATTTTGCTGCCCTCGTGCGCTCCTCGAGGACGAAGAGATGCTTCGACGAGTCGAAGCCGGTGTCGGAGGAGACGCTTCGAGCCCTCATCGACGTCGCGCGCTTTGCTCCGACCGGAAACAACACGCAGATGCTGCGCTTCCATCTTGTGAGCGGCGCTGATGCCTGCGCGAAGGCCTTTGCACATCTCAAGTGGGCAGCGCTCCTCAAGGACTGGGCAGGACCTGCAGAGGGGGAGCGACCCGGTGGCTACATCTTCATCATGGTTCCTGCTGCAGCTGTGAACAATCCGATCAGGTGCTACGACGCAGGCATCGCGGCGCAGACGATCATGCTCGCTGCGGCAGCAGAAAGCCTTGGCGGCTGCATCCTCAAGAACTTTGATGCGGGCCTCATCTCCGACTTCGGTCTCGAGGACACAGGCCTTGCCATCTCCCTTGTGCTGGCGCTTGGCACGCCTGCAGAGGAGGTCGTGCTCGAGCCAGCGACGACAGAGCACGGAATAGCCTACTGGCATGAGGCGGATGGTTCGCATCATGTGCCGAAGCTCGAGGTTGCAGACCTTCTGGTCTAGGGGCTTCCAAGGCCTTCCAAAGCCTGCATCTGCTCCTCATCCCATCCATTTGAAATATTGATGGCGGAAAAGTGGGGAAATGGTGTAGAATAGGAAAGCTTATGTGGAGGAAGGTCCTGTCGGAGGTCGTATATGGTTCTGGATGAGCGTCTCGTGCTTCTCGGTCTTGAAGCAGATACTGCCGAAGAGGCGCTGCGTGCGCTTGCGGGAAAGCTCGTAGAGCTGCACAAGGTCAAGAGCAGCTATCCCGATGCAGTCGTCGCGCGCGAGAAGATCTATCCGACGGGCCTCGAGGCCAAGCCGGTCAATGCCGCGGTGCCGCACTGCTCGAACGACTACACGCTCTCCGATGCAATTGCTGTCGCCGTGCTTGCGCACCCGGTCGAGTTTGCGCTCATGGGATCGCCGGAAAAGCCGCTGCCGGTCCAGGTTCTCGTGATGCTTGCGGTCGTCGATCCGGCCAAGCAGGTGCCGACCCTGGTCGATGTGATGGAGCTTCTGGACGATGAGAAGACGATGTCTGCCATTGTCTCGGCAAAGACGCCTCAAGAGGTCATCTCTGCCATTACGCCTGCGCTCAGCGAGTAGCAGCATAGAGCAAGATGAGAAGAAGGGGAGCTGGCATGCCAGCTCCCCTTTGCCTTACCTGTCCTTCCTGCTCTCGAGGAAGAGAGCCAGGGCACCCAGCTGGTTTGCCTCTGCTCCGTAGCGGCAGGGCACGACTTCGGGCAATGTGATGGTCAGGCCGAAGATGTGCGGGAGCTTTTCCGAGACCTTTGCAAGCGCTGTCTTGATGCCCTCGAGCACGTGCGGATTTGCAGAGATGCCGCCGCCTATCGCGCAGCGCTCGATATCGAGCATGGCAGCAAGGTCGAAGATGACTGTAGCGACTGCCATGCACCAGGACTCGAAGGCCTGCCTGGCTGCCGGATCTCCGCTCTCGAGGAGCCTGAAGCATGCCTTGCCATCAGGCAGCTCCTCGGCTGTCTTTCCGCATGCCGATCTCATGGCGCGGATGAGGCCGGAGGTGCTTGCGTCCATGCCGGCACAGGAGCCGATCGTGCCATCAGGCCCGAAGCCGAACGAGAGCAGGCTGAGCTCGCCTGCAGAGCCATGAGGACCAGCCAGGACCCTTCCGTCGACGACGAGGCCGCCTCCAAGGCCGGTGCCCAGGATCAGCGCGCAGGAGTTCTGCGTGCCCTCGAGAGTGCCTGAGGAAAGCTCTGCGAGCGCTGCACACTTGCCGTCGTTGCCGATCGTGACAGGCAGTCCCGAGAGCTTCTCGAGGCGGTCTGCAAGCGGAAGCCCATAGGCATAGGTGAGGGCGCCTCCCGTGCGCATGAAGCGGTGATGCTCTATGACGCCTGGAGCGCTTATAGCGATGCCGGAAGCCTGCGATCCATGGAGCTTCACGATTTCCATGAGGGAGGAGAGAAGGGCGTCTGCCGAGTCCTTGGGGGTAGGGAAGACGTCCTGCTTGAGGGCCTTGCCGGCTTCATCCCTGAGAGACCATTTGATGGCGGTGCCGCCGATATCGAAGACGATGATCTGCATCTCAATCCTTTCTGCTGCGCTGCTGCAAGACGGGATTCTACCGCCTTGCAGCCGCAGACAGGCGTTACATGCAGGAGCCGGCCGAAATATGGGAAACGGCCTTATCTGTGTGGGGTACCCTAAAACAGAATGGATTGGATCTGTCGATGGATGACTCGCTTCTGCTGCTGTACAGCAGGCTCACGTGAAAGGTTGTTCCATGAAGCAGGAAGAGAGCGCGCTCGATTCTGAGAGCCGCAAGAAGGCAAAGAAGAAGCATCGCAAGAACGAGGAAGCGCGTATCGCTGCTCCGTCTGAGGGCGGACGCGGACTTGAAGCGACGAGAGTCGTCGATCTTCTCCGCGATGCCCTGAACGAGAATTCGCGGCTCCAGGACGAGATCGAGAGCCTCCGCGAGGAGGCGCAGAGCGCATCCGAGGAGGCTGAGCGCTCCCGGAGCGACAAGACGGCAGCAGAGGCCCGGCTCGCTGAGGCGAAGGCCCAGAAGGCGCTTCTCGAGGAATCGCTCAGAGAGGCGAAAGCAGAGCTCGAGAAGGCAAAGCGTGCCTGCGCTGAAGCGCAGAATGTCTGCGAGCGCACCGAAGCGCAGAAGTCCCAGGAATACGAAGCGCTGTGCCAGCAGCTTGCAGCAGAGCAGAGGCGCCAGGCTGGCCTCAAGGAGGAGCTTGCAGGAGCCGAGGAGCGCTGCCAGCATCTGACAGCTGCACTTGCGCAGGCACAGACGAGGAAGACCGAGCCGGAGCTCATGCAGGAAGAGATTGCAGGACGCCTTGCCCACCTCGAGTCGCTCCAGCGCCAGATCCAGGAGACGTTCCTGAAGACGGCGACCGGCGAGGGAGAGCTTGCCCGCATGAGGGCTGAGCTTGTCCAGACCCGGCATGAGAAGGCACGTGCCGAAGCGCATGCACAGGAGCTCTCAGAGAAGCTTGCAGCAGCGGAGAAGGAGCTCTCTGACCGCCATATCGCAATCTCCAAGTCCGGATCTCTTGCCGAGGCTTCGCTTCGGCTTGCAGGCGTCTTCTCTGCAGCAGAGCGTGCCATCGACCTCTATGGCTACAACGCAGGGACGAAGGCAGCAAAGGGTGCAAAGCCTTCCCAGGTCGTGCCGTTCTCCTCGAAGGGAGAGGCGGCTTCTGCTGCCAAGACATCTGAGGCTCCGAAGCCCCGGAAGGCAGCAGAGGTTCCCGCATCCGCGCCTAAGGCTAAGCCTGCATCGGTTCCTGCTCCCGAAAAGAAGGCAGAGACACCCGAGCCTGCAGCACCTGAAGCACCGAAGCCGGC
>OMVT01000034.1 GCA_900314535.1 uncultured Olsenella sp. | reverse complement strand
GGGTGTCCAGCCTTCCCCTGCAGGGCAACATCCTACCGCTCGGAGGAGCCGGCCGCATCATTGCAGAGATGTGCTACCCACCAGAAGTGACGTAGAGCCCTCTTTCATAGGATCTTCTGTATCTTCGAGCAAAGCTTCTGCCTGAGAGGCAGCTGCCAGCTCTGAAGGCTCTTCAGCAGTGCACTCGACTTCAGAGACGTCCTGCGCCGCATCTTCAGCATCTGCGTGTGCAACTTCGCCGAGCGTGAGTGTGGCAAGCGTCTCTTCAACGGTACGTATGCACTCGTCGGTGTGCTTCATTACGTCCTTGCTCCAGAAGTGGATGATATGCCAGCCGCTCTCCGTGAGCTCGGCATCCACTTCCTGGTCGCGCTCCATGTTGCGCTTGATCTTCGACAGCCAGTAATCTGGATGGTTCGAGTGCTTGAGCTGCTCCTCGAGGCTCTCATACTTCTTGCTCTCAAGCCCTCCGTAGAATCCCTTCCCATGGAAGAACTCCGAGTCCACAAAGATGCAGAGCCGGTATTTCGTCATAACGATATCAGGCGAGCCAGGAAGCTTCCGGAAATTCTTGCGGTAGCGATAGCCCCTGTGCCAGAGCTCCTTCCTGAGCAGGACCTCCGGCTTCGTATCCTTCCCATGGATCTTGGACATGATCTTGCTCCGCACTTCAGGAGAGACCGTATCTGCCACAGATGCTCCCCTCGACGCGTGCAGGATACAGACCTAGAGCCTCAGGGCACGATTATAGCCAAGCCCCGTTGCCTGTCAGATCCTGGGCTCTAGCTCAGATAGAGGAGCTCCAGGAGCTTCGTGCCTGTCTGCGTCCTGAAGATATGGCGCTTCGCCTGCTCGGCTGCATGCCTTCTCGCTTCTGCATTGTCTGGTGCATCCTCGTAGATGTTCACGAGGAAGTCTGCCTCGACGAGGATCTGGTAGTCTGCGCCCTCGATATTCGCATACGTATGGTGATGGGCGATGAGCCAGCAGATGCGCTCAATGGCCTCAGGTGCATATTCTGCCTTCTCGAGAAGCGGTCGTGCTACGCCAGGCCCCAGCTCCTCCTGGTGCTTGCCGCCCGCATTTCCATAGACCCGCTCCGACTCATGGATGCCGGCATCATGCACGATAGCAGCAGCCTCGACGATGTAGCGGGTCCTCTCGTCCACACCTTCCGCCTCTGCGATATCGCGTGCGAACGTACGGACCTTCGCGAAATGATGGATGCGCTTGGGATCGCCCTTGTCGTATTCCGCCATCGCAAGCTCGAGAGCCACATGATTCTGGGGGCCAAGCTCCTCAAGTTCCTCTGCTTCAGACATGTTCTTGAGCCTTCCTGCCCTGTGAGCCTCAGTCGAAATCCGATCTGCGTCGAAGCTTCTTTATCTGGCCACGGTGAGCCTTTGCATCGAGCCTCCGGGCAACCGATGCCTTCGTCGGCTTTGTCTTCCTGCGCTTCTTCGGACGGCGTGATCGGCGGACAAGCTCTGCATGTATCTTCTCGAGGCAGCGCTGCCTGTTCTGGAGCTGGCTTCTCGATTCGCGGCTCACGACCGTGATGCCGGTCGGCACATGCGCCATCCGGACTGCCGAGTCTGCCGTATTGACGCCCTGGCCGCCAGGACCGGTGGCATGGAATGCTTCGGCATGGCACTGGCGCGAGAGCTCTCTGTCAGAGAGCCTGGCATAGCGTGCATATTCCTCATGGCTCAGATGCCCTTCCGTGCTCATGCTTCAGCTCCTTTCCAAGACGCATGTGCTTCGGATGATACCCGTCCCCATGCCTGCCTGAGCAGATGAAGACCGCCTGTCTTCTGTCCGTAACATGCAGGCACGCTATTTGCAGCTGCTGCGCGACTGGCAAGACGTCTTGGTCTGCTTTTCCATCAAGCCGCTTGAGAAGAGGCCAGCCAGGCCAGAAGATGCTTATCTGGAGTGCGCAGGGAGCCTCGCCTTGTGCTGCCCATGTGCTCTCAGAAATCGATATCGGGCCAGACGAAGTCGAAGCTCCCCGCCTCTCCCCCGTCGATCAGGATATTCTGTCCTGTCATGAACCGGTTCGTGACTGAGGAAAACAATGCCGTCCAGCATTCTTTCTAGGCAAGTCATCTGCACTTTGCACAGCATATCTCTATACAAGAAGTCATCTGGGCATGACAGGCTTCAAACGAAACACCCTTTAAAGTCAATGAACTCATTCCTTGCGCAACGCAGATACGGCGCTTCTCAAAGCGAATATACGGTATCCCTGATGCCATACTGCAGGATTTAGCAAACAATGTCCCGTGCGTAGCCTCCAGCCTCGATGATACATGTCACAGAACAATTCAGGAAAGGGCGGAAGGCTAGCCAATATCTGTAACAGACAAAGATTGTTAGCTGCAACCGTTACGCAACTGATCGGACAATTAGGACTCCTATTCTTCGAGTCGTTTCAGGAAACCAGGAAGAGAGGAGCAGCTATGTACAAGGACATCGTGACCGTGAGCACTGTTGCATTCCACGCTGAATGGGGCGACAAGGAGCGCAACCTGAATCGCATACTCGGCTACATGGAAGCTGCCGCCAAGAAGGGATCCGACATCCTTGTGATGCCGGAGATGGCACTTACGAGCTACGACGACGAAGAGGATGTGCCTGTCGAGAAGAAGATGCAGCACCTGCTAGCAGAGACCGTGCCAGGACCGACCTCCGATATCGTCTCTGCCAAGGCAAAGGAGCTTGGCATCTATGTCGTCTTCGGCATGCCGATCAGAGACGACAAGGATCCAAAGATCGTCTATAACGGCCTCTGCATCGCAGGGCCGGAGGGCCTCATCGGCAGCTATCACAAGATTCACCTGCCAGCACCGGAACCCAACTGGGCTACCCGTGGCGATACCCCCTTCATCATGGACACGCCGTGGGGACCCGTCGGCTGCGCCATCTGCTACGACACGTACTGCTTCCCCGAGCTCATGGACTACTATGTCGCGAAGGGCTGCCGCCTCTACCTCAACCCGACCGCTGTCTGCCACGGCCACGGCGAGCATCTGATGGATGACACCGTCCATGCCCAGGTCATCCGCGAGGGCATCTTCATCGCCAGCGCCGACCTCGCCGGCCTCGACAAGACGAACTGGTTCTGGGGCGGAAGCTCCATCATCGGTCCGAGCAAGAAGACCTGGGCTTACCACTACTACGCAGGCGGTCCCTTCGTGGCAGAAGGCTCCGACGAGGAAGCCATGTATACAGCGACAATCGACCTCTCGCTTGCCACCCGCTTCCTTTACAAGTACAACCCCTCTGTCGGCGGCACCGACTGGCGCCCCGATCTCTATGCGAAGTGGTTCTCCGAGCTTGCAGGCGACCCTGAGTTCGGCAAGAAGGAAGCATAGGACAGAAACAGAGTCTTCTGCCTTTGGGGCCTGTGTGCAGAGTGCACGCAGGCCCCTTTCTTTCGCTCCGGCAGCTTCAACGGTTCAGAGCCTTCGGCCTTCAGCCTCTGGCACTGTTTGCCATTCACGGCTCGTACCATACCGTTCAGCGGAATATCTGCATAGGTGCTGTAGGATGCGCAGTAGGATGCACCTACTTGATGGACATGTAACCGGTCATGCGGGCAGGATTCATCTGGCGCCATGGATGCGTCAGGGTCCTGCTTTTTTCATGCCCTCCGCTTCCAGGCAATCTGCCAGAAGTGCCCAGATAGGGCACCAGAAACGGAGGAGCCATCGTGGATTACAAGAGCCTTGCAAAATCTATCGTGGAGAACGTCGGCGGCGCCGACAATATTGTTCACCTCGAGCACTGCTCGACCCGCCTGAGATTCCAGCTTGCCGACCATAGCAAGGTGAATATCGACGCCCTCAAGAAGACCCCTGGCGTCATGGGCGTCATCGATGCCGCCCAGTTCCAGATCGTTATCGGCAACGACGTGATCGAAGCGTACGACGCAATCACGTCGGCCTATGACCTGGGAGGCGTACCTGCCGCTTCTGCCAAGAAGGAGAAAAGGAGCGCCGGTGCCGTATTTCTCGAGTATCTGATCGGTATCTTCCAGCCGCTCGTCCCTGCCATCGCAGGTGCCGGCGTGCTGAAGTCCATCATGCTGCTTCTGGCCATGATCGGCGCCATTACCTCGACAGACGCGCTTTACACGACGCTTGTCGGCATCTCCGATGCAACGTTCTACTTCCTGCCCCTCATGGTTGCCGTGACGACCGCAAACATGTTCAAGACCGACCGCCTCGTCGCTGTGGCTGCCGTTGGCTTCCTGCTGCTGCCGGCCACGACCACCGCCCTGAAGGACGGCCTGGTCCTCTTCGGCATCACGGTCCAGAACATCACATACAGCTCCCAGGTCTTCCCTGCCATTCTCGAGGTCATCTGCCTCTCGCTTCTCGAACGCTGGCTCAACAAGGTCTCTCCGAAGGCCATCCGCGTCTTCTTCGTCCCGATGGTTGCTCTTGCCATCACGATACCGGTGACGCTTCTTGTCCTTGGACCGCTGGGCTACAACGTTGGTGTCCTGCTCACTGACGCCATTCTCTTTATGTACAGCACGTTCGGCTGGATTGCCCTCGCGGTCCTTGCTGCCATCCTTCCGCTCATGATCTCGATGGGCATGCACAAGGCCCTCGTCCCCTACGCCGTGAGCTCGATGTCGACCGCTGGCTTCGAGTCCCTCTATCTCCCGGCCTCCCTTGGCCATAACATCTCCGAGTCCGGTGCCTGCCTCGCCGTTGCCCTGCGCACGAAGGACGAGCGCCTGCGCCAGACCGCCCTTTCCGCTGGCATCTCTGCCCTCATGGGCATCACCGAGCCTGCCCTCTACGGCGTCACGCTTCAGCACAAACGCGCGATGACGGCAGTCGTGATCTCCGGCGCCATCTCCGGTGCCCTGATCGGCCTTCTCGGCGTCAAGGCATTCGTGACGGTCGGCCCGGGCCTTGCGAGCATGACCATGTATGTCGACGCAGCCAATCCCCAGAATCTCGTGAATGCCTTCATCGGCTTTGCCGTTGCGCTTGTCTGCTCCTTCGCAATCGCTTTTGTGACCTGGAAGGACGACAACCAGGTAGAGGCTGCCAGCACGACCGACAAGCCCGCTGCCACGACGGATGCAGCGCTCGAGCTCGTTGTCCCTGTCAGCGGCACCGTCGAGGACATCACCAAGGTCCCCGATGAGATGTTCGCTGCCAAGACGCTTGGGGACGGCATGGCAATCGTGCCGTCACAGGGCATGCTCTACTCCCCGGTCGATGCCGAAGTGACCATGGTGTTCAAGACCCGTCATGCCATCGGCCTTACCTGCGCGAACGGCGCCGAAATCCTCATCCATGTCGGCATCGATACCGTCAAGATGGACGGTGACGGTTTTACGTCCCATGTGAGCACCGGCGATCATGTCGGTGTCGGCGACGAGCTCATCTCGTTCGATATCGACAAGATCGAGAAGGCAGGCTTCGACCCGACCGTCTGCATCATCGTGAGCAACGGTGCTGACTTCTCCGTCGAGAACAAGACCCAGGAGGGTGCAGCCACGGTCGGCGACGCGCTCTTCACGGTCGAAAGAAAGGCGTAAAGCAATGAGAAAGACATTCCCCGAAGGCTTCCTCTGGGGAGGAGCGACTGCTGCAAATCAGGTCGAGGGTGGCTGGAACGAAGGCGGCAAGGGCTGGAGCGTAGACGATGTGGTACGCGAGCACTTCGATGCCGACGTCACGGACTACGCAAAGAATACCGGCATGAGCACAGCCGAGATCGAGCGTGCCTTGGCAGAGCCCGACGACACAGCTCATTATCCCAAGCGCCATGGTTCGGACTTCTACCACCACTACAAAGAGGATATCGCGCTTTTGGCAGAGATGGGCTTCAAGGTCTACCGCATGTCCATCGCCTGGAGCCGTATCTTCCCAAACGCCGACGATCCCGTACCGAATGAGGAAGGCCTTGCCTTCTACGACAAGGTGTTCGCCGAGCTCAGCTCCTACGGCATCGAGCCACTTGTCACGCTCTCGCACTACGAGCCGCCGCTTAATCTCGTGCTTTCCTATGAGGGCTGGCACTCCCGCGAGGCAATCGATCTCTTCGCCCGCTTCGTGCGTACGTGCGTGACACGCTGGAAGAGCCAGGTGAAGTACTGGCTCACGTTCAATGAGATTGACTCCATCAAGCGCCATCCCTTCATCTCGGGAGCTCTCGTGGAGGACCGTTTCCCGGGACAGAGCTTCGATGAGGTGATTGCCCAGGCCATGCACCACCAGTTCGTGGCATCTGCCGAGGCGACCCGCATCATCCACGAGGTGGACCCAGATGCAAAGGTCGGCTGCATGCTCACGAAGCTCACCTACTATCCCTACACCTGCAAGCCGGAAGATGTCCTGAAGGCGCAGCAGATGATGAGAGCAACGTATGCTTTCTCGGATACGCAGGTCTTCGGCGTCTATCCGAGCTACCTTCTGGCCGACTACCGGAACCGCGGCATCCATCTCGTCACCGAGCCAAGAGATGCTGCCCTCATGCAGGAGAACCCGGTCGACTTCATCTCGTTCTCCTACTACATGTCTTCCTGCGCCGCAGCGGACACGACAGGCCTCGATGTGACGCCGGGCAACACAGTCCTCGCCGTCAAGAACCCCTATCTGCCCACAAGCGAATGGGGCTGGCAGACCGACCCGACCGGCCTCAGGATCTCGCTTGTCGACCTCTATGACCATTATCGCAAGCCTCTCTTCATCGTGGAGAACGGCTTCGGTGCCCACGACACCGTGACCGAAGACGGAAGAATCCATGACAGCTACCGCATCGACTACCTAAGAGACCACATCTCAGCCATGTGGGATGCCATCGCACTCGACGGCGTCGACCTTATGGGCTACACGTCCTGGGGCTGCATCGATCTCGTCAGTGCCGGCACGAGCCAGATGTCGAAGCGCTATGGCTACATCTACGTCGATGCAGACGATTATGGATGCGGCACATATAAGCGCCTGCGCAAGGACAGCTTCTACTGGTATAAAGATGTCATAGCGTACAATGGCCTCACTGATTAGGCCTTGGATTTCCCTGCGGGCTGGGGGCGTACCAGCCCGCATCCCAGAAGAGGTGAGCTCCCATATATACAATCAGGAAAGTCCTCAATTCCAGCGTCATCCTCGTCGAGGATGACAAGGGTCATGAGTTCGTCCTTCTGGGCAAGGGCATAGGCTATGGACGCAAGCGTGGAGAAATTGTCTCCGGAGAAGGTGCCAACCAGGTCTTCGTTCCCATCGAGGCTGCCCGCAAGCAGCAGGTGCAGGAACTCACGAGCTCCATTCCTGCGCAGATCTTCGAAGTATCGAAGGACATCGTCGATGAAGCGCAGCGCATGCTCGGATGCGAGCTTTCGAAAGATGTCTACCTTATCCTCGCAGACCACCTGAACTTCGCAATAGAGCGCATGCGGCAGGGCATCCGTCTCACAAACAAGGTCTTCTGGGAGATCAAGAACTATTATCCCGACGAATTCCGTGCTGGCCTTGCCGGCATCGCACTCGTGCAGTCGCGCCTTGGTATCGAGCTTCCCGAAGAAGAGGCAGCAAACCTTGCCTTCCACTTCGCGAATGCGCGTTCTGACCAGTCAGGCTATGACTCGATGCGCTATGCGAAGGTCATGGGCTCTCTTGTAAGCCTCGTTACGCTCTCCCTCAACCGGACGCTTGACACGAAAAGCATCCACTATCTGCGTTTCCTTACCCATATCAAGTACTTCGTGGAGCGATATTTCTCAGACGAGCAGCTCCACGACGAAAACGGTGAGCTCTATTCCCAGCTTTCGAAGACCCATCCGCGCGAAAACGAGATAGCCCACAAGGTCGCAGCCTATATGGAGGAGCATTTCGGGCAGAAGGTCGAGCAGGACGAAATCGTCTACCTCCTCGTTCACATTGCACGCCTTGCACAGGCGTAGACAGAACGCGACGGCACACTATGGGGGAGCAGCGCAGAAGTGCAGCTCCCCCATTTTTCTAGAAGTCAGTATCGGGCCAGACGAAGTCGAAAGATCCCGCCTCACCCCCGTCGATCAGGAGGTTCTGTCCTGTCATGAACCGGTTCGTGACAGCGACGAAGTAGATCCATTCCGCTATCTCTTGAGGAGTTGCCCAGCGCTTCAGGGGCGTGAGCTCCATGATGCGCGACCACAGCGTCTCGTCTTCCATCACAGGGAGATTGAGATCGGTCAGCACTCCTCCCGGGTCGATGCTGTTGCAGGTGGCCTGGGGCGCCACCCGCTGCGCCAGGTTCTTTGCATAGGCAAGGACGCCGCCCTTCGAGGCAGCATAGGCAGGAAACTCGGCACCCGTGTGTCCGCTCGAGGAGCCGACCAGCACGATCGCCTCGAGCTGCGGTGCTACCTTCCTGTCCTTGAAGGCATAGGTCTCGCAGACATTGAGCGTGCCCTTGAGGTTCACGTCGATATCATCTTCGCTTGCCTGTACACCGGCATTGCTCACGATCACATTGGGGGCAAGGTCCTTGGGCAGAAGATCGCGTCTTCTGACATCTGCGATGAGATGCGTGTAGCGGGGATGCTCGATCGTAGCAGGAGCGATATCGAGGCCCCAGACCTCATGTCCCCGCTCGAGGAAGAGCTCGGCTGCTGCCCGTCCGATGCCCGAGGAGGTGCCGGTGACCAGCACCTTGAGCGAGCGTCCACCATGATCGAGGGGGAGGCTCCTTCTCTCAGGCATGCTGGGCCTCCGGCGTCTGGCGCGCTTCGGGATGGAGCGCAAGATACTCTTCTCCCACACCATCACGTTCCCAGCCCTTTACGACACGGAAGCCTACAGGCGAGAGGAACACCTCGCAGAGGAGCTCCATCACGGCACCGGTGAGCGAGCAGGCAATGACCTGTGTCCAGGTCCACCCGAAGAAGTTGTGGCTCACGATAGCGGCAAAGACGAAGTTGTCCACGAACTGGCCGATCAGGGTGCTGACATAGGAGCGGATAGCGAAGCTCGCGAAGTTGTTCTTCCTGAGCTTCCTGCCGATGCTGACATTCAGGAACGAGTTCACCACCGACGAGCAGACCATCGCGCACGAAGAGCCGAAGACCACATACCAGCTGCCAGCAAATGTCGCATTGAGCGCTGCGTTCACATCGAGCGAACCGTAGCTGTAATAGGCACCCCACATGCCCGGCGTCAGGCTCATGAGCCAGAACAGGATGGATACCGCAAGATTCACGAGGAGCGCCAGGATGCTGACCGTCACAGAAGCCTTGGCGCCGAAGCGCTTGCAGATCATGTCCATGCAGAGGAAGCTCACCCAGCTCACGCAGAAGCCGCAGTCGAGCGCGAGGTACGGCAGCGAGATGAGCTCCTTGTTCGCAAGCAGGTTCATTACAACGACAGCGACCGTGAAGAGCGCAACTGTCGGGCTCGGAATGGAACGGAGCAGGACGCGGCAATCTTGAAGCGTTTTCTTGAGCATGAGATATCTCCCGGTTTTGGATTGGCAAGCAGGTTTCTACCTGGGACTGCTTGGAGGGCCGCTCTCGGCCGCAGAACATGGTAGCAAAGAGGGCTCTCTATCACACGGAACTCCAGAAAAAGGCCTGAAAGAGCATTGCCTGCACCAGAGCCAGAGCCTTCCGGCATCAGCAGACAGAATGCAGGCTCGTATAGAATGGATGCGTCCACAACGCAAGAGAAAGGTTGAGCATGGATACAGAAGAGAAGACCGAAACAGCGGAGAACGTGCAGGCCGAAGCGGCTCCTGAGGACGCTGCTCCTGAGAAGACGGCAGAGGCCCCTTCGATCGAGCCCTTTGCCAAGGAGATCTCGTTCGATACATTTGCCGCATCCGATATGCGTGTCTGCAAGGTGCTTGCCTGCGAGGCCGTGAAGAAGAGCAAGAAGCTCCTGAGGTTCACGCTCGATGATGGATCCGGCACCGAGAGGCAGATCCTTTCCGGCATCCACGCCTACTACGAGCCAGAAGAGCTCGTCGGCAAGACCGTTGTCGCAATCGTGAACATCCCGCCGAGGAAGATGATGGGTCTCGATTCCTGCGGCATGCTGCTTTCTGCCGTCTATGAGGAGGATGGCTCCGAGCGCCTCTCCCTCCTCATGCTCGATGACAAGATCCCTGCGGGTGCAAAGCTCTGCTAGTTCCCAAGCTGGAGAAGCGCAATGAGACGTTTCCGCCATCTTTTGGGAGCCATGCTCTCCTGCATCCTTGCCCTCCTTCTGGCTCTGGGTACCTGGGCCTGCAGCACGCCATCTGCTGCACCCCAGGGTGCTCAGGCCACCTCTTCAGCAGGCACGGTCCAGGTCGAGCATGGCTCTTCCTATACAAGCAAGGAGGAGGTTGGTGCCTACCTCCACGAGTATGGAGAGCTGCCGCCGAACTTCATCTCGAAGACGAAGGCGAAGAAGGCAGGCTGGGTTCCCTCGGAAGGAAATCTCGACGAGGTCTGCCCGGGCATGAGCATAGGTGGCTCTGTCTTCTACAACGACGACGGAAAGCTGCCAGACGCCGAGGGCAAGACCTGGCATGAATGCGATATCGACTACCATGGAGGCATGCGGGGGCCTGAGCGCATCGTCTGGTCGACCGACGGCCTCATCTACTACACGCCTGACCACTACGAGACCTTCGAGCAGCTCTACTGAGGAAGACCGATGAAGATCCGGATTTCAGAGGCAGACACGCTTGCCCCAGACGACGTCTGGGACCTTCTGTCTGAGAGCTTCGGCTTCCCCTCCTGGTTCGGCCGCAACTTTGCAGCGCTTTCTGACCTCCTCGAAGATGTGGCAGTTCCAGCCGAGCTCGAGATCGTCCTGGACAGCCAGGATGAAGACCTCGCCCGGCACCGTTTCTTTGCAACGCTTGCCAAGGTTGCCTCGCGTGCTGCCGAGGAGAATCCGACCCTCCAGGTAGCGATATATACGGTCTGAGAGGAGTTTCTGCCATGATCGAAAAGCACGACATGTGGTATGCGCCGCACGAAGGCACAAGGACGCTCCACGTCTGGCTTCCTGATGACTACTATGCAGACGGAAACGAGGAGCGCTATCCCGTCACGTATTTCTTCGACGGGCAGAACCTCTTCTCTGACAATGAGGCAACCTACGGCACGAGCTGGGGCCTGGCAGATTTCCTCCGCAGCTGGGAGAAGCCGATGATTGTGGTCGGTCTCGAGTGCAGCCATGTCGGAAACGAGCGCCTCGACGAATACTGTCCCTGGAGCCTGAAGATCATGGACTTCGATGTCCACGGCATCGGCGAGAAGACGTTCCAGTGGATCATGAACGACATAAAGCCCTGGGTCGATGCGACCTATCGTACCTGGCCGCACCGCGAAGCGACTGCCATCGCAGGATCCAGCATGGGCGGCATCATGAGCGTCTACGGCGTCCTTGCCCACAACGATGTCTTCAGCAAGGCAGGCTGCATCTCTTCGAGCTGCCATTTCATGAACCGCTTCTTCGTGCCTCTTGCCAACATCTCAGACATCTCTCCTGATACACGGGCCTACTTCGCCTGGGCAGAGGGAGAGTCCGGCAAGATCTGGGGAGAGGATCTCCTCGAAGATTCGGATGAAGCCGCAGCCACGCAGGAGCTTGCCACAATCCTTCGCAATGAGGGAGCGGCAACCTCGCTCTGGTGCATTCCGGGAGGGCAGCACAACGAGGCAAGCTGGGCGACGCAGAACAGGCGCTGCTTCGATTTCCTGTGGTGTGCCCGCGAGGATGGACCAGACGAAGCCTGAGCAAGAACCTCAGACAGTCTATGCAGGAGGGAGCCAGGATGTTCAGCCCGTTTCGTGACGAGCAGGGGCATGAGAAGGCCCTGAGCGATGTGGCATGGGGAGACCTTGCCCAGCTCCAGGAGCTCGAGGAAGGCTTTGCCCTCGAGTTCAAGCAGACATTCGGCCCTTCAGTGCGCCGCAAGATCCCGAAGATCGTGGCCTCGTTCTCGAACTCCCATGGCGGATGGCTCATCATCGGCATTGCCGACGATTCCCGCGAAGTCTGTCCTTTGCCCAAAGGCTCTGCCGACTACTCCCAGATCATCGGCGAGCTCTGCCGCCACCATGTCTCGCCAGCGCCCCGCTTCGAGGTGCGCTTCCTTGCCAATCCCCAGGATGCAGAGACCGGCGTCGTGCTCGTCCGCATCGACGAGGGAGATTTCCCTCCCTATGTAGCTGATGGGATAGTGGAGATCCGGGAAGGCTCGACATCAGGGCCTGCCGACTCGGCAGCGCTGGTCGACCTCTACGACCGTGCCATGAGGAGAAGGCAGGAAGTCGAACGCTTCTGCACAAGGACCGTCTTCTATCCGATGGCAGACGGTGCGGAAGACGATGCCGCGCTCTTCGATCTCTATCTCTTCCATATGGGCCCCGATGCAGAAGACGTCCACTCGCGCACCCGCGTGAACGAGGGTGCTGCCTTCATGCAGGAAGCCTTCCGCCACAACGGTGTCGCATGCCATATCCAGCATGCCCATGACAGCCTCATCTTCAGGAGCTCCCAGGCAGACGATATGGTCGTCCCCCACTCTGCCATCGAGCTCTTCCCTGACGCATCCATGAAGCTTTCGGTCCCTGCTGTCATGGTCCGCGGCAAAAAGCGAAAGAGTGCGCTCAAGACCCTGCGGGAAAAGACGGGCGCCTCGCTTCCTGATGATGTCCGCCTCATGGACGCCTCGGCGGCGCTCCAGCGCGTGACGAGGATGGCATCGCTGCTTGACCGCTTCGTGCGTCTTTCGGGCCTTTCCTGGCAGGAATATGCCGTGGCATACGAGCTCGAGCACATGGCAGGTGTGACGCTCTGGTCGAAGGATCCGACCTATCTCTCCTACGCAAAGACGCACGGCGTCCTCTGGTGCGCAACGGCAGACTGCCTCTCGCGCGTCCGCTATCTCGATGACGGGGCACACGACACCTTCCGCGCCCGCCAGTTTGCCGGCAGCCACTTCTTCGAAGCCTGCGGACTTCCGCTTGGCTCGCCCGACTCGGAAGATGCTGCTCTCGTCCAGGCGCTGCTCTCGACAAGCCAGGACGAGGAGACGCAAGAGCCCAAGGAAGAGTGAGCGCCTCGACGCGCAATTTCATGGAGAAGGAACGAAAGGCAGCGTTCGTTTAACAAGCCTGTAGCTATCGTGCGCTACCGTATCCTCCAAAACTTCTCGGAGCAAGGAGACCCATGGAACGCGCTGACACCGAACGCTATCTCACTATCCTGAGGCGCGAGCTTGTCTGCGCGCTTGGCTGCACGGAGCCCATTGCCGTTGCCTATGTGGCGGCGCTGGCGCGTGATGCCCTGGGCGAGGCACCTGAGCATCTCTCCGTTGCCTGCTCCGGCAACATCATCAAGAATGTGAAGAGCGTGACCGTGCCGAACTCCGGCGACCAGCGTGGCATCGAGGCAGCAGCGACGCTCGGCTGCGTCGGCGGCAAGGCAGAGGCAGCACTCGAAGTGCTCGAAGGCGTCACGGAAGATGAGCAGGAGCGCACACGCGAGCTTGTCTCCTCCGGCTTCTGCGATGTATCCCTGGCAGAGGATGTGCCGAACCTCTATGTCCGCGTCATCGCCACGGGAAAAGGCCATGAGGGTGTGGCCTGCGTCTCGGGCAGGCATACGAATGTCGTCGAGCTCGCACGTGATGGGAAGGCAGTCTCGGTCGACGGCGTCACGGTGCAGGAAGGTGCTGCGCAAGAGGACGCAGAAGCAGAGCCCGATCTTGCCTGCCTCTCGCTTGAAGGCATCTGGGAGTTTGCCCATACGGTCCCCATCGCCGATATCAAGGACATGATCGAGCGCCAGGTGACGCTCAATGAGGAGATCTCGAACGAAGGCCTCTCGGGCGACTGGGGCGCCCGCATCGGCAAGACCCTGCTCCTCACCCGTCCCGACGATATCTCCTGCCGTGCACGCGCTGCGGCAGCGGCAGGGTCGGACGCCCGCATGAGCGGCTGTCCCATGCCTGTCGTAATCAACTGCGGCTCGGGCAACCAGGGCATCACGTGCTCCTTGCCTGTCGCAGCATACGCACGCTTCCTCAAGGTCTCCCACGACGAGATGCTGCGTGCCGTCGCACTCTCCGACCTTACCGCCATCCATGCGAAGCGCTTCATCGGTGAGCTTTCCGCCTTCTGCGGCGCTGTGACCGCGGCAACCGGTGCTGGCGCTGCCATCTGCTATCTGAGGGGCGGCTCCTTCGGCCAGTACCAGGCAACGATTGCCAATACCCTTGCCAATGTGGGCGGCATCGTCTGCGACGGTGCCAAGCCGAGCTGTGCTGCCAAGATCGCCGCTGCGGTCGATGCTGCCATTCTCGGATGCGACATGGCATTGGCGAATGTGGACTTCAATCCCGGCGAAGGCCTCATCGGCGAGACGACGGAAGAGACGATCCGCTCCATGGGATACGTCGGACGTGTCGGCATGCATCCCACCGACGTCGAGATTCTGAACATCATGATTGGAAAGACGGTCTGCCAGGACTCCTGAGGCTCAGGCGTCCCTGATGGCAGAGGCAAGGACCTGGACGGCGAGCTTCGTGCCGTCCAGGCTGGGGTGCCTGCCATCGCGCCCGTAGAGCCTTGGGGCAAAGCCCTGTTTCCTGAAGGCCTCCCCGGCCTCGGCCAGCACGAGACGATCCTTGTCTGCGATGCTGCGGCAGACAGAAGTGATTGCATCCTGCATGGAAGATGGAGCGAGGCCAAGCGCAGCAAGGCGCGGGCATCCTTCGCAGAATGCCCAGGTCTCCAAGAGTACCGGCGTCCCTCCCTCTTCCCGCACAAAGGAGGAGAGCTCATGCACGCTTCTCTCGAAGCTTTGCGGCGACGTCACGGCGGCCGTGCTCATCTCCTGGAGCACCACGAAGGCATAGCCTCCTGCCTCGAGCGAGGCAAGCGTCTGGCTTCCAAGCTTCGTCTTCGGGTTCAGCTGTTCGGCGAGACGTGCCCCTCCCCGCGCGTGCACCTCGACCTCGCAGGAAAGCTCCTCGGTAAGAAGCTCTGGCAGGCCATTGGCCCGCGTGAAGCTGTTTCCGAGCATCAGGATGCGGAATGTATCGGAGCGATCCATAGAACCTCATGCCTTCCCGAGAAGATGGACAGCGACCATCGGTCTGCAAGTGCCCCTGCCAGCGCCATACCAGCCTGCCACGCCTTCACACCATGCGCTCCCACGTTGCGCCAGCATCCTGGCAGGCCTTCATGAGGGGCCTAAAAGCGGCCCCTATGCCTCCTTGGGCGCTTCCTTCTCCTCGTCTTCCGTTTCGAGCAGCGCTTGGGCCTCGTCGAGCGAGGATCCGTGCGCAAGGGAGCGCAGCGCAGAGATCTCGCGCCGGTACCCAGAGAGCTCGTTGGGCGTCTCCAGAATCATCGGAAGATCCGAGATGCGCGGATTCGTCACGATGCGCTGGAAGGCAGCAAGGCCGAGCGTGCCCTGGCCGAGCTTCTCATGGCGGTCCTTGTGGGAGCCAAGAGGATTTTTCGAATCGTTCAGATGCAGCGCCTTCAGGCGGTCCAAGCCAATCACCTGGTCGAATTCGTCGAGGACGCCGTCGAGGTCTTCCGCTATCGGATATCCCGCGTCGTTCACATGACAGGTATCGAGGCAGACGCCCATGAGCTCGTCGTGCTCGACGCCTTCGAGAATGCACTCGATCTCCTCGAACGTGCGCCCCACTTCGGTCCCTTTCCCTGCCATGGTCTCGAGCAGCACGCAGGTCTTCTGTCCGGGTACAAGCACCTGGTTGAGCCCTTCGACGATGAGGCGGATGCCTTCATCTGCTCCCTGCTTCAGATGGTTGCCAGGATGGAAGTTGAGATAGTTGCCGGGCAGCTCTTCCATGCGCTCGATATCGGAGGCGAAGGCCTCGCGTGTGTATTCCACGACATCCGGCTTCGCCAAGCACAGATTCATCGTATAGGGAGCATGCGCAACGAGCTTTCCGAACTGGTGGCGCTCCATAAGATCGAGAAGTGCCTGCACATCTGCCGGATCGGGCGCCTTGCCCTTGCCGCCTCGGGGATTCCTCGTAAAGAAGGCGAAGGTATTTGCGCCGATCTCGAGCGCGCACTTCCCCATCGCCTCATAGCCTTTCGAAGTCGAGAGATGGCAGCCTACCGTGATATCGCCCATGAATCCAGCACCTTCCTGTCCAGATGTATGCACAGCGATTCTATGCCCATGAGACACCAGCCCGCAAAAGAGCAGAAAGGCTGCAGATGCCCAGGCATTCCACCATACATAGCAAAGGCAGCCCGGAACGTCTGCCCGGACTGCCTCAAGCTGCATTGGATATGGCGGATGGACCTAGCGGCGCACCTCGCGTGCCGCGATATGTCCTGCCGCAAGAGCCGATGCCACAAGGCCCGCCTTCATCAGGTCGAAGACGACGAAGGGAGCGACGCCTGCCGCGAACGCCGCAGCAGGGGAAAGATGTGCGACAAGCACCAGCTGTGCCCAGCCACAAAGATAGACCGCTCCCGTCATTGCTACGACAGAAACAAAGCAGGACACGGCCCAGGGAAGGCGCATCTTCGAGAGCTGGGAGAGAAGGGCAGCACCTATCCAGGCACCAGCAATGAAGCCGAGGATGAAGCCTCCGGTGGGACCTGCCAGACGCCAGACGCCGCCAAGGCCGCCCGCGAAGATCGGAGCACCGAGCGCGCCTGCCGCGACATAGGCGCCGGCAGCAGATGCAGCCTCCTTCGGCTTCAGCGTCGCAGCGATGAAGCCAAGCGCCAGGATCTGGAGCGTGAAGGGCACCGGCTCAAGCGGAATCGCGAGATTGGCGCTGAGTGCCAGAGCAAGAGCTCCCGCGCAGATGCGCAAAGCGCCTGCCTGCGCGCTGCTGCCCTGCACCAGGCTGTGCAGCCGCGTGCTGGCAGGCGATTCCTCGAGGAGCATCCCGTTCGTTCTCTTTCGCATATCATTTCCTTTCGACACGTCGGGCAGGGAATGCACGAATAGCATAGCAACCCGCTGCAGCCTGCTCGTGCAGCCTCTCGTTCAGGAAATAAGACCCAAACATACGCTGCCTTCATGCCTTCGAACCGCGCACCTGAAAGAGGCTGTGATGGATGCCCTGCATGAGCGCAATCTCCGCGCTATCGTTGTCTCGGCACGTCTCTTCGCCTGCGACGGACAGGCCGTCTCGCCTGCCACACACCGGGCATGACGGAGCAGGCAAGATCCAGCTGGCGCGGGAGCAGGCAGCTGCTCCTGCCGAAGAGACGCTCCCCTTCCTCCAGGCCGGTCCCGCGACAGAGACCTGCCTTCGCCCAGATGAGCCGGCAGCAGGCCTGGCCGTGCTCTCCCATATCAGATGCCTTCACGGCAAGCATAGCGAGCACGCCCTGTCCAGCAGCTTTCAGACAGCATCGGGCAGCATCGCCTACACGGCAGGGCGCCAGCCTCTGCCAGCCCCTGAGAAGAAGGTGCAGCAGGCCCTCTCAAGAACGACATGCCATCCGAATGAGCAGACGCAGGAGGAAGCGCCCTAGCGCCTCTTGAGGTAGTGCTCCAGATTGGAGCGGAAGACAAGCTCCGCATCGCCGACGATGAGTCGTTTGTCCACCTTTCCATACAAGAGGTAGGCAGAGAGCGTGGCAGCCGCACGGAAGGCAAGGCCTTCCGGATCCTTGAAGAGCAGATTCGTGAAGGTATGGTTTCTGAGCGCTTCCACATTCTCCGGGAAGACATCAGAGCCGATGGCAGGCACCTTGCCGGCAAGGCCGGCAGCGCAGAGCTCCTGCGCAAGCACCATGCTGCCCGTCGCAAAGACGCTGCTGGCAAACGAGGGCACACACCCTTCCAGAGCCCTGCGCACCCTGTCGGGGAGCTCGTCCCGCTCGCTGTGGCCGCCCGGGACCTCAATGATGCGTGCTTCCGGCAGCATTCTCCGGAGCTCTTCTCTGAAGGAATCGGCCACGAGACGATGCGCCTCGACCGTCGCATCGCCCGAGAGCAGGACCGCCGAAAGGCCTGCATCTCCGTGAGCCCTACCTGCCATAAGGTTCGCTGCCTGTTCTGCCATGAGAAGGCCTGCAGCATGGTAGTCGGGAACCGCTGCCCCGATATGGTCAATCCTTCGGTCTGCGCCCATGACAAGCTCGATGGGGATAGCATGCTCCGAGAGACGCTTGAGCTCCAGGAAATCCCGTTCCGTCTCGGGCGTGAAGGCAAGAAGGCCGCTCACATGTTCCCCTGCCTCGATCTTCCCATAGATCTCGGAAAGCACATCCGCATAGCAGCCAGGACGAAACGAGCAGCGCCTGAACTCGATGTCGCCCGAACTATGGGAGGCAGCGAATGCCTCGAAGCCGCTCCAGAGCTGGGCATAGAAGAAGCGCCCATCGTCTTCTGCGCTTGGCAGCACGACATAGACAACCGGCGCCTTGCGCCTGAGCATCGAGGCGCTTTCGTTGCGCTCATAGCCGACCTCTTCGGCATACTGCAGGATCTCGGAGCGGGTCTTGGCACCGACGCCGGGCTTTCCCGCTATCGCCTTGTGAACTGTATTGACGGAGATGCCGAAATGGGCCGCGATATCTCTCATCGTTATGCGTGTATCTGCCATGCAGAAAGCCAATCCAGATCTTGTCCTGTACGTGCCTCCCCATCATACGCGTTGCAGCATATGCACGTGAAGTGGCATGCCAGAAGAAACGTGCACAGAAGGCGGGTCCCTTTGGGCATGTCTTTTTTGCTTGAGGCTCTTTGCTGATCGTTATCGGAATCGTCGAAGCAGTCACCACAGGTCGGGCAGGTCCAGGAGCCATCCTTGGCAGCATGGGGGCTGACGTGACATGCCAGCTTGTGGTCCCACAGCAGCTGCTTCGGGAGCTGCCCTGCCCTGGGAAACCTCCTCCAGGCTGCCAGCATCCTCGAAGGAGGCGCCTCCCTGCGCTGCTGCATCCGGTACTTCCTGCCAGGACTGTGCCGGTGCGCCCTGGGGATAGCCTGCCTGAGCAAATCCTTTCTGACGTTGCTGATAGCCACTCTGGCTATAGCCCTATCCTCCCTGCGGAGGTTAGCCGCCCTGGCCATCCATCTCTGCCTCGAAGGTCACGAAAGCCTATATGGGCGTCTCCGAGACCGGCGGGACCCTATCCTGCATCGGCAACAATGACGGACCGAAGACCGGCATCTTCTTCCTCGATGCTGACAGCATGGCACACGTGAACTTCATGGGCACCGTCACGGTCGATATGGATTTGAACATGGCAAGGCACTGCATGCCGCGTGCGGGCCTTCCGAGACTATCGAGGCCATCCAGACGATTCAGGGCTACACGAACCAGATTGCCTGGCTCTGGATCTGCCTTCCTGAAAGTGCCAGGGTGCATGCACCGTTCTCCCGCTGTACCCTCTCCCCACTGCCTTCTTGGACAGGACTATCCAGACAGGGCAGCTTCTGGCTGGCCGCACGCATACGCTGACACGCCTGGCGGTTCCCGCACACCCACCAGGATAGGACAGAAGGGCAGATGGAGCATATCCATCTGCCCTTCCTTCATGCGCGAGAACTTGCTTCTGCTTCCCTACATCCAGCCTCTGCGGACAAGGATGATCGAAAGGATGACACAGACGATCGCCGTGCCGCCGCAGATGATGCCAAAGCCATGCGGGACGTTGGCGAGCGGCATCCAGCTCAGGTCGACATTCATGCCATACAGTCCCGAAATGACCGTCGGAATCGAGAGGATGAGCGTGATCGACGTGAGGCGCTGCATCACATTGTTCAGGCGCGAGTCCATGAGCGAGCTCACGAGGTTTCTCGTGCCATCCATAATGTCACGGTAGATCTGGGCCATCTCGATGGCCTGCTGCGTCTCTGTCGCAGCATCCTCGAGGAGATCTTCTGTGCTGGGGCCAGGATGGAGCCTGCCCGAGCGCTGCAGGCGCGTGAGCACAGACCCATTGCCCCTGAGCGATGTCGCAAAGTAGACAAAGGTCGTCTCCACCTCATGAAGGCTCATGAGGTCGGCTTCCGTCGTGGACTTCTTGATCTTCTCCTCGAACTCGCGCCTCTGCCTGTCGATGCAGCGCAGATCTCTCTGGTAGAGAAGCGCAGCCCTCAGCAGGATGCGGTAGAGGAACTGGCGGCGCAGCCTTGTCGAAAGCTCCAGGCCAGAGCCTGCCCGCCCCGGAGAGAGGATCGGCGTATCCTGCGCACAGACCGTGATCACATTGTGCTCGAGGATGAGGATGCCCAGAGGGATGGTCTCATACGTCGAGACGCCGTGGCGCACATCGTCGACCGGGATATCGATAAGGACAAGGGAGAATGCTTCCTCGTACTCGACACGGGACTTCTCTTCCGGGTCATTGGCAGCAGCGATATCGGCAGGATCGACACCCTGGAGCTGCGACGCGACGGACTCGATCTCGTCGAGCGACGGCGAGGTGAGCTTGATCCATACCCAATCATCGATTGCATCGACTGCATGCGTGCCCGCATCGTCTGTCCTGTAGAGCTCTATCATCTGCCGCCTCCTGTCCTGTCTGTCCAGCTTCCAAGGATACACGTGGGGAGGATTTCCGCGGAGCTTGTGCTGGAGATCATGCGAAGCCTTGACATGCTGGGAGAAAGAGAAGGATACATGAGGAAGCTGTCACAGAGGCCAGAACTTTCAAGTGCTGTCCCCTGTTTCGCGTGCAGGACTCCTGCATGCGATGCCAAAACGAAAGCCTCTGTTAGACAGTATGACCCGAACCCTAAGGACTGGGAGGCTCTGCCGATTCCGTCGGAGCGGGACCTCCCGAAGCCGCACAATGTCTTTCAT
>OMVT01000031.1 GCA_900314535.1 uncultured Olsenella sp. | reverse complement strand
TAAAGGCGCAGAGATGCTCTGCGCAACAGGCATTGCGCCCGACCTCTTCTGCGGCGACGAGGATTCTGTCGGCAAGGGGGCGCTCGAGACGATGCGGAGCCTGCCTCTGCCTGAGAAGCGCTATCCCTGGATGAAGGATGACACGGACTTCGGCCTTGCGGTGAAGCTTGCACGGCAGGAAGCAGAAGAGCGCGAAGAGCCGCTCGACCTTGTCTGTACCTGCGTCTCGGGAGGGCGTCCTGACCATGCGCTCGGCGTCTTCGGTGTCATGGCAGAATCTGCAGAGCCCATCTCGCAGGCCGGTGGCTCGCTCGTGCTTCATGAGGACAGGTTCGTGTGCCGCATGCTTGTGGCGGGCACGTCCTGGAAGCTTGGGGCCGAGGCCACGGGCCATACGTTCTCGGCACTCTCTCTCGCAGCGCGCTCTGTCGTGACCGAGCGCGGCATGCTCTGGTGCCCCGACCACTCGGCGCTTGGCATCCTCGACGACCGTGGCGTCTCGAACCAGATCACGGAAGACGTGTCAGAGATTGCCTGCCATGAGGGAACGGTCGCTGCGTTCCTGCTTCAGGAGCTCGGACACACGGACTAGGGGAGCGGAGGCGCTGCTTTCCGCCTGCCATGATCAGACAGAGCTGCTACAGAAAAGGAGCCGAGGCACGTGGCCTCGGCTCCTCTCAAGCATGCAGTGTGTGCGCAGCCTACGAACGGGCAACCTTGCCGGACTTCAGGCAGCCAGTGCAGACATTCATCTTCTGCTTGCGGCCGTCGACGACGACGGTGACGTGCTGGATGTTCGGCTTGAACTTACGGTTGACGGTACGGTGCGAGTGGCTGATGGAACGCCCAGCTACAGCGTGCTTACCGCAGATCTCACAGACCTTAGACATTTCTTTGACCTCCCATGGGCGGCGCAGGTGCGCCCGGATTGGCATAGCTTTCTAAATATACCACAGGCTATTAAGCCCGCAAGCTTCATCGCGAGTTCTTGGGACATTTATGGAGAAACCCGGAGGTGCAGCGGAGCAGGGCGGACCATGGGGGCAACTCGTTTGCTTGCAGAGATGTATTGTAGCTCCCCAGCAGAAAAATGCCAGCTCGTCCATAAAAGATGCCCTGACATTGGCGGAGTTGCTCTTGGGGTTCACAAGGAGACCATATACCATGGAGAGTATGGCAAGACCCAAGCATCGAGGGCGACTCTGCGTGCTTGGAGTATACTCAGCTTGATTTGTCTTTGGCCCGTGTCCCGCGCGGGGCACGTGAGAGGAGATAGATATGGCAAAGCCCGTTCCAGGAGGCCTGAGGGTTTCGAACGACTGCATCGCCGACCTTGCCGGCTATGCCGCGATGGAGTGCTATGGCATCGTGGGAATGGCAGAGATCGGAAAAGAGGATGGGGTCATCCGGCTCCTTCCGACTGCACGCCTGCGCCGTGGCATCGGCGTGTCCCATGAGGATGGCCATGTCGTTATCGATCTCCATGTCGTGGTCGAGCAGGGCGTGAATATCGCTTCGGTCACCCAGAACCTTGCAAGCGGCGTCAAGTTCCTGCTCAAGCAGATTGCCGAGCTGGACAATGTGGACGTGCGCATCCACGTCGAAGGCATGCGCGTCCACTGACAAGCAGCCTGGCCCATCGGAAGAGCAGAAGAGAACCAAGGGGTTCAAGAATGATTTCCACCGCAGTACGCACATGCTTCCCTGTTGCCGCCAAGGTGCTGGCAGACAAGGCAGAGGAGATCAACAAGTTGAATGTGTTCCCGGTACCTGACGGAGATACCGGCACGAACATGTCCCTCACGCTGAACACGGTCGTGAAGGAGGTCGAGGCACTCCCGAGGGATGCCTCGATGGAAGAGATCGCCAAGGCCATCACCCATGGTTCCCTCATGGGCGCCCGTGGCAACTCGGGCGTCATCACGAGCCAGATCCTGCGTGGCATCGCTGAAGGCCTCTGCGATGCAAAGGGCGAGACGGCAACGACGTCCGATATCGCCCATGCCCTGCGCCGCGGCGTGAAGGTCGCCTTCAAGGCAGTTCGCAAGCCGGTCGAGGGCACGATCCTGACCGTCCTCAAGGATGTCTCTGCAAAGGCAGACTCCTGCGAGCTCAAGCGCATGAGCCCGGACGAGACGCTCGACGCAATCGTCGTCGAGGCCTACGAGTCCGTTGCCCGCACCCCGGAGCTTCTGCCGGTGCTCAAGGAGAACGGCGTCGTCGACTCGGGCGCCTTCGGCCTTGCCACCTTCATCGAGGGCTTCGTGAATGCGCTCAAAGGCAAGGAAGGCCAGGTCTCCGATTTCAAGACGACCGTCGAGAGCACGGATGACGCGAAGTCCCATGTCTCGGATGTCGTGGACATCGAGCTCAATGATGACTGGGAGGGCTCGCAGTACCGCTACTGCACCGAGTTCCTCTTCAAGGCAGACAGCCCCGACTTCGACGAGGAAGGCACGCTCAAGTTCCTCTCCTCGATGGGCGACTGCGAGCTTCTGGTCGGCACGAACCCCGACTACAAGATTCATGTCCATTCGAACCGCCCTGACCAGGTCCTCGGCCACATGCTCGAGCTTGGCCAGATCTTCAAGGTCTACATCCACAACATGGACCTCGAGGCGCATGAGCGCACGGAGAAGATTGCAGCTGACAAGAAGGCAGCAGCCAAGCCTGAGCGCAAGGAGCTCGGCTTTGTCGCAGTCGCAGCTGGCTCCGGCGAGGCAGATATCCTGAAGTCCCTCGGCGTCGATGTCGTGGTCTTTGGCGGACAGACGATGAACCCCTCGACGGCAGACATCCTTGCTGCCATCGAAGAGGTCAATGCGAAGAACGTTATCGTCCTTCCGGACAATGGCAACATCCGCATGGCAGCAGAGGCCGCCGCCAATGCCTGCGATACGGCCAAGGTGACGGTTGTCCCGACGAAGACCGTCCTTCAGGCCTTCGCTGCGATGTTCGCGGTCGACACGAGCCTCTCTGCAGAAGAGAACGCCGAAGAGATGACCGATGCTATCGCCGCTATCCGCGACGGCGAGGTCACAACGGCCGTGCGCGACTCCGCAGCCGCTGACGGCACGCCGATCCATGCGAACGACGTTATGGGCATCGAGGGCGGCGAGATCGTCGTCGTCGGCAAGGATGTCCAGGATGTCTGCGTCCGCCTCATCAACAAGATGCAGGAAGACGAGGAGGGCGATACCCTCACGATTCTGGCCGGCAAGGACATGTTCGACGAGGACTTCGAGAAGCTCATCTCTGCCATCGAGGAGGCACAGCCTGACCTCGAGATCGATTCCCACCGTGGCGAGCAGCCGCTCTATCCGGTGGTGTTCTCCATCGAGTAGCCCTTGGCAGCGAATGATTCCATGAGCCGTCCGAGCATCGGAGCAGCATCGGAGCGCCTTCTGCGCACGAGTGCCCTCTCCGATGGTATCGGACGGCTCCGCTATGTATCGGGCACACGCCAGGAGGCGCTCGAGCGTCTCGGGATACATACCGTCCAGGACCTCTTCCTGGACCTGCCCCGCCACTATATCGACCTCACCCGTGTGACACCGATCGCCCTTGCCGATGTCGGCACTCAGGCGACGGTCAGAGGCGTTGCTGACAAGGTGAAGGTCAAGCAGCCACGTCCCCGCATGAAGATCGTCGAGGTCTCCGTCCTCGACGATACAGGGGTGCTTGTCGTGTCGTTCTTCAAGCAGCCCTGGATAGCAGACCAGATCCACGAGGGCGATGTGCTTGTCCTTCAGGGCAAGATCTTCTTCAGCTATGGCTTCAAGGAGATGAAGAGCCCCTTCTTCGAGAATCTGGGACCAAAGGACCAGGCAGGCGCTTCTGCCCGGATACTTCCGGTACATGCCGTGGGAGAAGGCATCACGCAGGCCTGGATGAGGCGTATCGAGAGCTCTGCCGTGGCAGACTTGGGCGATGTCTCTGACTTCATGCCAGCCTCCCTTGTGGCGCTCCATGGGCTCATGAGCGAGGCCAGAGCCATACGGCAGGTCCAGTTCCCGCATAGCATGGCAGCAGCAGAGCGCGGAAGAAGGAGGCTTGCCTACGACGAGCTCCTGCTCCTGCAGCTTGCGCTCCTGACACGCACGCGGCTCGAGTCCGAGGGGCTTGCTCCCGTGCAGCACATCGTGGACGGACCTCGTGCGGCAGCAGTCCGCGCAGCGCTTCCCTTTGCCCTTACCGATGAGCAGGATGCTGCCGTATCCGAGATCTTCTCCGACATGGCCTCTCCTCACCTGATGAACCGTCTCCTTCTGGGAGATGTCGGCACCGGCAAGACGGCGGTTGCCGCCGTGGCGATCGGTGCTGTCGCCGATACTGGCACCCAGGCTGCTGTCATGGCACCGACCTCGGTGCTGGCGCGCCAGTATGCAGAGAAGATGGGGCCGGTGCTCGATGAAGCAGGCATCAGGTGGGCACTCATAACCGGTGCCACGCCCGAAGCTGAGCGCAGGACAGCAACGGAAGGCATCCAGTCGGGAGCCATCACGGCCGTCTTCGGCACGACGGCGATACTCTCCGAAGATGTCAATTTCTCCCATCTCTCGCTTGCCGTGATCGACGAGCAGCACCGCTTCGGCGTGGGGCAGAGGGCGCTTCTTCGCAACAAGGGTGCAGGTGCAGACCTTCTGACCATGACAGCAACGCCGATACCGAGGACGCTTGCGCTTTCTGTCTACGGTGACCTCTCTGTCTCGAGGATCAGGAAGCGCCCTGTCAAGGGTGCAGGGATAGCGACAAAGGTGCTCGCGCCTGAGAATGCCGATCTTGCCTATGGGGCCATACGGGAGGCTGTGGCAAAAGGGCAGCAGGCCTATGTCGTATGCCCGCTGGTCGATGCGAAGGATACGGGAGACGAGCTCGACGATGTGCCCGATGCGATGAAGGCAAAGCCGAAGGAGCTCCATGCGGCAACCGTGACGGCAGAGCGGCTTTCCCGCGATGTCTTTCCCGGCATGCGTGTCGCCCTTCTCCATGGACGCATGTCTGCCCAGGACAAGGATGAGGTGATGGGGCGCTTTGCAGCAGGCGAGATCGATGTGCTCGTCTCGACGACCGTCATCGAGGTCGGTGTCGACGTCCCGAATGCCACCGTCATGATCGTCTTCGATGCAGACCGCTTTGGGTTGGCCACGCTCCATCAGCTGAGAGGCCGTGTCGGCAGAGGCAAGATCTCGGGGCAGGTGTTTCTCGTTGCGGCAGCCAGGAAAGGCTCTCCTGCAAGAAAGCGCCTCTCTGCGCTCGAGAAGAGCTCGGATGGCTTCGAGCTTGCAGAGCTCGACCTCTCGCTCAGGCATGAAGGCGAGCTTCTGGGCTATAGGCAGTCGGGAGGCGTGGCGCTTCGCGTCGCAGACCTGGCCGAGGATACCGATCTTGTGCAGTATGCTTACGTGGATGCGCGCAATGTGGCAGAGGAAGACCCGGCACTGGAAGAGCCTGAGCATGTGCTTCTGGCACAGGAGATGAGGGCACGCTTCGGTGCCTATTTCGAGGAGGTAGAACGGGCGTGAGAGTGGTCGGCGGCATATGGAAGGGGCATCCCCTCGAAGCGCCTCAGGGACGCTCTGTCACACGCCCGACGACGGATAGGGTGAGGGAAGCCCTGGCCTCCATGATGGAGAGCGCCTTCGGGCTCGACCTCTCGGGCAGGCATGTGCTCGATGCCTTCGGCGGCTCTGGTGCCTTCGGAATCGAGATGCTCTCCCGCGGCATGGAGAAAGCGACCTTCATCGACCAGGACAGGAAGGCAGCAGCGCGCATCAAGCGAAATCTTGCTGCTGTCGGGGCAGGACGCGAGCAGGCCCATGTCATCTCCTCTGCCACGGCCACGGCGATTGCCCGGGGCTCTCTTCCGGGCGCTCCTTTCGATGCGGTCTTCCTCGATCCTCCCTACAAGATGCCGGCAGAAGAGGTGGCGGGCCTTGTCGATCAAGCCAGGAAGCAGGGGATGCTCAAGGAGGGCTGCCTTGTGCTCTATGAGCGCTCTGCCACGGGGGATGCGCTTCCGCTTGCAGGAGCAGAGCTCTTGAAGTCCAAACGCTATGGCTCCACTGCCGTGGAGCTCTGGAAGATAAAGGAGTCATGAATGGCTGCATCATCCACCATCACGCACCTCGTCGTGCCGGGCACGTTCGATCCGGTGACGTATGGCCATATCGACGTAATCTCGCGCGCGCTCAAGATCTGCCCAAGGGTCACGGTCGGTGTCGCACTCTCCCGCGGCAAGCACGGCAATGGCACGATGTTCACGCTCCAGGAGCGTGTCGACCTCGTGAAGCAGGCGCTCGAAGAGGCCAACGTGACAGAAGGCGTCGATGTGAAGCCGCTCACGGGCCTGCTTGTCGACTTCTGCCATGAGGTAGGGGCTGGCGGCGTTGTCAAGGGCCTGCGCGCGATTACGGATTTTGAATATGAATTGCAGCAGGCAAGCTTGAATTCGCGCCTTGCTCCGGATATAGAAAGTATATTTGTCATGTCGAGTCCGGAATATGGCTATGTGTCGTCTTCGATCGTGCGCGAGCTTGCCTCATTTGGTTCGGATGTGGATCTGCTCGTGCCGCCGAGCGTCTCCTGTGCCTTGAAAGAGCATTTTGCACAGGCACGCTGATGCACGAAGGCCGCATGAAGCGGTATTCTGGTATGGAATATGAAGTGATGCCAGAAGGGGCATGTTGCCCCTTGTGTGCCCTGAAAGGAGCCGAGAATGCAGCCAGGTGAGGAAACCGAAAGCCTGCTCGATGAGCTTGAGCAGCTTGTCACCGAGGCGAAGACTCCCCTTACCGGTGGTGGCGGCCGCAAGATCGTGGATGCGAACGACATCTACGAGATCATCGACGATATCCGCCGTGTCTTCCCGACGGAGTTCCAGGAGGCACGCCGCATCGTCAAGGAGCAGCAGGAGACCATCCAGCGTGCGCAGCAGCAGGCGGATTCCATCATCGCCGATGCCCAGCAGCAGGCCATGATCCTGGCAGGCGACCAGGAGGTCGTGAGGATCGCCCAGCAGCAGGCTGACTCCATCCGCGACCAGGCTGCCCAGTACGAGCGCGATACCCGCTACAACGCGGAAGAGTATGCCGACACGGTGCTTGCACACCTCGAGGACAACCTGAAGTCGCTCACGAGCACGGTGACGCGCACGCGCCAGACGCTCTCCGAGAACTCGGGCCCGCGCAACAACACGAACGATGTGCCTTGGTAGCGTGATTGCATGAGCAGAGATTTCAATATCACGATTGCGCTCGATGAGCGCCTGGCCAATCCTGGCGATTCCGTGCCCCAGGTCGGGCATGTGGATATCGACGGCTATAGCCTGGGCGACCATGACTTCGAGCTGCCGGGCGGCTTCGACTACGATGTCGTGCTGACGAATGCCGGCGAAGGCATACTTCTTACGGGCATCCTGAAGGCTCATGTCGTGGGGACCTGCGACCGCTGCCTCGAGCCTGCCGAGTTCGATGTTGCAGGAGAGGTGGATGAGTACTATCTCTTCAAGGCTCCGGACGATGCGGCCGAGCAGGTGAGCGAGGACGAGGATGGGGAAGAGGCAGGCGTCGACTATGCGCTCGTCTCTGACGATTCCACGGTCGATATCACCGATGCCCTCATGGGCGCGCTTCTGATGGATACGCCCTATGTCGTGCTCTGCAAGCCTGACTGCAAGGGCCTCTGCCCGACGTGCGGCGCCAACCTGAACGAGGGAGACTGCGGCTGCGCGAAGAAGCGCGAAGAGGAAGAGCTTGCGCAGAACCCGTTCGCCGTTCTGAAAGATCTCCATCTGGACAAGTAGCACCGAATAGGTCCAAGATGTAGAATTGCTGTTCGCGCGCATCGATAGCATGTGCGTGGTATAGTGTCTTATTGTGTGTTTCTGAGGCAAGACCGCCGGTATGCACTCCGGCGTCAGAAGGTCAAAGAGAGGTCAAGATGGCAGTACCTAAGCAGAAAAAGGGTCGCGGCGCCACGCACACTCGTCGTTCGGCCAACAGCAAGCTCGCCGCTCCGGCTCGTTCCATTTGCCCACAGTGCGGTGCACCTAAGCTTCCGCATCACGTGTGCCCGAACTGCGGCTACTACAAGGACCGCGAGGTCGTCGTCACCGAGTAGTTCGCGCTATCCAACAGAGACGTGGCCTGGGAGGCCGGCCCTTCTGGGGCCGGCCTCCTTCCTTATGGGGCCAGGCAAGAGATGGGAGCAGACATGACAGCCATCTGTGTCGATGTGATGGGCTCAGACAAGGGGCCCGAAGTCGTCCTCGAAGGCGTAGCGCAGGCGCTCGCCGCTGATTCCGACCTGACGGTCCTTGTGGCTGGAGCAGACGAGTATGTCACGCCGTTCTGCGAGAAGCATGAAGGGGCACGTCCGCTGGTGACGACCGAGGTCATCCATATGGACGAGCATCCTGCCAATGCCATCCGCACCAAGAAGGATTCAAGCATCGTGCGCGCATCTGCAGCCGTGCATGCAGGCGAGGCAGAGGGACTCTGCTCCTTCGGCTCCACGGGCGCCGTCCTTACGGCTGCCACCTTCGGTATCGGCCGCATCAAGGGCATCAAGCGCCCGGCGCTCGCATTGCCGTGTCCCGGCGTCGGCGGCCACAAGACCGTGATGCTCGACCTCGGCGCGAACGCCGATGTGAAGCCTGAGGTCATGGTCCAGTTCGCCCATATGGGACGCGCCTATGCAAAGGTGGCGCTCGGCACCGACAATCCGAAGGTGGGCCTCCTCTCGAATGGCTCCGAGGATACGAAGGGCTCCGAGATGGCGCTCGCATACCATGCGGCGCTTGCCGAGGGCAATTGCGGCTTTGTCGGCAATGCCGAAGGCACGGATATCCTGAATGGCACGTTCGATGTGATCGTCACGGATGGCTTCACGGGCAATGTGGCGCTCAAGAGCATCGAGGGCACAGCCAAGTTCCTCGTCGCGCAGATCAAGGAGCAGGCGGGCTCTTCCAAGAAGACAGCCATCGGTGCCCTCCTCATGAAGCCCGCCCTCAAGGCTGTGGCATCGGAGCTTTCCGGTGACCGCTACGGCGGTGCGGTACTTCTGGGCCTTCGCGCTCCTGTCGTGAAGGGCCATGGCTCCTCGAATGCAGCAGCTGTCAAGGCAGCCACGCTTGCCTGCGCAGAGGTCGTGCGCGCCCGTCTGCCGCTCGAGATCCAGCAATCCTGCAGCCTCACGAATGACCGGGTACAATAGGCCTCGTATATCCAGACAAGAGAAAGGCGGAGCTCATGACCCGCGATGAGATTCTTGCAAAGGTGAAGGACATCGTCGCCGACACGATCGACGGCGCCGATGCTTCGAAGATCACAGAAGCCACGACGTTCGAGGACCTCGGTGCAGATTCCTTCGACCGTCTCGAGCTTGTCACGGCCTTCGAGGAAGAGTTCGACGCAACGCTTCCCGACGAGGTGCTTGCGAGCATCGACTCCGTGAAGGATGCTGTCGACGCGATTGAGAAGGTCCTGTAGGTGCAAGAGAACAATTCAGCTGCATACGTAGACGAGCACGTCGCTGCTGCAGAGAAGATGCTTGGCTACCATTTCGAGAACCGTCAGCTCATCGTCTCTGCCATCACGCATCCATCGGCCGTGGAGAACGAGCCTATCTGGGCCTCGTATGAGCGCCTCGAGTTCCTTGGCGACTCCATCCTCGGCGCGATGGTTGCGACCGACCTCTTCGAGAAGTTCCCGAACATGGACGAGGGACAGCTCACGCGCCTCAAGATCTCGCTTGTCTCGGGAGCGACGCTCTCCGAGGTAGGCGAGGCTTTGGGCATCGGCTCTCTCATCATCTTCGGCGAGTCGGAGAAGGGGACGGGTGCCCGTGGCATGCACTCGGCGCTCGAGAACGTCTACGAGTCCATCGTCGGCGCCCTCTACCTCGATGCAGGGTATGAGCGGACGCACATGTTTGTGCGCGATACGCTTTCGCCCTACATGGTGGCAGAGCGTGCACAGCGCCCGCTCTCTCCGAAGAGCAGGCTCCAGGAGGTCACGCAGAAGGACCTCAAGTGCGCTCCGGTCTACAAGCTTGAGAGCGAGGAAGGGCCTGCACACAATCCGACCTTTACGAGTGTCGTGCTTGTGCAGGGCAGCCGCATCGGACGTGGATCCGGCTCCTCGAAGAAGGAGTCCGAGACGGCAGCAGCAGAAGATGCACTGCGCCGTCTCAAAGAGAACTTCCGCAAGCCAATCCAGTAGCAGTCCTTTTCCTCCCGCATCCGAAAGGCTTTCCCACCCGTGTACCTCAAGTCGCTGACCCTCAAGGGCTTCAAATCATTTGCCGACAAGACCAGCATGACATTCGACCCAGGCCTGAATGTCGTGGTGGGACCGAATGGCAGCGGCAAGTCGAATGTCTCCGACTCGATCCTGTGGGTTCTGGGAGAGCAGTCTGCCAAGATGCTCCGTGGCCAGGCTATGGAGGATGTCATCTTCTCCGGCTCCTCGGCCAGACAGCCGGTGAGCATGGCAGAAGTCACGATTGTGCTCGACAACTCGGACCATACGCTGCCGATCGACTTCGACGAGGTGGGGATCACCCGTCGCATGTATAGGTCGGGCGAGTCCGAGTACCTGATCAATGGAGCCCCGGCACGTCTTCTCGATATCCAGGACATCCTCCATGACTCGGGACTTGGCAAGGACACCCATTCGATCATCTCTCAGGGAAAGCTCGATTCGGTCCTCGCAAGCAGGCCGGAAGATCGCCGCGAGCTCATCGAGGAAGCTGCCGGCATCTCGAAGCACAGGAGGCGCAAGGAGAGAAGCGAGCGCAAGCTCAAGAGCATGGACCAGAGCCTGACCCGTGCCAAGGATGTGCAGCGCGAGATCACGCGCCAGCTCCGCCCGCTTGAGCGCCAGGTCACGAAGGCACAGAAGAGTCATGAGATCCAGGACCGTCTCTCCGAGGTCACGCAGATCTTGGCTGTGGACGATCTTCGCCAGCTCCAGGCGCAGCATGGAATGCTCCAGCAGCGCCAGAAGGAAGCTGATGCCGCCGTCGACCTCGGCAAGTACCAGCTCCAGAAGAAGACCGACGAGCTCGACCATCTCCAGGCATTGCTCGAGGAGAAGGGCCTTTTCGTAGGCGACCTCGGCGAGCAGCGCCGCCATATGCAGGACATCCAGTCCCATCTCGACTCAGACATCCGCATCCTGGAGGAGAAGGGCAAGAACATGGTCTCCCGCCTCTCCGAGATGAGGTCGAGCCTCTCGTCCATGGAGAAGCAGAAGGCAGATGCCGCACGCGAGCTCTCGGAGATGCAGGGAGATCTCTCTGATGCCCAGGTGCAGACAAACGAGCTCAAGCGTCAGGTACGTGAGCTCACGCCTGAAGTGCAGAACGCAGCCAACAGGCGCCGCGAGCTTGGAAACCGCCAGTCGAAGCTGGTGGGCGAGCAGCGCGCAGCGCAGCGGGAATCCGACCAGGAGACCGTCGCCTATGCGCGTCTCAAGGACCAGATCTCGAATGCCGAGGTCGAGGACCAGATGTATGCAAGCAGGATCTCAAGCCTCGAAGAGACGCTCTCC
This sequence comes from uncultured Olsenella sp., assembly GCA_900314535.1. Taxonomy (GTDB): domain Bacteria; phylum Actinomycetota; class Coriobacteriia; order Coriobacteriales; family Atopobiaceae; genus Olsenella_L; species Olsenella_L kribbiana. The sequence goes on along the minus strand of OMVT01000031.1, from coordinate 13,533 downwards.
GTCTGCGAAGAGACGCTTGCGGAGAGGCGCGGACGCAAGGCTGAGCTCGAAGAGGCGAGGACCGCTGCGCAGGAACGTGCAGATGCGGCCCATGAGACGATCCGGAAGAGCCAGGACGAGGCAGCAGATGCACGGCGTACCCTCGAGGATGCACGCCGCAAGCTCTCGCAGGCCGAAGCCTCGCTTTCGGCGCTTCGCTCGGTCGATGCTTCGCAGGAAAGTGCAAGCCCGCTTGCAGGTGCTCTTGCCAAGCGCGGCGATGTGAAGGAGAGGATTGTCTGCCGCCTGGGCGATGCGCTCGACGTGCCGCCTGAGCTCGACGACCTCGTGGAGCGCCTTCTGGGCGACGATATGGCAGCACTTGTCGTGGAGGATGCGGAGGATGCTGCAACGGTAGCGTCGTCTGCCCTCGGGATCCACGGCGCCAAGGGAACGGCGACGATCGTCTCGAAGAAGGCAGCAGCCACAGAGCTCCCTTCAACAGGCGGTGTGGCAGGCACAGCCCTGATCGATTCTGTCCATGCACAGAAGGGTGCAGAGAAGCTGCTCTCCGCTCTTCTCGGCGATGTGCGCATCGTCGACACTGCGCGTGCGGCAATAGAGGCCCACGAGCAGTGGCCTGCCTATACCTTCGTCACGGAGGACGGCGTCACGGTGCTTCCGGACGGACGCTGCGTCGTCGGCTCCGGCCGTGGCGTCGAGCAGGGCGCCCTTGAGCGCAAGCGCCGCATCCGTGCCCTCGAGGACGGCATGGGAGCGCTCGAAGCGGCGCAGAAAGAGGCAGAGACCAAGGAGCGCTCGCTCGAGAAGGCGCTGTCCGGTGCCCGCGACAGCGAGGCCAAGGCAAAGGGCGAGCTTGCTCAGACCCGTGCCGAGCTCAGCTCCGTGACCTCTGAGATAGGACGCCTCGAGCAGCAGGCACGCCAGGCAGCGTCCGAGAAGGCAGGCGTCGAGAAGCGCCGCGAAGAGGCGAAATCGAAGGTCGAGAAGGCACGCTCCGAGGTGGAGATCCATCACGGCAAGGCAGACGAGGCAGCTGCCCGCGTGAAGAAGCTCACAGAGGAGCTCGACGACCTCTCGAGCAAGCGCAGCGAGGCATCGCGTGAAGAGTCCGATCTCGAGCGCAAGCTCTCCGACGCGAAGCTCAGGCTCGCGACGGTCACGGAGCGTCTCCGTCATCTCGAGACAAGAACGAACGAGCTCGAGAAGAGGGACAAGACGCTCACAGAGCGCATCGATGCCACAAAGAAGGCGGCAGAGGCACTCGATGTGCTGCGCGATCGTGTGGACCCGCTCCATCAGCGCTACCGTACCCTCATCGAAGCAGCAGACGAGTGGGGACGTCGTCTCTCCGATCAGGCAAGCCTCGCCGAGGCAGACTCTGAAGACCTCAAGAAGACGATCCACGAAGCGAAGGCAGCAGTCGACGAGGCCTCCGCTGCGCTCGAACGCGCAAAGACCACGTCGCAGGACCTCAAGGTCGAAGGCGGCAAGCTCGAGGTGCAGGTCGAGAACGCGATCAATGCGATTGCACAGACAGGCGCCGTGCTCGAGGAAGCGCTCAATCTCCCGGAGCCTGAAGACAGGGGAGCGCTCGAGGAGGAGCGTGACTCCCTCAAGGCGCAGCTTGCCAAGATCGGCCCTGTGAACGAGGTCGCCATGGATGAGTACACGCAGCTCAAGGAGCGTGCAGACTACATCCACGAGCAGGTGGAGGACCTCGAGAGCGCACGGGCCTCGCTTGCGAAGATCACGGCTGCCATCGAGCGGAAGATGAAGAACCGCTTCCTTGCGGTCTTCGACCAGGTGAACACGAACTTCCAGGACATCTTTGCGATGCTCTTCCCGGGAGGGCATGCCCACATCGAGATGACGGACCCGGACCATCTCTCCGAGACCGGCATCGAGGTCGTGGCGCAGCCTGTGGGCAAGAGGATTGCGAAGATGACGCTCATGAGCGGCGGCGAGAAGTCGCTGACGGCCCTTGCACTCCTCTTTGCGGTCTACAAGACCCGTACCGTCCCCTTCTATGTCTTCGACGAGGTGGAGGCGGCACTCGACGAATCGAATCTCGGGAAGCTGCTGATGGCAATAGATATCCTGAAGGAATCGACGCAGCTCATCGTCATTTCCCACCAGCGGCGTACGATGGAACAGGCAGATGTCCTGTATGGTGTATCCATGCAGGCGGATGGTGTGAGCCATGTCGTGTCGCAGCGGCTGGATCATGCTACAGGAAAGGTGGTCGATGCCTAAGATGGGACTTTTTGACAGGCTGAAGCATGGCCTCTCCCGCTCGTGCGAGGCCATGAACGAGCTCTTCTACATGGGCGGCGAGGTCGACGAGGAGTTCTGGGAGAACCTCGAAGACACCCTTGTCATGGGCGACATGGGAGCAGAGGTCGCCATGAAGGTCACCGATGACCTGCGCGAGGAAGCGGCAAAGAAGAATCTGAAGACAGCGCCTCAGCTGAGGGAAGCCCTCGCCAAGCGCCTTGCCCAGGAGTTTGCTCCTGTGGAGCGCGACCCCTTCACCGATCTTCCGTCCGTCGTCCTCTTTGTCGGCATCAATGGCGCCGGCAAGACCACGACCGTGGGCAAGCTTGCGGGAGATGCCCACAGGCATGGAAAGAGCGTCCTCATCGGCGGCGCCGATACGTTCCGTGCTGCTGCCATCGAGCAGCTTGAGGTCTGGGGCACAAGGGTCGACGTGCCCGTCATCACACGCGAGAGGGGAGCAGACCCGGCGTCGGTGTGCTACGACGTCGTCGATGCGGCAGAGAAGATGGGGGCGCAGCTTGTCCTCATCGATACCGCAGGACGTCTCCATACGAGCCCTGAGCTCATGCGCGAGCTTGCCAAGATCGTGAATGTCACAAGGAAGCGGAGCTCCTATCCTGTCTCGGTCGTCCTCGTGATCGATGCCACGACGGGCCAGAATGGCCTTCTCCAGGCCAAGGAATTCAACGATGCCCTCGATGTGGACGGCCTCATCGTCACGAAGCTCGACGGCACGGCAAAGGGCGGCATCGCTGTCGCCATCTCTCATCAGCTGAACCTGCCCATCTACCGCATCGGCGTCGGCGAGGGAGCGGAGGATTTCCAGTCCTTCGATGCCCTGTCGTTCTGCCGTGCGCTTGTGGGAGAGAATGAAGGGAATCGATAGATGTTCAACAGCCTTTCTGACCGCCTGCAGGACACCCTCGACAAGCTGCGCGGCAAGGGCCGCCTGACCGAGGACGACATCAATGTCGCCATGCGCGAGATCCGCATGGCCCTTCTCGAGGCGGATGTCAACTACCGCGTCGTGAAGGACTTCGTTGCCTCCTGCAAGGAGAAGTGCCTCTCGGCCGAGGTCCTGGATTCGCTCACGCCGTCCCAGAACGTCGTGAAGATCGTCCTCGACCAGCTGACCGAGCTCCTCGGCACGACCGAGTCGAAGCTCACGCTTGCCCAGAACAGGACGCCCAATGTCATCATGCTCGTCGGCCTCCAGGGCTCCGGCAAGACGACGGCGGCATCGAAGCTTGCCTACCTCTTGAAGGGCCAGGGCCACAAGCCCCTGCTCGCTGCCTGCGATACCCACCGTCCTGCTGCAGCAGACCAGTTGGAGACCTTGGGCAAGGAGATCGGCGTCCCTGTCTACCGTGGTGACGGCAAGGACGCTGTCAAGGTCGCGAAGGAGTCCATCAAGGCTGCTGTCGACGGCATGAACGACATCGTGATCGTCGATACGGCAGGGCGTCTCCAGATCGACGAAGAGATGATGCAGGAGGCTGTCGACATCAAGGATGCGGTCAAGCCCGACCAGATCCTCATGGTCGTCGATGCCATGACCGGCCAGGACATCGTGAACGTCGTCTCGACCTTCGCCGAGCGCGTCGACTTCGACGGTGTCATCATGTCGAAGCTCGACGGCGACGCCCGTGGCGGCGGCGCCCTCTCGGTGCGTGCCGTGACCGGCAAGCCCATCAAGTTCGTGTCCATGGGCGAGAAGCCGGACTCCCTCGAGGTCTTCCATCCTGACCGCATGGCAAAGAGGATCCTCGGCATGGGCGATGTCGTGGGCATCATCGAGCAGGCCCAGAAGACGGCTGACGAGCAGTCCATTGCAGATGCCGAGAGGATGCTGCGCGAGGGCTTTACCATGGACGACATGCTGACCCAGATGCAGCAGATCCGCAAGATGGGCGGCGTCAAGAAGATCATCGCATCCCTGCCTGGTGGCGAGCGCATGCTCAAGCAGGCAGGAGACATCGAGGACGAGAAGCAGCTCAAGCGCATCGAGGCCATGATACGGTCGATGACAAAAGAGGAGAGGGCAAGGCCCAAGACCATCAATGGCCAGAGGAGAAAGCGCATTGCTGCCGGTTCCGGCAGGACGGTCCAGGAAGTGAACCAGCTCCTCAAGCAGTGGAGCGAGATGAACAAGATGATGGGCAAGATGCGCCAGATGTCTCAGCAGGCTTCCAAGAACGGCAAGATCTCCAATCGTCAGCTCCAGCAGATGATGAGGCAGGCACAGGGCATGGGCGGCATGCCTGGAATGGGCGGCATGCCCGGCATGGGCCGTGGCGGCAATCGTGCTTCCAGAAGGCGCGGCTGGTAGCTCGTACCTCATGCTCAACTGCATATAAAGCGTTTGGTCAGAGCCTCCCATGCTGGGAGGCTCTTCCTGTTAGATTCCCGACAGCGCGAATACCTATTTCTGTCTGGCTCATGGTTTAGAGTGCTGTATGAAAGCGGGACTCCTATCGATATGCCTACTGCAGCGGGTGATGAGGATGTCGGAAGAAGCAAAGGTACAGCATGTGCTCTCCAAACAGGCACGTTCCCTCTGGGGCAAGACAGGCGAGCCCAATGAAGAGGGCGATCCGACCTGGCTTCCACTTTCTGTCCATCTGAGCGATGCTTCTGGCATTGCAGGCAAGCTTTGGGATCAATGGCTCCCGAAATCGACACGCAAAGTCATTGCTGGGGCATTTGATGGAGACGAGCAGCTTGCGAGGGCTTTCGTCATCTTCATCTGCGGGGCTCATGATGTCGGAAAGGCAACTCCGATCTTCGAGGCGAAAACCGATCTGCGGAGCATGCCGGAAGAGGCTGGCCTGCATGTTCGAGAGACCTTACGAAATGAGAAAGATCCGACACACCCTATAGCCGGCGAGATTATCCTTGCCGATTACCTCGAATCCAAGGTCTTCGGCGAAGAAGAGCAGCAGGATTCCTGGCACTGCAAGAGACAGATAGACGCCATCGCAAGCATCATCGGTGCTCATCATGGCAACTTCCCCAGCCTTTCCCGCATCAGCGATGGAGAAGGCAAGCTGGTGGAGCTTGGATGGACAGAAAGCGCCGGCAATTGGAAGGAAGTCCAGAACGAGCTCATCGATCATGCCCTGAGCATGGCAGGTATCGATGAAGCGCATCTCCGGAGAATTGCCCATCACCATCTGACTGTGGCTACAGAGAGCCTGGTAGACGGTTTCCTCATCATGGCAGACTGGCTGGCAAGCAACCAGGACCTTTTCCCTACCTGCTCTGTCTATGACTCGATTGGCGATGAAAAGCTGAAGGGAAGAGTTGATAGAGCCTGGCAGAACGCATCGATACTTCCGTCATGGAATGAAGAGCCTCCTGTCGTGCAGCCGTTCGAAGAATACTTCGCATCGAGATTCAATCTTCCTGCAGGGGCGCATGCACGGCCTGTGCAGGTCGCTGCTGCAAAGATTGCTTGGGAGACGAAAGATCCCGGACTCCTCATCATCGAAGCTCCTATGGGAGAGGGAAAGACGGAGGCAGCTCTTGCTGCTGCAGAGCTTATGGCATATCGCTGCGGCATGGGCGGCGTCTGCGTGGCTCTGCCGACCATGGCAACGACCGATGCAATGTTTAGTCGTGTCGATGAATGGCTTGACCGTCTTCCTCAAGCAGAAGGAGGGGATGAGAAAAGCATCTATCTGGCACATGGCAAATCGCGGCTGAACGAGCAATTCCAGGGCATCATCAGAGAATCTTGGAGAGCGTCCCGCAAGGTCCATACAGACGATGATGGCAAAGCGGATGGTGTGACAATCTCTGAATGGATGCTGGGACGCAAGCGTGGCATGCTTTCAAACTTTGTGGTCTGCACGGTCGACCAGGTACTCATGGGAGCTCTCTGCATGAGGCATCTGTCCCTTCGCCAGCTTGCCATAACGAACAAGGTCGTCATCATCGACGAGTGTCATGCTTACGACCTCTATATGCGCCAGTATCTCGAACGGCTTCTGGAGTGGCTAGGATTCTGGCACGTGCCAGCAATACTGCTCTCAGCCACATTGCCTATTGGCCAGCAAGAGAGCATGGTCAGATCATATCTTTCTGGCAGAGGGGCAGCTGATGGGCCTGCAGATAACAAGTCCGCAAAACCGTTGCCTCCATATCTCAGGAAGAAATTGGCCTCTGCTGTTTCTGATGAATCAGCCGCTGCGGATGAACCTGCACTCGGCGCATATCCGCTTCTGACCTATACGGAGGGGCTAAAAGAGAAGTGGACTGAAGTTCCAGCATCTGGACGCAGTGTCACCGTCAGTGCCGAGTTTATCGGAGACGATATCGAGACTCTTGCAGAGACATTGAAGCAGCTCCTCAAGGATGGAGGCTGCGTGGGCATCATCTGCGATACGGTAGGTCGCGCACAGGCGGCAGAGCGGGTGCTTTCTGGATGCTTCGGACAGGATGCAGTTGTACTGGATCATTCCCGGTTCATGGATATAGATCGTTTTGCAAGAGAGAAGAGCCTGAGGGATAAGCTGGGTCCCGAGGCAACTGTCGAGAATGGCATGAGACCTGCCCTTCTTGTCGTTGTCGGGACACAGGTTCTCGAACAGTCGCTCGATATCGATTTCGATGTGCTCATAAGCGATATTGCACCAATTGACCTGTTGCTGCAGCGCTTGGGCAGAACGCACAGGCATGCAAGAGGAGCTGCAGAATGCAGTCGCCCAGAGCCGCTGAGACGGGCACGGTGCCTCATCAGGGGCATTTCCGAATGGAGCGAGGATGGTCCGAAATTCGCATTGGGGGTAGCAAACGTATATGACCAGGCGACGCTGCTTGAAAGCGTTGCGATGCTGGGGATGGCAGATGAAAGGGCAGACACGGAAATTTCTTTGCCACATGACATACCGCGGCTGGTCAGGACTGCATACTCCGATGCAGTGAAGGCGCTCATCCCAGATGCATGGATGGCGAGGTATGAGAAAGCCTGCAAAGAAAGATCGAAAAAGAACGAGGGAAAGACGGAAAGGGCGCAGACATACCTGCTGCATGATGTTGCTAAAGTTGCAAAAAACGATGGCAGCCTGATCGAGCTTGCCGAATCTCAGCAGGTGCTGGAAGAAGATCCAAGAGACTCCGACAAAGGCCAACGTGCTGTCCGCGATACGCAGGAAACTGTCGAAGTGCTGCTGGTTAGAGAGACAGAGGATGGCGGCATCGCCCTCATGCCCTGGGTTGGCAGCAAGGATGTGCCAAAGGGAGCGCAGCTTCCCTGTGACTGCGAGCCGGAACGTGCAGCGGCATCGCTCTTGCTGCAGTGCGCCGTAAGACTGCCTCTTTCTATCTGCCCGCTCAAGGACATCGACAACGTTATCCATGAGCTAGAAGACAAATCGTGGCCATACGTATCATGCTGGCAGCAGTCTCCATGGCTCGCCGGACAGCTTCTTCTTGTCATGCATCAGGGGGAGAATAGCGAGTATCAGACTGAGCTCAATGGCAAGGTCTTGGAGTATTCCCTTCATAGCGGTTTGGCTACCGTTCGCGGATAGAATTACATTCACATAACAGTTGAGTTTATATTTATAGCTAGCAAAGCGATAGCTTCTGATGAGGGGAGGCGGATATGGACTTGTTCCCTTGAGATGCTGGGGATGACCCGTGTTATGTGAAGGGTCGCAAGTGTTCCCCGCATCGGCGGGGTTGATGAGTTAAACGGTCTGAAAGAGAGGAGGAAGTATGACAGACCAGAAGCAAGAGCCATCGTTCGATCTTTGCATGGACGCATGGATGCCAGCGGTGTATCTGGATGGAAGCTTGGGAGAAATCTCGCTCAAAACGGCTTTCGAGGAAGCAGATTCTATCAAAGAGCTGTCAGGCGACATCCCAGAACAAGTCCTGCCTATATACAGAATGATGCTGGCAGTTCTTTACCGTGCCTATCCTTTGCCGGAAGGAGACGATGAAAAAAGTCTTCTGAAGACTTGGGGAGAGATTTGGCAAGCTGGACATTTTGATATGGAGCCCATCTGCCAGTATCTTGACTTTTTCAAGGACAGGTTCGATCTCTTTGACAGCCAGCATCCGTTCTATCAGACTCCCGGTCTTGTCTACTCAGGCAAGGATTCGGACGGGGTCGGAGAGCTGGTTGCAGATGTTCCCAAGGATGACAAGTACCTGTTTTCCATGAGGGATAAGGGCACGCTCGAAAGTCTGAGTTTCGCAGAAGCTGCGAGGTGGCTGATCTTCCAGCAGTCATATGCGACAGCAGGAATCAAGCCTGCTGTTGTTGGCAACACTCATGTGAAGTCAGGAAAGGTCTATGCTCCGAAAGGCTCTGTTGGAACTGGAATGCTGGGGGCAGAAGGCGGCATCTTCCTTGAGGGACATTCGCTCTTTGAGACGCTGATGCTCAATTGGGTGCTCTATGATTCCAACCGGAAGTCCACTCCAATCGTAGGGGATGAAAAGGATATTCCTGCGTGGGAGCTCGATTCACATAGCTTCGATCTCAAAGACGCAAAGCCGGGCGAGCCCTGCGGTCCTGCTCAGGCGTATACCTGGCAGTCGCGAAGGATGCGTCTCATCCCCTCAGCAGACGGAAAACGCGTCACCGGCGTCATCAGCTGCTACGGCGATATTCCAAGCGTTCTGAATGCAGATGCCGCTGAACCTATGACAGCCTGGAGAAGGAGCGAGGCACAGCAGAAGCGTCTTGGCCTTCCCGTTCCTCCTCGCATGCCGCAAGTGCATGATTCTTCGAGATCCATTTGGAGAGGTCTTAGTTCGATTGTCTCTGCTGAAGGAGATGATTTGCGGCCTGGCGTTGTCAGGTGGGCAGAGCTGCTGCGTTCGGTGCATGCAATAGATGACCATGATCTGCCGGTGCTCGCAATACATGCACAGGGGATGACATATGGCACTCAAAGCAGCGTCTTCTCGGATGCCATAGACGATGTGTTCGATATGAGCTCATCCCTGCTGTCTCATGATGCCGCTTCATGCAAGAGAGCTGTAGAGGTGGTGGACCTAGTCGATCAGTCTGTAGGTGCACTGGTAAACTTCGTTTCCAATCTACAGCGTGCAGCGGGCGATAAGGCAGCAAAAGATGTTGCGCGAGCTGAACGCGAGAAGGTTCGAGAGCTTGCATACAGCGAGCTTGATTCGATATGCCGCAGCCGGCTTGCGCACTTTCCGAGCAACCAGGAAGAAGCCTATGACTTCAGCGAATCCTGGAAGCAGGAAGTTCATTTCAAGCTGCTGAGCATCGCGAATGGCTACGTGCAGTCCTCCCAGCGTTCGTTCTTTGACGAGCATGAGGGCATGACTGCCGGACGGGCTGTTGCCATCCTTCACGGCAGCCTAAACAAGATCCTGGGAAAACCGAACGTCGCTGCGGAAGGCACGAATGCCAACGCGGCTGTTTCGGATGCGAAAGGGGCGTGATGTCATGTCCATATCAACATGTGCAAAGACACTTGGCATATGCGTCAATCGCAAAGTCGGAGGCTTGCAGTCAGCCTATCTGGCAGGCTCCTCTTCGGCACGTGCGAGCCTGGCGCGTCTCCGCAAGACCGACCAGCAGGGAGGAGCACCCTGGATTGTCGTAGGAGAGGAACTCTTCGAGGATTTGCCTGATTTGGGATACGGACCAGCAGTCGAGCACAAGGAGCTGCTCAGCATACGTGCATCTCTCAGATACTATGCAATGCTCCAGCAATCGAAGAAATATCCTGTTGCTCTGATCGGCTCCAAGGGAAACGAGGGTACTTTCGGTTCGGCATGCGGACGCATTGCATCGGGAGATGACAAAGGCGCTCCCGGCGTCAGGAGACGTATGGCTGTGCTGGAATCAGCAACAGACTTCAATTCTCTCGAGAATGGAATTCGGGCTCTGATACAGCTCATGCATGCGGCAGATAGCCAGATTCAGCTTGATTTCGGCAGGTTGGCCGGCGATTTGCTCAAGCTCCAGTTCGAAGATATGCGGCAGGAAGTCTTCGAGGCATGGGCGAGAGATTATTATCGCGTCGGATCTTCGACGAGCACAAAGAATGACAAAGAAGAATAGCGGGAGGCAACCATGTTTGTTGATATCTATGCAATCCAGAATGTACCGCCCTGTGACATCAATCGCGACGATACCGGTACGCCGAAGACGGCAATCTACGGTGGCTATCTGCGGTCTCGTGTTTCCAGCCAGGCATGGAAGCATGCCATGCGCGAAGAGTTCTCCAAGCACGTGGATGGCTCCCAGCTTGGGGTCAGGTCGAAGCATGCGGTCGCGCTGATTGCGGATGAGATCGTGAAGCAGCGTCCGGAACTTGCCGATCTTGCAGAGTCGATGGCTACTGATGTCCTCAAGATCACAGGGGTGAAGGTTGAGGAGTCAAAGCGCAAGGGCCAGGATCAGGGCACCTCAGTCACGCAGTATCTGATCTTCATCGCCCGTTCGGAGATTAGCAAGCTCGCAGCTATTGCCATCAAGGCGCATGATAGCGGAGATGATCTTACGAAGCCGAGCAAGGAACTGAAGAAGCAGGTGTCGAGCGCTTTCCACGGAGTGCAGGCGCTGGACATCGCGCTCTTCGGCAGGATGCTTGCCGATGCGCCTGACCTGAACACCGATGCTAGCGCGCAGGTTGCCCACGCCATATCGGTGGACAAGATTTCGCAGGAGTTCGATTACTTCACTGCTGTCGATGATATTGCAGCAGAAGACAATGCAGGCGCTGCAATGCTGGATACCATTGGCTTCAATTCCTCTACGCTCTACCGCTACGCAACGGTGAATCTTGACACTCTTGAGCAGCAGCTTGGTGGTGCAGATGCTACCTCTGCAGCAACGAAGGCGTTCCTGGATGCGTTTGTGACCGCTATGCCGACAGGCAAGCAGAATACGTTCGCGAACAGGACGCTTCCAAGCGCTGTTCTCGTTGCGCTGCGCAAGGACCAGCCAGTAAATGGTGTTGCAGCCTTCGAAGAGCCGGTCAGCGCCAAGGAAGGAACTTCAATCTCTAGGCAGGCAGAGGATAAGCTTGCGAAGACGCTCGTGCAGATTTCTGGTGCATACGGAGACGCTCCTGCTGCAGCATGGTGGACTGCCGTGGATGGAGGAACGGAGGCGCTCCAGGACTTCGGGGCTGGTTGTTCGTTCCCTGAGATGCTGGATCAGGTCGAAGCTAGCGTAAAGAACGTGCTGGCTGGTGGTGAAGCATAATGACGGTATTGCTGCTCAGACTTTCTGGGCCAATGCAGTCATGGGGCGATTCTTCGCGCTTTGTGCGCAGGACGACGCGCAATGAACCGACAAAGAGCGGAGTCATCGGATTGATGGCTGCTGCGCTTGGACGGTCAAGGGAAGACAGCGTCGAGGACTTGGCTGCACTCGAATTCGGAGTTCGTGCCGATCAGCCTGGAAACCTGATTGTTGACTTTCAGACCGAGAAGACGCTCGGCGATGCAGGAAAAAGCATGCCGCTTTCGTACAGATATTATCTGTCCGATGCGAAGTTTCTGGCTGCACTGGGCGGAGATGACGAACTGCTCAAGGATATCGATGCGGCATTGAAGCATCCCTGCTGGCCGCTTTACCTTGGCAGGCGCTCTTGTCCTCCTGATGGCCCGGTGTCGCTTGGCCTCCATGAGGAATATGAAGGCGTGAGAGATGCTCTTGGGAAAGCTCCGTGGCTTGCATCTCAGGCTTACAGGAAAAAGCACTCGCGTACACGGGAACTGGAAGCAGTATGCGATGCCAAGGCTGATGAGGAAGGAATCAGTCAGGCCGATATTCCGATTACCTTTAGCGGCAGTGGCCGCAAGTATGCAAACAGGAAGACATGGCGCTGCCGGATAGAGATATCCGGCCTCGAGGGCGAAACTGCTCCCCGCAAGGATGGAACAGACAAGCAGCCTATTGAGTTTCACGGCAGCCATGATCCAATGAGCTTCTTCTGAGAGGAGGTGCCAACGTGTATATCTCACGTATGCCGCTGAATATCGCTCGCATGCAGGCCGTACAGCTTGTGAATTCGCCATACAAGATGCACGCCGCCATCGAACAGGCTTTCCCGCCGAATGCGCTTCGCAGCGATGACTCAGGTCGCATTCTTTGGAGAATCGATTCTACGAAGAACGCGAAGGATGGTGTATGGCTCTATGTCGTGAGTCCCTCTAAGCCAGACTTTACGCATATAGTCGAACAGGCTGGCTGGCCTTCTACGACAGGCTGGGAGACGAAGGACTACTCTCCTGTGCTTGATTCCCTTGCTGCAGGACAGGTATGGCAGTTCCGTCTCAAGGCAAACCCTGCGAGAAAGGTCATGCAGAATCAGGGAAGAAGGCCCAACGACAAAGTGGTCGGCACCATCCAAGGCCATGTGACAGTCGAGCAGCAGCTGACCTGGCTGATGGACCGCTGCGAGAAGCATGGCTTCGAAATTGCAACAGACAGCGATGGGAATCGAATCATCACTGTTACCCATCGAAGCATCGAGCGCTACAAGCATCGTGACGGCAAGGTCACAATCAATACAGCGGTATTTGATGGAGTGCTGATAGTGAGGGATTCGGAGCTGTTCCGCAAGTCTCTGTGCTGCGGCATTGGCAGGGCCAAGGGATTTGGATGTGGCCTGATGACAATAGCGCCATTGCACTGAGCGACTGAAACATATTGAAAGACAGGAGGAGCGCCTATGTCTGACGAGAACGCAGGATCGAGGTCGTCGGCGAAAAGAGGTGCTCCTCCTCCTGATATTGCGGACCTTGCAAGAGTCGAGGATCGCATCTCGTTTCTGTATTTCGAGCATTGCAAGATCAACCGAGCAGACAATGCCATTACCGTACGAAATGACCAGGGTACGACATATGTGCCCTCAGCCATTCTCAGCGTCCTCATGCTGGGGCCGGGCACAGATATCACGCATGATGCTATGAAGCTCATAGGGGAGAGCGGCGTGTCAGTGGTATGGGTCGGTGAACGAGGCATCCGGATGTATGCCTTCGGACAGCCTCTGACTCATTCGAGCGCTCTTCTGCAGCAGCAGGCAAAGCTTGTTTCGAATACTCGAACCAGACTTGCTGTGGCACGAAAGATGTACTCCATGCGCTTTGCTGGCGAGGACGTCAGCAAGCTGACTATGGCGCAGCTGAGAGGGCGAGAAGGCGTACGAGGATCGTGTCGTAGAAGTTGGTGTAAGCACCTGATTGCCTGAAGGCACTCCTGCGGGAAAGAAGGAGGCCCCCGTCCTAGAATCTGGAATCGCGACATTA
>OMVT01000035.1 GCA_900314535.1 uncultured Olsenella sp. | reverse complement strand
CGCAGTCGTATGCGGGCACGGGAAGCCGAGCGGGAAGAGGGTCAGGGAGGCCCTGGAGGGCCACATAGCCGAGGGGACCACGATCATGCACGACAAGGAGCGCGCCCACAGCCCCCTCGTCAGGGCCGTGAAGGGGACCGGCATCGCATTCAAGGCCGACACCGAGGATCCGGACTATCTCGAAGGCATGAAGATGGTCAACAGCCTGTGCGCCTGGATAAGGCGCTTCGTGGAGGGATACGTGGGCATGAAGACCTCGAACCTCCAGGAGTATCTCAACTGGTACGTCTATCTCTTCCGGGCCAGGCAGGCTGACGAGAGGCGGCCGAAGACCGCAAGGGTCCTTCGCCATCTGATGCTCACCGATGCGCATTACCGCAGCTCGAGAAAGCGCGAACATCCGCACTCTGGTTGACTATTCAAATAGGTGATTGCGTGGGGCTTCCGGACAATGGGTGCTGCCTGCTCGGCAGACTCCTTTGCCTTTGCGACATCCTTCGCCCTTCGGAAGAGCGCTATCCATTGGTCGAGGCTCATGTCCCGGAGGTCCTCCTCCGAGAGGGCATCGACGACTTCCCGCATGCGTGCCGATGAGCCCTCTGCGTGGATGGTGGGGTCTTCTGCATCGAAGAGGGAGTAGTCGCGGCTCATGAGCTCTTTTGCAATCTGAGGACCGAGCCTGTCATCAGGGACAGCCTCCGAGATCCTGTCTGCGATGAAGCCCTTGCTCTTCTGGGCATAGAGCGGAAGGCCGTTCTTCACAAGGATGTTCTTGAGCTCGATCTTCCAGAGGATGGAAAGCTGCCTGCGGCGCTGGACGGAACGGTTCGGCCTGGCCTTCCGCACAAGCGCTATCGAGCATTCCGTGACGCAGAGGATGCCCCAGTGGGAGGGTACCAGCTCTTCGAGCCGTGCCTCGTGAACCCGGCCGCACACGATGTAGCAGCGGTCGAAGAAGAGGTCGTATGAGGCTATCTGCTTCCTGAGCCGTTCGAGATTGTCGACGTCGCTCTTTATCTCATAGCCGGAAAGCTTGTCGGTGACAGCCATAACGTCGCAGATGGAGGCGCCGATAGACTTCTCCTGGTAGATGCGGATCTTCTCGCCGGAAGCCTTCAGATATTCGATGAGGATGGCGCGGATATGTGCGTCATCCATCGCATTGCCGTGCCCATCCGAGAAAGGCAGCGGTGACATGCCATGATTGCCTGCGCCTGATGCCAAGAGCTCCCATCCCTCTCCAGAGAATCCTGTGCCATTCGGAGCAATGGTAGGAATGCGGATGGGGAGAAAATGACGCATGCGGTTTGCGAGGAGGGTACCTGTTATGACTGTATATGTCTGTCAATCGTCTCAGGCGGATATGGCTAAAAGATATACCCTACAATTGCAATGAATATATTATTATGTAGGGTAAATTACCCTACATTGATATTGTGATCTTGTAAATGTAGGGTATATCGTTTTTGGGCAATTACTTGAATTGCTTGCTGAGGTGGTGAACGCAATGGCAACGATTTTGGAAGAGGTCCTAGAAGAGGAATATGCCCGTTCTTTGAGGTCGAGCAGGTCACTGGAAGCCGAAATAGAGCAACTCCCGAAAGGGTATCTTCGCATTCGCTATATCAATGGCCATAAGCATCATTATCTGCAGTGGCGCGATGGCAACAAAGTGCGCAGCAAATACATTCCTGAAAAAGATGCGGATGCTCTGCAGCAGCAAATTGAGATGAGGCACAGGCATCTTCAGGCATTGAAGGATCAAAAAGAGGCACGCAGGATGATCGTACGCGCTCTGGGAAGGGAGCCCTCATGACGCCAAAACAGGCAGATGCCTTCGAAAAGTTCCTCCGTATGCTGGACAGCCATGGCTGGCTTCCATATTTCATGGTTGTGGGTTCTTGGGCCGAGTTCCTGTATAGCGAGGCGGAAGTTCTCGATGGGTTTGACCCATATCTCAGGACGATGGATATAGATATTCTCGTCCGAAATCTCAGAAGACCTTCGCAGAAGGTGAGCCTTGTCGAAGCGGCACGCAAAGAAGGATATGTGCTCGCTGCTGACTATATGGACGGAGTCACGAAGCTGTATGACGATTCTGGTCTGGAGATTGAGTTTCTTATTGGGCAGATGGGGTCGGGAACTATTCCAGCCCTCGCTACAAACGTAGGCGTAACTGCACAGGCGCTGAGACATTTGGATGTACTGCTGCACAATCCTATGGAAGCGCATTGGCGTGACATGGAAGTGATCGTTCCTAAACCGGAAGCGTACGCAGCACACAAGATGGCAATCAATGATGAAAGGAAAGCGAAGGCAGAGAAGGATGCTGCAGAGATAAAGGAACTTTGGCCATATCTCGATCGGAATACGTTCGATGACATAGCCAGCAAGATGTCTAAACGTGAACGTGCGCACATTTCGTGCTTCATGGAAGAGCAAGGCCTTCAATAAGGCGGCCATACCGTTCCAAAACAGCAACTCAAGAATGCTGCACAGTTGCTTGTCGGCAGACTTGCTGATACGAAGGATCAGCTGCCCCAAGAATGCAAGCATCAAGTGCAGATGATGCCAGCTTTCATGTCGCTATTGCCGCGATGGCGGCAATAGCGACGAAGCTTATCCAGAAGAATGGATTACATCAATCTGCATATTGTCAAGGATTAGTTTGTGAATGGAGGAATAGACTGGGGAACGTTTTCTGTACTGTTTATTGCGTGCATATCCGTCTGAATGGGCTATTTCGAATGCTTCCGATATTCGGACAGATTCATCATACAAGGCTTCTACCTGCTGAAATATCGCAGGTAACTTGGGTATAGGCCGCTTTGACTGGAACTGGAAGCCAGGAGGCGGCAAGAGCGCGCAATATGGCTGAAGGGGA
This sequence comes from uncultured Olsenella sp., assembly GCA_900314535.1. Lineage (GTDB taxonomy): Bacteria > Actinomycetota > Coriobacteriia > Coriobacteriales > Atopobiaceae > Olsenella_L > Olsenella_L kribbiana. The sequence goes on along the minus strand of OMVT01000035.1, from coordinate 18,816 downwards.
AAGCCGAATTGCGTGCCGTACGCGTTTCTATGCGGTATCATAGGTGCCGTATGGGTTCAATCCGTATTGGGAAGTATCGGTTTGGGCGCGTAAAGTGCTGCAGGATCTATCCCGCGGCCGCACGTTTGCACAGCCGCCGCAAGGCGGACCGTATCGCTTCGAAGGAGAGGATATGGCAAGAAAGTTCAAGTCGATGGATGGCAACGAGGCTGCTGCTTGGGTCTCGTATGCGTTCACCGAGGTGGCGGGCATCTACCCGATCACCCCGTCCAGCCCAATGGCAGACCACGTCGATCAGTGGGCAGCTCAGGGCCTGAAGAACATCTTCGGCACGCCTGTCAAGGTTGTCGAGATGGAGTCTGAGGCAGGTGCTTCAGGCACCGTGCACGGTTCCCTTGGTGCTGGTGCTCTGACGACCACCTACACGGCATCTCAGGGCCTGCTCCTCATGATCCCGAACATGTACAAGATCGCTGCTGAGGGACTGCCTGCAGTCTTCCACGTCAGCGCTCGTACGGTCGCTACCCATGCACTGAACATCTTCGGCGATCACTCCGATGTCATGGCTTGCCGCCAGACCGGTTTCGCAATGCTCGCCGAGGGCAATGTCCAGGAGGTCATGGACCTCGCTCCTGTGGCACACCTTGCCGCTATCGAGGGTTCCGTGCCGTTCCTGAACTTCTTCGACGGCTTCCGTACGTCCCATGAGATCCAGAAGGTCGCCATGTGGGACTTCGACGACCTCAAGGACATGCTCGACATGGACGCTGTCCAGCGCTTCCGTGATCACGCACTCAACCCTGAGCATCCGCATGCCCGTGGCGCACACGAGAACGGCGATATCTTCTTCCAGCATCGTGAGGCCTGCAACACGACCTATCAGAAGCTTCCGCAGATCGTCCAGGCATACATGGACAAGATCAACGCGAAGCTTGGCACGAGCTATCACCTGTTCGACTACTATGGCGCCGAGGATGCAGACCGCGTCGTCGTCTGCATGGGCTCCTTCTGCGATACGCTCGAGGAGGTCATCGACTACCTCAACGCCCACGGCGAGAAGGTCGGCCTCGTGAAGGTTCGCCTCTATCGTCCGTTCGACATCAAGTCCTTCGTGGCAGCTCTCCCGAAGACCGTCAAGAAGATCGCTGTCCTCGACCGCACCAAGGAGCCGGGCTCCATTGGCGAGCCGCTCTATGAGGATGTCGTCGCTGCTCTCTACGAGGCAGGCCGCTCTGACCTCGTCGTGACCGGCGGCCGCTATGGCCTGGGCTCGAAGGACGAGCCGCCTGCGGCAGCATTCTCCGTCTACGAGGAGCTCAAGAAGGATCAGCCGAAGCGCGAGTTCACGATCGGCATCGTCGACGATGTCACGAACCTCTCGCTCCCGATGGATCCGGATGCTCCGAACACCGCTGCTCCTGGCACCATCGAGTGCAAGTTCTGGGGCCTCGGCGGCGACGGCACGGTCGGCGCGAACAAGAACTCCATCAAGATCATCGGCGACCATACCGACAAGTATGTTCAGGCATACTTCCAGTATGACTCCAAGAAGACTGGCGGCGTGACGATCTCCCACCTGCGCTTCGGCGATTCCCCGATCCGCTCGCCGTACTACGTCACGAAGGCCGACTTCGTCGCATGCCACAACCCGTCCTACATCATCAAGGGCTTCAAGATGGTCCGCGATGTCAAGCCGGGCGGCACCTTCCTCGTGAACTGCCAGTGGTCTGACGAAGAGTTCGCCGAGAAGCTTCCTGCCGAGGCAAAGCGCTACATCGCGAAGAACAACATCTCCGTCTACCTGATCGACGCTATCGACCTTGCTGCCAAGGTCGGCATGGGTAAGCGCACGAACACGGTCCTTCAGTCCGCGTTCTTCGCTCTCGCCAAGGTCCTGCCTGCTGAGGATGCTCTCCAGTACATGAAGGATGCTGCTGAGAAGTCCTATGCCAAGAAGGGCCAGGCTATCGTCGAGGCCAACTGGAAGGCAATCGACGCCGGCGCAACCGCATTCCACAAGTTCGAGGTGCCTGCAGAGTGGGCAGATGCCCAGGATGCACCGAAGACCCTGACGCTCGAGGGCCGCGAGGCTATCGTCAAGCAGGTCAAGGATCTCCTCACCCCGATCAACCTGATGGATGGCGACTCTCTGCCCGTCTCTGCCTTCAAGCAGAACCCGGATGGCCAGTGGGAGCTGGGCGCTTCTGCCTACGAGAAGCGCGGCACCGCTGTCATGGTTCCTCGCTGGGATTCCTCGAAGTGCATCCAGTGCAACAGCTGCGCCTTCGTCTGCCCGCACGCAACCATCCGTCCGGTTGTCATGAACGCCGATGAGGCTGCTGCTGCACCTGCTCAGATGCAGATGACCGACCTCAAGGTCCCGAAGGGCACCGGCTACAAGTTCACGATCGCTGTCTCCCCGCTCGACTGCATGGGCTGCTACAACTGCCTGTACGTCTGCCCGAAGTCCGATGTGAAGGAGGGCGGCGCCCTCACCATGGTTCCTCAGGAGGAGGAAGCTGCTCAGGCAGAGGTCTGGGATTACGCCGTCAACAAGGTCTCCGAGAAGTCCGAGCTTGCCAATGACAAGACCCCGAAGGCATCTCAGTACCACAAGCCGCTGCTCGAGTTCTCCGGCTCCTGCGCTGGCTGCGCCGAGACGTCCTATGCACGTCTTGTCACCCAGCTCTTCGGCGACCGCATGTTCATCTCCAACGCCACCGGCTGCTCCTCGATCTGGGGCAACCCGGCAGCAACCTCGCCGTACACGGTCAACGCTAACGGCCATGGTCCGGCTTGGAACAACTCGCTCTTCGAGGACAATGCTGAGCACGGCATGGGCCTCGAGGTCGGCTATGAGGCAGAGCAGAACCGTCTGGTCGCAGCAACTGAGAAGCTGCTCGAGACCGAGGGCCTGTCTGACTCCTTCAAGGACGCTGCAACTGCATGGCTCGAGAACCGCAATGATTCTCTGAAGTCCCGTGCTGCTGCTGACGCCTACATCGCACAGCTCGAGGACAACGGCTCCGATGCTGCCAAGGAGATCCTCGCGGACAAGTCCTTCCTGTCCAAGAAGTCCTTCTGGATCTTCGGCGGCGACGGCTGGGCATACGATATCGGCTTCGGCGGACTCGACCATGTCCTCGCCTCTGGCCGCAACGTCAATGTCTTCGTCTTCGATACTGAGGTCTACTCCAACACGGGTGGCCAGGCATCCAAGGCTTCCAACCTCGGCCAGGTCGCGCAGTTCGCTGCTGCCGGCAAGACCACGAAGAAGAAGTCCCTTGCCGAGATCGAGATGAGCTACGGCTACGTCTACGTGGCACAGGTTGCCATGGGCGCCAACATGGCTCAGACCCTCAAGGCCATTGCTGAGGCTGAGGCCTACGACGGACCGTCGCTGGTCATCGGCTACAGCCCCTGCGAGATGCACTCCATCAAGAAGGGCGGCATGATGCACTGCCAGGAAGAGATGAAGCGTGCCGTGGACTGCGGCTACTGGAACCTCTTCCGCTTCAACCCCGCTGCACCGGAAGGCAAGAAGTTCACGCTCGACTCCAAGGAGCCGAAGGGTGGCTATCAGGACTTCCTGATGAACGAGGCACGCTACGCTTCCCTCACGCGTTCCTTCCCGGAGCGTGCAAAGGAGCTCTTCGCCGAGAACGAGGAAGCTGCTATGGAGCGCTACGCGCACCTGCTCAAGCTCAAGGATATGTACGCCGACGCATAAGGCATACGCACTCCAGAGCCTGATGTAAGCTCGAAGGACCGGACCGAAAGGCTCCGGTCCTTCTTTTGTGAAGCTGTTATTTGCCCGCGTTATGAAAGCGCCCCAACCAGCCTGTGCTGGATGGGGCGCTGCTTGTCTATGCGTGCGCTTCTATGCCGGTGTGGCTTCGCTCCAGACGTGTCCGCACTTGTTGCAGAGATAGACATTGATAATGTTGCCAAGGCCATCTGGGTAGCTCTGGGTCAAGGTCACATCGTCAGAGCCGCAGACCGGGCAGTCGGGGCAGGCAAGATAGGCATCGAGCTCGTCTCCTGATATCTCATGCGCTCCCATGGCTACTCCTCTTCGTCGGTATAGGCATTCGAATAGGCGGCTTTCGCAGAGATGCCGGGAAGCGACCCGATGCGTCCTGCCAGGGCAGAGATCGTGTCATCCGTCGCATCGACAGCGACGCTGATAACATTCAGGTGATGGGCACGGTAGGGGATGCCCATGCGGCCAATGATGCAGGGTGCATATTCATGCAGAAGGTCGTTCAGGGCACTGACAGAGTTGGGGTCTTCCACGATGATGCCGATGACGGCGACACGGGTCTTCAAAGGGTGCCTTCTTTCAGTCGGGCTTCATGTCCGCTTGGACTGAGTCTTCCATGCGGCGTTATACTCATATGTACCCGATTTGGAAGGCAGCACGAGCGGTGCTGCATGACAGGAAGGCATTGCATATGCAGAACATGACACGTCGCGAGGCTCTCGCGGCACTGGCTGGTCTTGGACTTACGGGCTTCCTCGGAGCCTGTGGCAATTCCTCTCAGACCGCATCTTCCACCACGCAGACCGAAGAGAAGACAGACGACGTTGTCGTCCGTGTCGCATCTCTCAAGGGCCCCACGACCATCGGCCTTGTGAACATGATGAACGATACGGCAGGCATTCCTGCTGACGGAGGAGATCTCTCCCAGGCAGGGGAGGCTGAGGAAGGCTCCGGCATCACGTATGCCTACCAGATGTCCTCTGCTCCTGACGAGGTGCTGCCGCTCGTGATTCAGGGCACAGCCGATATCGCGCTCGTGCCTTCCAATGCAGCTGCCGTTCTCTATGCAAAGACGAAGGGCAAGGTCCAGGTCATCGACCTTAATACCCTGGGCGTCCTCTCTGTCGTCACGGGAGACTCCTCCATCCAGCAGTTCGAGGACCTCGCCGGCAAGACCGTCTACATCTCCGGCAAGGGCTCCTCTCCTGAGTATGTGATGAACTACCTCCTCGAGCAGGCAGGCATCGCAGACTCCGTCACGATGGAGTGGCAGAGCGAGCACACCGAGGTGGCATCGGTGCTTGCCTCGGATCCTTCGGCTGTGGGCGTGCTTCCGCAGCCCTTCACGACGGCGACGCTTGCCCAGAACTCTGCGCTCTCTGCTCCTATCGACCTTACGGATGTGTGGGAGAAGTACGCAGGAGACACCGGCTCCCTCTATGTGATGGGCGCCACGATCGTGCGCTCCGAGTTTGCAGAGCAGCATCCGCAGGCCGTGGCCGACTTCCTCTCTCGCCATGCCGCGTCTGTCCAGAAGTGCGCAGACGATGTGGCAGGCACGGCAGCGCTTGTTGTCCAGGCCGGCATCGTCGCGAAGGAGCCTATCGCAGAGAAGGCCATTCCTGAGTGCAACATCGTATGCATGACCGGAGACGAGATGAGAGACGGCCTCTCGGGCTATCTCCAGGTACTCTATGATGCGGATGCAAGCTCTGTGGGCGGCACGCTTCCTGAGGATGACTTCTACTACAATGCCTAATCCAGCTGCTGAACCAAGACATGCTGGCTGGCTGAGACGTGTGGCTATCGCTGCCTTCTGGATTCTTGTCTGGGAGGCAGCGAGCCTTTTCGTCGGAAGCCCCATCCTTCTGGCGGGACCCGTCGATACGCTTTTGCGCCTTGCCTCGTTCCTGCCCGATCCTGCCTTCTGGGGAACGCTTGCGCTCTCATTCTGGCAGATCTTTTTGGGCTTCATCGGAGGCTTTGCAGCAGCGCTCGTGCTGGGCTTTCTTTCCCACAGGTTCCAACCTGCGAGGGAACTTCTGGCACCGCTCTTTGATGCCTTGAAATCGATTCCCCTGGTCTGCATCATCGTGCTTCTGCTTCTCTGGGTTGGCTCGAAGAAGGTCTCTGCCCTGGCAGTATTTCTGGCGGTCTTTCCGGCTGTCTACTTCAGCGTGCTCGAAGGGCTCGATGCCCAGGACCCGAAACTCCGAGAGCTCCTTCATGCCATGCAGGCAGGAGGGGCCCGTATCTTTCTCGTCGACACGTGGCAGCAGCTCTTGCCGTTCCTTCTTGGAACGGCACGGAATGTCTGCGGGATGGCATGGAAGGCTGGCGTGGCTGCCGAGGTCATAGGCACGCCACGGAACACGATAGGCGAGGCAGTCTATCAGTCGAAGCTCCTGCTCGAGACAGCAGACCTCTTTGCCTGGACCATAGCGATCGTGCTTGCTTCCTGGGCCTGCGAGCGGCTCTTCCTGGCACTGCTTGAGAAGAGCGGCTTTTGTGCCTTGAAGCTTGCGCTCAGAGGAAGGCATGCATCAACGGAGCGCATTGCTCCTGCTTCTGTGAAAATACATGATTTGACGTTGGGCTACGAGACAGGGGAGAGCGGGAAGACCGTCCTTGCAGAGAAGCTCTCCTTCACGCTCGATGCGGGCACGAGGTGGATCCTGACGGATGCATCAGGTACCGGAAAGACCACGTTCATCGCCTGCGCAGCAGGACTCAGAAAGCCCCTTGCTGGGTCGATCGATTCCGCTTTTGCTCTTTCCCTCATGTGTCAGGAAGCACGTCTGGTGGAGGCCTATACCGCAGAAGAGAATGTGGAGCTTGTCGCTGCGCTCACAGAGAATGAGGCAAGAAGCCTTCTTCTCGAGCTCTTGCCGAAAAGCTGCCTGGGACGTCCTGTGAGCGAGCTTTCGGGAGGCCAGAGACGGCGCGTCGAGCTTGTCCGCGCCCTGGCCCATGCATCAGGGCTTGTGCTTCTCGATGAGCCGTTTGCCTCGCTCGACGAGGGAACGCATAAGGAGACTGCTGCCTTCATCCTGAGACACCTGGAAGGCCGCACGCTCATCGTTGCCTCCCATGCACAGGGAGACCGGGAGCTTGTAGCTGCTGAGGAGCTCGAGCTTTTCGGCCGCTAGGCTGCAGAAAGCAGAATCTTGCTGTTGAGGTGGACCCCAATCTCCGCACACTGCCAGGAGCGAGCCTTCCTGCATGCTCCATGGGGGTCAGCGATTCCAGACGCTCCTGCCCCCTGCGATCGCTGCAGCAGCCGGCGTGCCTGCCGGCAGGCGTCATGGCCTCCTCGGAGGGAGATGCGCCGTGTCTCCCATCTGCTCCTCCATCCATCCCCAGATGCTCCCGATGCATGCATGGTCCCGGCAGCAGGCCCGCCTGGACATGGACTGCCGGATCCCGGGCTCCCTGGGCCGGCCATATGTGTCCAGCACGGGCCTCTCTTCAATCTCGGCCTTCTCGCGCGCCCTGATGGCCCTCTGCCTCTCCGCGGCCTCCTGCCTTCATGGCAGGGCCTCATGCACTCTTCCCTGAACCGCTCCGAGCAGGCGGGCGATCCCGTTCTGGCCTCGTCCGCCGCATCCAGCGGGATGAGATGGGCACGCTCTTCCTCCGTGAATCTGCCATCGACCATATATGGAGCCCCGCTCCGTCCGTGGCCCGCTGCCGGGCGGAATCGAACTGTTTCGCGATTCCGAATCGGGTATGCGGAATACGGGGTCCAGGTCAGTCTGCTTCACCCAGAGACTTCTTCTGAGGCGGAAATATGGCCGGGAGGGGGTCCTCCCTGGGACAGTGCGCTTGTCACGTCCTGTGATTCCGCATGCGCAGCGGCGAGCGTGTCATTCAGGACAGAAAGCACGCTATCGCGTATTTGGGCAGACTGCTTCTGGGGAATCGGGACCTTCTCGAAATCGCCGAGCTGTATCTCCTCACGGGATACCTTCGAGATATGCAGGACATTCACGGCGTAGCTTCTGTGCACCCGCACGAAATAGCCAGGGAAACGGCTGAGCAGGTTGGTAAGCGAATCGCGGATTCTGAAACGCTCTGTCTTCTGGCAGACACAGACATACTGGTGCTGCGCTTCGAGATAGAGCACGGAACGTGGCACTACGACATGGGTCACGTTATCAGAGTCTTTCAGGATGAGGGGCTTTTCTTCTGGCAGAAGAGAGGCCGGCTGAATATTTCTGGAGTCTTTCACGAAGAACTCCCGGATGCCCTCGGATGTGTGCTCGAGCACAGGTGCCGAGACGTGCAGATGCACAAGCTTCGGGCCGCGGGCGGTGAGACGCCAGACATGCGTTGCGCGCCCATTGATATCAGGCTTGTCCTGACGCAGCACCCGAGCGCAGACGAGCGTGACACAGGTATGCGTATCGCGGTAGATGCTGGCATTGGAATCTATCGCAAATTCAAGCTGTGCAAGCAGGGGCTGCGCCTTGATGCAGAAGTCGACGATCGCAGATTTGCCCGATCCTGTAGCTGCAGCAAAAGGCCCGGCGAAGGTGCAGTCCTCTGCAAGAAAGGGGATGCATTCCTTCACATGGCAGGCCATCAGCTGGAGGATGAACTCCCGCGAGATGAATGTCGGATCGGACCTGAGCAAGCTGCCTCTTATCCGCAACATGAGAAAAATAAGGACAGCAGCAAGCTTATCTGAACGAGCTGATTGATTCATTTTCTTACAGACCTGTTTGGGCGTCATTCAGACCAAAGTGGCATTAAGAACAATGTTTGCTGTTAAAACAAACTTCAGTTCTTTCTATACACAGGCAATAACGAAAGCATATGAGGCTGCTCATGAAGAAGACGCTTGAATGGACACATCCAGCATTGCATCTCGTTCAGAAGGCTCTTGTGGCTGCTGTCGCGATCATTGCGGCAGTGGGGCTCTTCGCCATGCCTGTGCCTGCATATGCAGACAGCACGCTCTCGCTGCCTGCGCCTGGTCACGCAAAAATTGCTACGCCCAACGATGACGGTACCTATAAGATCACGCTCAGCGTTACGGGCAAGACTGACGCAAGCCAGTCTACGACCAGTGCGAATGTCATCGTTGTCCTCGATACTTCTAGATCGATGGACCAGATCGTCGATCAGAATGCTCTCAGATATGAGAAGGAAGACAGCTGGGACAAAGGTGGCAAGTACGGTTGGGTGTGGGGCCAGTATGGGGTGTGGGGCCAGTATGTAGAGCTGTACCAAAGAGATGGCCATAATGGCTATTGGTACGTCGTCGGCAATAGCAGGGACGGCTATAGCTGGGAACAATATACCGGACAGCGCTATAAGCGTGTTGCTGGCACGAGGCTTGCTGTTGCCAAGCAGGCACTTTCTAATCTTGCCGACCAACTCATCGCTAAGCCCGATAGCACCGTGAAGATTGCCCTCGAGACATTCTCAGATGATGGCAATGAGGTAAGCGATTATTATGGCGCAGGACAGGCTGAGGACTTCCAGAACCTTGTGAATAAAACCGTTGCTGATGGTGGTACGAACTGGGCAGAGGCTCTCGCAAAGGCGAATGAAAAGGCTTCGAAAGATACGTCTACTCCTACTTATATCGTCTTCCTGTCTGATGGCCAGCCGACGTATGGCATGGACGACAATGGTAAGCGCACTGGTGATGGCACCAATAGCGAGAAAAACTTGGACCGCGTTAAAGAATTTGTCGATGATGCTGTTAACACGGTAAATAAAACGAAGCCAGACAATGTCTATGGCTTCTATGCAATCTATACCGGCAATGATGCAGCTTCTAGCATGAGCAGCTTTGCTAGCAGCATAAATGCTTTGCCTGCGATAGACGGTTCGAATATTACCGCTCTCAATAATGCGTTCGACAGTATTGTCAAGACTATCCAGTCGAGCATTTCGTATACCAACGTCAAGATCACTGACCCCAATTCTGATGCTGTGGAATATGTTCTCCCCGAGGGTAAAGATGAGCCGATATTCACCTATACGAAGGATGGCGAGGCTTGGAGCGATGCACCTGCTGCCTATGTCGAGAATGACAGTGTTGTATGGGATCTCGGCGACCGCACGCTTGATCCGGACGTGACCTATTCCGTAAGCTTCGACATCAAGCTTAAGCAGGAAGCATACGATGCTGCTGCTCCGAAGGATGGCGTGCCTGCAGTTACAAATGTTGATACCAATAAAGTGGCGCAGCTTGCCTATAGCACTGTGATTACCAAGGACAATGTTCCTGGTACGCCGACCGTACAGAACCCTGTTCCTATTCTATCGCCTAATGTAGTTGTTCCGACATCTAAGCTTGTCATCACGAAGACCTGGGTTGGCGAAGGCGACAAGCCGAGCTCCATCACGCTTGAGATTAAGCAGGACGGTCATGAATATAAGACTGTGACTGTGAAGCCGGATGACGCTGGCAACTGGACGAAAACGGTTGATGTTGCCACTGGTCCTGATGGTCATTCCTACACCATCGATGAGGAGTCCATCAGTGGTTGGAAAGAGACCACTAAGGCCGACGATGTCACCTTCAAGAACCTCTTCACTGAGTACAGCTACCCGAAAATCAAGAATACTTTCCAGTCCGGTAAGCTGACTCTTACGAAGAGGATCGAGGGCAATGCCGCCAACAGCACGGACACGTTCACGTTCGATCTGAGCTGCCCCGAGCTCAAGAATAAAGTGTTCACGAGTGGAAACAAAACCGTCAAGTTCGATAGCGATGGTAAGGCGACTGTCGAACTCACCAACGGTGAGACCATCGAGCTGAACAATGTTCCTGCCTACAAGGACATTTTTATCACTGAGCATGCTTCGGATACTCCAAATGCGAAGATGACGACTGTGGCCAAGGTTGGCAACGATACTACGACCTTTAAGGACGGCCAGGACAAGAAAGTCCGTGCGACTGTTGCAGATGGCGGGACCACGGAAGTTGTCTACACGAACCGGACCGATATCGCTCCGGACACTGGTCTTGATATCTCCACTACATCCCAGGGCGTGCTTCTCGGTGTGGCTGCAGCAGGTGCAGCAACGCTCGCAGCAGCTGCCATAAGGAAGAACCATGGCGAGCGAAAGGAGAAGTAGACGGCAGAGCACTGGGCGCCAGGGCCAGATGGCACAAGAGCCCCAAGATCCGCAGGAGCTATCCCTGGAGCTCATAGCGCAGAAGCTCGACCAGCTCACATGGCGGCACAGCCTCATGGGAGTGGACGAGCGGGAGGTATGGCACGTAATAGAGAGGCTGGACGAGATGTACCGGCAGCTCTACCGCGAACAGGAAGTCCGCTACGAGGCTCTGCTCAAAGAAGCCAGACAGCAGAACCTAACGTCATCACCCTCCGACAAAACGAGACCTCTCGCAGTCAGAAAACCGCAACGGATTCGTGGCTAGAAGGGTTCCGCGCAGACATTCTCCATGCTCCGACGCATGAGGCAATCGAGAAGCGCAGAAGGCGCTTCGAGACCCAGAGGTCGGTAGCGGGTACCTTGCTCAAGCTCCTGATATTCGTTGGAGCTCTGTATCTGGTCTTCTCTACGGTCTTCGGGTTCTTCCGGGTTGCAGGCAATGCAATGCGGCCGACGGCAGGAGATGGGGACCTGGCACTGACGACGAGGATCTTCGACTCGCTTGAGACGAACGATCTGGTTGTCTACGAACACAGCGGAGTGCTTCAGCTCGGACGTGTGGTTGCACAGCCAGGAGATTCGGTCGAGATCGACGATGACGGAGACCTTCTCGTCAACGGCAACCTGCAGGCTTCGGTCACGCAGGGAACCACGGAGAAAGGATCGGGTTCCTTCGAATACCCGGTTGTCCTGGGGGATGGGCAGTATTTCATCCTCAACGACGACAGAAGCTCTACCCAAGACTCGAGAGAGCTTGGTCCGGTCGGTCTTAACGAGGTCAGAGGAAAGCTCATAGCGCTCCTCAGACTCCGTGAGATATAGGTAAATCCTTAGAGGAAGGGATTCATCATGAAGCTCAGCACCAAGAAGTTCGGGAGCATCGCGACTGCTGCAGTGCTTGCAGGGACCATGGCATTCATGCCTGTTGCAGCTATTGCAGATGATGCCACTGGTACCCCTGAACACTATGGCACCAGCCAGACAATCGAGAAGGACTACAACTACGGCAACACGCCGCTTGTGGCGCAGGACTTCACGTTCTCGCTGACATATAATCCTAACGATCCTAATAGCGCGAAGCAGGTTGGCACCAACTCTACGGCTCGTCCGACTTTGCAAACTGGCAAGAATGGCAAGATAACCATCACGACTCCTGCTTCTGATAGCACGCCTGATGACAAGAAGGTATCGAACACCGCACCTCTTAAGGATCTCGTGGATCAGTATCAGTTCACGATGCCCGGCGAATACACGTTCGAGCTTTCCGAGGATGCTGGCACGAACCCGAACATCTCCTATGACACGAACACGAAGTACACTGTGCAGGTCAATGTTGTCTGGGATGAAGACAACGTCGGTAAAACCGTGCATATCGATGGCATCTTCCTTAAAGACGCCAACGGTAAGACAGACAAGGCGACCTTCAAGAACAATTCCAATGCAGCTTCCGATCCCCTCAAGGTTGAGAAGTCGGTCTCCGGCACCGCAGCAAATCTGAATGACTACTTCCAGTACACGCTCAAGCTGACAAAACCGTCACAGGTCTCCGGCACCTACAACATCGTCAACCAGAATGGAACCACTGTCGCAACGCTGAGCCCTGACAGCCCTGACGTCTACACCGCCACCTTCTACCTCAAGAGTGGTGATTATGTAACTGTCACCGGCCTCCCCGTGGGCACGGACTACACGGTAACTGAGAGTAACAAGGTCGTTACCGGCAGCGACGGAAGCCAGTCTGTCGCTGCTGATGCTGAGCCAAACGGCTACACTGCGTCCAACACGGTTGACGGCAAAACATCAGACGACGGTCTCGTTGCTACCGGCAATATCAAGAAAACAGGAAACCAGGTCGAATACTCGAATACTAAGGGCTTCATCCCTGGGACGGGCATCACGATGAATACCCTTCCGTTCGCAGTGGTCGCCACGGTCGCAGTTGCCGGCGGTGCAGCTCTTGTTATCTCCCGTCGTCGTCATGCCGGTGAGGACTTCTAAAGATCGATGAGTGCGGCAGCAGACACCTTCGGAACCTATGGAAGGTACGGGCACCAGACAGCTGGTGCCCGTGCTGCCCGCATCTTTGACCATGCTGCGACGTGGGTCATGGCTATCGTCCTTCTTCTGATCGGAGGACTTGCAGGGTATTCCCTCTATGATTCCTATCAGGTGGTGGAAGGGTCAGACCTCACGCAGTACCGACCTGGGGGATATGGGTTCGGAGAGCTTCTTGCGATGAATCCCGATGTATGTGCCTGGCTTACCGTAGACAATACAGGTGTCGATTATCCCGTCGTCCAGGGTGCCGATGACTTCGAGTATCTGGACAAGGATGCGACGGGTGCAAGCTCTGCGTCAGGATCTCTTTTTCTGGACAGCGCCTGTGACCGGAATTTCACTGAGCCCTATGAGGTCATCATGGGACACCATATGGTGGCTCACAAGATGTTCGGAGACCTCGACCTCTTCCTGGATCAGAGCTTCTTCGATGCGAACAAGACAGCCAAGCTGTACCTGCCGCAGGAAACGCTCGAGCTCGAAGTGGACGCGGTGCTCACAGAGAATGCCTACGACCAGGTCATCTTCGGGACGCCTGCAGAAGACGGACAGGTGGCAGAGGTCGTGCAGAAGGCGGAGAGCTCGGCTGTGCACTACCGCGAAGGCAGCCTCTCTTCGGAAGATCAGATCATCTCGCTTTCGACCTGCTCTTCCGATGCGACGGATGCGAGGACCATCGTGCTCTGCAAGGTGGTTGCGCGTTATGCACAGGACAATGCAGGAGACTAGCGATTCTGTGCCTGCAGCTTTGCAGGCATGAGGCATACAGGATGCCGGTACGTACAGTGCCCGGCTACAACAGAGAAGGACACAAGGATATGATCAGGCAGAGCAAAGTTGGATCGTTCCGCAGAAGCGGTGCACGCGGACTCGCCTTGTTCGTGGCAGCTCTGGGTCTCATCTGCGCCGTCATTGCCGGAACCGCAGCTCCCGCATTCGCCTATGAGAAGGCAGAAGCCTCTATCCCGGTAGAGATCACGCTCTCGGGCGATACGGCAGAGTCTGTTCCCGGTTTCACGGTTACGGCTAAGCCTCAGAACGAGGCAAGTGCCAAGGCTCTCGCTGCTGATGCGCTCACCTTCGATGCAGCTGGCAAGGCTTCATTCGCTGTCAAGGCAGATGAGCCAGTCGAGTGCTCCTATAAGGTGACCCAGACGGCAGGCACTGCCGAGAACTGGCAGTACGATACGCGCACCTACCAGGTGACCGTACAGTTCTGGAATGACAACACGGAGAAGCTGACCCCGAAGGTATTCATCTACGAGCTCGATGAGTCTGGCAAGAAGGTCGGCGGGGCCGAGCTCTGCACGTTTGACAACGTGTACACGGCTCCTGCAGTGCCTGAGCCGGAACCGGAGCAGAAGCCTGCTGAACAGAAGGCAGAGAAGAACCCCGATACGTCCGATACGAACTCTGTCACGACAATCCAGGCACTCTGTGCGCTGGGAATCGCCTTCGTCGGCATCGCGGTCTGCATGAAGTTTGCTCGGCGCAGGAACGAGAAGTAGTTACTCAGTACAGAGGCAAGAAGAGAGGCTCTTCCGGATATCCGGGAGAGCCTCTTCGTATAGGGCCTTGCTATACGGTTAGCAGGACTGCTCGATGAAGCGCTTGAGTGTATCGATGCCCAGACCGGTCTGTGCCGAGGTGATGACACAAGCCATCTCGTCGACGCCGAAGGCGGCAGCAAGCTTTCTCAGCTGTGCCTGCTGCTTCTGGCGTGAGAGCTTGTCTGCCTTCGTGAGGGCAATGATGAAGGGAAGGCCGGCACCCTTCAGGTAGTCGATCATCTGGAGGTCGAGCGCCTGGGCATCGAGCCTGATGTCCACTAGAGCAATCACGAGATTGTGGCTGCGCTCGCTCGTGAAGTAGGCATCGATGAGGTCGGCCCAGCGCTGCTTCTCCGCCTGGGAACGCTGTGCAAAGCCGTAGCCCGGAAGGTCCACGAAGTGGATGCCGTCGGCTTCGAAGAAGTTGATGTTGGCGGTCTTGCCGGGCTTGCCGGAGACCTTGGCAAGAGACTTCCTGTTGAAGAGCTTGTTGATGAGGGAAGACTTGCCGACATTGGAGCGGCCGACGAAGGAGACCTCAGGGGCCTTGGACTGCGGCAGCTGCTCGACCGTGCCATACGAGGCAAGGTAGCGGACCTGTTCATAGTGGATTCCCATGGATCAGACCTCCTGAATCTGGGCAGCCAGGGGACGGAGGAGCTCCGTGATCTGTCCCTGACTGACTATCGTGACCTTGTGCATGGCGCGGGAGAGGGCGGTATAGAGGCGGCGCCTTGCAAGCGGCGTTGCCGGATAGACTTCTGCCTGTGCATCGGGGATGATGACAGCATCGAACTCCAGGCCCTTTGCAAGGGAGAGGTCGAGGACGACGACACCCTTGAGAGGAAGGATATCATCTGGCTCCATGACGCGGACAGAGCTTCCGAGCTGCTTTCCGAGCCAGTTGGCGCGGGCTGTCGTGTCGCAGACAAGGGCCGTGAGGCCGTCTCCGTCATGTGCTTCCGCTACAAGCTCCTTGAGCTTGGCAAGATACTTGTCGGTATCTGTGGTCTCGAAGATCTGTGCCTTCGTGCCTTCGCGCTGGACCGAGGTTGCATGGATGCTCTCGTCCTTCTCATAGAGCCCCATGAAGAGCGCGGTGATCTCGGGCGTCGAGCGGTAGGACGTGAGGAGCCTGAGCTCCTGGATGTCTTTTCCTTCCGTGCCGAAGCCGGCATGGACGAAGACATCCTTCATGTCCTGGAACGTGGCTGTTCCTTCGCGGATGGCCTGGTGCTCGTCTCCCAGAAGCATGAAGTGGGCACCTGAGAAGTAGTGTGCCATCACCATGAGCTGGGACGGGGTATAGTCCTGGACCTCATCGACCATCACATAGCGGGCCTGGCGGTCGCCGGCACCGGTGATGAGGGAGCGCAGGTACAGGTACTCCACGGCATTGAGCTGGTGTCCTACAAGCCTCTGGCCGATGCGGTCGATCCTGAGCCAGCCTGCTGCCTCGATCGTGTCATGGGCACCTGCGTAGCGTGCTTCTACATACTTCTTGGCAAGACGGACCGTATCCTCCTCGTCCAAGGGATTGATTGGCTCGCCGAAAATCTGCACCTGCTCGTCGAGGTCTATGCCCAGCATCTCCTCATGGACATCGTCGTCTTTCGCAAGGGCGGCAAGCCTCTGGTTCAGCCTCTCATGGAGCACATCCTTCACAAGCGCTACCAGGCGTGGTCCCAGAGGGGTCCTCGGGAACTTGGCAAAGGCATTCTTCACCTGCGATGCCTTGATGAGCTGGGTGTCGCCGATGCCGATGCCACGGATATCGTCCTCTTCGAGCTCGAGTCCTTGGACGGCAGCCTCCATCTTGATGAGCTCTTCGGGGTCGGTCTTCGTGCCGTCTGCCCGGTCCTGGATGCCTTCGCGTGCCATGAAGTCGCGCCAGGTGAAGGTCTGGGGATTCGATTCTCCAAGGGAGGGGAGGACGGTATCTATGTAGCGTTGGAAGACGGCGTTCGGCGTGAAGAGATAGACCTGGCGGGGATTCAGGGTCTCCCTCTGCTGATAGAAGAGATAGGCGATGCGCTGGAGCATGACGGAGGTCTTGCCGGAGCCGGCAATGCCGTTCACGAGAAGGACCGGTATGTCCTCATGGCGGACGACAGCATTCTGCTCCTTCTGGATCGTGGCGGTGATGGCCTGGAGCTTCTCCGAGTGATGCTGCTTCAGGGCATTGAGCAGAAGCGAATCCTGGATAGCGACCGTCGTATCAAAATACATCCTGAGGCGCTCGCCCTGCAGGTCGAACTGCCTTCTCAGAAGCAGCTCCACCTCGCGTTTCTTGCCGTTCACCTCATAGGAGGTCTTGCCCATCTCCTGGTTGTAGTAGGTCTCGGCGACCGGGCTTCGCCAGTCGATAACGACAGGATGGGAATCCCTGTCCATAACACCTGAAACGCCGATGTAGATGTCGCGCGGCGGCCTGTTGGGCCTCATGCGCAGTGAGACCTTCGCGAAGTAGGGCTGGTTCAGAAGAACGAGAACGCGCCTCAGCTTCTCTACGTCGAAGTCATGAGCCTGGTTGTAGGCATCGATAACGGAGTTCAGGGTCTCGATAGCGGCGAGGGTCTCCATAGCCTCGTCTTCGCCGCCGAAGTCCTGGGTGACTTCTTCTGACATGTCACGCAGGTCCTGCGCTGCTGCCTTGTGGGTGACTTCGAGTCTGTGGGTGAGCTCGTCTCTGAGCTCAACAAGCTTCTGGTAGGTCTCCGAGAGATGGGCCTGCTCTTCCTTGAAGATAGGGTCATCCCTGAATTCCTCGGGTATCTGGATATCTGCCATAGCATCCTCCTGGCGCCTGGATAGGTGCAAGAACTTGAATTTTCGCAATAGATAATTGTGCCCTATAGAGAGGCATTCCGAACACTTGCGCAGAAGAGTTCCAGAAAAAGAGGGAGGGATAAGGAGGGGATTGCTCTGTGCTTCACAGTCTCATGCCTCATACATCAGAGCAATCCTGTTGTCCCATCTCGCTATCAGCTTTCGCTCAGCAATGCGGTGATTGTTAACAGCAACCAATATTATTAATGAAATAGAGATGCATGCCAGAAAATGGCTTGCGTAGATTGTCGGCAAAGAGACATGCAACGCTCGGCCATGCCGCAGGCGGCATGAGATTGCCTTTCAGCCGAGAGGCAATCAGGCAGGGGATGGCAAAGCGTATGCTGCATACAGCACTAAGTGATTATGAGAAGGGGGCGAATCCGCACTCCGAGTGCAACAGGATATTACGAGGTAGCCGCCCAGGCGCGACCTATGATGATGCTTGCGGAGACATGCATCATTGGAGGCACCATGGACGGCTACAGCCATCTTAGCATTGCGGAGCGCGAGGACATCATGGTCCGCTGGAAGGGCCATGAGGGGGTCAGCCAGATAGCGAGGGAGCTCCACAGGGACAAGTCGACCATATCCCGCGAGATCAGGCGGAACGGCTGGCAGGGCCCTGCAGGGCGCCGCTACCGCGCGTCTACGGCACAGAGGAAGGCGGACAGGAGGAGGCTGCGCTGCAGGCGCCCCAGGCTCATGGACGAGCCCGAGAGGCGCTCGCTGGTCGTGAGGCTCATGCGGGACGAGCACTGGTCCCCGGAGGAGATATCGGGCCGCATCTCGGAGGAGCGGCCCGACCTCGCCGTGAGCGATTCCGCCATCTACCGTGCCGTGGAGTCGGGATCCCTGGACTGCGAGCTTCCGGGGCACCGGAAGGCCGCAAGGCTGCTCAGGCACCATGGCAAGCGCAGGCACAGGAAGGGAAGCCAGGAGCGCAGGGGCAAGGTGCGCATAACCCATGACATCTCCGAGAGGCCGGAAGAGGCATCGTCCAGGAACCGGACAGGCGACTGGGAAGGCGATACGGTCGCTGGCAGGCAGGGCGGTGCATGCCTCGTCACCCAGGTCGACAGGATGAGCGGATACCTTGTCGGCGGCAAGGCCGCCAGGAAGGCCCATGCCGAGGTCAACGAGGCCACGGAGAGGGCGCTCGAGGGAGAGGCCGTCCATACCGTCACTCTCGACAGGGGCAAGGAGTTCTCGGATGCAGAGGGCCTCCAGGAGGCGCTGGGAGCGCCGGTCTACTTCTGCCATCCCCACCATCCATGGGAGCGGGGCACCAACGAGAACACCAATGGCCTTCTCAGGGACTGGTTCCCGAAGGGCGAGAGCCTCGACGATGTCAGCGACAGCGAGGTGCAGGAGGTATACGATTCACTCAACCGGAGACCACGCAAGCGTCTCAAGTGGAAGTGCCCCTGGGAGGTCTACCACCACCAGTCGTTGCACTTGCTCTGAGGATTCGCC
>OMVT01000028.1 GCA_900314535.1 uncultured Olsenella sp. | reverse complement strand
GAGGGGACTATTCCTTATCGCGGGTCAGGAAAAAGTCGTTACCGTGGACCTGGAAAGAGTCCTTACCGCACCGCCTGTAGAACACCTTACCGTCCACACGCTTGATCCAAGAAGCACGCGCGCCAGCCGTCTCGTGCGGAACGCGAGTGGCAGCGACGCGTCAGGTCGCACCGCTCGGAGAACGACCGGGTTCGTGAAAGGGCCGCTATTCGAGCGAGCGAGGTGTCAGGGCTTCCTTCCTGTGATAACAGGCCGCGCGAGCTTGCACGCAGGCTCGCGCAGGATGGCATAGCGATGACGTTGCCAAAGGACAGCGATATGCAATTCAGATACAAGTCGCAAAACCTCAAGCGCAGCGGCAAAGGCCTGGAGAGGCGCATCAACGGGTCGACGCTCGGAGGGGCGAGGAGCCGTTCGGGAAGAACCATGAGGTTCGACCTCGGCGGCATCCGAACGGCGATAGCGCTCGCCCGAGTGTTCGAGCGCATCTCCGGGGATGCGACGGATGGCAGTAGGAAATGACATTTAGTAAGGAGCAATAGCCTCGCTCTCGCTGAGAGCGATATTCCTGGGACGTCATTCACTCGCTTTCCCTTACAGCTTGTCGACAAAGCGAGTGAGCCGGGCTTTTTGATTGGGCATCCACTTGCTACACACCCAATATGTAGTCTCGTCTACCTTCAATGACGAGTAAAAGGTAGCTTCACGCCCAATTGGAGGGTTTTTTCTGAGGAGAGGGCGATTGAGCCCCAGATTCTTCTGCGCCCAATTGCCATCATAAAGATAATCTGACCGCGTAAAGCGTCTAATTATCGTCTCAATGCCGTCTTTCACCTTGGTATCAATGCCTGTAGACAATCTAGGCGTATGAGTTTGCTTCAGCCGCTTACGCTGATCCCTGCTCGCCTTGATGCCCATCTCATTGTTATTGTCCAGCTCTCGTGCTTCGTCTGTAGAGGCGGCATTCTCTGCTGTGGCGGATAGCGAGGAGCCGTGCATTTCCGGCGCATTAAATTCCCCATCTGCCTGAACTTCAATGCCCGACGTGCCGGTTTGTCCGCGATCATCCACTTTGCCATGCTTGTTTTCGAGGCCCCTTTGTGCTGATGCAGACTGCTCTCTCCGACTATCCGACTGTTTTGGAGTTACGGAGCGAGCAGATGCGATATCTTTCTGGGGCGGTGCTACTGATTGCTGCGTGATTTCCTCAAAGACCTCGTCAAGACGGCTGACTTTGGGATTAAGGACAAAAATACCCGATCGCGCTCCGAAATCCGACCTGTTTTGTTCGTACCACACAGAGGTTTCTGCGTAATATAAGTTTTTGCCCTTTTGTTTCCCTGCGGCTAGCCAGACTGAAGACACCCTCTTCCCATTTTCTCCTGCAACGTCGTGCATATACTTCATGATGCAGGTGCTAAGCTCTGAAGGCCTTGAGAAGCTGTCATACAAATCTTTAGCATGCCTGTATTTTGCATCGATGACGTGAAAGCTCTTCTGATTCGATTCCGATGTTATCTCGATGAGGTAATCGGGTGTCCAAAAACTGTTTCGGCTGGATAGACGATGTAAGGGTATGCCTTCCTCCTCATCTAAACCTGCATGAATAATCGGCTGATAGTACAGCTTTAACCGGTTTTTTCCCTTTTGCAGATTGAAGATGGATGCGATCTGCGTCTCTGGATGAAATCTTCTTTGTGGTAGGTAATTGCCGCATCGGATGGGGTGACTCTCTTCGTTAGACGGAGTGTAGCCTTGATCGGATAGCCAGCATAGCATTCGATAGAGGGAGTAGTACTCGTATAGTTTGTCCGTTCTAAGGAGGTGAAGTGCCAGCCCCTCCTTCGCGACGGAGAAGTCTCCAAAGTTGATCCATTCAAGGATTAATGTAAAGATCTTTGAATAGGCCCGCACCTCTTGGAAAACTTTTGTTCGATGAGGAGCGCAGGTGAAATAGCTCGCGACGCCTGGGAGAAAAGAGAGGTAATCGCGAAGCAGATTATTCCCTAAGGAAATCAATGCGTCGAGTTGATTTAGGCAGGAACCCTCTCGTATCGTGAGGGAGCGAACCAGAGCGAGAGAGGGAATGACGGCTCCTTCCGAACGGAAGCCCTCAAGCGTGGTCTCTACCCTTTTTATCTCGTCGCAGCTGTCGCGAAGGGATTTGCGCAACGTTCTGGTGGTTTTAACAACTTCAGAGAGGAATCCCAAGATAAGCCTATTCTCATAGCTATCGTGAGTTTTCACCCTAACTTCTGTTCGAACCCTCTGGGGCAGATAGCTTTTTCCGTACATGGATATGCCTCTGCTTTCGGGAACCTCGCTCAAAATGGAGAGATTCTTGGAAAGCCAGTCAAGCTCTTCATATCCAGCGCGGCGGACTCGGGAAAGCGGGACGATTTTCTGTGTCTTCACGATACGTGTGTATCCGTGGTTGCGAAAATACTCCCTCTGTAGCGAATATTCTGCAAGAACCCTCTTGATGAGGTGCAACGTGGTGGAGAGGGACCGGGGAGAACGGTCTTGTATTGAGCCTTCAAGGATGGAATAAGGGGCCTTTTGAGATGTGGCATAGTGAGAGAACATCCAATTTGAAGCTTCGTTGTCGGAATCCAAGAGTTGGATGAGCATGTCCTCGACATTGGCGGCATCGTCGAGATTGCGTGACTGGCAGGGGATGTCCTTCGTGGAAAGTACGATCGACCTCTCCATCTCTACGACAAGCTCAACTTCAATGCGAGCAAATCCATACGTTAAAGAGAACAATCGATCATCAGCCCGTGAGTCAGTTTCGCTGCGTCCGTTAAATAGTGCGTAGATTGTTGCGCTGGAACGAAGGGGATCAGGCTTTCCTTCATCTAGCGAGAAGGTAATTGCGTCTTCCCCATTGATGTTGATATCTGCATGAAGTGGCTTCATGCTGGATGGAAGTGAGACGTAGATGTCATAGGGTGCTGTGTCCAGCAGACAGCCGCCGGAGGCAATCGTGATGCTCTCTGGTATCCCCTCGGCGGGATACAGGTCAAAGCGCATCCCGCCCTCATGGCTATTCTTTTGCGAAAGGATTATTGCGTATAAGCTAGATGAAGTATTGGTAGTAACCATTGCTTTCACCGTATTCCCTCATCCGCTCCAAATGCTTCGTAGTTAGCGTCAAGCTGCGGCATTCTTTGAGGAGGGCGTCTACAAGCGGCTCGATTGCCTCCCTTGAACCGGATATGAGCGGGAGCACCTTTTGAGAAAAGGCGAAGTCCAAAGGAGCAAATTGATTATCCGTTAGTTGCGCCTTCATAAGGGGAGAAGCTGCGGCGACGTATCGTCTAACCATAAGCTGGGATCTTTGGGAAATTGGCAGTGCTTGTTTGGCGCAAATATTGACGAGCATTTTGAAGAGGCCGTCAACCTGCTCATCATCAATTCTGGTCGACTCGGAGTAGAAGGCCTTCATTAGCCTCTCATATGAATAAGGAGTCACATTAGCGAATAGGGTGTCGACATTTATGTCACACGAATCTTCTGCCAGCTCCTGTGATTCTAATGTGATAACCCAACTTCTATCTAGAAAGCGCGGTGATAATTCTTCGGTCGTATGGTCGAAGTTGACTGTCGCAAGGAAGCGAACTGACGTGGGGAGCACCCAGTTCTCGTCTCTTCCTAGGGGGACTTCAGCGCCTTTTTTCGTGAATGAGTCGCAAGTGCGGAGGAATGGCGACCAATAATGCTCTATTGGGCTAAGATTTGCTTCGTCTAGTAGAAAGATATACGGAAGTGCTTCCGAGTCGCTTTCCCTAGTTTCCCTAGAAAGCTGCCTCATTGCATCGAAGACTCGGGGATTAGCTGCTTCGTAAGTATTCGTAATTGGGTTGTGGTAGCCAATATAGTCTTTATAGGATGTCCAGCCGTTCTCTACATCAATCTCCGTGAATCGCGGTGCAGGATTCATCTTGCTTCTCAGTCCAAGTGCGCCCGCTAAAATATTGCTCAGGCTAGTTTTTCCAGTGCCCGGTTTGCCTGCAAACGTTGTGACAAACCCCTGCATGAGGCATATGGCAAGATTGATTACTTCATTTCGATTCAGACTGCGTCCAGCAAGGGAAACGATGCGCTTCTCAAGCTCGTCGACGACTTCCTCATTGGAAAGCTGGTCTTCGTCGCATCTGGTTTCCCATGTTATTGATGGGGAATCCGCTTCTTCCTTTTTTAGGTCGAGTTCTTTGACCGTGTTGACAACTTTTCTGAGAATCTCGCTTTCCAATATTTTGCCAGTGGAAGTCGCTTCGTCGTTGAGAGTGGACAGAATGTCGTCAACCTCACGTTTTAGCAGTTCGTTGTCGACAACTGCCTGACGATACTCAGATTTTTTCCTATCGGTGTCTTTGCAAAGCTGCTCATAGTCTTGACGCATTTTGTCAAGCTTTTCGCTTTCTGCGGCAAGACGTTCCTGAACAAGCGCGTCGGCGTCTTTCCGCGCGCGTTGTTCCTCTTGTCTAGCTTCGCATATCTTCCCCTGTAGTTCTTTTAGCTCTTCCTCTGCCTCGGCGGAACGCGCTTTGAGCGCCTGTGTTTCCTCATTGATTCTTTCTTTTATTCCAGAGCTTCTTAGCAGGCGATCTTTGATGTAGGGATAAGCATCTTCACTTACAACGAGTTCTTGTAGGCGCTCGTCGCTTATTTCGTTTAGCACTGAATTAAGGAGACCGCTTGCATCTAGCGCGGCGCTTTCCATTTCTGATACTACCTCAACAAGTCTTCCCATTCTGGCCTTATCGATCATGGGAGATTGGATTTGCGATGTCGAATAATCAAGAATTGCGCTTTTTAACTTTTGCAGCGTTCCACGTTGGTATTGT
The DNA here is from genome assembly GCA_900314535.1 of uncultured Olsenella sp. Classification (GTDB taxonomy): domain Bacteria; phylum Actinomycetota; class Coriobacteriia; order Coriobacteriales; family Atopobiaceae; genus Olsenella_L; species Olsenella_L kribbiana. The sequence goes on along the minus strand of OMVT01000028.1, from coordinate 21,845 downwards.
TCGTTCATCTCTTCCGAGCCATTAATGATTCTCGAAAAGATTTGAGGAAGCTCCTTCTTCGGCAGCCAGTCAATGGAATCAACTTCACTGGCGTCTTCAATCAGAGAGTCAGTGGCTCCTTTTTCTATTAGCCGGCAGATGGGGGAGTAGTCACCTTCTTCACATCGGAAAATCGGGAATTCATTCTCGACGAGGTCGCTTGTGATCTTAAAAATATAATAGTCATAGGATTTGGTCGCAGTTAGTTCAACCCTGCCGTCCTCTGTGCTGCTGTGCGTAAAAGGTCCGTAATAGCATGTGCCAGTTTTAGCCTCGTGTTTAACAAAGACATAAGAGCAGAACAGCTCAGTTTGAGCATCTGCAAGACTAACTGGCCGAGAAAAGGGCTTTGAAAACGGCTCCGCTGTTTCAATCTCTATAACCTGATAGAAAAGCTGAGAGATTTCGGCATCTTCAAACCTCTCTAGAGTTATATCTGGGTGGGGATGATTTGGGTTGAAGAGGCATAGCAGCCTGTCCTTGATATGGCTGCCATCATAAGAGTCATTGTTCCTAAACTGTTTGGCTTTGGCGACGACCAGCTCGCCGTATTGTTTTGCGAAAGTTGATATGGGAATACCGTTTAAATCGCCTGTTGGCATCACGGTAAACGAGCCGCCGTCTTGAAAGATTGCCCTATCCACCTTTTCAATCTTGCCGTTGCGAAGGCAAAGCTGAGGGAAAAGGCTGAAAGCTCTTGCAGTTGGGTAAAAAGCCCAGCAGAGCAAGTTGGCCTCCAGGTAGTCATCTAACCTCTCGTCAAGGTCAGACCCGTAGTCACTCATGGTGTTCCCTTCGCTAAGAGTCCAATATGGAGGCATAATTCCCCTCTCAACATACATATAAGTATAGAGGCTCACGGCTAAGCAGCCCTTGTTTTACGGCAATCGGCAGCAAGCCGATTGCCGCCATGGGCGGGAGCAAGCCGTAGCGAGCGGTGCGCCCCTTCCCCGTGACCGCAGGAGCGGGGCAAGATGATTCGTTTGGGAAACCGGAGGAACGACGGTTGTCCGGACGAATCCGTATCTTGCAAGCACGGTGCGCTGCATCGGGCTTGTGAGCGGATGCGCAGTGAAGGCGAATGCGTACAGCCAACGAGCGGAGCAGGAGCGAGAGTCCGCAGCGCGCGATACGGCGGAATGATGGCGAACCGTTAAGCCATCGAATGCAGCCGTTTGTGGGGTGCGCGAAGCGAGAGGGAGGGCTCGCTCGCGAGCCCGGAGCACCGCGCCATAGGCGCGGCATACCGTGTAAGCCCTTACTGTGGGTGCGGCGCAGGCGCGGAGATTCCCGTTGGCAAGGATTAATCGGGGTATGTAAAATAGCTGGTGGGGAACGAGCTTCCGTGGTGAAAGCCTGCCAACCACTGATTTACCAAGTTCCAACCAGTTATTTTACATACCCCCTTTGTCTCCGTTTTCATCTTCGCTCTGCTCCACGTTCGCCTGCTTCACGGGATCGCAGGTCGGCACTGTCATGATCTTTGCGCCGCTTGCGATTGCCGTCTGCCAGGGCCTCGGCATCTCGCCGATGGCAGCCGCTGTCGCTGTCACCCTCTCGGGCTGGGCTGGACACTACATGCCGATTGACGGCCTGCCGGCCATGGCATTCTCGATGGGCAAGTACACGATGGCAGAATTCTGGAAGTACACGATTCCACAGTACTTCATCCGTCTAATCTTCCTGACCATCGGCGCTCTGGTAGTCTTCCCGGCATAGCGGTTTTTGGCCCGCCCTCCTGGGCGGGCTTGTTGTGAAAGGTGATGCAAGATGGCAATCAGGACTCTCCAGAGGCTCACGCCCGACGGGGCAATCTGGTACGACTCCGAAATGGGCTTCGAAGAGGCTTTCGTGAATCCAGGTCCCTGGAAGACAGCCCATGGTCCAGGCCTTGTCGAGACGCCTGCCGGCACGATTCTCTGCTGCTGGTTCGCAGGCACCTATGAGGGCGATACCGACATAAACATTGTCGTGTCGCGCCTGGAGAAAGGAAGCGATCGGTGGTCCGAGCCGGTCTACATCTCGCACGATGATGACCGCTCAGACCAGAACCCATCGCTTTTCCTGGCTCCGGATGGCGCTATCTGGTGCATGTATACCTCCCAGGTCGGACGCCAGCCCGGCAAGGACAACATGCAGTACACGGCTGTCGTGAAGCGTCAGATATCCACAGACGATGGCAGGACCTGGGGAGAGCCTGAGGTCATGTTCCCGGAGGAGGGGACGTTTGCACGCCAGGCCATCCAGGTGCTCTCGAATGGCCGCTGGATCTACGGCAACTGGCTGTGCACTGACAGCGCTGCCGCGCTTGCAGGAGACCCGTCTGCATTCCAGATTTCGGACGACGAGGGCAAGACTTGGCGTCAGGTCATGGTTCCCGAGTCTGCTGGACGTGTCCATCCGACGGTCGTGGAGCTCGAAGCGGGACACCTCGTCTGCTTCATGCGCTCGCGCCAGGCAGACTGGATCTACCGCTCAGAGTCCGAGGACTTCGGCGACACCTGGACCGTCCCCGTGCCGACGCCGCTTCCGAACAACAACTCCGGTATCTGTGCCGTGAAGCTTGCAAGCGGCAGGATAGCGGTTGCCTACAACCATTCGCAGGCGCCCCAATCATGGGGAAAGAAAGGCGCCTGGCCAGGACTCAGATGCCCGGTCTCGATCGCTCTTTCCGAGGATGGCGGCAAGACCTTCCCGCTCATCCGTCACATCGAGCGTGGCCAGGGATATGTCGGCGACGAGAACCGCTCGAACAACATGCAGTACGAGTATCCCTGCCTCATCCAGGCGAAGGACGGCATGATCCATCTCGCCTATGCCTATGAGACACGCAAAGGCATCAAGTGGGTGAAGCTTTCCGAGGACGATGTCACAGGAAAGGTGCGCGGCGCTTCCACCTACAACCCGACGTCGGGCGAAGTCGGCGCACATTGATTCAAAGCGTTTCACGAAAGGGGAGATAGACATGATTTACGATGGACTCGAGGCACATGGCCTCTATCGCGGACTCTCGAAGGGACTCGATGTGCTTATCGACTGGCTCGATGAGCACGATGTGCATGAGCTGCCACTCGGCAGGACCGAGATTCTTGGCAAGAAGGTCTTTGCGAACGTAATGGATGCCAAGACGCGCACGTTCGAGGATGCCCGCTTCGAGACGCATCGCAAGTATATGGATGTGCAGGTCGACCTCGAGGGCTTTGAGAGATTCATGACGACACCGGGGGAGACCGTGCCGGCAGGGGAGTTCGATGTGGCAGCCGACAAGGGCTACTGCCATGAGGCTCCCGGCAACACGAACCTTCTTGAAGGATCGCTCGATCAGGGACGCTTCGTCGTCTTCATGGTCGGCGAACCGCATATGCCGAACCTCGTGCCGGAAGGCACCGAGCCGGGACCGATCAAGAAGATCTGCTTCAAGGTGCTCTCTGATGAGTACTGGGATGAGGCATAGCGTTTTCGTTTCTTGCGCAACAAAGAAACTATTCCCTGCGCGCTTCCATAAAACGAGGCGCGCAGGGTAAGATAGTCGGTACGTCCTTATCCATGCGTCCAGCATGGCAGCCTTGATGGGCCCTTGCCCCTCCTGGGGAATTATTATCGGGCATCAATCTGCTGGACGCCCAAGAACCCAGGAGGGAACTTTGAAAGAGTATCTGCAAGACTCTGCCAAGGTTGTCGAAGACGTCAAGTCCGACGGCACCTATGGCCTCTCGTCTGCCGAGGCGAAGAAGCGTCTCGAGCGGGATGGGCTGAACAAGCTCAAGGAAGCGAAGAAGGATCCGCTCTGGAAGCGTTTCTTCGCTCAGATGGCCGACCCCATGATCATCATGCTGATCGTTGCTGCGGTCATCAGTGCCCTTACCGGCATGGCACAGGGCGATGCCGACTTCGCAGATGTCATCATCATCTGCTTCGTTGTCGTCGTGAACGCTGTCCTCGGCGTCGTGCAGGAGTCGAAGGCTGAAGAGGCGCTTGCTGCCCTCCAGGAGATGAGTGCCGCACAGTCCAAGGTCATCCGCGATGGTCAGGTTGTCACAGTGCCGTCCTCTGAGCTTGTCGTCGGCGATATCGTCGTGCTCGAGGCAGGAGACTCTGTTCCGGCAGACTGCCGCATCATAGAGAGCGCCTCGATGAAGATCGAGGAGGCAGCGCTTACCGGCGAGTCCGTGCCTGCGAACAAGATCGAGGCGGAGCTCGAGCTCGTCGCAGGTGCAGAGGACATCCCTCTCGGCGACCGCAAGAACATGTGCTACATGGGCTCGACCGTCGTCTATGGCCGTGGACGTGCTGTCGTCGTCGCAACCGGCATGAACACGGAGATGGGCAAGATTGCCGACGCTCTGACCCAGGCAGAGGACGAGGAGACGCCGCTCCAGAAGAAGCTCGACGAGCTCTCCAAGATCCTTTCTGTCATCTGCATCGTGATCTGCGCCCTCGTCTTCGTCGTCACGTGGCTGAAGCACGGCATGGGCTTCTTCAGCGATACGTCGCTCGTGCTCAACACCTTCATGGTCGCTGTCTCTCTCGCTGTTGCTGCCATTCCTGAGGGCCTTGCCGCCGTCGTCACGATCGTGCTCTCGATCGGCGTCACGAAGATGAGCCAGCACAATGCGATCATCCGCAAGCTCTCTGCAGTCGAGACGCTTGGCTGCACGCAGATCATCTGCTCCGACAAGACCGGCACGCTCACGCAGAACAAGATGACGGTCGTCCGCCACTTCACCGAGGACCAGGACCGTCTCGTGCGCTGCATGGCACTGTGCTCCGATGCCAAGTGGGATGCCGCCCAGAACAAGGCTGTCGGCGAGCCGACAGAGGCCGCCCTTGTCGCCGATGCCGCAAAGCTCGGCTTCACGTCGGGAGATCTCGATGATGCGAACCCGCGTGTCGGCGAGGCGCCGTTCGATTCCGGCCGCAAGATGATGTCTGTCGTGAACCAGGCGCCGGATGGCAACTACATCCAGCATACGAAGGGCGCTCCCGACGTAATCCTTTCCCGCTGCACGAAGATCCACACGGCCCAGGGCGATGTGCCCATGACGGACGAATGGCGCAAGCGCATCCAGGATGCCAACAAGTCGATGGCAGACGATGCTCTGCGTGTCATGGCGGCAGCCCGCGTGAACTACGGCAAGGAGAAGCCGTCTGATTTCTCTGCCGATGCTCTCGAGCACGACATGACGTTCCTCGGCCTCTGCGGCATGATCGACCCGGTCCGTCCTGAGGTCAAGCAGGCCGTGTCCGAGGCTCACTCCGCCGGCATGCACGTCATCATGATCACGGGCGACCACATCGATACCGCTGTCGCAATCGCGAAGGAGCTCGGCATCATCGTCGACCGCTCCCAGGCCATCACCGGCGCCGAGCTCGACAAGATGTCGGACGAGGAGTTTGCGGACAAGATCGAGAACTACCGCGTCTATGCTCGCGTCCAGCCTGAGCACAAGACCCGCATCGTCGATACCTGGAAGAAGAAGGGCATGGTCGTCGCAATGACCGGCGACGGCGTGAACGACGCTCCTTCCATCAAGCGTGCCGACATCGGTGTCGGCATGGGCATCACCGGCACGGACGTCACGAAGAACGTCGCAGACATGGTCCTTGCAGACGACAACTTCGCGACGATCATCTCCGCCTGCGAAGAGGGCAGGCGCATCTACGACAACATCAGGAAGTCGATTGCATTCCTGCTGTCCTCGAACCTCGCCGAGGTCATCTCGGTCTTCGTTGCCTCGCTCATCGGCTTCACGATCCTTGAGCCGACGCACCTTCTGTGGCTCAACCTCATCACCGACTGCTTCCCGGCACTGGCCATGGCTATGGAAGAGGCAGAGCCTGACATCATGCAGCGTGAGCCGAGGAAGGCCACGGATGGCATCTTTGCCAATGGCATGGGCCTCGACTGCCTCGTTCAGGGCGCAATGATCGCTATCCTTACCCTCATCTCCTACTTCGTCGGCCTTTCGCTTGAGAACGTGCCTCTTGCTGACGTACTTTCCGGTGCCGACAAGGGCCTCGATGGAATGACGATGGCATTCCTGACGCTTTCCATGGTCGAGATGTTCCACTCCTTCAACATGAGGAGCCGTCGCCAGTCTGTCTTCAAGCTCCCGACCCAGAACAAGTGGCTGTGGCTTTCCTTCGCAGCCTCCCTTGTCCTCACCTTCGTTGTCATCGAAACTCCTCTCTCCGTCGCCTTCGACTTTGCAGAGATCAGCGTGCAGGAGTACGGTATTGCCATGCTCCTCGCAGCGGCCATCATCCCGCTCGTGGAGATCTACAAGGCCATCATGCGTGCAGTGGAGAAGAGCAGGGACTGACGTGAAGAAGCGCGTGCAGAACAGGCATAAGCATTCACAGAGTGCCGGCAGGGCCCAAGCGGCCCTGCCGGCCCTTTCTTCTCTCGAGGGCATCCCTGCCTTCGAGAGCCTCGAAGCGACGGAGGAGCAGAGATCTGCCTTTGCAGAGGCAAGCAGACGCCTTGCTGCCGAAGAAGTGGCGGACCCGGCCGAGTACGAGCTCGGCTGTGTCGTGCGTCTCGATCGCGGCTTTCCGGCCGTCCTCACCGAGAGGCGCCTTGCCCGCGCCGAGTTTGCAGCAGGAATCACGAAGGAGCGCTTCAGCAAGGCTGCGGTCGGTGACTGGGTCTGTGTGAGATGTCCCGAAGGACATGACGGAGTGCTCCTCGAGGAGATCCTGCCACGCAGGAGCGCGCTCGAGCGCTGGCGGGGAGGCGCGCGCGGCGAGAAGCAGACGCTTGCCGCCAATGTCGGGCTCGTGCTCGTGGCCCAGGCACTCGGTCCAGAGCCGGTGATATGCGACCGCCTTGTGCGCTCGGCTGTTGTCGTACGGGACTGCGGGGCCCAGGTGGCCTGCGTCCTCACGAAGGCTGACAGGGCAGGAGGGGACGCACGCCTCGCAGAAGATATCGACCGCGTGCGCCAGGTGCTCGGCGAGAAGGTGCCGATCGTCGCCTGCGCTCTCGGCGAAAAGGATTCGTCGGAGCTGGCAGCGTGCGCCCGTGCCAAAGGTGCTGGCTGGGGAGAGGAAGGCATCCTTTCGCTTGTCTCTCCCGGTACGGTCGCCTGCATCCTCGGCGAGTCGGGCGCCGGTAAGTCGACCCTGCTCAATGCCCTTCTGGGACGCAATCTCCTGAAGACAGGTGCCGTGAGAAGCTCGGACGATGCCGGACGGCATACCACGGTCTCCCGCCGCATGGTTGCCATCCCCTCTGGCGGCACGATTGTCGATATGCCGGGCATCAGGAGCCTGCCGCTTGTCGGCCATGAAAGGGGCCTGGCAAAGGTCTTTCCAGAGATTGCCGATGCGGCTCGTTCGTGCCGCTTCCGTGACTGCACGCATACGCATGAGCCGGGCTGCGCCGTGCGCGAGGCCCTGGCAGAAGGTGCCTTCTGCCAGGAGCGCTACGACGCCTATGTGGCGCTTGCCCAGGAAATGCGCCGGAGTGCGGAGACGCTCGATCCCGATATCGTGCTCTGAGAAAGCAAGACACATTGAAGCTGCGGACGTTCCCGAAAGGGAGCGTCCGCTTCTCTATGTCCAGCCATCCTGGCTTTCAGGGTTGCAGCGGCAATGAGGAGAGAGGTCGGAAGGCCTGAGACAGTGCCTCCTTCTGTCAGACGCCCTGCCTTGGAAAACGCTTCCTTGTGGAAGATGGCTGCGAGCTTTGTGGCTGCCCGGCGACGGCTGAATGGCTCTGCTTTCCCTTGTCAGATAGGGCACCGGCGTAGGTTTGAGACCACATCAGCCACATGCCGGGAGGACCAATGTCGATGCGCTTCAGGATCGTCTTTGCTGCAGCCTGCGCGCTTCTGGCAGCGCTCCTGTGTGCGGTCTATGCCCAGCATGTGCAGGCACAGACCGAGCAGGAACGTGCCGAGGCGCTCGAGCGCTATGGCGGGGAGACCGTGAAGCTCGTCGTTGCGACGAAGGATCTTGCTGCTGGAGAGACGGTCACGAAGGAAGACCTTGCCGTGAAGGAATGGCTCTCGGACCTTGCTCCTGCTGTTGCCATGACCGACATGGATGACTGCATAGGCAGGAAGGTCACAAGTGCCGTGCCGAAAGGCACGCCGCTCTGCAGCCTCCAGTTCGCTCAGGGAGCAGACGCTGCAGATGTCCCCTCAGGCCATGTGGCGCTGAGCCTCGCGCTTTCGGACAAGATCGGCCTTCCGGCAGAGGCCAAGGCCGGCTCGAGGCTTCTTGCCTATCGCATGTCTGATGGCACTGCCACGCTGATCTCGGATGATATCGAGCTCCTCTCGGTACCGGAGCAGCAGTCCCAGCTCGGCACGCAGTCGGTCACGCTTGCCGTGGCTCCGAGCCAGGTGGCAGATGTGCTTGCGGCAGGTGTCCAGGGAGACCTGCGCCTCGCAGTTCCGGCATCCGATGTGAGCGCGACGGGCACGGTGCTCACGACGGCACCGAGCTCTGTTCCTACGACGGCAGAAGAAGGGAATCATTCATGAAGTGGCTTGCCTTTGCACGGAAGTCCTATAGGGGCGAGCTGGAGGCGAAGATCGGAGCCGAATATCCCGGCTCGAGCATATCCTGGGCTTTCTCTCCTGAAGAGATGCGCGAGACGCTCGCGCACGGGATGCCTGGCCAGTATGCAGCGGCTGTCGGTCCCGTACGCGGTGCCCAGGCACCCATCAATCTTGCAGCCGCAATAGCACAGGATGCCCATGCCACAATCGTCCTGCTTGCGCAGCCTCGGCCTTCGGGGTCGCTCCGCTCGCGTGCAGCCCAGGCGGGCATCTCCCGTGTCATTGCGCTTGATGTCCAGCCAGAAGAGGCGCAGCAGAAAGCGCTGGATGCGGAAGGAGCGAGAAGCAGGGCATCCGCACGGCACGAGCGCAGGCAGAGAGCCGAGAAGGGCGCTTCCTCTGCTGCAGCGCCAGAGGCGGAAGATCTCGACGAAGTGGAAAGCATCCCTGCAGCGGCGGCCCCGCGTGGTGCCTCCAGGCCATCGAGGCCTGAGCGCAACCGGATGGACCAGAAGCTTCCGCACATCGATTCCAGCATCGCGCATGGCCCGAATCCCTGTCCTGTCCTCTGTGTCGCGTCAGGCAGGGGAGGCGTCGGCAAGACAGCGCTTTCCTGCCTCATGGCAGCAACGGCAGCACGCTGGGGCCTCAAGGTCTCCCTCATGGATTTCGATCTTGCCTGCGGCAATGCGTACGCATGCTTCGGCCTTCCGGGTCCTGCAGCTCTCGACCAGAACCTCGATATGCAGGCCGATGCAAAGACGCTTGCTGCCCAGGGCAAGATTGCCACAGACGGTGTCTCGCTCTGGGGTTCCTGCCTTCGTCCGGAGAATGCCGAGCTCGTAGCACCTCAGGCAGGAAACCTGCTCGAGCTTGTCTGCCGCCAGTCGGATCTCGTGATTGTCGACTGCGCGACAGCATGGACCGATGCAGTCGCGCAGGCAGCGCAGATGTGCGACCGCCTGCTGCTGGTCTGCCCTGAGAGCGGAGGGGCGGCATCGTCCCTATCGCGTGTCGGCGCCTTGGCTGTGCGCCTCGGTGTTGCAAGGACCCACATCGTCCGCATCGTCAATCTCTCGAATCCGAAGAAGACGCAGGAAGCCTTCATCGACCGGGCCGATGTCGGCCTCGAAGCTGCCCGTACCTTCCGTGTCATGGATGGCGGGGAAGAGACGGACGAGCTCCTCATGGCAGGACATGTTGTGGAGCTGAGCGCGCAGGACTCAGAGCTTTCGCGCTCTGTTGCCACCTGCCTGGCACAGATCCTCCAGGAGCTTGGAAGGCTTCCTGACTGCAACGATGCCCGCCGCGCGCTCGAGGTGCATGAGCATGGACAGCGCCGGGGATTCTTCAGCCGCAGGAAGGAGGCCATGTAGATGAGCCTGCTTGCCAGGGTGCAGGAACGTGCCCGTCTCGAAGGCGCGCCTTCCCGCCATGGGCTGGATGAAGAAGCGAGAAAGCGGCTCAAGCGCGACCTCGTGACAAGGCTCGGGCTCCAGACGGTTGCCTCGCTTGCAACGCAGGGGGATGTCGCCCAGGCACGGACCGAGCTTTCGGTTGCGCTCGAGGCGCTCTGCAATGGCGGCGGCTACGATGACCTGACGCCGGAAGAGCGCCATGTCCTGGCCAGCCAGGTCGTGGATGAGATCTGCGGGCTGGGACCTCTGCAGCCGCTTCTGGACGACGACCGCGTGACGGAAATCATGGTGAACGGAGCAGGAGCGCTCTTCTATGAGGAAGGAGGCAGGCTCCACAAGGCAGAGCGCGTCTTCGAGAACGATGAGCAGATCCTCATGGTCATCGACCGCATCCTTGCCCCTCTGGGCCGCCGCCTCGATGAGAGAAGCCCGATCGTGAATGCGCGCCTTTCGAATGGCTACCGCGTCAATGCCGTCTCGTCTGCCCTGGCGCCTGATGGCACAGCCGTGACGATCAGGAAGTTCTCGGATGCGCTCGTCTCGCTCCAGGAGCTTGTGTCGCTTGGCTCCCTTCCTGCCTGGTATGCACAGCTTCTTGCCTGGGCCGTGAAGGAGCGCTGCGATATCGCGGTGGCAGGAGGCACCGGCTCCGGCAAGACGACGCTCCTCAATGCCCTCTCGCATGAGATCGGCAAAGACGAGCGCATTGTCACAATCGAGGATTCCTGCGAGCTGCGCTTCGAGCCCGGACTCAACCTCGTGCGTCTTGAGGCTCGCGAGGCCTCGATCGAGGGATCGGGAGAGGTCACGATCCGCGACCTCGTGAAGAACGCGCTGCGCATGAGGCCTGACCGCATCATCGTGGGCGAGGTCAGAGGGTCGGAGTGCATAGATATGCTCCAGGCCATGAACACAGGACACGACGGATCGCTTACGACCCTGCATGCAGGAACGGCTGACGAGGCAATACTTCGCCTTGTCCTCATGGCCCGCTATGGCATGGACCTTCCGGCCCATCTCATCGAGGAGCAGGTGGCGACAGCGCTCGACCTTGTCGTGATGAGCGCCCGCTTCCCTGACGGTGGACGCTATATCACATCGCTCCATCAGGTGGACCGTGCCCCCGATGGCACGGTCGCCCTTGCAGAGTGCATATCGTTCGACCGGCAGGCACGGAGCTGGACTTTGGTCCAGCTGCCGTCCTTCGTCGAGCGTGCGATGGCAGACGGGCTTCTTTCGGAGAGCGAGGTGCTCGCATGGATGTCTTCCTGCTCTGCCTGAGCACGGCAGCGCTTGCAGGGGCGGCTGCCTTCATGTCTGCAACGCCCCAGCTCGAGGCATCCGTCCGGCGGGGGCTTCTCCATGCGGCACAAGCTCTCGAAGGCACAGACGGTGCGCGAAGGCTCGAGGAGCATGCGCTGTGGCGCGATGCTGAAAGGTATCTGGCAGAGCGCTTCCAGCTTGCGGCGCCGGGCGGCTTCATGCTGCTCATGGGGATGCTCTCTGTCCCTCTGGGCATGCTCCTTTCCCGCTCCCTTCTGGGAGGGCTCATCCTGCCTGCTGCGCTGGGGGCGTCTGCGGCTGGCCTTGCCCTGCGCTACAGAAGGGAGCGGCGCGATGCGACAGAGCAGGAGATTCCCGAGGTGTTCCGCACGCTTGCGCTTGGCCTCGAGGCTGGACAGACGCTCAGGCAGGCGATGGAGTATGTCGGTATCACGCATGCGGGGCCGGTCGGCAGAAGCTTTGCCGAGGCGACGCTCGAGATGCAGGCAGGCGCATCGGTTGCAGAGGCGCTCGGATCTGTCGAGCGCGAGGTCAGAGGACCGGGCATGGCGCTCATGGTGAGCGCGCTCAAGATTGCGCAGCGCACGGGAAGCCCGCTCAAGGAGCTCTTCGCGGCAAGCGCTTCCTATGTGGAGCAGCAGGGAGAGCTCAGGCGCGAGCTCTCAGCAAAGACAGCACAGGTACGCCTCTCGGTCCAGGTCGTCTGCACGCTTCCGGTGGCAATCGTCTCGCTCCTTGCCTTCATATCGCCTGACTTCAGAGCGGGGATGGCAACAGAGGCGGGCACGCTCTCGCTTCTTCTGGCGGGGGCGCTCGATGCTGTCGCTATCCTCATCATCAGGCGTCTTGCCGAAGGGGTGCTCTAGATGGATGGGTGGGCATATGCACTGGCGGGAGCCGAGGGTGGCCTTGCGTTTCTTGCAGCCTTCATCCTCCTGGGGAAAAAGACGGCAGCGCACCGGCACCTCAGCCTTGCTGTGCCGAAGCTGCCAGCAGGCTCGGGACATCAGCGCCGGGGATGGCAGAGACGCTGCCTTGCAGAGCTGCCGGGGCTTCTCGACATCCTCTCGCTCGGCCTCTCGGCAGGGCTTTCGTTCGATGCGTCGGTCGAGCTCTTCTGTGAGCGCCAGGACAGCGAGCTTTCCCACGCGCTCAGATCTGCCCTCTTCTCCTGGAGAAGCGGCTTCGAGAAGCGCTCGACGGCGCTGGAGAGCTTGGCGGAGGAAATGGGAAGCCCTGCCTTCGGGCGCTTCGCATCGGCTGTGGAAGAGGCGCTTGCGTTCGGGTCGCCCTTGGCTTCGGTCCTTGAAGCGCAGGGAAAGCTCCTGAGGGATGAAGAGCGCCTTGCGGCCGAGGAGAGGATCGAGAAGGTCCCGATCAAGATGCTCATCCCTCTGGGCACGCTCGTCGTGCCTGCAATGCTTCTGGCAATACTCGGCCCCCTCCTGGGGTCGCAGGCACAGCTCATATGAGAAAGGTGGATCCATGAAAGCATATAGAGCGCTTGCTGAGGCGGCACATACGCTCCGCCGTGAGGAGACGGGGCAGGGAACGACAGAGTACGCAATCCTTGTCGGCGTCATTGTCGTGATCGCGATTGTCGCAATCCTCGCATTCCGCGACAAGCTGAGCTCGCTCTGGGATGCCATCGCCCAGGGCATCAACTCGCTATGAGCGGCATGAAAAGCAGAAGGAAGCTCCTTCTGGCAGTGGCCATCCTGGCAGCGGTGCTTGTTCTCGGCCTTCTCCTCAAAGGGATGGATGCAGGCAGGTCGGAAGCTTCCGGAAGCGCCGAGGAGGATCTCTCGTCCGAGACGGCGCAGCTGCTTGCGAATGCAGGAGGGACGTTTTCCGAGGACATCTCAGCTGATGAGGTGGAGAGCTACACCGTGGACAAGCCGCTCAAGACCGCTTCTTCCCAGCTCATGGAGTCCTATGAAGACAGGGGAGACTGCGTGCTGCTCGAAGCGCAGTATCTCGACCTTCTCGGCAAGGTCTGGGGCTTCAGCGTCGAAGGGCAGGGATGGGCAGATGTCTGCATCCTGAAGGAGACCGGATCGGGCAAGACGCAGGTTGAGGTCGTCCATCTCGAAGCGGTGGAAGGGTCGGATGGCTCATGAGGCTCTGGCAGGAGGAGACAGGACAGGCGACCCTCGAATATGCGCTCCTGCTTGGAGCGGCGCTGGTCGCGGTCGTGGCGCTCGGTGCGCTCTGGAAGGCGGGAGCCGAAGGGCGCCTTCTCGACTGCGCCCTTGCAGCCTGCTCGCATCTTCTTGCAGATATCAGGCAGGGCGCAATCGATGACCTGCTTCTCTTCTGAGCTTGCCGAGGAGCAGGGCCAGGCAAGCGTCGAGGCGGCAGCGCTTCTTCCTGCCGTCTCGCTTCTGGTGCTGCTCCTGCTCCAGCCGCTTTGCTGTGCCTATTCGGAGATGGTCATGAGGGAGGCAGCGGCAGAGACGGCACGCGCTGCTGTTGGTACGGCAGATGAAGAACGGCTCGAGGAGTTCTGCCGCCGCAGGCTTGCGGCCATCCCAGGAATTGCAATCTTCTCTGATGGCGACTGGGATATCGAGATTGCAGGGGCAGAGGAGCAGGCTGTGACGGTCTCGATTGCGGGGCACGCAAAGCCGCTGCCGCTTCTCGGCACAATCGCTGTCTCCGCGCTTGGATCTGACGGCGATGGAATCGTCCTCAAGGTGCAGGTCGAAGAAGAGCTGCGCCCTGCATGGCTTGAAGGCACATACGATGACTGGATCGAGGTGTGGGATGCTGGATGACAGAGCACAGGACAGGCTGCCCCTTTCCCTGTCTCTCTTCATCGACGAAGAGAGCGGCTATACCTCGGTCGCTGTCGCGGTCTCCCTGCTCGTGAGCTTCTCGCTTGTCTTCAGCCTTGCTGCTGCAGGCTGGGCTCTCTCCCGGAGTGCCGACATCCAGGCTGTGGCCGATGCGGCTGCCCTGAGCGCAAGCCAGGCGACTGGTGCCTACAGTGCCTGCGTCCAGGTGCTCGATGCGGCGGCGCAGACGCTTGGCACGGCCGGCATGCTCATGGTCGCAGCTGGCATGGTTGCATCTGCCGTGCCTGGAGGGCAGGTGGCAGGAGCTGCTTCGGCAGATGGCGGCATGAAGCTCCTGGAGACGCGTGGACACCTCGTCGAGACGGCCTCGGCGGGCCTTTCGCGTCTCGAGGAGATCCTCCCTCTTCTCATCATCAGGCGAGGAATGGCAACGATTGCGGCTGAGAGCACGGAGCGCATCTCCTATGAAGGCATCGTCGTGCCCTATCCCGTCTTGGGCAGGTCGGATTTCTCGGGCATGGACAAGAAAGTCGACGAAGAGGGGCTCGGCGAGGCAACAGATGCGCTTGCCGATGCTTCGAAGAAGGCAGAGGAGGCCCAGAAGGAAGCCGAGTCCTCGAAGGAGGAGGCATGGCGGGCAGACTGCGCAGAGGATCCCTATTGCCTGAAGGAGCGGGCAGCGAAGCTGGCAGACCTTCCCGATGCGCTCAATCCGAGCTATCCCTCGCCAGCCTCCTGGACGTTCGGAGCGCCGCTTGCAAGAGCGCGGTCCTACTATGCGGCGCGCCTTGCCGAGGAAGCGCCCCAAGATGCAGGCGTCGAGAACGAGGCGCGCTCCGCCATAAGGAGCGCGTACTACCGCTTTGCAGAAGAGCAGATGAATGCGGGGCATTACGTGGAAAGGCCTGATGGGACGGTCGATATGGATCTGCCGGCACTTCCGCATACAGCAGACGAGACGCGCGAGAGTGCTCTTTTCACGGAGCGTGTCTGGCCGACGTCCGATGGGGCAGGTGGGATGACAATCCATGCCTTTGCAGGATGCCCTGCAGCCGAAGACGGGTCCGGCACGGCATCCTTGGCAGATCTCGAAGCGGGCAGGGCCAGGCGCTGCGAGGTCTGCGGACTCGATACGAAGGCGGTGGGCCTTGTGGCGTCGGCGACGACGAATACGAAGAGCGGCTTCGAGCACTGGTGGCGCATCATCGAGGAAGCCTCGAAGCGCTACCAGAAGGCGCGTGCCGCAATGGAGGATGCAGATGCCGAGACGCATGAAGCGGCAGGCAAGGCGCAGGGACGCTTCGATGAGGCGCTCGAAGTGCTGAAGAGCGCAGACGTCACATTCTGTCCGCCCGGTGCCTGGGGCACGATTGCGCTTGTATCGAGACCTGCAGAGACAGCTCTGCCGGAGATGCTTTCAGGCAGCTTCCTTGCGTCGAGAACGCTCTCTCCTGGTGCTGCAATCTCTGCTGCCGTTCTGGCACCTGTCGAGACCGAGGATGAAAGCGTCCTTCTGGATTCGGTGCATGCCTGGGAGCAGGAGCTTGGAGAGCCGGATTCTGCTGTCGCAGGCATCGTCTCGGTCTGGAACAGCATTCTTTCCGGCTATGGAAAAGGCTGGAAGAGCGTGGAGAGCGTCTCCGAAGAGATCTTTGACGGTATTGGCGGCGTCTTCGGCGGGGGCGCTGCGGCCTGGCTGCGCGACAAGCTCCGTGCGAGTGTGAGCGCAGTCGGCCTCGAGCCGGCAGACCTGAGGCCGCGCCGCCCCGTGCTCACGACCACGAAGCATGTGCTTGTGCAGGCAGGGCTCGAGACGGAAGGGGAAAGGGAGCGGCTGCTCAGCCTTCTGGATGAGGATGCGTCTGCGCCGGAGCGGCTTGCCTCGGCACTTGGCATCGCTTCCGACCTGACAGGCGAGGATAGCCTCGAGGTGGCAGAGCTCCTCGTGCCGGGAGGTACCGCGGTGCCTCTCAAGGTCGGTCTGGGGAGCGCAGCATGATGTACGCGCTCAGAGAGGAGCGGGGACAGATGGCGGTGGAGCTGGCTGCGCTCATGCCGGTCATTCTCGTCTCTCTTGTCATCCTCTGGAACCTTGCACGCTATGTCTCTGCCTGTGTGCTTTTCGACCGGGTCGCTCCGGATGCAGTGCTTGCCGAAGCAGCTGCAGCTGGAGCAGAAGATGGGAGCGTGGAAGCAGTTTCAGCAGCGGAGGCGTCCATACGCAAGGCGTTTGAAGATGCAGACGATATCGAGATTTCGGTCGGGGCAGAAGCTGCCGAAAGTGCGCCTCTGGCCCTTCTGGGCGAGCCGCGCCTCATGCGCTTTCGCTGCACGCTTTCCTATCATCCCTGGCCCCGGCACTTCGCCGTGGCAGGAATCGACTCCGAAGTTCACTTCGAGCTCGTGCATGTGCGCGAAGTCGTGGCAGATGCCGGGCAGGCAGGAAGGACGGTCTAGATGAGAAGGGATGCTCTGGTCTACGTGGAGCCCTATGGGGATTTCCGGCTGCTCGTATCGGCGCCGTCACGCCTCAAGGGGCTTCTGGGGAGCAGGTGCACGGCAGCTCCTGTGGTTCTTCTGCCGTGCGCTGCAATCCATAGCTTTGGCATGCGCTACCCGATCGATGTGGCTGCGGCGGATGTCGAAGGACGCATCCTCGGCGTATGCCTCGGCCTTCCTCCGGGGAGGCAGTGGCGGGTGCCGGGAAGCTTTGCCATCTTCGAGCGGCCGGCATCGCGAGATCACTGGTTTTCGGCAGGCGAGCGGACGGAGCTCGTGCTCTGTGCGCGCAAGGACAAGGAGTGAGCGTTATGGAAGTTGCCCTGCAGGATGCAAGCTTCACGAAGGTATGTCCCCGCTGCGGTGCGCGGCTCTTCCGGGACATGCATATCTGCTATGGATGCCTCTATGATTTCGACCATCCGCAGCCGATAGAGCGGCCTCCCCATGAGCTTGTGCAGGAAGCGGAGCCGGCAGCGCCTGAAGAGAGCGAAAAGACCGCAAAGGAATGCGTCATCGAAGCGGCAGCTCCTGCTGCCGAAGCGGTTCGGGACGATGCAGGAGATGCAGACGATACGCTCGATCTCTCGCAGCACAGAGCAAAGAAAGAGAAGGCAGCAAGCTCTGCCTTCACCTACCTCGTGCGGGCGCATGTCGGCGAGCTTGAAGCGACGGTGCCCATAGGGGAGAGAGGTGTCACGATCGGGCGTGCCCAGGAGAACGACATCGTCCTCCATATCCGCTCGGTCTCCCGCCATCACCTGCGCCTTTCGCTCGGGACGGGCGGCGTGCTCGCGCAGGACCTCGGTGCCACGAATCCGGCAACCTATGAAGGAAAGCCGATCGAGGGAAGCGTTCTTCTCAGCACGGGAGATATCTTCTACATCTCAGACGTACCGTTCGAGATAGGGGTGGATGACGGGGCATGAGGCGCCATCTGCCGCGACGGTCGGGCCATGGCAGATTTGCTAAGCTTGTCTATAGGCAGGCTTAATCAGATTGGAGACCTCCATGGACCATCCTGTACGGCATCCTCGAGGCTTGTACCAGCTTCTTGTCGGCCTCTTCGCCTTCATTGCATGTCTTGCTGTTGCCCATACGGCTTGGGCTGACTACTCGATAGACAAGGTCTCGATCGATGCGACGATCGGGTCAGATGGAACGCTTTCTGTCATCGAAGACCGCACGTTCGACTTCGATGGCTCCTACCACGGTGTGTACTGGAAGCTGCCCGAAGGGACCTATGAGGGGGCAGAGCTGACACCGCATATCGCCTCTGTCGGTATCGTCGAGGACGGCGTCTATACGGAGTTCGCCCACAATGCCGGAGGGATCGACGGCAGCTTCGATGTGACGGATGAGGGCTCCTATCTCGAGGTCAAGCTCTATTCCGCTCATGAGGACGAATCGGCGACGTTCCGCATCGTCTACTCCTATCCCGACCTTGCGCAGCGCTACGAGGATGTGGGCGAGCTCTACTGGAAGTTCGTCTCTGATGGCTGGGATGTGGCATCCGACAATGTGACCTGCACGGTCCATCTGCCGGTGCCGTCCGGCGAGAGCGTCGAGGCAGGCTCGAATGTGCGTGCCTGGGGCCACGGTCCGCTCGACGCGAGCCTGGCCTTCGATGGGTCGGCCATCGTCTATACGGTGCCGGGTGTCGGCACCGATGAGTATGCGGAAGCGCGCATCGTCTTCCCTGAATCCTGGCTCTCGGGCGCAACGCAGCGCTCCGGCGAGGTGCTTGATTCCGTCATGTCGGAAGAGCAGACGTGGGCAGACGAGGCCAATGCCAAGCGCGAGCGCGCCCGGATCATGAGCACGGTCGCGCTCGTCGGCTCGCTTGCTCTTGCAGCGCTCTTCATTGCCCTTTCTGTCCGTGCCTATCTGCGCGACAAGCGCGAGCATCGCCCCCAGTTCGACGACGAGTATTTCCGCGATGTGCCGACCGATGACCATCCCGCCGTGCTCGATGCGCTTCGGGGAGACGGCAAGCCGGACGGAAATGCCCTTCCGGCATCGATCATGCGTCTCTGCGATCTGGGCTATGTGCAGCTCGGCTGCGTCGTGCCCGAGAAGAAGGGCTTCCTCGGCAAGAAGAAGCGCGAGCGCTACTACCTCGATTTGGTAAAGCGACCTGCCGGCACAGATGCTGCAGGCGAGATTGACGCAAGGGCCCTGTCGCTGCTCTTCGACGAGATCGAAGGCATGACAGACGGGGATACAGCGCCGTCCGGGCAGCCGCGCCTCTGGTTCTCTTCGATCGAGAAGGCGGCAAAGGACGCTCCTGAGCGCTATAGCGACGCAATCGAGAAATGGGAAGGCGCTGTCATGGGTGCCTGCAGCAAGAAGAACTACATTCTCGCGGACAACCCCAACAAGAAGGTGCCGTATGCCTGCTGCGCTCTGAGCATCGTCCTTGCTGGCATCCTGATCTTCTTGGGAATTGCTGAGAAGATCACAGCTGGTGTGGCGTTTGCCGGCCTTGCTGCGGCAGTGGCGGCGGCAGTGGTCTCCGGCTTCCTTCCGCAGAAGATGTGCAGCAAGACGAAGGAAGGCATCGAGGTCGAGGCAAAGCTCGAGGCGCTCAGGCGCTGGCTTCTCGATTTCACCCGTCTCAAGGAGGCTGTGCCCCAGGATGTGGTGCTCTGGAACCGCCTGCTCGTGATGGCGGTCGTGCTCGGCGTGTCCGAGAAGGTCATCGCCCAGCTCAAGGTTGCAGCCCCCGAGCTCTATGAGACGCTTTCGACAGACCCGTATTCTCCGTGGTACTGGTATGCATTCTGGGGCCCTGGCTATTACAGCACGCCGATGGATGCCTTCGGCAAGAGCGTCGAGTCGGCCCACTCAGTGAGCACCGCAGCCCTTGCGAAGAGCATGGAGTCCTCGGGCGGCGGGTTCGGCGGCGGCTTCTCCGGCGGAGGCGGAGGAGGATTCGGCGGTGGCGGAGGCGGCGGCGCCTTCTAGATCTTTTGGGGGAGACATGGTACGTCCTATTGGCATGCAGCAGATCATCGGACTCAAGCGTGCACTCATCGAAGCTGGCATCCCGGTCACGGTGCATATGCACGACGCCTGCGGCGGACAGACCTTCCGTCTGGAGCTCACCGACGCAGAGGCTCCCCGAGAGGAGTCGCTTGGCCGTGCACGCACCTTTGCCGAGCTGTATCTCGGCCGCCATCTGGCGTTCGATGGTACGGGAGCCACGTTCTGGGCTGCTGACTGAACAAACAAGAACAAAGAGGCATGCAGAAGGCCGGTACGCATCGAGCGTGCCGGCCTTCATTCGTTCTATCCGGAAATCTCAGGCCCGGAATTCTGCTGTGTCGATTGCAGGGTCCTCGATACCGTCCTCGGGATGTGCCCCGAAGCACCAGAGCGCAAGCGCAGGGTCGTCAGCCTGATTCCCTGCCTGCGAGCAGAGCCTCATGATCTCCTCGAGCGTCCTGATCGTGCCCTCTTCGGTGATATAGCGCTTCTTCATGTCGGGCATTCCGGACTCCATAGCAAGACTCCTCGTAGCTTGGCTCCTGGAAGGGAGCATGCCTACGCAACGTAGGCATTCTAGCAAAAAGATGGAAGATGGCTGCACTGCGCAGGCTACGAGACAAAGACATTGATGCAGTAGCGGGAGCCGCGATGGTCCTCTTCGAGCTCTTCTGCGGTTGCTGCAAGCAGGTGGTCCGGATATTTCCTCCGGATCTTCTGGAACGAGTAGCTCTTGTTCGGAAGCGTCGCAACGAGGTGGTCTCCGGCATAGAAGTTCATGAGCTGGCCGCCTGCCGCATCATGTGCGCCGCCTACGATCTCTACGTCGAGTGGCTCGATCGGCTTCGTGCCGCCGCCAAGGCCCTGCCAGTCCTTGTCTGCAATATAGGCACGGATGACATCGACATCGGCAGGGAGACTCTCGATGCCGGCAGATGCAGCCTCGAACCAGGGATTGCCTGGCACGAGGATGTAGAGCCCATCATCCCTGCGCTCGCAGACAACAGATATCGAGGACTCTCTCGTGAGCAGGGTGGCGACAGGCTCGGTCGGTACGATTGCGAAGGCGCATTTGCTGAGACGGGCAGGGAATCCCTGGAATTCGCCGGAGTCGGTTGTCGTGCCCTTCTTCGTGTCCTTCATGCGCTGCGGCTTCGTGGAGACGAGAAGCGTGGTCCTGTCAGCAATCTTTGCTGCGCATTTCTCGTCGATGACCTGAATCTTGAGGGCACAGGGTCCTTCAGGAACAGCGAACGGTTCCTCTTCAGGTCCATGGACCAGCTTCTTGATGCTTGCCAGAATTCCCATGCTTTCCCTTTCTCCAGCTTCTCTCACAGTATGAGCCTAGCGCACGCATTGCTGTGCCCTGCCGATATTTCCAAATTGTCGAAGGTACCCATCTGGCGTCTGCTATCATTCTCTAAGAAGTATTACTAAGGAATACTAAGTCATACCAGAATCGCAGCACGGGGGAAGCGTGGCAGAAAAGATGACCCCGATCGTCGCGAAGGTACTGCCTGAGGAGAAGGAGAGCTTCTTCGCAGCGACCGAGCGGATCGGGACGACACCCTCAAACGCAATACGCATGTTCATCTCGGCGTTCAACCGCGCGGGGACCTTCCCGTTCGAGATAGGGGTCTCTGCTGCAGCAGGAAAGGACGGATCTCGCCATGAAGGCTGATTTCCAATGGTGGCTGCTGAGGCTTGCGATAGCGATATCGGAGCATCTGCACTGCAATGCCACATCGAGGCTGCGGCAGTATGCCATCAGCGCTTCCATGAAGAGGCTGACCTGGTAGACCAGGCCCATAAAGACAGACAGAACCTTTGCGAGCCAGGGTGCCGGCAGATTGAATGCCGGCACCCTGGCGCATGTCTATGTGGAGAAGAGGGCTGCACGTCGAGCAGGCAGGAGGAAAGAGCCGCCACCCACAGACGAGGGTGAGATGCAAGCGGCAGAGCGAAGTCTTGCAGCGGGCTGATTGAAAGCAGATAAAAGCAGGCCAGAACCCTTAAACTGCAGCTTGAGCATACCGTCTACCCTAGAAAAGTTGCCGTTCGACTGGGAGGCCTGTTAGGAGTCTGCAAAGGCTCGGTACAATTCCATAGACTTCACGGTTCAAGAATGGGTGCTTTCGTATCAATTGTGTAGAAGATGTGAAGCCCCACTTTCCCGCATTGCAGGGGAGGGGAGCCGTGTAAAGTTACTCCTCGCGCTGAGGCACCCCGCACCGAGCGGGACGCAGACAGCGCGGCGAACCTTGAAAACCGGATACTGCGATCGAAGAGATCGGAAGACAGACGTGAGC
>OMVT01000025.1 GCA_900314535.1 uncultured Olsenella sp. | reverse complement strand
CCTGCCGTCAATACATAACAGCAGGTCAGAATGCTTTTTTGCGCGATATTTCCGGCTCTCGGAAGGGTGCTAGTGCTACAAATCAAGGCATCTTGGGTTTATTGCCTGCCATCCCTCATCTTCTGCAATCCGTGCCAGATCCCCCAGAAGCGTGGTCCTGCCAGAGCCAAGAGGTCCGGCCAGACGCATGAGACGGCCCGGAGCTCCGGCCCTTCGCAGATTCCATCGAGGAAGTCGTCTCTTACGGACGCCCTCTCTCTGTGGAAGGCAGTAAGACGAGCATCCGTCGCCTCTTCTGGAACAGGACCTGTCTTCACTATGGCGCACCCCTCCTTTGGCAGCCGCTGCCCCGAGTCTGCAGAATTCTCCCGACATAGGCGAAAGAGCCCGACAGCCCAGAGTCTTCAGGGCATGGAAAGAGTCAAGCAGGACCAGCCGGGAAAGCCCCGCCGGCATCACGCCGATGCCTGCACCATTCCCGGCCATGTGGGCCAGGCAAAAATGGCATATGCAGGACAGTTCACTCACGGAAAGGCTCTGCAGATCCCAGACGGGATCTGCTCTCCCCCATCCCGATCTGCAGGCGTCAGGCCTTCATGTGCGCAATCTCGCCCAAAGCATCCTTTCCGCCTGCAGTGTCTGTCGCCCGATATCGCCAGATAGCATGGCCTCAGGCAAGCCCGTCCTCGGCATGGTGCAGATTCCCTATCTGCGCCTGCTTCCTCGCTTCATTGAAACGAAGGATATGCTGCACATATATACGGACCGACACTGCCAGCCAATGCTGCGTTTCGATATTTGCGCATGCCCATCCCCTGTCATGATAAGCTGTTCCGAGTAAGCCTTTGCGACGTCTTTCCCCAGGAGATGCCATGCTCACCTACACCATGGATATCGAGAAGAGGAGCACCTGGTTCAGGTCCACGCCGAGCGAGACAGGCCGCTCCCTCCCTTTCTTCTGCACGGAGGCAGGCACGTTCTACGCACGCGAGCGCTTTGTGACGGAACGCTCCCACAAGGATGCCTATCTCGTCTTCTATACGCTCGGAGGAGCAGGCATCATCGAGCAGGGAGGCCAGTCTGTGACGCTTGGCCAGAACCAGGCCCTCCTTATGGACTGCAGGGCACCCCAGCGCTATGTCACCGATCCTGTACGCCACCACTGGTACCATCTCTGGGCCCATGTGAACGGTGCCGGTGCCGATGCCATCTCCCAGGCCATGGGGCTCCCGAAGCTCCAGCCGGTAAGCCTGCCCCTTGCAGACGTGAAGCCCATCTTCGAGACGATCTTCGAGAACATGAAGAAGGAAGGATATATAGAGTCCTTGACTACGTCGCTTGCCGTGGACAAGCTCCTGACCTCCATTGCGCTTGCTCCTGACTCGAGAGGATCCTTCGTCGAGTTCGATGCCGTATCGGTGGCGCGCCGCTACATGGAAGAGCACTACGCAGAGGACCTCCATGTGGACGATGTAGCCCGGGAGGCTGCCATCTCCACCTCGCAGCTGATCCGCCTCTTCAAGCGCCAGCTCGGAACGACCCCTCATAGCTACCTTCTGCGCTACCGCATCACGCAGGCAAAGGAGCTCCTCGCAGAGACGACGCTTCCCGTTGCCACGATTGCCAGGCAGGTAGGCTTTGCGAGCGAATCGAACTTCAGCTACCGCTTCGGCGAGGTAGGCTTTGCGAGCGAATCGAACTTCAGCTACCGCTTCGGCGAGATGTGCGGACAGAGCCCGAGCGCCTACCGCGCAGGCGCTCCCCGCCTCTACCGCGAGATACAGCCAGGCTAGACAGAGAGACATGAGGCAGGGCCGGCATCCATCAAAGATGCCGGCCCTGCAGTCATATGACCATGCTTGCTGTGCAATTACCTTATGTCTGGAATAACGGGATTCCTACGCTTTCTTCTGTGCCGATGCAGCCTTGAGCGCTGCTTCGGCACGCGTCTTTGCATAGCGCGCACGCTCGAGCGCATCCTTCTGTGTGGCGACGGACTCCTTTGCGCGCCTCTCCTCTTCGACAGCAGCGGCAGCGGCTGCCTGTGCCTCGCCCTCGATCCACTGGGCATCGGCCAGGGCATGGGAGGCCTTGTCTGCCTCGTCCTGTGCCGCACGCGCTACGGCTTCTGCTTCTGCCAGCGCCTGCGCTGCCGCATCGCGGGCGCTCCAGAGCGCATTGGCGCTCTCCTGGAGCTCGCGTGCACGCTCGGTGCGCACGGCGACATTGGCCTCTTCCGCATCGAGCCTCTTCGAGGTGGCGTCCACATTGGCAGACGCATTGTCGAGCCAGGCTTCAGCACCTGCCAAATCCTGCTGCCGCGCTTCGAAGACATCCTTTGCCTGCGAAGCCGCTATCTCTGCACGGGAGAGGATGCCTGTCCTCTTCCTCTCCTCGAGGCCGTCCTTCGAGAGCAGGCACGGCACCATCTGGCGTGCCATCTCCTGCCACCACATCCAGCTATGCGTGACATCCTCGCCCCAGTACTCGAATGTGGCCTCGATGCCCTGGTCCTTGAAGATAGCCTCAAGCGCACGCTGGGTATCTGCTCCATCCTCAGAGCCATTCTGGCCGGTGATGAAGGCGAGATGGCGAGGAGCAAGAGCCTTCTTCTGGGCAGCCGTGAGATGCTTTGCGATATCCACAGGCGAGAGCTGCTCCCACACGTCGTCGAAGCCCTCCCCTACGATGTTTCTGGCATCGTAGTTGCCGGACATGGCAAGAAGGCCGCCGAAGAGCTCCGGATGCTGGAGCATTGCGATGGTTGCATTGAGGGCACCGATGCCAGCACCGGCAAGGATGGGCAGGCCCTGGTTCTTGGAGCGCACGAACGGCACGAACTCCTGGCAGAGGAACTTCATATAGGAGAGCGCTGCCTTCTTGCGGTAGCGTGCAGCGCCTTCTGCGAAGTACCAGCCGGAAGGGTCTGCCGAGTCGACGCAGAAGAGCTGTATCGTCCCGTCGTCGATGCGGTCGGAGAGCGTCTCGACCATGCCATGGTCGTTCCAGCTCGAGCAGGAGCCATTGCCTTCCGGAAGCACGATGAGGGGCGCTCCGCCCGCTCCATAGACCTCGACATCGAAATCCCTGTCCATCGCGTCGCTGTGGACGGTAAAGTCCTCTTCCATGGCAGGCCTCCTCGGAAGCGAATGCGCCGAAGCACGTCTCGTGTCTCGTATACCCCTTCAGCATTTGTACCACAACGCCTCTCGGCAAATGCAGCAACGTAACAAGCCTGCGGCAACTCATGCCGAAAGGTCCCTCCTGCCATAGACTGTCAATGAACCGACTTCTCGAAACCTGGGAGCTTCCATGTCCGAACGAGACTTCCTCATACGCTCTGCCACCCCAGACGACGCAGCAGCGCTTGCCGCCATCTACCGTCCCTATGTCGAAGGGACGGCCATCACCTTCGAATATGAAGCTCCCTCGGCCGAGGAGTTCAGTTCCCGCATTGCCCATACGCTCGAGCGCTACCCCTATCTCGTGGCAGCAGACAAGGCTGACCCATTCCATCTTCTGGGCTATGCCTATGCCAGCGTCTACCACGGACGCGCTGCCTATTCCTGGTCCGTGGAGACCTCGATCTATGTCGCGAAGTCAGAGCGCACGAAAGGCATCGGCAGGGCGCTCCACGCAGAGCTCGAAGATGAGCTCAAAGAGATGGGCATCCAGAACATGTACGCCTGCATCACGGCGCTTCCTGAAGACCGGTCAGATGACCCCTATCTCACCGATGCAAGCATACGCTTCCATGAGAAGCTGGGATATGCGCTCTGTGCCCGCTTCGCAAGATGCGGCTACAAGTTCAGCCAGTGGTACGACGTGGTGTGGATGGAGCGCATGATCGGCACGCACCCGACACCGGCGCCTGCACTTCCCTGGATGTCGTAGGCACGAGACGGGCGCTTGACGGGACTGCATATGAGTCTTTGCCGGCTGCACAGATCTTGAGAAAAATCTAATCAGCCGGGGCAAGGACGTCGGAGTGCCAAAAGAAGCGCCGCACCCTTTCCTGAGCACGGCGCTTCTGGACTTCCCTGGAGCCTCTGCTTACTGGTGGTAGTAGCTCAGGAAGTCGGCAAGCTTGTTCATGGCCTCGCGCAAGGTCTCGATGCGCGGCAGATAGACGATGCGGAAATATCCCGGCGTTTCCCAGTTGAAGCCCTTGCCGTGGACGATCAGCACCTTCTTCTGGCGCAGCAGGTCGAGCGCGAACTTCTCGTCGTCGGTGATATGGAACTTCTTCGGATCGAGCTTCGGGAAGATGTAGAAGGCAGCATCCGGCTTCACGGCCTCGACGCCGTCGATGCTCTTGAGGGCGTCGTAGACGAAGTTCCTCTGCTCATAGACACGGCCGCCCGGCACGATGTAGTCGTTCACCGACTGGTGCCCGCCCAGAGCCGTCTGGACGATGGACTGTGCCGGCACATTGGAGCACAGGCGCATGTTCGAAAGCATGTTGATGCCCATCATGAAGTCGCGTGCGCAGTCCTTGTTGCCCGACATGGTCATCCATCCAATACGATACCCGGCAATCATGTGGGACTTCGAGAGGCCGGAGTAGGTGATGCAGAACAGGTCCGGCGCCAGGCTTGCGATGGAGACATGCTTCTTGCCGTCCATGACAAGGCGGTCATAGATCTCGTCGGAGAGGATCATGAGCTGATGCTCGCGTGCGACCTCGACAATCTCTTCCAGGACCTCCTTCGGATAGAGGACGCCGGTGGGGTTGTTCGGATTGATGATGACAATGGCCTTCGTGCGCGGCGTGACCTTCTTCCTGATGTCCTCGATGTCAGGATACCAATGGGCCTTCTCGTCGCAGAGATAGTGCACGACATGGCCGCCTGCAAGCGTGGCGCATGCCGTCCAGAGCGGATAGTCCGGGCTCGGGATCAAGATCTCGTCCCCGTCATCGAGCAGCGCCTGCATCGTGAGGTTGATGAGCTCGGAGACGCCGTTGCCGGTATAGATATCGTTCATCTCGACATTCGGCAGGCCTTTGAGCTGGTCATACTGCATGATGGCCTTGCGGGCGCTGAACAGGCCACGGCTGGCAGAATATCCCTCGCATTCCGTGAGCTGGCGGCTCATATCGTAGACGACCTCGTCCGGCGTGCGGAAGCCGAAGGGAGCAGGGTTGCCGATGTTGAGCTTCAGGACATGGGTGCCCGCCTCCTCCATGCGGTTGGCTTCGTCGACCACGGGGCCACGCACGTCGTAGAGGACATTGTCGAGCTTGTGGGACTTCGTGAATTCGCGCATCGGACGTCCTTCCGGAATTGTCGTGCTCTTCTGGTCTGTGCTGGGTTCAGGTGCCTTCTGTGCTGCTGCAGGATCGGAGGCTTCCGTTCCTCCAAGCCATGCAGACGGCACATCAAGTGCTTGGGCAAGGAAATCGAGCATCTCGGGACGCGGGTAGGTCTTTCCTCCTACATATTGGCTGAGCTTGCTCTTGCCGAGCTTCACGCCGGCATCCTCTGCCATATGGATGAGGTCGACCTGCTTGAGGTGGCGCTCCTGCATCGCATCTTCCAGACGCCGGGCAAAGGCCTGGGGCTCCGCTGCAGTCCTGCTTTCCATGCGCGCTCCTTCCCTGCATGCGCAACAAGTTCAATTTTATGAGAAGTTCAATTCATCTGCTGCCGTATGTTCAATGCAAGTGGCAGCATAGCACAGCCTGTATGCACCAATCGTTGAACTTTCCAGGAAGTAGGTTCAATTCACAGCAGCTGCCTGCAGACGGTCCTTCTTGAGGCCCTTTCCCTGCTTCCGGAAAGCGGGTGGAAACAGAACGCCAGCTGCCTGCACGGGACCCACCCCTGCTCTGGACACCCATCCCTCCCGTATGCGGTATTTGCAGGGAGTGTTATCAGCAGGCAAACAGGTGGGCTCTTCTCCCCTGGCCGAGACGTAGAATTGAGCTGTACGTGCCACCACACCCCCGGGAAGGTAGGACCATGGTCCAGCGCATCTACGTGGAGAAGAAGGACGGCTACAACGGAGAGGCAAAAGACCTTTCCCATGAGCTGAGGCACATGCTCGGCATTGCCGGCCTCGAAAAGCTCCGCATCATCAACCGCTACGACGTCGAAGGCATCACTGACGAGCTCTTCCAGCAGTGCATCCCGACCGTCTTCAGCGAGCCGCAGGTGGACAACACCAGTCTCGAGGAGATGCCTCCAGTCGCAGAAGGCTCCTATGTCTTCGCCGTCGAGTCGCTCCCCGGCCAGTTCGACCAGCGTGCAGACTCTGCAAGCGAGTGCGTGCAGCTCATCTCGAAGGGCGAGCGCCCCCTTGTCCGCTCTGCCAAGGTCTATGTGCTCGAGGGCACGCTCACAGACGACGATATCGCCCAGATCAAGAGCTATGTGATCAACCCGGTCGAGGCCCGCGAGGCATCGCTCGAGAAGAAGGCGACGCTCAAGACCGAGTATCCGAAGCCGAAGATGGTGGAAAAGCTCGAAGGCTTCCTCGACCTCGACGAGCGTGGCCTCCAGGCCTTCATCGACGATCGTGGCCTTGCCATGGACCTCGCCGACATCAAGTTCTGCCAGCGCTACTTTGCAAGCGAAGGCCGCGTGCCGACCATCACCGAGATCAAGATGATCGACACCTACTGGTCCGACCACTGCCGCCACACGACATTCGGCACGAACCTCGACGATATGGAAATCGACGACGAGGTCGTGAAGCAGGCCTTCCAGCGCTACCTTGACGCCCGCCACGAGCTTGGCCGCGACAAGAAGCCGCTCTGCCTCATGGACATGGGCACGATCGGTGCCAAGTATCTGAAGCACAAAGGAATACTTACGACCCTCGATGAGTCCGAAGAGATCAATGCCTGCACCGTCAAGTGCACGGTCGATGTGGACGGCAAGCCCGAGGACTGGCTCTTCCTCTTCAAGAACGAGACACACAACCACCCGACCGAGATCGAGCCGTTCGGCGGAGCTGCCACCTGCATCGGCGGCGCCATCAGAGACCCGCTCTCTGGCCGTTCCTATGTCTATCAGGCCATGCGCGTGACCGGCGCAGGCGACCCGACGCAGCCGGTATCCGAGACGCTCGAGGGCAAGCTTCCGCAGCGCAAGATCTGCCGCACGGCTGCAGCAGGCTATTCCTCCTACGGCAACCAGATCGGCCTTGCAACCGGCCAGGTCTCCGAGCTCTACCATCCAGGCTATGTGGCAAAGCGCATGGAGATCGGCGCTGTCGTCGGTGCCACGCCCGCTGACCATGTCCGCCGCGAGTGCCCGGCTCCGGGAGACAAGATCGTGCTTCTCGGCGGCCGCACGGGACGAGACGGCATCGGCGGTGCCACCGGCTCCTCCAAGGCTCACAATGTGGAATCGCTTGCCCAGGATGGTGCCGAGGTCCAGAAGGGCAATGCTCCTGTCGAGCGCAAGCTCCAGCGCCTCTTCCGCAGGAAGGACGCCTGCCGCCTCATCAAGCGCTGCAACGACTTCGGCGCAGGCGGCGTCTCTGTCGCTATCGGCGAGCTTGCAGATGGCCTCTTCATCGACCTCAACCGCGTCCCGAAGAAGTATGAGGGCTTGGACGGCACCGAGCTTGCCATCTCCGAGTCCCAGGAGCGCATGGCTGTTGCCCTGGCGCCTGAGGATGTCGACGAGTTCCTGAAGATTGCCCACGAGGAGAACCTCGAGGCCACGGTCGTTGCCCGCGTGACCGAAGAGAAGCGCCTGCGCATGGTCTGGGACGGCGAGACCATCGTCGACGTCTCCCGCGAGTTCCTGAGCTCGAACGGCGCCCCGAAGCACCAGAAGGTGCATGTGGAGGCCCAGAAGCCCTACATGCATGACTGGGACGGCACGACCTTCGGCCAGAAGATGGACTCCCTTGTCCGCGACCTCAATGTCGCTTCGAACAAGGGCCTTTCCGAGCGCTTCGACTCCACGATCGGCGCCTCGACCGTGCTCATGCCGTTCGGCGGCAAGACCCAGCTCACGCCTGCCGAGGCCATGGTCGCAAAGCTCCCCGTCATGGGCGAGACGACGACCTGCTCGGGCATGGCATGGGGCTTCAACCCCTACCTCATGAGCGTAGATCAGTTCCGCGGCGCCTATCTCTCCGTCGTCGAGTCTGTCGCAAAGATGGTGGCCACGGGCTTTGCCCACAAGGACCTCTACCTGACGTTCCAGGAATACTTCGAGAAGCTCCGCGACGTGCCTGAGCGCTGGGGCAAGCCGACAGCAGCCCTTCTCGGCTCGCTCATGGCGCAGATGGATCTGGGCCTTGCCTCGATCGGCGGCAAGGACTCGATGTCTGGCTCCTTCGAGGACCTCGACGTGCCGCCTACCCTTGTCTCCTTCGCGACAGGCTTGGGCACGATCGACACAATCGTCTCTCCCGAGTTCAAGCACGCAGGCTCTCGCGTCATCGCTGTCGTCCCTGCCTACCACGAGGATGGCCTTGTGCCCGAGGCAGACTCCTTCCTTGCTGCCTCCTCCTTCGTGGAGAAGCTCATTGCCGACAAGGGCGCCGTCGCTGTCTCGACGCCGGGCTATGGCTGCGTGGCCGAAGCCCTCTTCAAGATGTGCCTGGGCAACCAGATCGGCGTCGATGTTGCTGATACCTATACGGTCGAGAGCCTCTTCACGCCTGCCTATGGCTCCTATATCGTCGAGCTTGCAGACGGCTGCATCGTGCCAAAGGCACCCGAGAATGTCTCTGTCGCTCCCTTGGGCGAGACGGCCGCTGACTACCATATCCGTGCCTGCGGCGAGACCCTGGCCGGCGCCACGCTCCAAGAGGCCTGGGAGCACGGCATCGAGGATGTCTATCCGTACCGCGGCGTCGCTGAAGGGCCAGCTCTCGAGAAGCTTGCCTGGAAGGCAGAGGAGCACGACTACGAGCCCGTGCACTTCGCAGCCCCTGCAGGCGGTGTCGATTTCGGCAAGCCCCGTGTCATCATCCCGGTCTTCCCGGGCACGAACTGCGAGTATGACTCCGAGCGTGCCTGGAGGCGTGCAGGTGCCGCTCCGCGCTCCCTCGTCCTCAACAACCTCTCGCCCGAGGCGGTTGCAGAGTCTGTCGAGGCCATGGCAAAGGCGATCAACGAATCCCAGATCGTGATGCTGCCGGGCGGCTTCTCCGGCGGCGACGAGCCTGATGGCTCCGCAAAGTTCATCAATGCCTTCTTCAGGAACCCGCAGATCACGGAGGCCGTGCGCGACCTCCTGCAGAAGCGCGATGGCCTCATGCTCGGCATCTGCAATGGCTTCCAGGCCCTCATCAAGCTCGGCCTCGTTCCCTACGGCGATATCGTCGACACGACCGCTGCAAGCCCGACCCTGACGTTCAACACGATCGGACGCCACCAGTCCCGCATCGTCACGACGAGCGTTGCCTCGAACCTCTCCCCCTGGCTCTCCAAGTGCGAGGTCGGAGACCTGCACCGCATCGCGATCAGCCACGGCGAGGGTCGTTTCGTCGCCTCTGACGAAGTTCTCAAGGACCTCATCGCAAAGGGCCAGGTCGCCACGCAGTATGTGGACGACGAAGGCACGCCTTCGATGGACCTTGCCTTCAACCCGAATGGCTCCCTCATGGCAGTCGAGGGCATCACGAGTCCCGATGGCCGCGTCCTCGGCAAGATGGGCCACTCAGAGCGCGTGAGCAAGGGCTGCTACCAGAACATCCCGGGCAACCGCTTCCAGCCGCTGCTCGAGGGCGGCGTCGCCTACTTCGCATAACAGCAGAAGGCAGCCACAAGCACTTCCAAGGCGCAGGTTCCTCCAGGGACCTGCGCCTTTTGCCATCCTTATGGCGCCCGAGCGCTCCCAATCCGTATACTGATAGCTACATGCGCCCCTCCCCCAAGGACGCAACAGGTACGCAGACACTGGGCCTCAAGCCCAGAAAGGATTTGATCATGAGCACGCCCATGCAGATAACCCTCATCCTGGTTATCGTCCTCATCCTCATCGACTTCATCATGCGCCGCGTCGCTTCCGACCGCATCACGCGCTACTTCGCTCAGGGCGCCTACGACGAGCTCCTGAAGTTCATGGATTCGTTCATTGCGAAGATGTACCTGCATCCCTTCAACCGCGACTTCGTGCGCATGAATGCCTATATCGCAAAGGGCGACGACGAGAACGCTCTCGAGGTCTGCGACCGCCTGCTCAATGCCCGCCTCAACAGGAAGCAGCGTGCCGCCGCCGAGGACAAGGCCTTCACGCTCTACCTCGATGCCGGCAAGTACAAGGATGCCAAGAAGATGCTGAAGCTCATCGAGGCACGCGACGAGAATGAGGCCTACGAGAAGTCCTGCCGCCAGATGTATGAGATCATCGCGAACAGGAGCTCTGTCTACCTCGACGATATGCTCGAGGAGCTCAAAGACGCCAAGGGCGAGCGCAAGGCCCAGCTCCTCTCCCTCATAGCGCTTCAGTACGGCAACCGCGGCCAGCAGACGAAGGCCAAGATCTACACCGGCATGCTCGAGGACATGGCAAAGGAAGGCCTCAAGGCCATGGCCGAGAAGAAGGCAGAGCAGGACGGCACGAAGGCTGCAGAAAAGTAACAATTGATGCATCTACAGCAGAGAAGGGACGTACATGCGTCCCTTCTCTGCCATACTGGGAACCAACCAGAACTGACGATAAGGGGCAGCATGGACATCACTCCGAATGAGGTCGCAGAGACCCTGGCGATGGTATCAGAGCAGAATCTCGACCTGCGCACGATCACGATGGGAATATCGCTTCTCGGATGCGCCGACGAGGATATGGACCGCATGTGCGGCAAGATCTACGACAGGATCGTGACGCAGGCAGAGCACCTCGTCGAGACGGCCGAAGACCTTGAGCGCGAATATGGCATCCCCATCGCGAACAAGCGCGTCTCTGTCACGCCGATTGCTATGGTCGCAGCAGGATGCGCCGATGAGGACTTCTCCCCGATTGCACGCACAATGGACAGGGCTGCTGAGACTCTGGGCATCGACTTCATGGGCGGCTTCTCTGCCCTCGTGCAGAAGGGCATGGGAAGCGCCGACCAGCGCCTCATCAACTCCATCCCTGATGCCCTCTCCACGACCGAGCGTGTCTGCTCGTCCCTGAACGTTGCCTCGACCCGTGCCGGCATCAACATGGATGCAGTCCTGCGTGCCGCAGAGACGATACGTGCCTGCGCCCAGGCAACGACCGATATCGACTGCTACGGTGCAGCCAAGTTCGTCTGCTTCGCGAACATGGTCGAAGACTCCCCGTTCATGGCAGGAGCCGTGCACGGCGTAGGCGAGGCAGATGCCGTGATCAATGTCGGCGTCTCTGGCCCTGGCGTCATGGCAGCAGCGCTTTCGCAGCTCCCCAATGATGCAGACCTCATGACCGTCGCAGAGAAGATCAAGCAGACGGCCTTCAAGATCACCCGTGCCGGCGAGCTCATGAGCCGCGAGGCATCACGTAGGCTCGGCGTCGAGAAGGGCATCGTCGACCTCTCGCTGGCACCGACGCCTGCAGCCGGCGACTCCGTCGCAAAGATCTTGGAGATCATCGGTGTCGGCACCTGTGGCGGCCCTGGCACGACCTGCGCCCTCGCGCTTCTCAATGACTGCGTCAAGAAGGGCGGCGTCATGGCATCAAGCTCGGTAGGCGGCCTCTCTGGCGCCTTCATTCCGGTCTCCGAGGATGCCGGCATGATTGAGGCGGCCGAGAAGGGCGCCCTTTCGATCGAGAAGCTCGAAGCCATGACAAGCGTATGCTCGGTCGGCCTCGACATGATTGCCATTCCGGGCGATACCTCCATCGAGACCATGGCCGGCATCATCGCAGACGAGATGGCCATCGGCGTCATCAACACGAAGACGACGGCCGTGCGCCTCATCCCTGCCATCGGAAAGGAAGAAGGCGACATGCTCGAGTTCGGCGGCCTCTTCGGCTCTGCCCCGGTCATGCCCGTCAACAAGTATGCCGGCAAGGTCTTTGCCCACCGTGGCGGCCGCTTCCCGGCACCGCTCAACTCCCTCAAGAACTGAGCCCAGCTCCCCAGAGAGCATGCAGTCCGGCCACCCTGCAGGGTGGCCGGACTTTTCTTTGCCTGCTGGCCTTCATATGCAATGCATGGAATCGCCTCTTATCCTGCACAGCAGCTGCTGCAAGCTTTCATGCACGCAGCAGAAAGTCCCCGGGCTCAAGGCCCGGGGACCAAGCTATGCCGGCACGCTACAGGGCAAACGGATATTCCCTGAGCGTTTCATAGGACGCGTCGTCCATGACCTCGATCGTGCCTTCGACGTTTGTCAGCGAATCGACTCCTTCCACATCGTCTCCGCTAAACCACATGAAGCCCTCGACGTACTTCCCGCTCTGGACAGTCTCATACAGCTCAGGCTCTGCCATCTTTCCGTTGACAGAGAATGTGTCGTACTTGGCCGAGACCCGTATGGCCTTGTCGGACTTGTTCGTGATCTTCAAGGTATAGCCAGGATCGTCTGCCCAGTCGACCTTCTTGTCGATGACCTCGATCGTGCATATCTCATCGTCTGCGATGGTCTGACCGATGGGAACTGCTGTCTCGTCGCTTTCTTCGACAGCAGCTGTTCCAGGATCTGCAGCGTTTGCGCTGGGCTCGGGCACGCCCTTCCCGAACATCATCTTGGTGCCATTATCCTCGAGGGTCAGCACCTCATTCGCAAGGGTCGCAACAACTGTCTGTCCCTCGATCGTGATGGCTGCCTCGGAAGGGCTCTTTGCCTCCCAGGTCCCCGACGTCTCTTCGCCGAAGACGCTGAGCGCGCAGCTCTTGTCCTCCTTGAAGCTCAGCGTGACCGTCACGCCCATCTGCTCCATGAGCGCGATGTCCTCGGAGCTGGTGGATTCGCCGTTTTCCTCCATGCCCACGAGCTTCCAGTCGCCGATGAAGCTCTTGGCCGCATCAGCGCCTCCTCCTGCACCGCCCGATGCGCATCCCGCCAGCACGAGGCAGAGTGCAATCATCGACATGAACAGGGCCACCCATCTCTTCTTCCCGATCTCCATTCTCGTCACTCCCCTTCTCCTTACTTCGGCCGGCGTGCTGCACCAGCTGCTTCCTGCATCGCGCAAAGCGCTACGCCCCCATGGCGCCGCCGCAGTATTCGCAGCGCCCATTGGCATCCGGTATGGTCGTCGCGCCGCAGAACGGGCAGGTACGTGCGGTCTTGGGTGCGGCAGCAGCTGCAGCCTTTCCCCGCTCGGTCTCGCGCAGCTCTGTCAGTGCCGCACGGATATCCTGCGCCTGCCGCTCTGCCTCGCGGAACTCCACCGAACTGCGCTCCTCGATGCGGCTGTCGTTCACCCTGAAAGCAATCGTGTCATAGTACGGGACATTCACGTGTATGGTCACATATACGTCGTAGTCCACGTCGTAGCGCGGGGGCTCATAGCTGTGCTCCGCGCCCTCCTTGTCCTTCCATCTGATTTCAGAGCGTGTCTCCCTGGTCTCGGTATCGCAGCCCGTGACCTGCGAAAAGTCCAGCACGTCCGGATTCGCGTCACGCCAGCGCGAAGAGGTCGTCACCAGAAAACGGCCCGCATCCTCGTCCAGAAGCACCTTGGTATCCAGACCCAGTGTCCTGGTGACATGGAAGGCGGCGACACGCTCCTTGTTGGCTTCGCGCCACTCAAGCTGCTCGCGTATCTCCTCGACCGTCGAGCGCCTCCTGTCACTGAAATAGGGCGAGAGCTTCCTGGCACACTCCTTGCAGAGGTTGCCGTCCTCAAGCTTGCGGTTGCCGAGAAGCCCTATCTCGCCGCCGCAGATGCTGCAGGTCTTCTTCTCGAACATCTTGCCGAACAGTCCCATAGCCGTCTCTCCTTTCCGCCCGTGTGGCCTTCTGCCCCGCTGCTTTGCTGTCACTCATGATTCTGCTTGAAGGACGCTTCACAGAGAAGCACCCCGCGGCCCATCCGAAGCCGCAGGGTGCGCCATGAGGTCCAAACGCGCAAGGTCTTTGGAGGAGCTCCGTCGCACTAGAGCCCGCTCCGCTCGTCTCGAGCGCCCATGCCCGGAACGATGAGACCATGGGCGACCGCATGCACTGCCAGACGCAGGATATTGTCGTAGCCGGTCTTGGCAAGGATCTCGGAGATATGCCGCTTGACCGTCCCTTCGCTGAGATAGAGCTCCTGGGCTATCTCCTTTCTGGTCTTCGACTCGCAGACCAGACGCAGGATATCTACCTCGATCTCGGACAGCTCCACACCGTCGGGGATGATGCGCTGCCGGGCGAGAGGAAACGTCGAGTATCCCTCCATGGTCGAGCGGATGATAGCAAGGAGTTCGCCTGTCCCAACGTTCTTGTAGACGAAGCTGTCCACACCGGCCTCGCGGGCACGCTCGACAAAGGTGATTTCAGGAAGCCCGGTCATCACCACCACTTTCACGCCCGGCAGCTCGCCCTTGATCAGGCGTGCCGCCACGATGCCGCTCGAGTCGTTCTCGGTACAGATATCGAGAAGCGCGCAGGCAGCCCCGGTCCTCTTCGTCACAGCAAGCGCATCGGCAGCATCTGAGAGAGAGGCAACGACTTCCATATCGTCCTGCGCATTGATGGTGCAGGCCAGCGAATCCCGAAGCATTGCCTGGTCCTCGACGAGCACGATCGAGATCATGGCTCCCCCCTTCCATCCGGAGCAGCCCCGGGAGGTACATCCGGCAGCTTCCCGCCATCCCCTTGCGGAGGCAGCACTGCCCTGACCGTGAAGGGATGGGTGGAGCATATCTCAAAGGTGGCACCCACCTCCGCTGCCGCCCGCCGCATGCCCGGAATGCCCGTGCCTTCCACCACCTCTGCAGGAGAGGCGCCGTCATTGGTGACGGTAAGCGATGCGCCTTCCGCTCCGCCTGCCCCTTCCAGCTGTACCGCGACGCAGGTTGCCTGGGCATGTTTGGCCGCGTTGGTCACTGCCTCGAGGACGATTTCGACAAAGGCAGCAGCCACCGCCTTGTCGGCGGGCAGCTCGCCTGTCACCTGCACCTCGACACCTATGAGCGCAAAGGCGCGCACGATGGATACCAGTCCCGAATTCTCGGCCGGACGACCTGAATCGGCCAAGTCGTCTGCGATATTCGACAGAAGCCCTGCGATCTCTTCAAGCGTCTCGGGGTCGTCGCGTCCGTCTTCGAGATATCGATGGAGGATCGACAGACGCGAGCCTACCGTATCGTGGACACGGATCTTCATCCGCATCACAGCCTCTTCTTCGGCAACCCTTCTCACCTGTGCCATCGAGGCACCCAGCTCCTCGTTGGCGGCCTCGAGCAGCCTGTTGACGCTGGCAAGGCGCCTGCCCAGGGCAGCCTCCTCGCTCACATCGAGCGCCATGATCTGCTGGCAGCACCTTCCGCGCAGCACCGCCTCATCACGCACGAAAAGGCATGTGGAAGACGGCATGGTCTCGACAAGCAGGCGATCGGGCGCCGTCTCGCTGGCAAAGGCTTCAAGACGCTCCCAGAGCCCTGTGGCATCGGCAAGGTCTGTCCTGAAGCCGAGCGCAGTGAGGCTTCCGCGCATGGCATCATTCATGAAGAGAACCTCGCACTGCGCATTGATCCACATCACGCCCTCCGGCAAGGCATCAAGGGCATCGATGATTGAGAGGCGCGAGACCGACGTCCTGGCTTCATGCAGATCGAAGGCAAGCGCAGCTACGACGCGCGCAGCAAAATACGAGACATCGACGACCAGGAGCACAGCCACATGCTGCCCCAGCAGGGCAATGCCCGCCGGCGTGCTGCAGAGGAGCAGCGCCGCCTCTGCCAGCGCACCCCATCGCCGCAGCCGAAGGGCATACAGGATGGCGGCAACAGCCGCCACGGCATGCACCCAGAGGAGCGGCTCGATCGGCAGAAGCATCGGATGCAGCCAGAGGAGGATGTGCCCCCTGTTCTCGATGGCAGAGCTCGATGCTGCGCAGGCCAATACCAGGTGCATGACGAGCATCACCTCATAAAGGACATGAGGCCAGCGCGGATCGGAGCTGCGTTTCATGGCACAGAAGCACGCATGGACCGTCTGTCCCGCGGCAAGAAGGTAGGACAGCGCGCAGAGGGCAATCAGCGTCGAGGCGCGCATCGAGAAGATGTTGCTCATCCGCCTTCTCCCTCCGTCCTAGGCACCCGAAGGCGCAGGGCAGCATTGAGCGAGACCGAAGATGTCTCGAGCGAGAGGCCCCCGCCCTGGGCATCGAGGCTATTTCTGAGGCTCCTGGCAGCCATCTCGAGACATCCTGCCGGCACCTGGGCTGCTTCGAGCGCCACGCGCATCACGACGTCTGCCCCCTCCTCAGACACAAAGATCATAAGGATGGGGTCGGCTGCGAACAGGGCAGCTGATGCCACATCGTAGAGGCAGTCGTAGAGCACGCTCACCGTCCCTGCAGGCAGAACGCTCTCCACAGCCACGCAAGCAGCGCAGTCCACGCCGATGGAGCGCAGGTCGGAGGCCGTCTCGTTGAAGACGAGCTGGAGCCGGTCGCGGTCGAAGGCAGGGCTGCTCTTCTCGGAGAGAACCAGCGCGCCCTTGCGCTTGCAGTAGGCAACCAGCAGCTTGACCTCGGTGAGAATCTCCCAGCGCGCTGCACGCTCGGCTGGGTCTGTGCCTTTCGGCAGCTGGGAAAGCAGCTCCTGTATGCGGCTTACCTTGTTCGAGATGGATGCCTCGATGCTTGACAGAAGGCGCTGCTCGCTCTCGAGACGCCACAGCTCGTGGCGCACGCCGCTTTCATGCCGCAGGACCTGGTTGCTTCTCCGGAGACGCTCCTGCCGTTCCCTGAGCATCTGATGCCGCCGATCCAGGAAGCTCACATCCTCTGAAAGAAGCGCCGCTCCCCCGCTCACGCTATATGCCTTGAAAAGCATATGCGGAATGGCCGATGTCCTGAGACGGGTCACCTGCGCCTCAGCGCGCGGCTGCGCAGCCTCCAGGACAAGCCCGAGCACTTCCTGGGGCAGAGGTCCTGCAGCATCTGTCATATATGCAGCAGTGCCATCGCGCTCCAGGATCTTGAGGTCGAGCGGCAGACGCTGGAAGGCCTCTCTATACCAGGCATATGATGGCAGCAGGCCGAAATCGAGCGCCAGCTCCAGGAGCACAACCACAATCAGGCAGTAGTTGAGCGAGAAGTTTGTCTTGAACGCAAGCTCGTAGCGGAGCGCATACTGCAGCGCGTAGACCGCAAAGGGCGCGGCCGCCATGAAGAGAAGGCCGATGATGCCATGGAGCTGGCGGCGCGACGAGAACAGAAGAAAGCCGAAGAAGGCCAAATATTCTGCCGCATAGACAGAAACCGCAAGCCAGTACCCCCACCCATAGCTATAGGCGCTCTGCCAGTCCGGCTTCGAGGTGTCAAAGCGGAAGACCTGAAGATGCCAGGTATTGGTGAGCACGAGGACGACAAGCGCGATGCTGATTGCACCAAGCGCGCGGCTGAGCACAGTGGCCCATGGACGGGAATCAAGCGCTGCCGCCCGGATGGCACAGAGAAGGCAGAGCGCAGGGATTGCTGTCATGGGCACATAGTAGAGGTACCAGAGAAAGGCTATGAGATGGCTGTCCTGGATCGGATAGCGGTACTTGATGAGCACATCGAGCATCCAGAGGCCCACAAGAGCGGCAATGGCCTTGAGGCGATGGCGGATCTGCGCATCGGAGCAGCGGATATGCACCGAAAAGCCCCATGCGGCAGCCGCAGGGGCGCAAAGGATCATGAACCCCGAGGTGGAAGAAGGCCCCACGGCATAGGCGCCCGGCGCCGCAAAGGGAAACACCGGCAGCACAAGAGGCGTCCCAGCTTCAGGAGGGGTGGCGCTGCCGAATGCCTCAAGGGCAAGCAGGGCGAGGCAGAGCACAGCGCCGCCGGCACAGCATGAGGCAAGGACCCTGCGCCCAAACGTGTCTGCATGCTGGCCCATATATGAGCAGCTCCTTTCGGCAGCGCTCCAAGGACTCCTTTCTTTACATTCTATCGGAGACATGGGCGGCAGAATTGGTCTGGCGGCCAAGCTTCGCCGAGCGTTATGGGACACCCGGCAATTCCCCTGTCAGCGCAGGTGTGCCACGCTCTGAGCGAGGAAACGCGCCATGCGCGCACGGGAGAAGGGATTGCCATGGGACTTCTGAAGGCTGGCATGGGTGCCGTCGGCGGCGTTCTTGCCGATTCCTGGCGGGACTACTTCTATTGCGACTCGCTCGATGCAAACACCCTCGTCGCCAAGGGCCGCAAACGCATATCGACGCAGGGGCGCTCGTCCAATACCCACGGCGAGGACAACATCATTTCGAACGGCTCCGTGATCGCGGTGAATGAAGGGCAGTACATGATCATCGTGGAGCAGGGTGCCGTCGTCGAAGCCTCTGGCGAGCCGGGCGAGTTCGTCTTCGACAGCTCGACAGAGCCGAGCCTTCTGTTCGGCGGAGGCCAGACAGTGCGTGAAAGGATTCTGGCGTCGTTCGAGCGTGCAGGCACGCGCTTCTCCTTTGGCGGCGACACCGGCAAGGACCAGCGCGTCTACTTCTTCAATGCAAAGGAGATTGTGGGCAACAAATATGGGACGGCAGCGCCGGTGCCGTTCCGTGTGGTCGACAGCAATATCGGACTCGATATTGATATTGCCGTTCGCTGCAACGGCGAATATTCCTACCGGATCGTCGATCCGCTCATGTTCTACAAGAATGTCTGCGGCAATGTCGAGGAGCCCTTTACAAGAAGCCGCATCGATTCGCAGCTGAAAAGCGAGCTTCTCACGGCGCTGCAGCCCGCCTTTGCCCGTATCTCCGAGATGGGAATACGCTACTCGGCAGTGCCGGCACACACGGCAGAGCTTGCGCAGGCTCTCAACGAAGAGCTCTCCCAGTCATGGAGCCAGACGCGCGGCATCGAGATAGCCGCCTTCGGCGTGAACTCCATCGTCGCCTCCCCCGAAGACGAGGCGATGATCAAGGAGCTCCAGAGGGCTGCCGTCATGCGCGACCCCACGATGGCCGCAGCGAACCTAGCTGCCTCGCAGGCAGATGCGATGCGTATGGCCGCTTCCAATACGGCTGGTGCGGCGGTAGGCTTCATGGGCATGGGGATGGCAAACGCGATGGGTGGCAACGCGAACATGCAGGGGCTGTATGGCATGGGCACAGGCGGAGGCCAGCCTGCACCTGCAGCCACAGGACATCCTGCCACCTCTCCGGCGCCAGAAACCTGGACCTGCTCCTGCGGGGCCACGAACACCGGGCGCTTCTGCGGAAACTGCGGCAAACCCCGTCCCTAGCCGCCGATGCCGCTCCCCGAAAAAGTGGCTGTCTCTGATGCAGAAGAGCCGGGAGGATCGCTCCTCCCGGCTCTTGGGCTGCCAGATCTGAATGATGTGCCTAGGCGAGCACGACACCGCCGAGCCAGCCCCAGCGTGCCGGGACGACGCCCGAGAACGTGGAGATCCAGGAATCGACACTCGTGCTCCTGATATAGCCGATGTTGTCCATCACGGTGCCATTGCCGACATAGATGCCGACATGGCCGTAGATCCTGCCTGCCGCATCGAGGTTGTGCGAGGAGACAGCGATGATCATGCCCGGCTGGAGATCGCCTCTGTTGGAGCTGCCGCACCAGGAGGCATACATGTCGCAGGCATTGCCGCCAAAGTAGCCGACGCCGGCATTCTGGAACACGTTCGTGACCCAGGCCGCACAGTAGCCATAGCCCGGTGACGGCGTGCTGCTGCAGGCAGAAAGCACCGACGAGAGCGAGCCGTTGCCGCCGCCCGTGCTGATGGCACCCGCGCCGGAAGCGGCATAGGAGCCCGAGTAAGAGCCTGACGACGCTGCTGCGGCAGCTGCTGCAGCTGCTGCCTGGCGCTGGCGCTCGGCCTCTGCTGCCGCCTCTGCCTGCTGGCGTGCCTGCTCGGCGTTGTTGTAGGCAACGAGGTCGGCATTCTTCTGGGCAAGAAGCTGCTGGACGGCAGAGTCTGCATTCGCAAGAAGGTCGGCAACCTCCTGCTGCTTCTGGGCCATCTGGTTCATCTGCTCGGTCTGCTGCTGGTTCAGGGCATCGAGCTGGGACTTCTGGTCCTCGAGCGCAGCCTTCTGCGCATCGAGCTCATCCTTCGCGGCCTTGACCTCCTGGATCATCGCATTGTCTGCTGCCGTGATCTTGTCGAGGTAGTAGACGTTCTGGAACAGGTCCTCGAACGAATCGGAATTCAGGACGATCGAGATCAGGTTGTCGTTTCCTGCCTTGTACGACGATGCCATGCGCGCACCAAGCACCTGGCGCTTCTGGTCGAGATCGGCCTGCTTCTCGTCGATGTCCTCCTGCGTCGCATCGATCTGCTTCTGGACATCCTCGATCTGGGAGAGGGTGTCTGCCTGCTGCTTTGCAAGGTCCTCATAGTCGTTCTGGATCTGCGTAAGCTGGGCTGAGATCGAATCGTATTCAGACTGGGCAGCATCGAGCTGGGACTGCGTCTCTGCAAGCTGGTTCGCTGCATCATTGGCGGCAGCCGTTGCATCGGCCACATCGTCTGCGAAAGCGCGAAGCGGGCTGCCAAGCACGGCAAGGGCGCCAGCAGCGCTCAGCATCATCTTCAATGCGCTGCGGCGTGAGAGGGAGGGCGTGCGCCTCGTCTCGTCGGTATTCTGATCTATAGGTGTCACGTTCACTCCTTACGGGGCATGCTACGTTTTGCAATAACTGCAAGTGAGTATAGATAGCGCATTCAACACTATACGCCTAACAGAAGGACTCATCGACACTCCACAGAAACAGCCGCTCCCTTAAGAAGCCTTGAACAGCCCTTATGGAGCTTGCCTGTCCCTGAGACCGCACTGAGCCGCGCCTGAATGAAATCATGCATCTGTTCGCAGCTGTCTGCCTCTGGTTCGATAGTGTCCTCTGGTCTTGTGGTCCGCATATCGTAATACCAATACTGCGCTCCTGAAATCGCCCTGTCACGGCCCCGCAACAGACGCCCCGTACCGTCTTCAGCGTGCATGCTTCAGGGAAGGAGCTTTCATATGGACAATGCGGATACAGCCTTCGTGCTGCTCTGTGCCGCGCTGGTGCTCTTCATGACACCAGGGCTCGCCTTCTTCTATGGCGGGCTGGGGCGCAGGAAGAATGTCGTGAACAACATCCTGGCATCGCTCTTCACGATCGGCCTCGAGATCGTCCTGTGGATCTGCGTCGGCTTCTCGCTCTCGTTCGGGTCCGACCATGCAGGCATCATCGGCGGCTTCGACTACCTCATGATGCAGGGCGTCTCGGCAGATGCCGCAGGCCCCTATGCAGCGACGATTCCATTCCTTGCCTATGCGCTCTTTCAGATGATGTTCTCTGTCATCACCCCCGCCCTCATCACGGGCTCGGTTGCAGGGCGCATGCGCTTCAAGGCGCTCTTCGTCTTCATCCTGCTCTGGTCCTTCGTCGTCTACTACCCCATCGCCCACATGGTCTGGGGCCAGGGCGGCCTTCTTGCCTCAATCGGCTCTGTCGACTTTGCCGGCGGCAATGTCGTGCATATCAGCTCCGGCATCTCGGCGCTCGTGCTCTGCCTCGCGCTCGGCAAGAGGAGCGGCTATTCGGATGTGAACTACCGCGTCCACAATATCCCGCTGGTCGCTATCGGCGCGACGATCCTCCTCTTTGGCTGGTTCGGCTTCAATGCAGGATCTGCCCTTGCTGCTGACGGCCTCGCTATCCATGCCTTTGCGACGACGGCTCTCTCGGCCGCTGCAGCGGAGCTCGGCTGGATGCTCATGGATGTGCTCTTCGACCGCAAGCCGACGCTTGTCGGTGCCTGCACCGGCCTTGTCATAGGCCTTGTGGCAATCACGCCGGGCTGCGGCTTCGTGCCTCTTGCTGCGGCGCTTCCCATCGGCTTCATCGGTGCTGTCATCTGCTACTTCACCTGCTCCCGCATGAAGGCGCATTTCGGCTACGACGATGCGCTCGATGCCTTCGGGTGCCATGGCATCGGAGGCATCTGGGGAGGCATTGCAACAGGGCTCTTTGCAAGCAAGGCCGTGAACCCAGCACTTCAGTGGAATGGCCTTTTCTTCGAAGATACGGGCCTCATCTGCGCCCAGATCATTGCCATACTGGTGACGATAGCGCTTGCTATCGTGGGCTCGCTCATCTGCATTGCCCTCACGAAGGCAATCTGCGGATCTCTGCGTGTCACAGAGCACGAGGAGCACATCGGCCTCGACCTCACGCAGCACGGAGAGCGTGCCTATCCGTCCTTCACCGGTCTCGACGATTAGCCAGGAGGCAGCAATATGATCAAGGTAGAAGCAATCGTGCGCGAAGAGCGCCTCGAGGACGTGAAGGAAGCCCTGCGTGCCATAGATGTTCGTGGCATCACGGTCTCCCAGG
The DNA here is from genome assembly GCA_900314535.1 of uncultured Olsenella sp. GTDB lineage: Bacteria > Actinomycetota > Coriobacteriia > Coriobacteriales > Atopobiaceae > Olsenella_L > Olsenella_L kribbiana. The sequence continues at coordinate 9,753 of OMVT01000025.1, read as the reverse complement.
TCATGGGCTGCGGCACCCAGCTCGGCTACACCCACATGGTCCGTGGCAGCAAGGTCGCTATGAACATGCTGCCGAAGGCGAAGTTCGAGATCGTCGTCTCGAACGAGGACTGGGCAGAAAAGACCGTCAATGCGATCGTGAAGGCGGCACACACCGGCGAGCCAGGCGACGGCAAGGTCTTCTGGTATGACATTGACCATGCAATACGCATCAGGACTGGCGAGCGCGATACCGAGGCCATCACCCCGAGCCCCAACGCCGAGTTCGAAGCCCTCTGAGACAGAGCCTCTCCAGCAGAAGAGCGGACAGAAGACAGCTTCTGCCCGCTCTTTTCTTGTCTTTGCACTGCCTGTTCTAGAGGAAGCGCACCTCAGGCTCGAGGAAGACGCCGAACTGCCTCAGGACCTCGTCCTGCACATGCTCGATGACCGCATGGACATCCTTCGAGGTCGCATGCCCCAGGTTCACGACGAAGCCGGCATGCTTCGTGGAGACCGCCGCATCGCCGACACGGTAGCCCTTGAGGCCGGCATCGGTGATGAGCTTGCCGGCAAAGAAGCCCTCAGGGCGCTTGAACGTGGAGCCTGCGCTGCCATACTCGAGCGGCTGCTTCTCTTCGCGCCTGCGCGTGAGATCGCCCATCCTCGCCTGGATCTCTGCCTTGTCGCCCTGCTTGAGCGCATAGGTGACCTCGAGCACGATGAGGCCCTCCGTGCGCACACGGCTCTTGCGGTAGCCGAAGTCGAGCTCGGCATTCCGGTAGGTGCGCACCTCGCCGTCTGCATCGAGCGCCGCAAGCGACTCGAGCACATCGGATGTCACCCCGTCATAGGCTCCTGCATTCATGAAGGCAGCGCCTCCGACAGAGCCCGGGATGCCGCAGGCGAACTCGAGGCCCGAAAGGCCTGCTGCCTCAGCTGCAGCGCATACATCCTTCAAGGTCGCACCTGCCCCGCAGCGAAGCTTCGTTCCCTCGACATGAATTTCGCAGAAGCGCTCGAGCGAGACGATGGCGCCACGGTATCCCGCATCGTCGACGAGGAGATCGGAGCCTTTGCCCAGAATGAAGTACGGCATGCCAGCCGTCTTCAGGACCTCAAGCGTCTTCTTCACCTCATCGGCGTTTCCTGGCAGCACGAAGAGATCGGCAGGACCGCCGATCTTGAAGGTCGTATGCTCGCTCATCGGCTCGTCCGTGAGGACATTGCCCTTTCCCACCACCGACTCGAGCTCTTCTGCCAGCTTCTGTGCATCGCTGTTCTGTCCCATATGGTCTCCCTCCCGCTCCGGCGGAAGCCTGATGCGTCACCTGTTTATCATTCCCGAGTATAACGGAGCGCCTCCCAGCAGCAGATAGTCTTGCTGTGAAGCACGCATTCGGCATATGCACCAGGCTGGCGCATGTGCCTAGATGAAAAACCTTCGGGTTTTATGGGGCGCATCCCGCATGGGCGGGATGCGCTCCAGTATTTACCGCCACATTCCGCCCTTCATGCAACGGTCTCTGCAATGCCTGTCTTTTCCTGCGCTTTCACCCGCCAATGAGCGCCCCATACGGCCTAGAATGTCTCTTTGCGCAGACTACCGGCAGGAAGGCAAGAGAGAGCATGGCAAGCATGACACTGAGGCAGAGATGGCTTCCGATTCTTCTGAGCGGCATCTTCGTCGTCGCAATGGCAGCCGTCTCCGACATCGCCTCCTGCTCGGAGATCCTCTTCCCGGAGATCACCGCTATCGTCTGCGGCGCCTGGATCCAGCCTCGCCAGGCCTGGAACATCGACCGTCCCCGCATGCTCCTCCTCATGGGGTCGGGTGCTGTCTTCGGAGTGCTCCTGAACCTCTTCGTGCCGGGACCGATATGGGTGCGTGCCGTCCTCGGCTATGCCTTCTGTGCCCTCATGATGAACATCGTGGCGGCAGACATGACGCCGATGCTCTCGGCTGCAATCCTGCCCGTGCTCCTCGGCACGAGGGAGTGGGTCTATCCTGTCGCCGTGGTCGTGCTCGTCTCGCTGGTCTGCCTGGGCCAGATAGCGCTCGAGCACGCAGGGCTCAGGGAGCCTCTTGACTACCATCCCTTCCGGCTTCCGAAGGACCAGGCATTCACGAGCTGGATGAAGCGCCTCGCTGTCTTTGCCGCAATCTCTGCCCCTGCCTATTTCCTGAACCAGCCATTCTTCGCCGTGCCGCCCCTGCTCGTTGCCTACACGGAGCTCACACGTCCTGACTTCACGCTGCGCCTGCGCCCCTGGAGGGGCTGGTGCGCCCTTGCGGGCGCTGCCATGACAGGCTCGCTTGCCCGTGCTGCCGTCGAGGCAGGAGCGCTTCCGCTCGAGCTTGCCCTCGCCCTTGCCTTCGTGGGCCTCATCCTCATCTGGAACGGCCTCAGGTGCTGGCTTCCTCCTGCAGGAGCAGGGCTGCTGCTTGCTTTCCTCGTCCCCTACCATGGGCCTCTCATGTATGGCCTCGAGGCTGCGGCAGGCGCTGCCGTCTGGGTCGCTGTGGCTATCTGGGGATTCGATGGCATCCGTCCCTCCCGTGAGACGCACGAGGAGCGCGTCATCGAGGAGCATGCATAAGGGCAGGCAGAGATCTGCACATCAGGCCCTCCTGGCACGCCAGGCTGCCAGGAGGGCCTTCCTGTAACGATTGCATGACGGGAATGGCTCTCAGCGAAGATATGTTTCCCTTTTCTTCCTTGGAGTGCTACTGTTCGAGTGTCAGTTTCAGGGCGGGGTGCAATTCCCCACTGGTGGTGACGGAGCATGCATGCTCCCAAGTCCGCGCGCCGCGAAGAAAAGAGCGGCTGATCTGGTGAGAATCCAGGACCAACGGTTACAGTCCGGATGGAAGAAACGGAGGGCCCATTATGGCCAAAGCCACTTCTCACCATGACACGCATTCGACGACAGCCCAGGGAGGCTGGAGCACGAAGAGGATAGCCGTCACGGCACTCTTCTGCGCGCTTGCTGCAGTCTGCACCCTCTTCATCGAGATTCCTCTCCTGCCGGGCGTGCCCTGGCTCCAGTACGATCCTTCCGGCATCGTCGCGCTCGTCGCCGGCTTTGCCTTCGGCCCTGCCGTCGGCGCCACGGTCTCCATCATCTCCTACCTGCCGCACATCGCGACGGCCTCTGGCTTCTGGGGCATGGTCATGGCAATGCTTGCAACCTTCTCGCTCGTGATGCCCGCCAGCCTCATCTACCAGAAGCACACGACGATGAAGGGCGCCATCGCAGGAATGGTCGTAGGTGCCGTCGTCTCTGTCCTCTGCTGCATCGTCGGCAACCTGATCGTCACGCCGATCTATGCAGGCATGACGACAGAGCAGGTGGCAGCGCTCATCGTTCCCGCCCTTCTTCCCTTCAATGCTGCAAAGGTCCTCATCAACTGCGTCGTGTGCGGCCTCATCTACAAGCCCGTCACGAAGGCGCTTGCAGATAGCGAGTAGCGATGCAGGAAAGCCGCACTTCCGAAATTCGCCTCGACGGCGTCACGCTCAGATTCGAGCATGGCATACAGGCACTCGATGATCTCTCGCTCGATGTTCCCTTAGGCCAGCATCTCTGCATCCTCGGCGCGAACGGTTCGGGCAAGTCGACCCTTGCTGCCGTCATCTCCGGCCTTCTTGCGCCTGATGAGGGCACGGTCGAGATTGCAGGCAAGCGTGTCTTCGAGGACGGAACGGCCGATTTCGAAGCCTACCGCGAAGCCAGGCGGAAGTGTGGCCTTGTCTTCCAGAATCCCGGCGACCAGATCGTGACGACGGTCGTCGAGGACGATGTCGCCTTCGGTCCCGAGAACCTGGGACTTGCACCCGATGAGATCGGCCGGCGCGTGAAGCACTCGCTCCACAAGGTCGCGCTCGAAGACTATGCAAGGCGCGACCCTACCCGCATGTCCGGAGGACAGCAGCAGCGTGTCGCGATTGCTGCCACCCTTGCTATGGACCCCGAGCTCTTCGTCTTCGACGAGCCAGGAGCGCTTCTCGATGTCCGCGGCCGACGCTCCATCATGAAGGTCATCTCTGCCCTCAGGGATGCCGGCAGGACCGTGATCCATATCACCCATTTCATGGAAGAGGCCCTCGCAGCAGACCGCGTCATCGTCCTCTCCCGCGGCAGAATCGCGCTCGACAGCACACCTGCCGAGGTCTTCTCCCACGAGGATGAGATAGCGGCGCTGGGCCTCGAAGAGCCTTTTGCCGGAAGGCTCAGCCGCCGTCTGCGCGCAAGCGGATCCGATATCGTCTGGACCCCGTCCGAGGCGGAGCTCCTGGACGAGCTGGCGGCGCGCATCCCGGCATCTTCGAAAGGCATCTGTCCCCTGCCACAGAAGCGCGCAGACATCCCCGCAAATGGTGCACCCGCACTTTCCGTCTCCCATGTGACCTTTCGCTACACGGACTCTTCCGCGCAGACGGCGCCCGCCCTCAAGGACGTGAGCCTCGCCGTCGAGCCAGGCGAGTCCTGTGCGATCGTCGGCCAGACCGGATCGGGCAAGTCGACCCTGGCCCGCCTCATCTGTGCCCTCGGCGTGCCGGATGAAGGGGAGATCTCCGTCTTCGGCATCTCGACGGCAAAAAGGCGCGGCCGGCGCCTTCTCCATGGAAAGATCGGCTACGTGATGCAGCATCCCGAGCGCCAGCTCTTTGCCCAGACCGTGGCAGAAGATGTCGCCTATGGCCCGAAGAACCTGGGGCTCTCCGATACGGAAGTCTCCCGCCGCGTCGAACATGCCCTTGCCCTCGTCGGCCTCGAAGAGAAGAGGGATGTCTCCCCGTTCGAGCTCTCGGGCGGCCAGAAAAGGAAGTGCGCCCTTGCCGGCGTCATCGCAATGGGACCTGAGATCCTCGTGCTCGACGAGCCGACAGCCGGCCTCGACCCCTCAGGCAGGCATGAGCTCACACATATCCTCGATGCCGTGCATGCAGAAGGCACTGCGACCATCGAGATCACGCACTCGATGGACGACGCCGCACGTGCCGACCATATCTTTGTGCTCGACGAGTCGAAGCTCCTCATGTCCGGCACGCCCGAAGATATCTTCTGCGGACAGAATGCCCAGCTCCTGCACGAGCGGGGGCTCGGCCTTCCTTCTGCCCTGACGTTCGCGCTCGCACTCGAGAAGCGCCTCGGCCAAGACGGCTGCATAGCCTCCTCGGCAGGAAACCCGCTCACGATCGATGCCCTTGCCGAAGCCATCCTTTCAATGCTCTCGGAAGGAGGGGAATAGCATGACAATGAGAATAGGCATTGGCCAGTACTATCCGCACCCCTCCTTCCTCCACAGGCTCGACCCCCGCGTGAAGGCAGGCTGCGCCCTTGCGGTCATGCTTGTCATCTTCTTCATCCAGACGCCGCTCCAGCTCCTCTATGCCTATGTGCTTGCAGGCGCCCTCATCGCTGCAAGCAGGATCCCCGCGAAGAAGATTGCCGAGTCCATAAAGCCGCTTGTCCTCATCCTTGTCTTCCTCGGCATCTTCAACCTGTTCTTCGTGCGTACAGGCACGCCTGTCTTCACGCTCGGACCCATCGAGATCACCTCGGCCGGCCTCTGGGACGCCGTGCTCTACCCCCTGCGCTTCACGGTCGCGATCCTTGCGGGAGCGCTTCTGCTCATGACGACAACACCGACGGAGCTTACCGATGCCTTCGACGGCGTGCTTGCGCCCCTGAGCCGCTTTGGCCTTCCGGGGCATGAGCTTGCGATGGTCTTTTCCCTCATGCTCCGCTTCATCCCGACGATTGCTGATGAGGCCTCTGCCATCATCGATGCACAGCGTGCTCGTGGCGGCGGCTGGGACTCGGGCTCCTTCTCCCGGCGCATCCACGGCATCGGCCCTGTTGTCATAGCCCTCCTTGCAAGCTCTGTCCGCCATGCCCGCAATGTGGGACGCGCCCTCGATGCCCGCTGCTATGAGGGCGGAGCGGGCCGCACGCAGTGGCACCCGCTCCATATGGAGCAGAAGGATTGGGCAGCGCTTGCCGTCTGTGCTGCGGCCCTTTTAGGCCTCTTCCTCGTGGGCCTCATCTAGCCCAATCACCTGCTCTTCTTGTGCAGTTGCCCCCGCAGGCCCCCCGCGCCTTTAGAATGTATGGGTTCAAGAATCTAGTTCCGATGCCTCTGCATCGGCATACCCAAAGGCAAAGCATGAGCAATGTGTCTGACGAGATCTCGAAGCGCCGCACCTTCGCGATCATTTCCCACCCGGATGCGGGCAAGACGACCCTGACCGAGAAGCTCCTCCTCTATACCGGCTCCATCCAGACTGCCGGTTCCGTCAAGGGCAAGTCGAGCTCGAAGCATGCCGTATCCGACTGGATGGACATCGAGAAGGAGCGCGGCATCTCCGTCACGTCCTCCGTCCTCCAGTTCACGTATGAGGGCCACTGCATCAACATCCTCGATACCCCGGGCCACCAGGACTTCTCTGAGGATACCTACCGTACCCTCATGGCTGCCGATGCTGCTGTCATGGTCATCGACGGCGCCAAGGGCGTCGAGGCGCAGACGATCAAGCTCTTCAAGGTCTGCACCCTCCGCCATATCCCGATCTTCACGTTCGTGAACAAGCTCGACCACGACACCCGCGACCCCTTCGACCTCATGGAGGAGATCGAGGATGTGCTTGGGATAGGGACCTATCCGATGACATGGCCGATCGGATCGGGCAGGAACTTCAAGGGCGTCTTCGACCGCAATTCCCGCCATGTCATTGCCTTCGAGGGCGACGGCCGCGCCAATGCGACGAAGAAAGTCGGAGAGATCGAGGCAGAGCTCGGCGATCCGGCGCTCGACGATCTCATCGGCAAAGAGAACCACAAGAGCCTGATCGATGATATCGAGCTCCTCGACGGAGCCGACAACGAGTTCGACCTCGATGCCGTGCGCCACGGCAAGCTCACGCCGGTCTTCTTCGGCAGCGCCCTCACGAACTTCGGCGTCGAGCCGTTCCTCAAGGACTTCCTGCGCCTTGCCCCTGCCCCTCTTGCCTACAAGGACACGATCTCCGGCGAGACCATCGATCCTGCCACAAATCCGTTCAGCGGATTCATCTTCAAGATCCAGGCAAACATGGACCCGAGACACCGCGACCGCATCGCCTTCGTGCGCATCTGCTCCGGCAAGTTCGAGCGCGGCATGGATGCCTATCATGTGCAGGGCGACCGCCATCTCAAGCTTGCAACCGGCACAGCAATGATGGCAGACGACCGCGCAACCGTAGATGAGGCCTATGCAGGCGATATCGTGGGCCTCTTCGATCCGGGCATCTTCTCGATCGGAGACACGGTCTGCGCTGGCAAGACGCCTGTCAAGTATCCGCCGATCCCGACATTCGCTCCTGAGCACTTCGCCCGCATCACACAGGTCGATACGCTCAAGCGCAAGCAATTCGTGAAGGGCATGGAGGAGCTTGCCCAGGAAGGCGCCATCCAGATCTTCCGCGAGATCGGCTCCGGCATGGAGTCCGTGATCGTCGGTGCCGTCGGCGTCCTCCAGTTCGATGTCCTGGAGCAGCGCCTCCAGAGCGAATACCATGTCGCCGTGCGCAGGACCCCTCTTCCCTACTCGATCATCCGCTGGATCCAGAACTCGCCTGACGAGCTCGACCTCAAGACCCTGAACCTCACACGCGACACCTGCCGCGTCGAAGACATGCGAGGCGGCAGGCTCCTGCTCTTCACGAGCCAGTGGAACCTGAACTGGGCCGAAGAGAACAACAAGACCCTGAAGCTCTCCGAGTTTGGCAATATCGCCTTCGAATAGGCAATAGATACAAAGAATGTCTGAGGAACCAGATGGCAGAAGCTTTCTGGTTCCTCTCTTATTGAAAGCGATGCCCGCCGCTTGCTGCTGCGTCTTCTTCTCTCGAGCCCAACTCCACTATGCTTGATGGAAGCAATTCCGCCTTGAAAGGAAACCTATGCGCTATACGGAATTCGGACCAGACAAAACGAAGGTCTCCTCTGTCATGCTTGGCCTCATGCGTGTGGACAAGATGGATGCAAAGGCTCTCTCCCATCTCCTCCACACCGCCCTCGAACTTGGAATCAATGCAATCGACACCGCAGACATCTATGCAGGAGGCGACTCAGAGCGCCTTCTGGGAGTGGTCTTTGCAAAGGAGCCAGGCCTCCGCGACAAGCTGTTCCTGCAGACGAAGGTCGGCATCCATAGGGACAACGGCCTTACCTACTACGACTTCTCGAAGCGGTATCTCCTGGATGCCACGCATGCCTCTCTGAAGCGCCTGGGAGTCGATCAGGTGGACGCTCTTCTTCTCCATCGTCCCGATATCCTGATGGATGCCAACGAGGTCTCAGAAGCCCTCTCAGAGCTTCACGAGCAAGGGCTCGTGAAGGACTTCGGCGTCTCGAACGAGAACCCGGCCACCATGAAGCGCCTGCAGGCTGCCTGCCCCTTCCCGCTTGCTGCCAACCAGGTACAGCTCTCTATCGCTTTTGCCCCTGCCTTCGAGACCGTCCTCAATGCGAACATGGAGTGCAATGATGCCACCATGCGTGACGGCGGCATCTTCGAATACGCCCTCGCCCACGACCAGGTCATCCAGACCTGGTCGAGCCTCCAGTATGGCTACTTCGAAGGCACGTTCCTGGACAATCCGAAGTTCCCAGAGCTCAATAAGATCCTGAAGCGCATTGCCGAGGAGCACGGCGTGACGCCTGCTGCCATAGCCATTGCCTGGAACCTCCGCTATCCCGGCAAGATGCAGGCCATCGTCGGCACGACAAATGAGCAGCATCTTCTAGACCTGGCGAAGGGTGCCGATATCGAGCTCACACGCAGGGAATGGTATGAGCTCTACATGGCAGCAGGAAGGCAGCTTCCCTGATAGATGCATCTCCTGTGCATATGAAATGAGGGCCGCATCTGCGTCCCCCATTCATGCCTGTCTTCTATTCAGCAGCTTCGTCGCGCCAGCCCTTGCATACATCGACCCAGCCTTCGGCCTGCGAACACTTCTCAAGCTCAGGAAGCGTGATCTCCACCGCAGAGTTCGCACTGCCAGCAGCAGGGAACACCGTATCAAAGCGCTTGAGCGAGCAGTCGAGATAGGTCTCGACACCGTCCTTCACCGCGAAGGGGCAGACGCCGCCCATAGGGTGGCCGACAATATCTGTGAGCTCATCGGCAGGAACGAACTTCGGCTTCGTGCCGAACTCCTTCTTGAAGGCAGAGCTCCAGAGTTTCGCGTCTCCTGCACAGACAACAAGCACCGCCTTCTCCCCCACCATGCATGCCATGGTCTTTGCAATCAGAGCCGGCTTGCATCCCAGATCTTCGGCTGCCTCTTCTACGGTAGCTGACGATGCATCGAACTCGATGATGTGGTCCGCTATACCATATGGCTTGAGATAGTTCCTGACTGCTTCGACAGACATATGCTGCTCCTCCTTGAAGTTTGCCGGAACACAGCATAGCCGTGTAGAGTTGCATGGCTGTTACCAGCACAGAAGGCAGATAGATGCAGGAAGGGCCCCCGCATGATGCAGGGGCCCTTCCTGCCAGGCTGCGCTGGAAAGCCTCTTCTCTCAACAGCAGAGGGAGGGGAGCGCGGATGCGCTCCCCTCCCTCTCCGGCACGAATGCCCTCTGCTGGCCAGCGGCGTCCTGCTCTCCCACGGACTCTCTCCGCAGTACCATCGGCGCTCGGGGGCTTAACTTCTGGGTTCGGAATGGGGCCAGGTGTGCCTCCCCTGCCATGGCCGCTGGCCGGCACAGGGCATTC
>OMVT01000015.1 GCA_900314535.1 uncultured Olsenella sp. | reverse complement strand
ATGTCATTTCCTGATCTGATCCCAAATGGCGTCATACGTCTTGCTCACCCTCGGGCTGTACACGAAAGCCGTGACCCTCGTCTTCGTGTCCAAGTTTACTACTGCAAGGCAATCGCCCTTTGCGAACACCGCGCAGCGACGGCGTCAGTCTTTTGTGGGCAGGCAAGCCTCCGGGATCCCGAGCCAGCCTTCCGACCTGAACCGGACCTCGGCGCCGCGCATCTCGACGGAGCCCCGGACAGGATATTCGTAGCCCTTGCCTTCGAATGCTAGCGCATCGCCTGTCGCAGGGCCTCCTGAATATGCTGCGATCTCCTTCCGCTTCCGCCTCTCGAGCCTCTTCGGCCCCCTGCGCTCGTCGCGTGAGAGATGCGGTATGGGGCGCCCGGATGCCTGCCTCGAGCGTATGCGCGCCATGTCCGACGCTCCCTGCATGGACCATGCGCAGGGGACGCCCGCCATCCTCGACTTGTAGACATGCTGGTTCTCGCTCTCCATCGTGCCGAGCGAGGGGCCGGGGACGCCGATGCGGTCTGCATGCGAGCGCAGGTACCTGATGACCCCCGGCGCGATGTCCGCCTTCGCCGTGCCCTCCCTGGCCATGCGCTCGAGGAGGCCTGCGCACCCCTCAGCATCGCCTCCGTATATGAGCCTCATCGCCTGGAGGCGCTCCTCCTCGTGCTCCCGCCCGAAGCAGGCGAAGACGGCCCTGTTCACGTGGAAGGGGTCCATATGCCCGACGGCGTCGCATCCGATGGCTCCGAGCCATCCGAGCCCGCCGGAGCACCACGAGGCCCCGTCGAAGCCCGAGTGGACCTCCTCGACCGCATCGAGCCTGCAGGCGCTCCCCACGGCAGCGATGCCCTGGCGCCATAGCTCGTCGGGCGTGCCGGCGCATCCGAAGCTCACAGGATCCAGCCTGAGGTTCTTCCTCCCATGCCTCTCCTTGCCCCGGTATGCGGTCATCGCCTTTATCTCCAGGTGCCTCCTGCCGCTTGCATGCTGGAGGGCGATGACGGTGCCGTCGGACTCCACGCAGAGGGTCCCGGAGCTTATCCTGCCTTCCGGGACCACGCCGTCCTGCCAGAGCTCCAGCTCCCGGCTGCGGTCGTCCGCCTCGCATGCGCGCCCTGCCCTGCGCACGCACCGCATGACCGCATCCCTCGAGACGGCGGACGAGCCCGTGCATGCGGCGACATCCGCTGCATGCGGGTAGGATGCCTGCGCGGCGAGCCAGACGAGCTCCGCCTCCAGCCCCGGCGAGATCCTTGCAGAGGGCGCGAGCCCCATGAGGGCGTCGAGAGGGGCATCCACGTTGCCTGCACGGTCCGTGCAGCGCCTCCGCCTGAAGCTGACATCGCCGAGCCTCGTCGCGACCATGCGGGTGCGGATGTCGTGGACATGCATCCCTTCCGGCAGGCTGGCGCAGAGCTCCCTGTCCATCTCCTCGAGGGCCTGCGCATAGGCAGCGGCTGCCGCCTCCATGATCGAGGACAGCACATTCCCCTCCATCTCCCAGGCGGCATCCCTGTCCTCCGGATGGGCGGCGAGGCATCTCAGCGCATCGAGCACGATCGGGCAGATGGCAGCTGCCAGCCGCTCCAGTGATGCATCCTTCTCCATATGGCGGATCCTTCCCTTCTTTGTCTCAGCAACTCAGAAGGTTAGAGGGACCCGCCTCTTCTTTCCAGATGGCATTCCGCAGCCTGGACCCACAAAAACATTACGCCGTCCTGGCAGGACGCTTGAAGCGCCCGCGGCAAGGGCTAGAATCAGATGAAGCATCAAGAGATGGAGGCATTGCTATGCTGCTCAACGATGAAGAGATCGCCGGCCTCATGGAGTCCGGGGTCCTGGAAGGAGCCGACAAGGAAAGCATCGGTCCGGTCACCTGCGATCTCCATACGAAGGATTTCGTCACGGATGGAACAAGAGGCGCAAGTGTCGTGCTCGGTCCTGGAGACTCCGCGTTCGTCGAATGCCAGGAGAGCGTGAGGCTTCCGCAGGACCTCGCCGCACGCGTCCTGATCAGGAATTCACGGATCCGCGAGGGCCTTTCCCTGGATGCGCCGCTCTACTTCCCGGGGCATGAGACGGTCATTTATTTCCGCGTGACCAACATCAGCGGAAGCCGCATCTCGCTGAAGAAGGATGGAGGCATCGCCCAGATCGCGTTCGAGAGGCTCGAGCATCCTGCCAAGACCGTGTATTCAGGCGCATACCAGAGCGAGATGAGCTTCTCGGGGCTCGGAAGCTACCACAATGTCTACAAGGACGAAATAGAGGAGCTCGACAACAGGGTCGATGAGGTCAAGGGCATCGAGAAGCGGCTCTATGCGAACGTGATGGCCATCATGGCGATACTTGCCGGAGTCTTCACGCTCGTCAATGTCAATATCCAGGCCGCCGGTCAAGGTGCGGCAAACCTGGTGACCATGAACCTTGCCACGGTGGGGAGCTTCTCTGCGCTCGTTGCGCTCATCGGCATAGTTACCGGAGGCAAGAGCGCATCTGTGAAGTCTACCGTCATCATTGCCGCAATCTGTTTCATAGCGGCAGCGCTGTTCTCTGCAGCAATCATATAGAGGCTTCGTCTGCACATGAAAATGGGCTCTCTGGCAATCAGCCAGAGAGCCCATTTTTGCTTCATGCCATTCGCTATTGCTTCATCAAGCCTGCGTCCGGTTTGTTACTCTCCATCTGCTCTCCTATACTCAGCCGTTCCGCCCTTAGAAGGGCCATGGCACGATTGCCATGGCCCTGCCTGATGCCGACGGGAATCTACGCTTCAATTGTGCAGGTAGCTATATCATGAGCTCCCAGAGAGTGATATCGAGATCCATTCCGATCTCCTCCGCGACATCCATCTCGCGCGCAGCTCCCTCGCTCATCTCGGCATCCGGAAGCAGGAGCAGGACATCGTAGACCGGCCCGGTGTCGCGCCCGGCGAACGGCCAGAGCATCTCACGCAGGCATTCCCTCATTGCCGCAGCATGGTCCACATCCTCATCGATGTGGCTGGTCGCGCAGTACACGTACTCCGCACCAAGCGAGCTGGCGTAGCTCGCTGCAGTAGTGAAGACGCGGCATGCAAGCTCATGCGGCACTGACGATACCGGTCCGCTTACGTATATGCGCCTTCCTGCAAACTTCCCGTTCCAGAATTCGGAGGTCCTCTATGCGAACTACCTGAACCCTTACCAGACGAGCTTCCTCGACGCTACCAAGAGGCTAAACGATGGACTCGAAACGGGATGATCTGTGCAAGCTCGCGGCCGGTTTTTCCGAATGCTCCATATTGCTCCATACAGGAGCCAACAAAAAAGCAGGCCGCTCGGGGTAAACGCCCCTTGCGACCTGCGATTCTTCTGGTCGGGTGGACTGGATTCGAACCAGCGACCCCTTGACCCCCAGTCAAGTGCGCTACCAAACTGCGCCACCACCCGTTTATGCGTTGTGCCACTCACTCGCACAGCTCTGCTATAGTAGCATGAAATCTGGAAAGCGCAAAGGACTTTTTTGATTCCTTTCTATATGACTCCTGTGAAGCTGTCGAGCCCGTAGGTTCCGAAGATGCGCATGCGCTTGAGCTGCATGGGATCGTCTCCTGGCTGTACGAGCCCATACTGTGTCGTGAACGCAAGCGAGAAGCCCGCATCCTTCACAGCCTGCGGTGCCACATCAGAAACGTCACCGAAGGGATATGCAAAGGCGTCCTTCGTCTTGAGGATGTCTGCCGACTGGTTGAGGTCGGCCACGATATCCGCTTCGCTCATATCGAAGATTCTCCCGCCGTGTCCTTTCTGCGTGTAACCTGCGCGGTGCATATCGAAGGAGTGCGACTGGAACACGACATAGGGGCTTGCATGCTGCGACAGCTTGTCCTGTATATCTGCATCTGAGCAGATGAGGAAGGACGTAGCTGGAACCTTATGCTTCTCGAGCTCGGGTATCGCGAGGTTCAAAAATCCATGCGTTCCGTCATCGAATGTGAGCACGCAGGACCTCTCAGGCAGGGAGTGCTTCCCCTCGGTGTAGGCTGCAAGCTCTGCCCAGGAAGGATAGTAGTAGCTGTGGTCGTTCAGCCACTGGAGCTGCTCGTCGAGGCTTGTCGTTGAGATCATGTTCTGGTTCGTCGTGGCACCTTCAGGAGGGTTCGCCGGGTCGTAGACATCGTGGTACATGAAGACCGCTATGCCATCCGTATCCCATCCCCCATCGACTTCATCCACCACATGAACCGTGCGGGTCGCCGTCGCGACATATCCTGCCGAGTCGGAAACGGTGTAGGTGATGGTGTAGTCCCCTGCCGTCTGGGCATCCACAGTCCCTGACGCCGTCACCTTGTCCGTGATCTGCCCATCTGTCGCATCATGCGCATAGCAGCCGCCCTCGATATAGCTCTCGCCGCGCTTCACATACGTATCGGCAGAGCCGGCAAGGGTCAAGACGATACGGCCGTCATTGGGAAGGCCTGTCGAATCTTCAGAGGTATCTTCGGTCTCATCCGTCGTCTGCTCTTCGGCAGCTGTGGTGTTCTGCTCTTCCGGCTGCTTGCCTTCGTTCTTCATCAGCCCATGGCCGGCAGCCACGACACAGAGCGCTACCGCGACGGCAGCAATGATGAAGGCAGCTATATGCCTGCGCCTTCTGCTTTCCTTCTTGACCCTGCGCTCTGCATAGCCCCTGGCCTCCTCTGCACGCGAATGCCGGGGCTCATACGGCTTCTCATCCGGGCCTGTCTGCCTCATATGGCTTGCTGCCATGTTGCGTCTCCCATCCTGAATGCACGCTGACAAGCTTCATGATAGCGGGCGCAGATGGCCATATCTAGCCATGCCGCCAGGCTGACACAGAGGGCAGGGTGTCTCCATTCAGAAAAGTAGTGAAGCCGCACATAGCATGCGGCTTCCCTGCTGAATTCATATGAATCCGCCTTCTCAGAAGAAACTCCTGCCATCGAGCATATCCTCGTCGAAGGGGATGCCCGCAAGCTTCATCGCAGTAGGAGCCTCGTCGATGAGGCGCAGGCCCTGGTATCGGCCTGACACGACACCGGGTCCCATCATGATGCAGCAGGGCTTCTCTGCGCGCTTGCGATTGCCTCGGACCATATCCTCAAGGCAATCCTCATCCGTCCCCATCCCGAGATGGCTCTGGCTGCTGCAGGCGACTGGAGCTTGCCCTCGGACCACACAACGCCCGTGGTCTGCGCTGCAGCGCTCATGGCACTCATCTGGCTCGGGAGGAGCCCCGATCATCCTGCAGCTAAGATCTCCCTCTGCCCTCTGTCGACCATCCTTGTTTCGCTTTCGCGCGTCTTCCTCGGCGTACACTATGTAACAGATGTCCTTGCTGCTGTGCCGCTCGGCTCCATCTGTGCCTGGGCAATCCGGATGGCAGCAAAGCATTTCAAGCCGCTTTCGCACCAGAGGATTTACGGTTCGCCGCCACGCAAGCAGCAGTCTGTGAAAGGCACCCTATGCAGAAACCGACTACCATAAAGCAGCGTCTCCGCCTCTCCAACATCTTGTCGCTCATCGTGCCGCTCGCGGTCTGCATCGTCGTTGCGCTGGCGTGTGCAGCAGTCTTTCTCTTCCAGCTCAGAGGCGGCCTCGATCTCGAAATATCGGATGCCGAGGACATGGTCGCGCTCGGCCGCATGGTATCGGAGGCTTCCGGTGCCGTGCTCGAGTCAGGCGTGGAGCAGGCTGCACTCGATGAGATAGCACAGTCTGTTGCAGGTTCAGGAGCCATCCTCCAGGTCTATGGGGAGGACGGCTCGGTCCTCTATTCTTCGGGAACGGCATCACTGGAATCGGAACTCCTCGCCTCTGCGCGCACGCTCGACGATACAGATGGTGTCCTCGTCTCCTCAACTGGCACAAGCCTCTATCTCCACCAGGAGGGAAGCTACGACGTCGCACTCTTCGGGCACTACGCGGAAGTCCGTGGCCATGTGCTCAAGCGCGCCTTTGCAATCTCCTTCTCGATCGTCGTCGCAGCAGCTGCCGTCACCATCCTCCTTCTTGACCGTGTCTCGAAGCGCCTCGTGCTTGACCGGGTCACGTCGCGGCTCGACGATCTCTCTGAAGGCGTCTCGCGGATTGCCCAGGGAGACCTCACGTACCGCCTTCCCGAGGACACCGAAGACGAGTTCTCCCCCATCTGCCATGACTTCAACACGATGGCAGATGCTCTCATGGAGGCAGATGAGCGCTCGGAAGCCAATGCGCGCTCCCGCCAAGAGCTCAGAGCCGGCATCAGCCACGATCTCAGATCTCCTCTGACATCGATCCAGGGCTATGTGGAGGGCCTGCTCGACGGCATTGCCAAGACGCCGGAGCGCGAGCGCCGCTACCTCGAGACGATAGACCGCAAGGCCCAGGAGCTCTCGCACCTCGTCTCCGAGCTCTTCCTGTTCTCGAAGCTCGACCTCGATGACTACCCGGCATCCATCGAGGAGGGCAACCTCTCGAGCGCCGCTTCTTCTATCTTGAAGAACATCCGCGAAGGCGACACTGCCGAGAGCATCATGATCGAGGAGGACCTGGAAACGCCAGTCCTTTGCCGCTTCGACCGCGAGCTCCTCTTCCGCTGCATATCGAATGTTGTCGGGAATGCACAGAAATACGCGCCCGGCGCAACGCTCCACATCTCTGCAACCACCACGGCAGATGGCGCAGTGCTCGAGCTTGCCGACAACGGCCCTGGAGTTGCACCAGAGACGCTGTCCCATCTCTTTGATGTCTTCTATCGCACCGATCCGGCACGCCAGCACCCCGGGTCGGGATCAGGGCTTGGCCTCGCTGTCGTCGCCCGTGCCATGCAGCGCATGAACGGCAGGGCAGAAGCTGCCAAGACACCTGGTGGTGGCCTCACGATACGTCTCACCTTCCCGAAATTCTAGGAGCAGATATGTCCCGTATACTCATCGTCGAAGACGACGAAGACATCGCCGAGCTTGAGCGCGACTATCTTGAGGCAAATGGCCTCGAGGCAGAGATTGCCTCGGATGGCCCCACAGGCCTCTCCAAGGCGCTCTCAGGCTCTTTCGATGCCATGATTCTCGATGTGATGCTTCCGGGCATGAACGGGTTTGATGTCTGCCGGAAGGTCCGCGAGAAGTCGGCCTTGCCTATGCTTCTCGTGACAGCACGCACGGAGGATATCGACCAGATCAGAGGCCTCGGTCTCGGGGCCGATGGCTACGTCGTGAAGCCGTTCTCCCCTTCCGTCCTTGTGGCCCACGTGAAGGCGCTCCTCGCCACGGCAGCGCGCAGAAATGCCGATACAGAGGCAGCTGGGCCTTCCTCTTTGATCGAGGCGGATGGAGTCACGATCGATCCTGCCAGCCACGAGGTGAAGGCACGAGGAAAAGATGTCGAGCTCACGAACCGGGAATACGAGCTTCTCCTCTTCCTTATGAAGCACCAAGGCACAGTCTTCTCCCGCGATGCCCTCTACGAGCGTGTCTGGGGCGAGGAAGCCCTGGGGGATGGTGCGACCGTGACGGTCCATATCCAGCGGCTGCGCGAGAAGATCGAACCCGATCCCTCGAACCCGAAGATCATCCAGACCGTGCGCGGCGCAGGCTACATCATCCGTCGCTGACTTCGAGTTTATGAACTGTTTATCCTGCGTTGGGAGAGCCTTGAGCTTTGCTCCGTACCATGAGGGCACTACATGGCGCAACCTAAGGAGCTCTCCCATGCAGGTCGCAATCTTCGCCTTCATGCAGCAGTTCGGCTATCTTGCCGTCAGTGCCCTCATCTTCCTCGAGAACGTCTTTCCGCCGATTCCGAGCGAGCTCATCCTCCCGCTTGCCGGCTTCTTCTCGAATGCCGGCGCGCTCTGGCTTCCGTTCGCCATCCTCGCAGCAACCGCGGGCTCTCTTGCCGGTGCCTATGTGCTCTATGCTGTCGGCACCGTGCTCGATGAGCGCCGCATGGAGAAGATCCTCTCTTCGCGTCCCGCGCGCCTTCTCGGCTTCGAGAAGGGCGATGTGCAGGCTGCCTTCGGCTGGTTCGAGACGAAGGGCGCCAAGACCGTCTTCATCTGCCGCTGTGTCCCTGTCGTGAGGAGCCTCATCTCGATCCCTGCCGGCATGTCGCACATGGGAATCCTGAAGTTCAGTGCCATGACCTTCGCAGGGTCGCTCATCTGGAATGCGATCCTCTGCACCGTCGGCTATCTTGCAGGAGATGCCTGGCAGAATGCCGCATCAGGCGCCGCTTCCGTCATCGATCATGTCACCTATATCGTTCTTGCCGCTATCGCCGTAGCAGCGCTGTTCTGGTTCGTGAAGAGGATCCTTCCGAAGATCAAGAGCCAGGGCACCGGTGGCACAGGCCCTGCCATAGAATAGCCGTCTACAAAGGAGGGCCGGATCGCTCCGGCCCTCCTTTCGTCTCTTGGTCCTCAGGCATTCCTCGTCGCGACGATATCGATCCCGGTTCCTGCGAC
Organism: uncultured Olsenella sp.; assembly: GCA_900314535.1. GTDB lineage: Bacteria > Actinomycetota > Coriobacteriia > Coriobacteriales > Atopobiaceae > Olsenella_L > Olsenella_L kribbiana. The sequence continues at coordinate 41,588 of OMVT01000015.1, read as the reverse complement.
ATCTGCAAGCACCGTGTCGCCGATATGCACCGGCGCCTTTATCTCTGTCTTCGCAAGTGCTGCCATCACATCGAAGATCTTGCCCTTCGGCACGGGCTCTGCAGTCTTGACCGATACCATCTTCGAGGTAGCAGAGCCTTCCACCGGAACGGACGTCGTGACGATGCGTACCGGATTCGTGAGCTCCTGCCTCGCATAGATGTCGCCACGCTTGCAGGTATTGCCCGTGACAGAGACGATGCTGTCTCCGTCGAACGTGACCGTCACCTGGCAGCCGAGGGGGCAGTTGATGCAGGTAAGCGTCTTCTCCTCCATGATCATGCCTCCTCGAGGACGACACGGATGCTCTCGGCATCTGGATGCTTTTCCAGGTCAGCCTTCTTGAGGATGACCTGCTCCATCTCGCCTGGCGCCACAATCGGGCGCTTCTTGTGCGCGATGCGCGCGCCATCAACATAGACCGACTCGAAGACGTTGCGCCTGACCGCTCCGACACGGAAGCGCACGGTGAGCTTCTCGTCCATGGAAGCAGGGTCTATCGTGGCGGGAACCGTATAGCGCACGCCGCCTTCCGGCACGAGCGGTATGCCCGCATGCTCTTCTGCAGGCTCTCCGGCCTTCACATAGGCAGCAGCGTGTCTTCCTGCAGCAGAGGCCTCCTCCGAGACGTAGTCCACGAGATCGTGCACATGCAGGACATTGCCGCAGGCAAAGACGCCCGGCACATCGGTCTCGAGCTGCTCGTTCACGACCGGGCCCTTCGTAACCGGAGAGAGTGCGACGCCTGCCTTCTGCGAGAGCTCGTTTTCCGGAATGAGGCCGCAGGAGAGAAGGAGCGTATCGCACGTGTAGTGCTCTTCGGTCCCCGGAATCGGCTTCAGATGCTCGTCGACTTCAGCGATCCAGACGCCCTCGACACGCTTGTCGCCTTCGATCTTCACGACGGTGTGGCTGAGCTTGAGCGGGATGCCGAAGTCATCAAGGCACTGGACGATATTCCTCTTGAGGCCGCCCGAGTATGGCATGAGCTCAGCGACGACCTGGACATGTGCTCCTTCGAGCGTGAGCCTGCGGGCCATGATGAGGCCAATGTCGCCCGAGCCCAAGATCACGACCTCGCGTCCCGGAAGGACGCCTTCGATGTTCACGAGATGCTGCGCGCATCCTGCCGTATAGATGCCGGCAGGACGGGTGCCCGGGATATTGAGGGCACCACGCGGCCTCTCTCGGCAGCCCATTGCAAGGATCACAGAGCCTGCTTCGATCTGGATGAGGCCGAGCTCGGGACTCACGGCCGTGACGACGCGGTCGTGGCTGATATCGATGACCGTGCATTCGAGCAGGCACTCGATGCCGCGCTTCTTTGCCTCATCGATATAGCGCTGCGCATACTCGGGGCCCGTGAGCTCCTCGTCGAACGTATGGAGACCGAACCCGTTATGGATGCACTGGTTGAGGATGCCGCCGAGCCTGTCTTCGCGCTCGAGGACGATGATATCTTTGAGTCCCGCATCATAGGCAGAGATGGCAGCAGCAAGGCCGGCAGGACCGCCGCCGACGACAACACAGGAACGCTTCATCAGCGCTCGCCTCCTTCCCCATAGCAGTCCTTGTCGTGGCCAACCACGAACTCCGAGCCTTTGCCCTTCTTCGTTATGCTCTCGAGCGTGAGCTCTGGCACCTCGCGGGCCAGGATATCCATGACCTTCGGAGTGCAGAAGCCTCCCTGGCAGCGTCCCATGCCGCAGCGCACACGGCGCTTGATGCCGTCAAGGGACCGGGCTCCGCAGGGGCGCTTTATTGCATCGACGATTTCGCCCTCGCTCACTTCCTCGCAGCGGCAGACAATCCTGCCATAGGCGGGATTCTTCTCTATGAGCGCGCGGCGCTCCTCGACAGGAAGTGCTGCTGCATGCACGATGCCCTGGCGCTTCGTGGCGTAGCTGCCTTCTGGCTTCCGCTCGAGCTTCAGGATGTCCGAGACGATGCCAGCAACAGCCTCGCCCAAGGCAGGCGCCGAGGTAAGGCCCGGAGATTCGATGCCGGAGCAGTCGATGAAGCCCGGTGCGTCCTTTGCCTCTCCCACAAGGAACTCATGCTCAGGCCTGTGGGCGCGAAGGCCTGCGAAGGAGGTGATGACCTCGCGGAACGGCAGATCCTTCACGGTCTTGGCAGCACCCTTTCTGACGGCGTCGAGCCCCTCTGCGGTCGTCGCGGTATCGTCCTCGTCTTGCTGATCGGTCGCCGTGGGACCCAGAATCAGGTTCCCGTGGCAGGTAGGCGTCACGAGGATGCCCTTGCCCATCTTCGATGGCAGGCAGAAGATCGTGTGGTGCACATGTCCGCCCGCGCGCTTGTCGAGCAGGAGATATTCGCCGCGCCTCGGCACGATCTTCATCTTGTCGGCAGAGACCTGGTTGTGGATTTCGGCAGCATGCGTGCCGGCGGCATTCACGACACAGCGGGCGCGGAATGTGCCATCCTCGGTCTCGATCTTCCAGAGGTCCTCGGCCTCTTTCGAGAGCGTCTTGGCCTCGCAAGATGTAAGGATGGTGGCGCCGTTCGTCTCTGCAACCTCGGCCTGCGCAATCGTCAGAAGGAACGGGTCGACGATCCCTGCGGTCGGCGCCCACAGGGCTCCTGTTGCTTCGTCAGAGATGTTCGGCTCCATCTCGACGAGGCGGTCGCGCCCGATGACCTCGAGTCCCTTGACGCCGTTCTTCTCGCCGCGCTCCTTCAATGCTTCGAGCTTTGGCATATCCTCCACGTCCGTGCAGACGACAAGAGAACCGATGCGCTCAAACGGCACATCGAGGTCCTCGCAGACCTTGCCCATCATCTCGTTTCCAGCCACGTTGTACTTTGCCATGAGCGTGCCCGGCTCTGCGTCATAGCCCGCATGGACGATAGCGGAATTCGCCTTCGAGGTGCCGGAGCAGACATCGTCTCCACGCTCGAGGACGAGGATGCTGCACTGGCGCTCTGAAAGATTGCGCGCAATGGCCGTGCCCACAACGCCTGCGCCGATGATGCAGACATCATATGCGTCATTCATGAAAGCATAACCCCCTCTCGTTGGAAGAAAGCCGTACTTCCTTCCCCGAGAGTGAGTCTATGCAATGTCAATCCGCGGCACTGCCACTTTTCGGCAATGCAGCCCATTGACTTCTGTAGAGGTTCGCATAGAAGCCGCCCTTGGCAAGCAGCTCGTCGTGCGTGCCGCGCTCGATGATGTGGCCGCCGTCGATCACGAGGATGCAGTCGGCATTCCTGACCGTCGAGAGGCGGTGCGCCACGACAAGCGAGGTCCTGCCTTCCATCATGCGGTCGAAGGCATCCTGCACCTGGAGCTCGGTACGCGTATCGATAGAGCTCGTTGCCTCGTCGAGGAGAAGTATCGGAGGATCTTGAAGCATGACGCGGGCAATGCAGAGAAGCTGGCGCTGTCCCTGCGAGATCGTCCCGCCATCCTCGCCGATCACGGTGTCATAGCCCTGAGACAGCTGCTGGATGAAGCCGTCGGCATGTGCCTGACGTGCTGCTGCCTCGACCTCTTCGATGGTCGCATCGGGCCTGCCATAGGCGATGTTGTCGCGCACCGTGCCTTCGAAGAGCCACGTATCCTGAAGGACCATGCCGAAGGCAGAGCGAAGCGAGGCACGTGTGAGCGTCTGCGTGTCATGGCCGTCGACCTCGATCGAGCCCGAATCCACGTCGTAGAAGCGCAGAAGCAGGTTGATCAAGGTCGTCTTGCCGCAGCCTGTAGGGCCGACAAGCGCAAGGCGCGTGCCCGGCTTGGCCGAGAACGCGATGTCCTGGAGAAGCTTTGCATCCTTCCTGTAGGAGAAGCTCACATCCTTGAAGGCAAGCTCCCCCTTCGGATCCTCGAGGACAATCGCATCGTCTGCATCGGGCTTCTCTTCCTCGGCATCAAGCAATGCGAACACGCGCCTGGCCGAGGCGAAGGCTGTCTGGACCTGCGTCACGATGGCAGAGATCTCATTGAACGGCTTCATGTACTGGTTTGCGTAGGTGAGGAAGCTCTGCACCTGGCCGACGGTCAGAGGAGATGGCCATCCGGTGATGACGGCAGAGATGCCGACAGCGGCAACCGCAGCGTAGATGATGTTGTTGACCAGACGAGTCGAAGGGTTCGAGAGGGAGCTTATGAACTGAGCCTTGCGGCCGGCACCATAGAGCTTCTCGTTGATGGCCTCGAATGCAGCAATGCTTCTCTTCTGGTAGGCAAAGGCGCTCACAAGCTTCTGGTTCGAGATCATCTCTTCTGCATAGCCGGTAAGCGAGCCCTGGAGCGCCTGCTGCGCAGCGAAGCTCTTCGCAGAGCCACGGGCAATGAGCCATGCGACGAGGATGGAGAGCGGCGTCAGCACGACGACGATGCAGGCCACCGGCACCGAGAGCGAGAACATGAAGATGAGCGTTCCGGCAATCATCACGATGCCATTGAAGAGCTGCGTGAAGCCCTGCACAAGGCCGTCTCCCACTGCATCGATATCGTTGATGACACGGGAGAGCAAGTCGCCATGAGCATGGGTGTCGAGGAAGGAGAGCGGCACGCGGTCGAACTTGTTGTAGGCATCGATGCGCAGGTCTCTGACCGTCTGGTAGGCAAGCCGGTTCGTGCCATAGCCGCCTGCCCAGTTCGCAGCTGCTGCGACAGCGATTGTGGCCGCAAGGCGGATGAGGATAGGCTGAAGCGCCGCAAATTCGACCGTCCCAGCCGATACCATGGTATCGATGGCCTGGCCGATCAGTATTGGCACGATGAGCTGTGCCACGACAGAGATGACAGAGCACGCAAACGAGGCAAGCGCCAGCGCTGCATAGGGCTTCACATAATGTGAAAGGCGCGCAAGCACGATCTTTACCGGCATGTCCGGTGCATCGAAGCGCGGGTCGTGGCTTTCTCCCTGAGCGCCTGCTGCGGCAGAAAGCATGGCCTTGGCAGAGGCGCCTCCCTGGTAGGCATTAGGCATGGTCTGCCTCCTTTCCAGCAAGCTGCGACGAGCAGATCTCGCGATAGATGTCGCAGGTGCCGAGGAGCTCCTCATGGGTGCCCAGGCCTTCGACCTTGCCATGATGAAGGACCAATATCTGGTCTGCACCCATGACAGCAGAGATGCGCTGCGAGATGATCACGCAGGTCGGATGCTGAGGAAGAGACCTCAGCGCCTCGCGCAGACGTGCATCGGTCGCAAAGTCGAGGGCAGATGCCGAATCATCGAGCACGACGAGCGAAGGCGAGCCGACAAGAGCCCTCGCAATCGTCAGGCGCTGCTTCTGGCCGCCGGAGAAGTTCCTGCCGTCTGCCTCCACGACAGAGTCGAGACCAGCCTCCTTCGCACGGACGAAGTCTGCTGCCTGCGCTGCCCGAAGCGCCGCCCAGAGCTTCTCATCTGTCGCATCAGGCACCCTCCAGGTCAAGTTCGAGCGGATCGTGCCCGTCACGAGATGCGCGGTCTGGGGAACGCTTGCCACTTCATGCCTGAGCTCGTCCAGGGGCCATGCACGCACATCCTGCCCGAAGACGGAGACCGTGCCTTCCGTTGCGTCATAGAGCCTCGGAATGAGGCTCGCAAGCGTCGATTTGCCGGAACCTGTGCCGCCGATGATGCCCAAAGTCTCGCCCTGTCCAAGCGTGAGCGTCACATCGGCGAGTGCAGGCTTGCCAGGTCCATAGGAGAATCCGACGTGGTCGAGCGCAAGCGCAGGAGCATCAGCGGCAGCTGCAGGAGCCTCCGCATCCTGCGCATCGCAGACAGATGGCTCGGTCGCAAGCACCTCGTCGATCCTTCTCCTCGAGGCAGCCGCTCGGTTGAAGATGATTGCGAGATTCGCGACATAGGCAATGGCGATCAGGACCTGCGTCATGTAGTTCACGAAGGCAACGATCTGGCCCTGCTGGAGGACGCCTGCCTCCACCTTGAAGCCGCCTGCCCAGAGCACGCAGACGACACCGAAGTTCATGAGGAGATAGGCGCCAGGATTCAGGAGCGCTGCGAGCCTTCCGACGGTGATGGCAGTATCTGCCTGGGAGACGGCAGCCGCGCGGAAGCGCTCCTCCTCTTCCTTCTCATGCCTGAAGGCACGGATGACACGGACACCCGAGAGCGCCTCGCGCGTCACGAGCGAGATATGGTCGAGCTTCTTCTGCATGAGGGAGTAGTACGGAATCGAGCGGTTCATCACAAGATAGAAGACCAGGGCGACGAGCGGTGTCACAGCGAGGAAGATGAGGCCGAGCGTCCGGTCGATCATGATGGCAGCGACAAGCGAGCCGACAGCCAGGATCGGCCAGCGGATGAGCTGCCGTATTGCCATGGCGGCCGCCAGCTGTATCTGGTTCACATCGTTCGTGATCCTCGTCACGAGAGACGGGGTGCCGATGCGGTCGATCTCGGCAGCGCCGAAGCTGTTGATCTTCCTGAAGAGCGCATTCCTCATGTCCGTGCCGACGCCCTGCGAGACCTTCGAGGCGACATGCTGCGTCACGAGCGTCGATGAGTATCCTGCGCATGCCATGCATACAAGAAGGATGCCGCGCCGCACGACATACCCTGCGTCATGCGTCGCGACACCCACATCGATCATATCGGCCACGATAAGTGGCGTCATGACATCAAAGACGACCTCGACCGTCTTGAAGAGCATGCCGACGATGGTCCTCAGACGGTATTTCTTCCAGAGCTCCTGCTCCATCCGCACTCCCGTAAGCTACTCGATGCCGAGCGTGTCGGAGAGCTCCAGCCACTCGTCTTCGAGATCCGATATTTCCTTCTCGGCAGCGGCAAGCTCGTTCTGGAGCTCCATGAGGTGCTCATAGTCCGTAGGATCTGCCTCGTCCATCTCCTTGCGGATGCGGTCAGGCTCTGCCTGCCTCTTTTCGAGCTTTCGTGCCACAGCGTCGAAGCGCTTCCTGAGCTCGCGGCGCTCTGCATTCGAGAGTGCAGGCTCAGACGGGCTCTCCTGTGCCTGGCTGCCATCTGACATTGTAGTTTCAGAAGAGGGTGCCTGGGCATTCCTGTTTTGTGTGGCTGCATTCAGAAGACGAAGGTATTCATCGGTACCGCCCGGGACATGGCGGAGATGGCCGTCGATGAGGGCGAACTGGTCATCTGTCACACGCTCCATGAGGTAGCGGTCATGGGAGACAAGAAGGAGCGTTCCTGGCCACGTATCGAGCAGGTCTTCGAGGACAGCAAGCATGTCCGTATCGAGGTCGTTGCCAGGCTCGTCGAGCACGAGCACGTTCGGCTCATCGAGCAGCACGCACATGATAGCGAGACGGCGGAGCTGGCCGCCTGAGAGGTCCTTGATGAAGGTCGGGAACTCGCGGCGTGCAAAGCCAAGGCGTTCGAGCAGCTGCTCGGGACTCTGCGGCTTGCCGTCGACGACATAGTACTTCTTGTAGGTGGCAAGAAGCTCCTCGACACGCCAGTCATCCTTCTTGTGGAGCTCGTCGAGGTTCTGGGAGAGGATGCCGAAACGGACCGACTTTCCGATCTTCACATAGCCACGGCTCGGCTTCATGCGCCCGCACATGACCTTGAGAAGCGTCGACTTGCCGGCGCCGTTCTCGCCGAGGATGCCGTAGCGGTCGCCCGGTCCGATGAGCCAGGTGAGGTCCTGGATCACCGGCGTATCGCCGTAGCCGGCGGTGACATTCTTCATCTCGATGACGAGCTTGCCAAGACGCGAGACGGCAAGCCTCTTGAGCTCGACCGTGTTCCTCAGCGGGGGGTCGTTTGCGATCAGGGCCTCTGCCTCCTTGATGCGGAACTTCGGCTTCGACGAGCGTGCCTTGGCTCCATGGGCAAGCCAGTTGAGCTCCTTGCGCAGAATGTTCTGCCTTCTGTCTTCCGATGCCTGCGCCATGCGCTCGCGCTCGACACGCTGCTGGATGTAGGCAGAATAGCCGCCCTCGAAAGGATCGATCGTGCCGTCATGGACTTCCCACATGTGCTCGCAGACCTCATCGAGGAACCACCTGTCGTGCGTCACGACGAGGAGGGCTCCCGTGCCTTCGGGCCACCTTCTCTTCAGATGCTCGGCCAGCCAGGTGATGGCATGCATATCGAGATGGTTCGTCGGCTCGTCCATGAGCATGACATCCCAGTCGCCGACAAGAAGGCGGGCAAGGTCGCACCTCCTGCGCTGTCCTCCGGAAAGGTCGCCGATCCTTGCATTCCAGTCGACGCCGACGAGAAGCTCATCGATGATGGAGCGGATCTTCGGATCCGATGCCCACTCATATTCCGGCATATCGCCGACGACGCTGTGCCCGACCGTATCTTCGTCGTCGAGCTCGTCTGACTGTCCGAGATAGCCGACCGTGATGTTGCCGCGGCGCACGATCGTGCCGTCGTCTGGCTCGATCCTGCCCGCAATGAGATCCAGGAGCGTCGACTTGCCGTCGCCGTTCCTGCCGACAATGCCGATGCGCTCGCCGGCATTGATGCCGATTGTCACATCCTTGAGCACCTGCTTGCCCGGCCATTCCTGGGACAGGTGCTCGCATCCGATGAGTATTGCCAAAACGTTCCATCCCTCTTCATGAAAAGGGCCTCTGGCGAGGCCCTCTCTCGTTCATTCCTAGAGAAGCTCCTGCAGCTGATCCAGGATCTTCGCGGCAACCTCCGTCTTCGGAAGCACCGGGAGCTCGATCGTCCTGCCAGGCAGGATGAAGGAGACCTTGTCCGTATCCGACCCGAAGGCAGAATCCGCACGCGAGACATCGTTTGCAACGATCATGCTGGCGCGCTTTCGTTCGAGCTTCTCGCGCCCATAGCGCTCTGCATCGCCGGTCTCAGCTGCAAAGCCGCAGACGATCCGGTCTCCCTTCGTGGCGCCCAGAACCCTGAGGATATCCTTCGTCTCCACAAGGGCAATCGAATCGAGCTGCTCCTGCCCCTTCTTGAGCTTGTGGCTGCTCGGAGCTGCAGGCGTATAGTCGGAGACGGCAGCGGCACAGATAGCGATGTCGGCATCCTTCCACGCAGCAAGAGCTGCGTCATGCATCTCCTCGGCGCTCGTGACGCTCACACGCTCCACGCCGTAAGGACAAGGAAGGCTCACCGGTCCCGAAACGAGCGTGACCTCGGCTCCGCGGCGGGCTGCCTCGGCAGCAAGCGCGTAGCCCATCTTGCCCGAAGAGGCGTTCGCGATATAGCGGACCGGGTCTATCGCCTCATGCGTCGGCCCTGCCGTGATGAGGATGCGCTTGCCGGAAAGCCCGTCAGTCCTCTTCAGGACCATGAGCGCCGCCTCGGCGATCTCCTCGACAGGAGGAAGCTTGCCTTCGCCGATGTCGCCACAGGCAAGACGGCCCGACGAGGGAGCCATGACCTTGATGCCGTGCTTCCGTGCCAGCGCCACATTCTCCTGCGTCGCGGGATTGCGCCACATATGCACGTTCATGGCCGGTGCCACGAGCACAGGAGATGTCGCAGCAAGGATGCTCGAGGTCACCGCATCGTCTGCCATCCCATGGGCAATCTTTGCCAGCACATTCGCGGTGCAGGGGCAGACAAGCTGGAGATCCGCCCACTCGGCGCTGTCGATGTGAGGGATTGCCGTAGGCGCAAAGTCGAAGAGGTCCTCGAGCACGGGATAGCGCGTGAGACCTTCGAATGTCGCCTTGCCGACGAAGCGGGAAGCGCCTTCTGTCATGGCCACATGGACTTCGCAGCCGGCCTTCTGGAGAAGCCTCAGGACCTCTGCTGCCTTGTAGGCCGCGATGCAGCCCGTGACATGCAGCAGGACATGCGGCACCTTCTCCTCTGCCATCTATTCCTCCTCGGTACCGGTCACCAGGATGCGGTGGCAGTACGGGCACTCGCAGATCTGGCCCTTGCGGGCGATGTCGCCGAAATCGGACGGCTGGAGCGCGACGCGGCAGATCGAAGGCTTGTTCCCATGGAGCGTCTCCACGGCCAGGCCGCCGAAGCGCGTCGAAGTCTCGCTGTACTTCTTCTGCATCTCGGGCGAGATATGGGAAAGGACGCGCTTGCGCTCCTCTGTGAGCTCCTTCACGGACTCCCTGATGCCTGCCGTCACATCCTGATAGGCACGGGTCTGGTTCTCGGTCTCCTCGTCGAGGCGAATCTTGAGCTCGCCGGCATGCGCCTCGGCATCGAGCATCTTCTGCAGATTCTGCTTCAGGCCTTCATGCGTGAACTCATACTTCTCGCGACGCTTTGCAAGCATCGTGAGCTGGTTCTCGAAATCCTGAAGCTCGCGCGGCGTATGGCCGTCCTCGTTCGCTTCGGCCTTGACCTCCTCCTCATGCTGCTTCAGGCGCTCCGTCATGTCCTCGTTGTCTTTGAGCTCGAGCTCGGCATCCTTGCGCTGGCCCACGATCTTTGTCATGTCCTGCGCAAGCTTCTTCTGGGCCTGCTTGATGGCTGCGAGCTTCTTGAGCTGCGGAAGCTTCCTGATCTCCCCGTCGTACCTGATGAGCGAAAGATCGATCTCCTGCAGACGTACCAGCGCTTGTGCCTCATTCATGGATTCTCGCCTTTCCTTCATCCACTAGTTGTTTGCAGCCACAATGCCGATGAGGGCATCGGCAAAGCGGTCAAGGTCTTCATCGGATACGCGCTCGTCGAACGAGATCCTGAGCGCACCCAATGCATCGTTTCTTGCTATGCCCATGGCAGAGAGCACATGGGAAGGATCGAGCGAACCCGAGGAGCAGGCAGATCCTGCCGATACCTCGAAGCCTTTCTGGTCGAGCTTCAAGATCAGGGTCTCGGAGTCGAGCCCTGGCACGTAGATGCTCATCATGCCCGGAAGCCTCGTATCGTCGATCTGAGCCGTGGTCGTCGGCTGGATGCCAGTTCCGGGAGCGCAGATCTTCTGGAAGAGCCTGTTTGCCTTGGCAGCGCAGGCACTCCTGCGCTCCGCCAGATGGTCGGTCTGTGCCTTTGCAGCAGCTGCAAAGGCGAGCGCTCCCCTTACATCCTGCGTGCCTGGCCGCTTTCCCGCCTCCTGGCCGCCACCGAAGTTCTGGGGACGGAACGGGCACCTCATGCGCAGGGCCAGAGCGCCGATACCGACAGGGCCGCCGATCTTGTGGGCAGCGATGCTCACCGCATCGCACGTGTCGATAGCAAGCGGTATGCGTCCGAATGCCTGCACAGCGTCCGTATGCATGAGGGCACCGGCCTTGTGGGCGATCTCTGCAAGCTCGGCAACAGGCTGGATGACGCCGGTCTCATTGTTCGCCGACATGACGGAGACGAGGGCGCAGTCAGGACCCATAGCACGCTCGAGCTCCTCCGGTGCAATCCTGCCATCGCGTCCCGGGCGCACGAGCGTGACCTGAAATCCACGGTCCTTGAGTGCAGGCACGACATCGAGCTCCGAGCCATGCTCTATGGCAGAGACGACGACACGCGTACGCTTCCGGTCGCATGCACGGGCACCCTCGGCGATACCGTAGAGGGCAAGATTGTTCGATTCCGTGCCGCCCGACGTGAAGACGATCTCGCCGGGGCGGAAGCCGCCGCCAAGCGCCTTTGCAATCTCACGCCTGGCCCCTTCGAGAGCCATGGCTGCCTCGCGTCCGAGCGTATGGAGCGAGTTGGGGTTGGCGCCGGCATAAGGTGCCTCAGCATAGGCAGCCTCTGCCGCCTTTGCCTCAGGCACCATCGGCGCCGAGGCTGCATAATCCAGATATACGTATGAATCCATGGGTATACGCCGCTTTACGCTTTCCTGCCAAGCCCGGCTTGCGCAGCCTGGGCAATCTCTGCCATTGCTTTGTGGCGGTCTTCTGCCTTGAAGACGGCAGACCCGGCCACGAGCAGGCGTGCGCCTGCAGACGCGACCAGCCCTGCGGTCCCTTTCGAGATGCCGCCGTCGACCTCGATCAGAGGGTGTGCGCCATGGGCTTCGGCAAGACGCAGGATGGTACGGATCTTCTCGGGCGTCTCAGGGATGAACTTCTGCCCGCCAAATCCTGGGTTCACCGACATCACGAGCACCATATCGACCGTCGGCAGAAGCGCATCGAGCGCATAGGCAGAGGTGCCCGGATTGAGGGCGATGCCTGCAAGCTTTCCTGCGGCGTGGATCTCATCGACAATGCGCTGCGCATGCTTTGCGCACTCCACATGGAATGAGACCATGTCGGCGCCTGCCTCGAGATAGGAGGCAACCTCCTCATCGGGGTTCGAGATCATGAGGTGGACATCTACGGGGATATCCGTCGTCTTCTTGAGGGCTCTCAGAACCGGATGCCCATAGGAGATTTCAGGCACGAAGGAGCCATCCATCACATCGAAATGGATATAGCGAGCCCCAGCCACCGTCTTCACCTCATGGCCCAGATCCATCAGATCTGCCGAAAGGATAGACGGAGCGATTCCGATCTCGTCGAGCATGCCGCCCCTATTCTCTTGCGCTACAGCCCGTAGAACTCCACACGGGGACTTCTCCCCAGAAGGGTTGCAATGGCTGCATCTACTGGTGTTCCTTCATACAGGATAGCGTGAACGGCTCCTGTTATGGGTGCCTCGATACCCTTTTCACAACAGAGCTTCCAGACGCTCTTTGCAGCTCTGGCACCCTCGACGACCATGTGGGTGCGTGCCTCATAGGCTTCCAAGCTCTCGCCGGCTACGAACCCTTCGCCGAAGGTCCGGTTCCTCGAATGCTCGGAGGTGCAGGTCGCGACAAGGTCGCCCATGCCGGCAAGACCCATGCAGGTGAGCGGATTTCCGCCGAGCGCTGCCACGATGCGGCTGATCTCTGCAAGCCCTCGTGTCATGAGGACAGCAAGGGTGTTGTCGCCGGCATCGAGCCCGACGGCGCAGCCGCAGGCGATAGCGATCACATTCTTGACGGCACCGCACACTTCGACGCCGACAAGATCGTCCGATACATAGGCACGGAAGTTCGGCGAGACCATGAGCTTCTGGAAGAAGGCGGCACAATCAGGATTGGCAGAGGCGATGACCGCAGCAGATACCTTGCCGAGGCAGATCTCTTCTGCGTGGTTCGGGCCCGAGAGGCAGGCAATGCGCTCCGGATGCCCCACGGCATCTCCCACGACTTCCGTCATGAGCCTGCCCGTCGCTTCCTCCATGCCCTTCGTGAGGACAAGGAGCGGAAGCTCTGAAGAGATGAGGTGGGCAAGCTCGGATGAGACATGCGCCAGATGCGATGAAGGCACGACGACAAGAGCCGCATCTGCATCCTTCACGCATGCAGAAAGATCGGTCGTCGCATGGACATTCTCCGGCAGCACATAGCCCGTGAGATAGCGCGGGTTCCTGTGCTCGCGCTCGATGCCAGAGGCGACTGCCTCCGAGTGTGCCCAGCCCATGACCTCATCAGCATGGAGCGAGACAAGGCCTGCGGCTGCCGTGCCCCAGGAGCCGAGGCCTATGACCGCGACCTTCATTTCGAGCCCTTGCTCTCATGATGGAACGAGAACTTGCGCTCCTCGCCGTGGACGAGCTTCTTGATGTTCGCGCGATGTGCCCATACGACGATCGCGGTGATTATGACAAGCGGGCAGATCGTGGCTGGCGCATAGCCGAAGACCGCTCCCCAGATCGGAAGCGACACGGCTGCCATGCTCGAGCCGAGCGACACATAGCGGGAAGGCACCGCAAAGGCGACGAAGACGACAAGGAGTCCCAAAGCGACTGCCGGAATATAGCCAAGCGCTGCACCGAAGCCGACAGCGATGCCCTTGCCTCCATGGAAATGGATATAGGGCGAAAAGACATGTCCGCAGATGGCGGCAAGGAAGATGATGGATGCCATCCATCCGAACTCCCCTGTCGGCGCCACCATGGAGGCATTGCCTGCAAAGACCGCCATGCAGAATACCTTCTGCCAGATGAAGGTCGAAAGGAATCCCTTGAGCGCATCGAGCAGGAGCGTGAGCCCTCCTGCCTTGGCTCCGACCGAACGTGCGACATTCGTCGTGCCGATATTGCCCGACCCGACCTTCCTCACGTCGATATGACCCTCCTTCGAAGCGATGAGGAGGCCGAACGGGATGCCGCAGACGAAGTAGGTGACAACGGCCGCAACGAGGAGCAGACAGTATCCTCCGGCATCTATCATTTCTGCGCTTCCTTCCTTCTGAAGTTCAGGCGAATCGGCGTTCCTTCGAGCTCGAACTCATCGCGCAGGCGGTTCTCGATGAAGCGGCGGTAGTTGTCGTTCACGAGCTCAGGGCTGTTGCAGAACAGGGTGAAGACCGGCGGCTGGTAGCCGGTCTGGGTGACGTAGTTGACCTTGAGGCGCTGGTTCTTGTGGACGACGGTATAGCCGGTCTCGCGCAGGCGCTCCATGAGGCTGTTGAGCTTCGAGGTCGGGATATGGATCGTGCGGGCTTCCTGCACCTTGTCGGCAAGTGCCAAGATCTTGTCGATCGAGCGGCCGGTCTTGGCAGAGACCCTGAGGTAGGGTGCCCAAGGCATGAAGGCAAGGCGCTGCTGGATGGTGCGGAGCGCTTCGTCCCTTGCATGGTCGTCCTTCATGAGGTCCCACTTGTTGAGAAGGACAGCGATGGCGCAGCCGCGATCGATTGCCATCTCGGCGACCTTCTGGTCCTGCTCCGTCACGCCTTCCGCCGCGTCGACGACGAGAAGGGCCACATCGGCACGGTCGATGGCCTGAAGGCCACGGACATAGGAGTAGTACTCGACATCCTCATGCACGAGGTTGCGCTTGCGCATGCCGGCCGTATCGATGAGACGGTACTTCCTGCCCTCGCGCTCGATGACCGTATCGATTGCGTCGCGGGTGGTTCCTGCCACATCGGAGACGATGGAGCGCTTCTTGCCGATGAGGTCGTTCGTGATGGAGGACTTGCCGACATTCGGGCGGCCGATCAGAGCGATCTTGAGGGTCCCATCGTCGATCTCCTCAGTCCCTGTCCCGTCATCTTCCGGGAACACGGCGATGATATCGTCGAGGAGATCTCCTGTGCCGATGCCGTGCGAGGCAGAAAGAGGCCTCGGCTCTCCGACGCCCAAGGAATAGAATTCCCAGAGGTCCGGCTCGTTTGCCGGGTTGTCGCACTTGTTGCAGACCAGGAAGACCGGCTTGTCGCTCCTGCGCAGGATCTTCGCCACTTCCTCATCCTCGTCTGTCACGCCCGTCGTGGCGTCGACGACGAAGACAATGGCATCGGCCTCTTCGCAGGCCGTGAGCGCCTGCTCGCGGATGCCTGGCGCGAACACGTCCTTCGACTTCACGGATTCGATGCCGCCGGTATCGACGAGCACGAAGTCACGGCCAGACCAGTCCGCCTCATGATAGGAACGGTCGCGCGTGACGCCGCGGGACTCATGGACGATTGCATCGCGCTTGATCGCGATGCGGTTGACGAGGGTCGACTTGCCCACATTCGGGCGCCCTACGACAGCGACGATCGGCTTTCCCATATTCACTCCTTAAGCGCGCTCAGCGCGCCTCGCTAGCTCACTTGCCGGCGAGCTCTTCTATCCTTGCGCGCACGGCATCTATCTGCTTCTGAGGGGTCGAAGCTCCAGCGGCGATGCCAATGGTGGAAGCACCGGCGAGCCAGCTGCCTTCGAGCTCAGATACGTCTTCGATATGATACGTTCTCGGACACCTATCTGAGCAAATCTCCGCAAGATGCGTGGTATTTGCCGAGTTGCGGCCACCGATGACGACCATCGCATCGGCGCGCGAAGCAAGCTCTGCCGCCGCCTTCTGGCGCCTCTCCGTCGCCTCGCAGATCGTGTTGTAGACACGGAGCTCCTCGACAAGCGGCACGAGCTCGGAGACGACCTCCTGGAGGCGGGCCTTTGTCTGCGTCGTCTGGACGACGATGCCGACACGGCGGGAGAGCTTCATGCTCTCATAAGCCTGCCTGACATCGGCAGCACTGTTGACGACAAGTGCACCAGGAGCATGTCCGAGCGTGCCTTCCACCTCGGCATGCCCCCGCTCGCCGAGGACGAGCACCGTGTAGCCGTCGCGCGAGAGCTGCTCTGCAAGATGGTGGACCTTCTGCACATAGGGGCAGGTCGCATCCACGACATGCACGCCGGCTGACTTTGCTTCCTCGACAGCCTCCGGCACGACGCCGTGGGCTCGGATGATCAGGGTCGATCCCTGGGCCTGGCGGGGGCTCTCGGCAACACCGACACCTTCCGCCTCGAGCTCGGAGACGACCTTCGGATTGTGGATCAGAGGCCCCAGCGTCTTCACGGGGCCCTCTACCTCGTGGGCTGCCTTCTCGGCCATGTCGAGCGCGCGGGCGACCCCGAAGCACATGCCGGCCTCAGCCGCTATCTCGATCTTTGCCATCTCCTACCTCTTTCCGGGATGCTCCTGGCGAAGCTCGTCTCTGAGCGCATAGACGCGCTCCATCGAGACCTTCTCCATCGCGGCAATCTGCTCCTTGCGCTTCTTCACGCCGAGGGACGAGAACTCGATCGGATCTCCCGCCTTCATGAAGACACGCTTCGGACGCGGAAAATGCTTGCCCTTCGGCGTGATGTCGCGGGCACCGACAATCGCGATTGGCTGCACGCAGGTGCGCGCCATCTGGGCGATCAGGGCAAAGCCGCCATGGATCGTGACGGGCTGGTCGTCGGTCTTGATGCGGGTGCCTTCGGGGAAGATGAGCACCCAGTCGCCTGCCTCGAGCGCTCGCTGCGCACGGCGGATTGCCTTCACGTCAGCCGTACCACGCACGACAGGGATGCAGCCATAGCGGGAGAATGCCCAGGAGACGAGCTTGTTCTTGTCGAACTCGCTCTTCGAGATCGGGCGTGTCCTGATGCCGTGATGGTAGAGTGCGATTGCGACGACGACCGGATCGAGCATCGATACATGGTTCATCACAAGGACACGGCCCTTGTCGCCGCGCTTCCAGCCGCCCCAGAGCTTCTCTGCCTCTTCGATCTTCCAAGGGAAGAAGATCTTCGTCCAGATCCAGGCACCCGTCATCGAGATGGCAAGCCACGCGCGCGACGGCCACGGGAACTCGCGCATAGGATGCTCGTAGTAGAGCTCCGCAGAGTTCCCATGGAATGCCTTCATGGGCTCTGCCTTCTTCTTGGGAGCTGCCTCCTTTGCGGGAGCAGCCTCCTTCGAAGGAGCGGGCGCTGCCTCCTTCACGGGTTCAGGCTTCGCATTCTCCTTCGCTGCAGCCTTGTCCATGAGGGCAGAGATCTCGTCCACGACCTCCTCCACCGTCATCTCTGACGAGTCGATCGTTACAGCACCAGGCGCCGGCTCGAGCTTGAACGAGGCGCGGGAGGAGTCTGCCTTGTCGCGGCGTGCCATGTCCTTCAGGATGGCTTCCTCCGACTGCGGATCGACGGCAACCGTCTCCCCCTTCGCCGTATCGCCACCCGCACGCTCGACCGCACGGCGGTGCGCCCTGGCTTCGGGATTCGCAATGAGGAAGACCTTGACTTCGGCATCAGGGAAGACGACCGAGGCGATATCCCTTCCTTCAGCCACGACATCGCCCTGGGCACCGAATGCCTGCTGGCGCCCAACCATATCGGCCCTGATCTCAGGGATGCCCGCGACGACAGAGACATCGCGGTCGACCTCGGCCGTGCGTATTGCATCGCTCACGTCCTCACCGTCGAGAAAGACCTGTGTCTTCTCGGCAAAGGGGCCGAACTCGATCTTTGCTTCCTTTGCACAGGCGGCAAGCGCCTGGGAATCCTTGAAATCGATGCCCTTGCGCTCGGCACGCAGGGCGCAGGCGCGATACATCGCTCCGGTATCGAGATAGGTCAGTCCACGCTTCTTCGCCAGCGCCTTTGCGACTGTCGACTTGCCAGAGCCTGCCGGTCCGTCGATAGCAATCCTCACTTGGCATCACCATCCCAGTTGTCGAGATCCTTCACGACATCCTCTTCGACGCGGCGCTTGACCTCTTCAGGCGTAAGGCCGAGCGCAGCAAGGAAATATCTCTTTCCATCGTAGGAGAGAACGAACGAGGAGACATTGGAAATCTGGATACGCCAGAAGCGGTCGGCCGGCGTTCCGTAGATGGCACGCAGGATGCTCCTCGAGATCCCGCCATGCGTGAGGAGCACGGTGCGTCCCCGCACGCTCTCGAGGTCGTCCAGGAGCGACTGCACGCGTGCAAGGGCATGCTCGTAGGTCTCCCCGCCCGGAGCCGTGATGGAGTGCCCCTCGGCGTCGAGCGCCCACGGGAAGGACCAGCCGCGCTTGTGCGCCTCCTGTGCAGAGAGGCCCTCGGCCTCGCCGAAGTCCATCTCGATGATGCGGTCCTCTACCTGAGGCTCGATGCCCAGGCGCTTCCCGGCTGCATAGGCAAGCTTCGTGCAGCGCTGGAGCGGCGAGGTCAGGATGCGGTCAGGCTTCCAGGTGACGATGGCATCGACGGCACGGCGTGCCTGCTCCTCGCCCTTCGGGCTCAGATTCACATTGCGCCTCCCCGAAAGGGTCTGGTCGAGATTTGCCGTCGTCTGCGGATGGCGCATCACGAGGATGCGCTGGAGTTCCTGTGCCATGCTATCTATTGCCTCTTCCTGTCCTGGATGATCTTCTCGAGCGATGCTATCTCGCCCTCGTCGAGAAGCCTCCATGAGCCATATGAAACATCCTTGAGCTCGAGCGGCCCGAAGCCATCGCGGTGGAGGAAGACCACCTCGTGCCCCACCGCCTTGAGCATGCGCTTGACCTGATGCTTCCTGCCCTCATGTATCGTGAGCCCTACAACGGTCTGGCCGACGCGTATGCCTTCGGGCGTCACGGCGTCCCAGGCCTCGCTTCCACGTTCCGGGAAGTCGACCTCTGCCGGCTGTGTCCACCCGTCATCGAGCTCCACACCCTGCTCGAGCGCACGCCTGTTCTCTTTCGTGATCCTTCCCTCGACGAGCGCCACATAGTGCTTCCAGACATGCTTC
This sequence comes from uncultured Olsenella sp., assembly GCA_900314535.1. Taxonomy (GTDB): domain Bacteria; phylum Actinomycetota; class Coriobacteriia; order Coriobacteriales; family Atopobiaceae; genus Olsenella_L; species Olsenella_L kribbiana. Next base: position 22,674 of record OMVT01000015.1, on the reverse strand, counting down.
GAGGGATGCAGGAGCTGCTGCGAGGCATCGCCATTCGTCGTGAAGAGCAGAAGCCCCGTCGTGTCCTTGTCGAGGCGTCCGACCGGAAAGATCCCCGGATACTGCTTCTGGGGCACGAGCGTGCGCACGCAGGGACGTCCCTGGGGGTCGTCCATCGTCGTGAGATAGCCCCGTGGCTTGTAGAGCATGAGGTAGACCGGATGCTCTGCAATCTCTACCCGCCTGCCGTCGACGCATACCACATCGTGGCTCGGATCGACACGACTCCCAAGCTCTGTCACGACCTCGCCGTTCACGGTGACGCGTCCGGCGGTCATGAGGTCCTCCGATCCCCGCCTGCTGGCGACGCCGGCGCGGGCCAGGAACTTCTGGAGCCTCAAGTGATATTGGAAATCCGTATCCGTCACTGCTCGTCCCCTCCTGCTTCTTCCTCGTCGTCTGCAAGCTCGGCACCGTCCAGAAGCTCGCGCTCGTCGTCGATGTCTTCTGCGGTCTCTTCGAGGGTCGATGCGATGGAGCTGCCCGAAAGGCGTTCGCGGATGAAGCGCTTCGACTCCTCGTCGGGTGCGAAGTCCTCGAGCGGCGGCAGGTCCTTGAGGCTCCTGAGCCCGAACTGCTCGAGGAAGGCACGCGTCGTCCCGTAGACGATTGCATTCGCATGCTCGGGCGCACGTCCCAGCTCACGGACCAGCCCCTTCTCGATCAGGGACGAGATGACGGAATCCGAATTCACGCCACGCACGGCCTTCACGCCTTCGCGCGTGACCGGCTGGTGGTAGGCAATGACGGCAAGGGTCTCGAGCGCAGCCTGCGAGAGCTTCCTCGTGTCCCAGCTCAGGACATAGCGCTCCACGATATCGTGGTAGGCAGGATGCGTGAAGAGGCGCCAGCCGCCTGCGACCTCGCGCAGCTGGAAGCCACGGTTCGCATCGGCATATTCTGCAGAGAGCTCGGCAAGCACGCCTGCCGCCTCTCCTGGCTGTATCCCCAGGATCTTTGCAAGATCTACCGCAGAGAGCGGATCTGACGACACGAGCAGGATCGCTTCGGTCGCACCCTTCACGGATGCATCGTCGAGATGTGCGAGATCTTCCACTATGAGTCCTCCTCGAATTCATCGAGATCGGTTGCAGGGTCGTAGGCTGGAGCGCCTTCGACCCTGGAGATCTCAATCGGAGCGAAATTCTCTTCCTGTCTGACGGTGATGGAGCCCCGGTGATAGAGCGTGAGCATCGCAAGGAAGGTCGCGACGACCTTCTCCGGGTCCTTCGAGCCCTCGAGGAGCTCGTCGAATGAGCAGCGTCCGCGGGAGCGCGTGAAGCGGTCGACCGATGCCATGACCAGAGCGAGCGAAATCCGTTTCGGAGCGATATGCTCCGCCTCGAGCAAGAAATGCTCGTGGCGCGAATCGAGGTCGGCACAGATGACCGCAAGGCTCGATATCGTGATGCCCTTCGTATAGTCAGGCATGAGGCCCAGAAACTCGGGGTCGGGGCCTGCCGTTCTCGGCAGCATCCTGCTCTCTGCCTCCATGCGCGACGAGAGTGCAGCTGCCGCATTCCTGATCTGCTTGTAGGCAATGAGACGGGCGATCAGGACCTCGCGTGCCTGTGTCGGATCGAGGTCTTCGAGCCCCGTATCGTCGAGGTCGTCAGGATCCTGGACTCTTACCGGCTCTTCTGGCACAAGGGATGCCGCCTTGATATCCAGAAGCGTCGAGGCGACAAGGACGAAGTCGCTTGCGACATCGAGGTCGAGGTCGCCCATGCGATTGACCTCTTCGAGGTACTGGTCTGCGACTTCAGAGATGGAGATGGCGCCGATTGCGACCTTCTTCCTCGTGACAAGCTGGAGAAGGAGGTCGAACGGCCCCGAATAACCTTGCGTCTGGACACGGAACGACACGCTCTCACGCCCCCAGAAGCAGGCTGTAGAGCCTGTCCGCCGTGACGTTGAGGTAGATGCCGAGCGGATCTGCATGGAACACCATGGGCACGAGATAGAGGACGATGATGAGGATCGGCATCGCGTACTGCTGGATCGCGTAGTACTTCTGGCGTGCCTCGCCGTGAAGCAGCGGCATGATGATCTTCGACCCATCAAGCGGCGGCAGCGGAATCAGGTTGAAGAACGCGAGCATGAGGTTCACGTAGACATAGCTCGAGAGGATATACAGCAGCCAGTATGCCGGGCCATAGAGCGAAAGCGGCAGCACCGGATAGAGGATGTCGAAGAGAAGGGCCCCGATGAGCGCCTGCAGGATGTTCGAGGCAGGCCCCGCAATTGCGACCAGCACCTCATCGCGGTCGGGATGGCGGAGATTGCGGGGGTTGTAGGGCACCGGCTTTGCATAGGCAAAGACCGGCCCTTTGAGGAGGACCATGATGAGCGGCAGGACAATGGAGCCGAAGGGGTCGAGATGCGCCTTCGGGCTGAGCGTGAGCCTGCCCGCATTCTTGGCCGTCGGGTCGCCGAGCTTGTAGGCCACCCAGCCATGGGCCACCTCATGGACCATGGCAGAGAACATCAAGAGCGCGACGGAGATCGCTGCCGTGATTATTGTCATCAGCTGATACATCGTGCCATCTCCTCCATCTTCGTCGAGGGCTAGATGCGCCGGGAAAGCCAGGCGCAAAGGTGCGAGAGAGCAGTCGAGGCTGCAGCCATGATCAGGAAGTCGCCGCGCAGGCTTCCTCCTGTCGGAAGCGGAAAGACGAGCATGCCGCGCCAGACAGAAGGCACGAAGGCTGCAGCCGCATTCGTGAATCCGACCAGCAGGAGGCGGTTCGTTCCCGCATAGAGCGCAACAGCAAGAACGATAGCCACCCATATGATCGCCATGACCCTGAAGGCCAAAGACAGGATAGGGAGCGCTCTCTCTTTCACTCCTGGCCTGCCTCCTCGATCTTCGTCGAGAGCTCGAGCCACTCGTCCTCGAGGGCCGGAATCTTCTTGCTGAGCGCCGTGTATTCCTTCATGCACTCATCGAACTTCTTGGCATCGTTGTAGAGCTCCTCTGATGCCATCTCAGCCATGAGCTCGTCGTAGCGCTTGCGGGCAGGCTCGAGGGCTGCCTCGACCTCCTTCAGGCGCTTGCGCTCCTTCCTGAGCGCACGGTTGAGCGCATTTCTGGCCTCTGCCTCGGCGCGGCGCTGCTCCTTCGTCTTCACGTTGCGGCCAGTCTGCTCCGTTTCTGGCGCAGGTGCCTTCTTCTGCGGAGCCGCCACGACGCCGGAGCCTTCCTCGTCCTCGGCGGCACGCGCCTCGAGCTCTGCCTTCTTCCAGAGGTAGTACTCGTAGTCGCCGTCGTAGATCGTGACCTTGTGGTCGCGGACATCGATGACCTTGTTCGCGACAGCACGCACGAGATGCTCGTCGTGGCTGATGAGGACGATCGTGCCCGGGAAGTCCTTCAAGGCCTCCTCGAGGACATCGACCGAGTCGATATCGAGGTGGTTTGTCGGCTCGTCGAGCAGAAGCAGGGGATCTGGCTTCACGAGCATCTTGGCAAGTGCCAGACGCGCCCGCTCGCCGCCGGAAAGGACGCTCACGTGCTTGTCCACATCGTCGCCGTGGAAGAGGAAGGCACCAAGCAGGCGCCTCTCCTCCGATGTCGTCCAGCCCGGTGCCACTGCATCGATCTCCTGGAGCGCCGTATGTGCAGGATCGAGCTCCTCGAGCTGGTGCTGGGCGTAGTAGGACTCCGTCACGTTCTGGCCCAGCTCGACCGTGCCCTCATCGGGAGTGAGCTTGCCATTCATGAGCTTCATGAGCGTCGACTTGCCGGCGCCATTCGGGCCCACAAGCGCCACATGGTCGCCACGGTAGAGGCTCACATTCACATGGTCGTAGACATGGTTCGTACCGAACGATTTCGCGACATCCTTCATAGCGATCACGGTATCGCCTGTGCGCGGAGGATCGGGGAACGAGAAGTGGACCTGCTTCTGGCCTTCCGGCAGGATCACCAGCTCCTTCTTGATTTCCTCGATGCGCTTCATGCGCTCCTGCGCCTGTGCTGCCTTCGTCGGCTTGTAGCGAAACTTGTCGACGAAGACCTGCATATGGGCAATCTCGCGCTCCTGTGCCGCACGCTTCGCACGCATCTGCTCGAGGTTGTCCTCGCGCTGCTTCAGGTAGGAGTCGTAGTTGCCGACATAGGTCTGGATCTTGCGGTTCTCGATCGAAGCCACATGGCTCACGCAGGCATCCATGAAGGAGCGGTCGTGCGAGACGATGAGGACTGCTCCATCATACGAGGAGATGAAGTGTTCGAGCCACTGGACGCTTTCGAGGTCGAGGTGGTTTGTCGGCTCGTCGAGGAGCAGCAGGTCGGGATGGCGAAGAAGGAGCTTCGAGAGCGCGATGCGCATCTGCCAGCCGCCCGAGAAGTCGACGGCAGGCTTGTCGAAGTCCTCGACAGGAAAGCCGAGGCCAGCGAGAATCTGGCGGGCTCGGGCATCGAGCTCATAGCCGCCGAGATGCTCGAAGCGCTCCTGGGCATGTGCATAGTCCTCGAGCATATGGTCGAGGGCAGGCCCTTCCGGCGTGCTCGAGATCTCCTTTTCGAGCTCGTGCACGCGCTTCTCCCAGCGCCTGATCTCAGTTGCCGAATCGATGACCTCCTGGAGAGCTGTCTTCGTGCCGGAAATCTTCGTCTCCTGCTCGAGGTAGCCGACCGTCGTATCCTTCGCGAAGGAGACCGTTCCCTCATCAGGCGTCTCCTGACCCATGAGGATCTTGAGGAAGGTGGTCTTGCCTGCTCCGTTAGGGCCGACAAGCGCCCAGCGCTCGCCAGCATTGAGCTGCAAGGTAGCGGCCGCGTAGAGAACGCGGCCGCCGAATGACTTTGTGATCTTGTCCGCAAGAACTATCACGTGGAAGACTCCTACTTCTGCACGGTCAGATGGATTGCGAATCCAGCGATCTCATGCTTGAAATACACGAGGTATGTCGAGCCGTCCGGATTCTTCACGCGGGAATCCTCGTTGATCTCGAAGCCGCGGGACTTGAACCACTTCTCCGCAGCGTCGATATCGTCCACATGGAAGCCGATATGGCCCTTCGTGCCACGGCCACGGCCGGGACGCATGACCTCGATAAGGTCGCTCGCGAAGACGGAGGCCGGCGAGATGACCTGACGGGCAAGGCCCATAAGGTCGGAGAATTCCTTCACGATGGCCTCGGCCTCCTCGTCAGACGAGGCGTTGATGCCGACATGTGCCACATACATGCCGAAGAGCTGCTTCGGATCTTCGCTTTCTGCCATAGCGTCCCCTTTCCGGACTTTGCCTTAACCAAAGAGTATAAGGTACGGAAAGCACGTCTGCGAAAACGCCACGTGAAGTACAGGGAAGCGCCTGGAGCTGCAGCTTTGCTGAGGCTCTCTCAGCCCTCGAGATGCTCCCGCACGGCACGTCTCGTCTCCGGCATGATGCCGCAGGAGTCGAGATAGGTATCGGCCGATCCATATCCTGCAATGAGCAGGTCCCAGGTCTCCGATATCGCCTTGATGCGGCTCTTGAGCTCGGGGCGCACGCGCATCTTCTCGGGAGGCTTTCCGGACATGACCGCCTTGTCGACCTCGCGGGCGCCACCGAAGGAGTAGGAGTAGTCGCAGATGATGTGGTCGCGGTCGACGCCGCAGAGGCCCAAGAGGAGCATGGAGGTCACGCCGGTCCTGTCCATGCCAGCGGCACAGTGGAAGAGCACGCAATCATCTGCGCCTGCCTCTGCGAAGAACTCGAAGATCTCCTTCACGGCAGGCTTGTTCGCAAGGATCGTGCAGTAGCTCTCGGCGAGATATCCCGCAGCACCCGTGCGGGGCATGAGGTAGGGATCGCTCATGTTGAAGTCGAAGAGCGGCACATTGATCCAGGAGATGTCAGGATCTTCTGCAAGCGGGCCATCGCCCCGGGCCACTTCGGCCTCTCCTCTGAGGTCGACGACATGCGTGACGCCGTAGCTCTTCAGGAAGTCGCAGTCGGCAGCCGTGGCAGTGTCCAAGGCACCCGAACGGAGGAACCGGTGAGGTAGCGTGAGCCCGCCTTCAGCAGGATATCCGGCAAGCTCGCGGAGGTTGAAGATCGATGTCGCACCCTCGAGGCCGAAGGCATCGCTGCCCTGCATACCGGATTCCGCATTCTTGCCATGCCGCTTCAGGAACTCGAACATCGGCAGACCATCCTTCCCACAAAAAGAGGCCAGCAGCGCTGGCTGCCGGCCTCGATTTTCTGGTGGGCCCAGCAGGATTCGAACCTGCAACCCAGGGATTATGAGTCCCCTGCGCTAACCGTTGCGCCATGAGCCCGAAATAGAGAAAAAGGCGACGGCCAGAGCCGCCGCCCTCATATTCCTGGTGGGCGATGCTGGATTCGAACCAGCGACCCCTTCCGTGTGAAGGAAGTGCTCTACCCCTGAGCCAATCGCCCGTGCGGGAGTGATATTAGCAGATTCAGCCTCTTCAGTCCATCCAGCCGGATGAAATGCAGCGCCTTGCTGCCCTCCCATAGCAAGCAGGCCACTGAGTGGCCTGCGTAGTGATCATGGTGGAGAATAGGGGATTCGAACCCCTGACCTCGTGACTGCCAGTCACGCGCTCTCCCAACTGAGCTAATTCCCCATGCGGTGCGGGAATTACTATAACAGAAGCTCGATTCCGGTCAAGCACGATTTTGGCAAGTTTGCGCCTTCACGCTTTCTCGACATGCCGGAAACCGCTGTCCAGCCCATCCGCTCCCCTGCGCGTGATGCCCTTCAGGCGCTATTTGGCCCGAGCACGGCTTACGCACAGGCCAATGTGGTACAAGGATCTAGAAGCTCGATTACACCTGAAAGGAATCATCCTATGACAGAGAATCAGAAGTTCCTGAAGATCTGGAGCCTTGCCAGCATGTTCGCAGGCCTTGTCCTTGCTATCGTCGGTATCGTCGCTGCCTGCCTCGGCAATGGCATGGCATACGGCGTGCTCGGCGTGGACGGGCTCGTATGCGCCATCTCCGGCTTCCAGGGAGCACGTGCTGCCAATACGCCGTCTCGTACGAAGGGCATCATCCCGATCTATATCGTGGCCTGCGCCCTCGGCGTCGTCTCCGTCATCCTCTATGCCGCAGGCCTCTTCGCACCCAATCCAGGCGTCGTCTTCCCCTTCCTTGCCATCCTCGTCCTCGCCGATGGTCTCACAGGCGCTCTTGCCGGCAACCGTGTCTATCAGGAAAGCCTGAAGTAGCGCTTCCGCGAATAGGTACAGAAAGGCGCCCAGAAGCCTCTGAGAGCTTCTGGGCGCCTCTTTCATGCGCTTGCATGTCTGACGCAGCATCTTCAGTGCTTAGGCACGCTTCGAGACGATGGCCTCGACGAGCTCGTCGACTGCATCGTCGATTGCAATCTCCTGGCGCTCGCCCGTTGCGCGCTCCTTGATTTCGACGACACCGTTCTTGATGCCACGCTTGCCGCAGACGACCTGATACGGGAAGCCGAAGAGGTCTGCCTCGTTGAACTTGACGCCTGGACGCTCCTTGCGGTCATCGACGATGACCTCGATGCCACGCTCGACAAGCTCGCCTGCAAGCTTCTTTGCGATCGGCCACACGAGCTCGTCATGCGTATCGAGCGGCACGATCTCCACCTCGTAGGGAGCGACGCTCACCGGCCAGATGATGCCGTGCTCGTCATGGTGCTGCTCGACGATGGCCTGCAGCGTCCTGCCGACGCCGATACCGTAGCAGCCCATCTGGAACGGCTTCTCCGTGCCATCCTCATCCGTGAACGTGGCGCCCATGGTCTCGGAGTACTTCGTGCCGAGCTGGAAGACCTGGCCGACCTCGATGCCGCGAGCGATCTTGAGCGGAGCGCCGCAGTGCGGGCAGAGGTCGCCCTCCTTTGCGGTGATCAGGTCTGCCCAGTTCGAGATCTCGAAGTCGCGTCCCTGCTTTGCATGGATGTAGTGGAAGTCCTGCTCGTTGGCGCCGACAGCCCACCACACGGAGCTCCTGAGCGTCTCGTCGGCGTAGACCTTCACGTTCTCGGGCAGGCCGATCGGCCCGATGAAGCCTTTCACAAGGCCATACTCCTTGAGCTCTTCGTCGGACATCAGGTGGTACTCGCCGAAGACATGGCCTGCCTTCACGTCGTTCAGGTCATGGTCTCCCGGCACGAAGACGACGACCGGACACTTGTCGCCGTCGACGAGGGCAAGCGCCTTGCGCGTGCCTGCCTCGGGGACCTTGAGGAAGGCAGCAAGATCTGCGATGGTGCTGCAGGAGGGCGTCTCTACCTTCTCGAGCTCTCCAGCCTCGCCCTCGACGAGGCTGATCTTGGCCGTTGCCGCCTCGGTGTCTGCCGCAAAGCCGCAGGCATCGCAGTAGCAGATCTCGGCCTCGCCGGCATCGGCAAGCGCCATGAACTCGACGGAGGTGTCGCCGCCGATCTGGCCGGAGTCGGCCACGACCGGAAGGGCCCTGAGCCCGACACGGCGGCAGAAGCTTGCATAGGCTTCCTTCTGCTCCTCGTAGCACTCGCGCATGGACTCGACGCTCGCGGAGAAGGAATAGGCATCCTTCATGATGAACTCGCGGGAGCGCATGAGGCCGAAGCGCGGCCTGCGCTCATCGCGGAACTTGTCCTGGATGTGGTAGAGCATGACAGGCAGCTGCTTGTAGCTCTTGAGCTCGTTCGTCACGAGATCGGTATAGGTCTCCTCATGCGTGGGGCCCAGCGCATACTCGTGGCCATAGCGGTCCTTGAGACGCATGAGCTCGGGGCCATAGGCATTCCAGCGGCCGCTCTTGCGCCAGAGCTCGGCGTCGGTCAGGATCGGCGTCATCATCTCCTGGCAGTCGATCTTGTCCATCTCGTCGCGGATGATGTTCTCGATCTTCAGAATCGATCTCCAGGCAAGCGGCAGATAGGAATAGAGGCCGACCGAGCCACGGCGGATCATGCCGGCACGAAGCAGCAGCTTGTGGCTGGCAAGCACGGCCTCCGTCGGGTCTTCCTTGAGGGTCGGCGCATAGAGATTGCTCATGAGCTTGTAGGTATTCAATGCATGTCCTTTCGGCATCCCACACATACGGGTTTCATTCTAAGCCTTTTGAGCTGCCGGATGGCCCATCGATGCCGCTCTTGGACACAAGCACATGCCGGAAAGAAGAAAGGCTCCCGCAGGAGCCTTTCTGGAAGTTCCGCTTATTCCTTTGCCTGCGCCTCAGGGAAGCGTTCCTTGATCTCATCGAAGAGCGCATCGACCATCTGGTCTTCAGGCACCTTCTTGAGCGGCTTTCCCTCGAGGAAGAGAAGCCCCTGCCCCTTGCCGGATGCGATGCCGATGTCGCAGCTCTTTGCCTCGCCCGGGCCATTCACGACGCAGCCCATGACAGCGACAGAAATCGGTGCCTCGATCTTCGAGAGGCGCCTCGAAACCTCGTCGGCAAGGCCGATGAGGTTCACCTGGCAGCGTCCGCAGGTCGGGCAGCTCACGAGCTCAGGATGGAGACGGCGCATGCCGAGGGCCTGGAGAAGCTCCCAGGCAACGCGCACCTCCTCTTCGGGCTCAGCCGTGAGCGACAGGCGGATCGTATCTCCTATGCCCTCCTCAAGAAGGATGCCGACGCCGACCGAGTTCTTCACCGTGCCCTGTCTGAGCGTGCCTGCCTCGGTCACACCGACATGGAGCGGAATGTCGGGGAGCTCGCGCGAGAGCGCACGGTAGGTCGCAAGCGTCGTCGGCACATCATGTGCCTTGGCAGAAAGGACGATATCCTTGAAGCCTCGATCCTCGAAGTGCTCGACGAAGGAGACCGATGATGCCACAAGCTTTTCGGGCAGCGTCAGCTTCTCGTCAGCGTCCACCTTCGGGTCGAGAGAACCGGCATTGACGCCGATGCGGATCGGGATGCCAGCCTCCCCCGCCGCCTCGATGCAGGCGTCGACCCGCTCCCAGGAGCCGATGTTTCCTGGGTTGATGCGGAAGGCGGCAGCGCCGCGCTTTGCCGCCTCGATAGCAAGCTTGTGGTCGAAGTGGATATCTGCAATCACAGGAAGCGGAGACCTAGCGCAGATCTCCTCGAAGCCATCGAGCGCTCCGGCATTCGGGATAGCGACACGGATGATCTCGCAGCCCTCAGAAGCCAGGCTCTCGATCTGTGCCAGCGTCGCCTCTGCATCATCGGTCTTCGTCGTGCACATCGACTGCACCGATACCGGCGCGCCGCCGCCGACGGCGACCGTACCTACGTGCACCTGGCGTGTTCTTGTACGTGCTGCTTTCTCGCTCATGCCTGCATCTACCCCACTACGAATCTCAGGATGTCATTTCTGAGTACAAAGACGAACACGAAGAGGAAGAAGGCAAGCCCTGCATAGGAGATGCCGATCTGCGCCTTCTGGGGAAGGTTCTTCCTCACGATCTTCTGGCCGATCTCGATCACGATCTTCCCGCCATCGAGCGGGGGGATCGGCAGGAGGTTCATGAAGCCAAGCGACATGGAGATCATTGCCATGAACAGCATGAGCTCCCAGACGCCTTCGGATGCTGCCTCTGATGCCATGACCGATATGCCCATGACGGAGGTGGACTCGTTGAGCACCTGCATCGTCTGCGACGGCCTGATGAGCGATATCGCAGCATCTGCCACCTGCTTCGCATAGGAGACCGAAGCCTGGAAGGAATCGGCGATGCTCAGATGCACGGTCTTCGAGGGTGCGACGATGCCAAGCGTCGAAGATGGCGCGCTCTCATCCTGATCGACATGGAGCGTCTGTGCGGCTCCATCGCGCTCGATCTCGATCGTGAAGTCAGAGCCATCTGCAAGACAGGGCTGGAGCGCCGATACGAGGCTCTGCCAGTCCGTGACTTCCTCGCCATTTATCGCCGTCACGGTATCCCCCGCCTCGAGGCCCGAGACTTCAGCAAGCGAGCCTGAGACGACCTGTCCGATCGTGTTTTCGTTCACGCTGACCGTGACGCCCACAAGCGAGAAGCCAGCCATAAGGACGACGAGAGCAAAGATGAGGTTGATAAGAGGACCTGCGAAGAGCGTGAAGACACGCGCCCAGAAGCCGTGGCCTGCATAGGTATGGGACTTCTCGGCCGCAAGGAACGATACAGCATCCCCTTGAGGAAGCCTTGCCTCCCCTGCCTCGGTCGCGCCCGTAAGCGTGAAGTCGCTTTCGCGGTCATACTCCGTAAGGCACTTTGCGTCCCTCTTCACGGTCTGGAAGGCTTGAGGCCAGTCGCGCTGTCCCGGCTTCTCGCCGAGCTCAGGGTTGTAGTAGGGCTCGATTGAAGCCCAGTCAGCAAGCACCGAGAGCATCCCATAGGCTTCATCCTCGGTGCAGCCAAGCTCGGACGCAGCCTCTTCGGCGCTCAAGCGCCCTTTCTGCTGCACAAGCCAGAGCATGTCGGCCAGACGCTCATCGGGCCCGCCTTCCATGCCGCAGATGCGCGTATAGCCGCCCAGAAGTATCGGCGTGACGCCGACCTCCGTGCCATAGCGGCGGCTCTTGCGGAACAGCTTGAAGCGGCAGGGCATGCCGAGATAGAACTCGGTCACGCGCATGCCGCACATGCGGGCAGCAAGGAAATGCCCGCCCTCATGGATGAAGACAAGGAATGAGAGGGTGATCAACCCCCAGAAGACAGCAGATGCGACGCTCATGCTAGCGCCTCCTCCCGAGATAGCTGCGTGCAGCTGCACGGGCGCAGGCGTCGACCTCCTCGAGCTGCTCGACGCTCTCGACAGGCTCGATCTTCGCGCCATCCATCACGGCACGGACGGTGTCCTCGATATCGAGGAAGCCGCAGGAACCATGGCGGAAGGCAGCATTTGCCACCTCATTCGCTGCATTCATCACACAGGGAAGCGTACCCCCTCGGCGATATGCCTCTCTGGCAAGCGCAAGGCACCCGAAAGTCTGCATATCTGCTTCGCCGAACGTGAGCGGCTGCTCCGTGCCCCAGGCGACGCGCTCTGCCTCGGGCGATGCCCAGCGTCCAGGATAGCTCAGGGCATAGCGGATGCAGCTCCTCATATCGGAAGCACCCATCTGCGCCTTCACGGAGCCATCGACAAACTCCACCATCGAGTGGATGCGGCTCTGGCGCTGGATGAGGACATGCACCTGCGCCTCGTCCACATCGAAGAGACGGCAGGCTTCGATGACCTCGAGGCCCTTGTTCATGAGCGTCGCAGAATCGATCGTGATCTTCGATCCCATGGACCATGTCGGATGCGCCAGCGCATCCGCGACGGTCACTTCACGCAGACGCTTGCGCTCCATCCCATAGAACGGACCTCCCGAACAGGTGAGCCAGATCGTCTCGATAGTGCCCTTCTCCTCCCCCTGAAGGCACTGGAAGATGGCGGAGTGCTCTGAATCGACCGGCACAAGCTGGCCCGGCCGAAGGAGCGGCATGATGAGGTCGCCGCCGACGACGATGGATTCCTTGTTCGCGTAGGCAAGGCGCTTTCCCGCCTTGGCTGCGGCATAGCTCGATTCGATGCCGGCGAAGCCGACGACCGCCGAGACGACGCAGTCCACATCGTCCCTGGTCGCAAGCTCTACGAGCGCTTCAGGGCCGACTAGCACCTTCGTGCCCTCTGGCAGGTCTTCGAGCGCAGCATCATGGGCATGGGCCGGATCGGTCACGGCAATGAGGCGGCAGCCGAACTCGCGCGCTGCGGCTGCAGCGACATCGGTCCTCGTATGTACCGAGAGGCAGACGATTTCGGCCTTGTCCTTGTGATGCCTCACGACATCGAGCGTCTGCGTGCCGATGGAGCCCGAGGCCCCAAGCACAGCCAGACGCAGCTTCCTTCCTTCCGGCACCAAAGCCGTCTCAGAAGTCGTCTTCAAGCTCAAAGGATTCCTCCTAGGAAAAGTATGAAATAGGCCGCAGTCGCACCGAAGAGCATGGAGTCGGAGCGATCGAGAAGGCCACCGTGGCCAGGCATGATGTTGCCGGAATCCTTGACGCCGACACCGCGCTTGATCCTGGACTCGAAGAGATCGCCGACAACGCCGCCGATGCCCGAAAGAAGGCCGCCCGCAAGGGCCAGCGGCCACGTGACGCCACAGACATGGAGCGCTGCAGTCAGGAGCCAGACGATGAGAGAGGCGCACATGCCGCCGGCAAAGCCTTCCCATGACTTGTGCGGGGAGATGCGTGGCGCCATCTTATGGCGTCCGATCCTCGACCCGACCAGATAGGCCATTGCATCATTTGCCCAGATGGAGCCCATGACGCCGAAGGCAAGGAGCGCTCCTTCGAAGCCGGGGTCCACATTCCTGATGAGGACGACGCTCGAGAAGAGGAAGCTCGTGTAGATCGGCCCGAAAATCGTCGTCGCGACATCGGCGATGCTCGCACGTGGCGTCACGACATACCAGCCCGCAACAGCGAAGCAGAGGATGATGAGAAGGGCTATGAGCGACTGGTAGCCATTGAACTGCGCAGCCAGAGGGAAGAGCACTGCTGCGCCAAGGCCGATGGCCTCGTTCGGCATCCTGCCAGACATGCGGCACATGCGGAAGAACTCGGAGCAGCACAGCCATGCCATGCCCGCCACGAGAATCATCGTCGCATGAGGGCCGATGAAGAGGCCTGCAAGCACGACGATCGCGTAGATGATGCCGGAGGTCGTCCTCGTCAGGAGCTTCTCCGTGCCGAGGCGCACCTTCTGGCCGCGGAGCGTTCCCGCAATGCGGGCAGGCTCTTTCGCCTGGCGCTTCCGCTCGAGCGAATCGATGCCGCGGTCAAGTCCACGGCTCTCCCCGCTGTGTCCGCTCTCCCCTGCATGCCCGCTCATGCGTTCTGGACCCCTCCGAACCGCCTGTTCCTCCCCTGGAACGAGCGGATGGCGCGCAGGAAGTCCCAGCGCGTGAAGTCGGGCCAGAAGACATCGGTTGCATAGAATTCGGTATAGGCAAGCTGCCAGAGCAGATAGTTCGAAAGCCTCAGCTCGCCGGACGTCCTGATCAGAAGATCGGGGTCGGGAAGCCCTGCCGTATAGAGATGCGAGGAGAACATATCTTCATCGATCTCTTCCGGTGCAATGCTCCCGGCACAGGCAGCCTCTGCAAGCTGGCGTGCCGCACGCACTATCTCCTTGCGTGCACCATAGTTCACGGCAAGCGCGAACACCATGCCTGTATGATCAGCGGTCTCATCGAGGCCCTCCTGGAAGACGTCACGCGTCTCCTGAGGAAGCGACTCGATGTCGCCCAGGAAGCGGAGCTTCACGTTCTCCTGGTGGAAGAGCGGAAGCTCATGCACCAGCGTCGTCGCGAAGAGATGCATGAGGAGATCCACCTCATGCTGCGGACGCTTCCAGTTCTCGGTCGAGAAGGCATAGACGGAAAGCACATCGAGGCCAAGCCTGACGCTCGTCGTCACGGCTTCGCGCAATGATGAGACGCCTGCGACATGGCCTTCGGAGCGGTCAAGGCCACGCGCCTTCGCCCAGCGGCCATTGCCGTCCATGATGATCGAGACATGGTGCGGGATGCGCGCAATATCGATATCGGAAAGGGCAATATCGTCTGGCGCATCCGCATAGTAGGCTTGAAGCTTTTCGGAATCGATCTGCACCTAGATCTCCATCACTTCGGCAGTCTTCGTCTTGAGCATAGAGGAGACCTTGTCCACATAGGTATCGGTGAGCTTCTGGATGGCCTTCTTCTCGCGCTTCACGTCGTCCTCGGAGTAGCTGTCATCCTTCTCCGCCTTCTCGTTCGCATCGCGGCGGACGTTGCGGATGGAGACCTTTGCCTCCTCGGCGTACTTCTGGCACTCCCGGACAAGCTCCTTGCGGCGCTCCTCCGTCGGCTGCGGGAACGGAAGCCTGATGCACATGCCGTCGTTCGACGGGGTGATGCCGAGATCGGATGCCTCGATGGCCTTCTCGATCGAGCGCAGGGACGACTTGTCCCACGGCTCGACGACGAGCATGGCAGCCTCGGGGACCTTTACGCCAGCAAGCTGGGTCACAGGCGTCTTCTGGCCGTAGTAGTCAACCATGATGTCATCCAGCACATGCGGGTTTGCCCTGCCTGTACGGACACGGGAGAAATTGTCCTGGAGTGCCTTCAGGCACTTCTCCATATGGCTCTTTGCGTAATCGGTGATCTCGCTCACTCTATGCCTCCTCTACGACGGTGGTGCCAACCGGCTCGCCACACAGCGCTTTCTTGATGACGCCAGGGGTCTCGATGTTGAAGACCAGGATCGGCATGTGGTTGTCATGGCAGAGCGCCGTGGCAGTTGCATCCATGACCTTCAGGTCCTTTGTCAGGACATCGAGATAGGTGATGGTATCGTACTTCTTCGCATCCGGATACTTCACAGGATCCTTGTCGTAGATGCCATCGACCTTCGTTGCCTTCATAAGGACCTCGGCATTGATCTCGCAGGCACGAAGCGCTGCTGCAGTATCCGTCGTGAAGTAGGGATTTCCGGTGCCAGCCGCAAAGATCGTGATGCGGCCCTTCTCGAGGTGCCTGATGGCACGGCGGCGGATATAGGTCTCTGCGACCTGGCGGATCTCGAGGGCGCTCATGACGCGGCAGTCCATCCCATGATGCTCGAACGTATCCTGCAGGGACAGGCAATTGATGACGGTAGCCAGCATGCCCATGTTGTCTGCCTGGGCACGGTCCATGCCCTGTGCCGCTCCGGAGAGTCCACGGAAGATGTTGCCGCCGCCGATAACGATGGCAATCTCCTCGCCGTCTTCCCAGATCGGCTTTATCTCTTCAGCAAGCCTGTTCATTACCTTGGGGTCGATGCCGAAGCTCTGGGAGCCCATGAGGGCCTCGCCTGAAAGCTTGAGGAGCACCCGCTTATACTTGTAGCCGGACAAGATATCCTCCACTCAGCTCAATCCTATGCGTGCCTTCGGGCACGCAGGTCAATAGGTGATTGTACCAAAGCGGCGCATATATGAACGGGCCCAGTAGGACCAACGGTCTCGCGCCATAAAAAAAGAGCCGGCCCGAAGGCCGGCTCTCGTATTTCGAACTACTCGCCGAACTCGAAGCGGTCGAACTTCACGACCTCAATCGTGTCGCCGAGGGACTTGGAGACCTGGCTTGCAAGCTGGCCGACCGTGACGTCGGGGTTCTTGACGAACTCCTGCTCGGTCAGGACGGACTCCTTGTAGAACTTCTCCATGCGGCCCTGAGCGATGCGCTCCTGGATGGCCTCGGGCTTGCCGGATTCGGCTGCCTGTGCCTTGTAGATGCTCATCTCGTGCTCGATGGTCTCGGCAGGGACATCCTCGCGACGAGCGCTGATCGGGTTCACAGCTGCAACGTGGAGTGCGACGTCGTGAGCGAACGTCTTGAACTCCTCGCTGGCGCCAGTCTCAGGCTTCGTGAAGGAGAACTCGACGATGACGCCAATCTTGCCGCCGTTGTGGATATAGGAGCCGAAGGCGCCATTCTCCGTGGAGCGGGCAACGAAGCGCAGGACCTTCATGTTCTCGCCGAAGAGGTGGATCTGCTCGGTGAGCTCGTCAGCGACGGTCGTCTCGGCCATCGGAAGAGCCTTCAGAGCGTCGACGTCAGCAGGGTTGTTCTCTGCAACGACGCCAGCAAGCTTCGTGGCGAAGCCGACGAACTTCGGGTTCGTGCCGACGAAGTCGGTCTCGCAGGAGAGCTCGAGAAGAGCTGCCTTCTTGCCATCCTCAGAGATGTAGGCAGCGACGGTGCCCTCGTTCGTGTCACGGCCAGCGCGCTTGACAGCCTTTGCGACGCCCATCTTGCGAAGGACATCGACGGCCTTGTCGATGTCGCCGTCAGCCTCGACGAGTGCCTTCTTGCACTCCATCATCGGGGAGTCAGTCATCTCACGGAGCTGCTTGACCATGGCGGCGGTGATCTTGGTTGCCATGTGACCTCCTTAAAGCGTAGTTACTTTGCGGTTTCTAGCTACTTACTCTGCAGCAGGTGCCTCTGCAGCCGGCTCGGCTGCACCTGCCATCTCGGCCTCGGTGATCTGCTCCTTGCCCGTGCCAGCGAGGATTGCGTCGGCAACAAGCTCGGTCAGAAGGGCGACGGAGCGGATAGCGTCGTCATTTGCAGGGATGCCGTAATCGATCACATCAGGATCGGAGTTCGTGTCGAGAAGGCCGACAACAGGGATGTGAAGGCGGTTGGCCTCGCGGACAGCGAGCTCCTCGCGCTTCGTGTCGACGACGAAGAGTGCCTGCGGAAGGGACTTCATATCACGCACGCCACCGAGGTTGCGCTGGAGCTTCTCGAGCTCCTTGCCGAGCACAGCCTGCTCCTTCTTCGGGAGCGTAGCCATGCGGCCGTCCTCGACCATGGCCTCGAGCTCTTCCATGCGGTCGATACGGGAACGCATCGTCGTGAAGTTCGTGAGCATGCCGCCGAGCCAGCGCTCAGCGATGTACGGCATGCCGCAGCGCTCGGCCTGGGTCTTGATGGCCTCCTGAGCCTGCTTCTTCGTGCCGACGAACAGGATGGTGCCACCCTTGGCAGCGGTCTCCTTGAGGAACGTGTATGCCTGGTCGGCATCGATGACCGTCTGCTTGAGGTCGAGGATGTAGACGCCGTTGCGCTCGCCGAAGATATAGGGCTTCATCTTCGGGTTCCAGCGACGCGTCTGGTGGCCATAGTGGCAGCCAGCCTCGAGCAGGGTCTTGAGATTGATCTTGACAGCCATGTTCAAACCTCCATTGGTTCTTCCTCCACGTGATGTCAGCCCCGGAGCACCACCCTCAGCCTGGCTTGTGGCTGCGGGCACCATGGCCTCCGAGTAGTCACGTGTGCGACTTTTGCCGTGCGGACGCACAGCAAGTACTTAGTATAGCAGCGCTTCTGCTTCCCGTCTCTGGCAAATGCTCTCCACGGGTCCTGCATGATTTTTCAGGCGCAGGACGAAAACCTCCACGCAGCCTCCACAGTTTCTATCCTCTCGGATGCGCCGTGTGCGTCGCATCCTTGAGACGGTCGATCGAAAGATGCGTATAGATCTGCGTCGTCGCAAGCGATTCATGTCCCAGGAGCTCCTGGACGCTCCTCATATCGGCACCGCCCGAAAGCAGCTCCGTCGCGAAGGCATGTCGGAGGGAGTGGGGCGTATAGGTCGGATCGATCCCCGCCTCGGCCGAAGCCTCTCTGAAGCGCCTGCGCAAGGCATCGGCACTCATGCGGCGTCCGCGTGCCGAGAGAAAGAGCGCGTCTGTCATCACGGGGCTCTCCTTTGCAAAGAGCGGCCGGGCTTCCCTCTCATAGCGCTCCACGGCGGCAAGGGCGCTTCTATATATGGGCACGATCCGCTCCTTCGAGCCCTTGCCGAAGAGGTGCACAAGCATCTGATCAGAATCGATATCCTTCCGATCGAGGGCAGAGGCCTCTGAGATGCGGGCGCCAGTCGCATAGAGGAGCTCGAGAAAAGCCCTGTCCCGCAGGCCTTCTGGCGTCTCGGGACAGGCCTCGATGAGACGGTCGGCCTCGCTGTCCGTCATTGCATGGGGCAGGCGCTTTGCGCGTTTCGGGCCAGAGACGGCCTCAGCCGCATCTGCCGCGATCTTCCCCTCGCCCAGGAGCCACTTGTAGCAGGAGCGCAGCGCGCTCAGGTGTCTGTCGATCGTCGTCGTGGCATATCCCGCCCGCTTGAGCTCGAAGAGATAGCTCCTGAGCTGGCGGTGCGTCACCTCATGCGGAAGCACTCCCTCGCGCTTTGTCCAAGCGATGTAGGCAGCAAGGTCTGTGCGATATGCCCGCACCGTCTGGGGCGAGAGGTTCCTGATCTCGCCGAGGTACTGCAGGAATTCTTCCGCTTCGTCCGCAAAGCGCGTCTGGTCCTCCAAGCGGGCATCCGCAGCCTTAGTCATGCTTCGTTCTCGAAGAGGTCTCTGCGCTCTTCCATGAAGGCATCCATTTGGCCAATGGCACGGTCGCGGTAGGCCGCATAGCGTTCGCGCTTCTTGAGCGACTGGTCTGCAAGAGGTGGCACGAGACCGAAATTCACATGCATCGGCTGATAGTCCTTCGTCGCCGGATCGGTCGCGTAGGCGACAAGCGCACCGAAGGCCGTCTCGGGCGGAAGCGTGACGAGAGGCTTGTCCGTGATGTCTGCGTAGGTATTGAGCGCCGCAAGCAGGCCCGAAGCGATAGCCTCGACATAGCCTTCCGTGCCGCAGATCTGCCCGGCAAGGCGGATCTTCGTGCCGGGGATGCCGAAGGTCCGGTCGAGGACCTTCGGCGAGTCGACGAACGTATTTCTGTGCATGACACCGTAGCGGAAGAACTCTGCCTCCTCAAGCCCTGGAATCAGGCGGAAGACCCGCTTCTGCTCGGGCCAGGTAAGGTTCGTCTGGAAGCCCACCAGATTGTAGGCAGTGCCCGCCTTGTTCTCGGCTCTCAGCTGCACGGCCGCCCAGGGACGCCTGCCGGTACGTGGATCCTTGAGACCGACCGGCTTCAAAGCGCCGAAGCGCAGGGAATCGACACCCGTGCGTGCCACTTCCTCGACCGGCTGGCAGGCGCAGAAGAGATCTGACTGCTCGAAATCGCGAGCAATCACACGCTTGGCCGAGATGAGCTCGTCGTAGAACCTCTGATACTCCTCCTTGTCCATGGGGCAGTTCAGATAGTCCCCTGAGCTCTCTTCCTCGTAGCGCGACTGCGCAAAGACACGTGTGCGGTCGATCGTCTCGGCGTCGACGATGGGGGCTGCTGCATCGAAGAAGGAAAGCGCTGCACCGCCGAGCTTGTCAGACAGTGCCTTGAAGAGCGCATCCGAGCAGAGCGGGCCCGCGGCGATGACAGCAGGGCCTTCCGGCAGCTCGCATACCTCTTCGCGGACAAGCTCAATCAGAGGCTCCGCCTCGACCATCTCGGTCACCGCTTCCGAGAACCCATCGCGGTCCACGGCAAGCGCGCCGCCTGCCGGCACTGCGTGCTCCTTGGCAGCGGCCAGGACATATGACCCCATCGTCTCGAGCTCGTGCTTGAGGAGTCCGGCTGCACTCTCGAGCCGTGTCGCCTTGAGCGAGTTCGAGCAGACAAGCTCAGCACAGCGGTCGGTATGATGTGCCACCGTATTGTTCGTCGGGCGCTGCTCATAGAGCTTCACAGGCACGCCCCTATGGGCGAGCTGCAATGCGCATTCCGACCCTGCAAGTCCTGCTCCTACGACTGTGACCGTATCTGTCATCCGTCTGGCTCCGCTTCCATGAGGCGATACGCCTTCTCGCTCGGTGCGAAGCATCCGTCCGGAAGCTTCGTCACGAGCCCCATCTCTTCATAGGATGAGAGCGTATCGGCGACTGTCAATTCATCGAGACCTATCTTACCCGCGAGATCCTGCGGGCGCATCGGAGAGGCCACGAGCGCCGAAAGAACACGTCCCCAGGCTGGCATGCCAGACCGGGTGAGCCTGCGTTCGCATCCATAATCGCTCGAGAGCACCTGCTCGAGGCCGAGCTCGTCTGCGATGAGGCCGCAGCCATTCTGGATCAGATAGTTCGTTCCCTGGGAAGTCGGCGAGAATATCGAGCCTGGCACGGCGTAGACGCTTCGTCCCATATCCATGGCAGCTTCCGCTGTTCCCATGGTCCCGGATTTCCTGCCTGCCTCGCAGACAATGAGGACGGGCGAGAGTGCAGCGATCAGGACATTGCGCTTGGGAAACGTATAGCGCTTTGGCCCTTCGCCCCACCTTTCGAGCGAAATGACACAGCCAGCACCTTTCCTTGCCGCTGCAAAGATATCATCCGAAGACCTTGGGTAGACACGGTCGGCGCCACATCCTGAGACGATGACCGTACGTCCGCCTGCCTCGAGCGCTCCCCTGCTTGCCTGGGCATCGCAGCCAAGTGCCCCTCCCGAGACGATGCAGATGCCCGCCTCAGCCGAGACCCTTCCTGCCATATGTGCGACCTCGAGCCCATAAGGTGTCGCTCTCCGGGCCCCGATGATGGAGATACAAGGCCCTTGGAGCGCCTCCGGGTCCCCTATGCCGTATATATGCGGCGTCGTCTCATAGCCTTCTTGCACCAGTGCCGGATAGCCGGCATCATCTGGATCGAGCTCGAAGCGTTCCTCCCCGCTCATCGCAGACTGCCTTCGTCTTCATCTGAGCAGTAGAAGGCAAGCTGGTCTGGCTCGTCCGACCAGAAATAGACGCCGGCAAGATGGCGGATGCGGGCATGCTTCGGAGCGAAGATGCCCAGCGCCATCAGGTCGTAGCGCACCGAAGGCACACGATGGTCTGCAAGCCACAGGAGCGCTTTCCTGCGGCAGCGCCAGAAGTCGTCCGGCGTGACTGTCAGTTCTGGTATGGACATCTGCTCTTCGATATCGGCGACAGATACCATGTCCGCAAGGATGGTCTCGCCGTCAAGCGTGCAGCAGATATCCGGCGTATCCTTGCTTCCATCTCCCAGAGAGAGGATGTCTGCCTCCCGGTAGCGGAAATAGGATGCAGCGATGCGTATGCCCTGTTGATGGAGCGAGGCGCCTTCTTCGCTGCCTTCATCTCCAGCATGCCAGAAGACCGCCGGCCTTCCGCCGAACTCCCTGGCTTCCTTTTTGCCCAGCTCTTCTGTGCCATTCCCACGCTCTGCCATAGAGGCTCCCTTCTTTCGCTCTAAGGACTATGGCAGAGACGTCTTGCACAGAGAGAAGCCTTCGCTGCCACGGACCTCACAGGAAGCTGGCAGCTACCCCAGAGGTGCTGGTCAGAAGCATGGCTGCAAGCGGCTCAGGCAGAGAAAACATCAGAAGAGCCTGGTGCCCTCCACAAAATTGCTGCAGAACGATGCCCGGTGATAGGGTGTGAGGCCATATTTCCTGATGGCATCGATGTGCTCCTTCGAGCCATACCCCTTGCAGGCATCCCACCCGTAGGCAGGATATTCCTCCGCTAGCTCGCACATGAGATGGTCTCGCGTGACCTTGGCGACGATGGAGGCTGCAGCGATGGCAGCGATGCGTGCATCGCCCTTCACAAGGGTCTTCTCCTTCGGGTGGACATGCACCGGGTTGCCATCGATCAGGACGCAGTCAGGCTCGACACCGCAGGAAGCGATCGCCTCTGCCATGGCACGCCTCAGGCATGCCGACATGCCGAGAGCATCTATCGTCTCGGGCGGGATATGGGCCATGCCGATAGCGATGGCGACATCTGCAATCTCTGCCGCAAGCACTTCCCTCTTCTCTGGCGTCAGCTGCTTCGAATCATTGAGGCCCCAGATCTTGGGATCTGCTGGCAGGATGACGGCACCGACGGTCAGAGGTCCTGCTATGGCGCCACGTCCGACCTCGTCGACGCCGATGACAAGCCCAGGGCCACCGAGCTCTTCCTGGAGGGCATACATCTGCTCGACACGCTCACGTTCTGCTGCCTCCTTCTCGATCCCGGCAGTCTTCACCTTTTCCTTCGCCAAAGACAGTTCCTCTTTCGCCTCTTTGTCCGATGACTCCAGAGTATTCTTCTTTTTCTCGTAGGATGAGAGCACAGTTGCCAGTCTCTCGATCTCTTCCTCCAGTTCCTCCGCCGTATCGATGCCCTCCACCAGGTTTTTCTTCAGTTCCTCCAGTTTCGCCTCCGACACCTTCACCTTCGATACCATGTCGGAAAGCGCCGTTTTCATGTTCTCAAGGTCGGCTTTTGCCTTTTCCTGTCTCTCCATGGCGGCATCC
>OMVT01000023.1 GCA_900314535.1 uncultured Olsenella sp. | reverse complement strand
TCCCTGGAGAAGAGGCTATCGGCCGGCAGCTGGTACCCCATAGTCGGAATGCCGGTACTCGGTAGATGGAAACGAGGTACTAATTGACCGTACTAGTCAATCTCCTATAGATTGCAAAAATCCAAGATTTCGAAGATATGCAAGCCAACATCTCTTGCTTTCTGCCGATAGCTGAGC
Organism: uncultured Olsenella sp.; assembly: GCA_900314535.1. Lineage (GTDB taxonomy): Bacteria > Actinomycetota > Coriobacteriia > Coriobacteriales > Atopobiaceae > Olsenella_L > Olsenella_L kribbiana. The sequence goes on along the minus strand of OMVT01000023.1, from coordinate 36,297 downwards.
TTGGAAAAGATGGATAAACAACGCTCGTGTGCGCTCGCTGACCTGGCACTCAGAGGCCTGCGAGAAAATGAAGCAGCCTCCTTTCCTGAAGGGAGAGGAGGCTGCTTCATGGGATAAGTCTGGCAATTGGACTACAAAGTGCTCTGTCCCCATTGCACGGTGCAGGGGAGGACCTGGTGCGGATCTATCTTTCCGGCGCCGCTGATGAGGTCGAGGAGAATCTTTGCCGCCTCGACGCCTTCCTTGAAGGCAGGCTGCGCGATGACAGAGACCGACGGGGAGGCGACTTCTGCCCAGTCGGTGTTGTCGAAGCCCAGAAGGCCTACCTCTTTCGGCATGCGCCTATAGAAGTCGCGCATAGCGACATAGATGTCGGGCAGGGCCCAGCAGTTCGGAGCGAAGACCAGGGTCGGAACCGTGCATTCGTCGAGCTGCTCATGCAGCCATGCCGTGAGCTCCTTTTGGGGCACGCCCTTGTCGGGAATCACGAAGTGCTCGGAGGGCAGACCCAGAGCTTCGATCGTATCGGTCGTGCCCTGGAGGCGTTCGGTCCTTGAGCTCAGAAGCTGCGGCTCTGCCGCCACGACGAGCACGCGCTCGTAGCCCTTGGCAAGAACCTCGGAGAGGGCCCGCTTCGTGGCCTCGTAGTTGTCGGTCTTGACCCAGCTTGCCGTGTAGTCGTAGTACTTGGAGTCGAAGAAGACGAGCTTCTTGCCGGAGCTTCCGATTGCCTCTGCCACTTCGCGGAAGCGTGCGGTCGGCTGCACGATGAAGCCATCCACCCCGACCGAGATGAGACGGTCGATCAGGGCATGCTCGTTGTCGCGGTCGAAATTCGAGCTCGAGATCAGAAGGTGGTATCCCGCCTCGTTTGCCACAGAATCGATGCCCTTCACGATCTGGTTCGAGAAGTGGTTCGCGATGTCGCCGACGACGACGCCTATCAGATAGGTCTGCTTTGCATTCATGCTGCGCGCCAAGGGGCTCGGCTTATAGCCGGTCTCGCGGATGACCTGGCCGATCCGGTCATGGGTCTCCTTTGACATGCGGTCGGTGTGTCCATTGAGATAGAAGGAGACCGTCGTCTTCGAAGTTCCGGCAAGGCGGGCAATCTCGTTGATCGTGACACGCTTCTTGGTGGCTGGCATGGTGCTTCCTTGGGATGCAAATGGTTTAGTAAACCAATAATAGCATGGGACACGGAAAAGGCCTGCTTTCCCGTGTCCCATGGATGATGCTCTGCAGCAGCTGCTAGGCAAGAATCTCCTTGACGGCGGCAATGACCTCGACATCCGTTGCCTCGGCGAAGAAGTACTCCTGGAAGTGCTCGCCTGCGAAGGCGCCCTTCACAAGGTCGCGGTCGAGGTCACGCAGCAGCTCCGGGAACGGACGGAAGGCTGTGGCGCGCACCGCATCGAGGATCTTCTTGTTGCGCTGCTCGGGCTCGACGCGCTCTGCCGGATAGCCATTGCCGGAGCCGAAGCCGAAGAGCTTCTCGAACGTGTACTCGAGGTTGAGCTCCTGGCCCCAGCCGTTCTTGAGGGCAAAGGGCATGGCGACAGCGTTGCCGTCATTGATCTGCGCGAACGTGTAGGCATCGAGCGGGTCCTCGACATGTCCGCAGATGACGCCGGGGAAGGAGTTGAGCGCGAGCATGGCGCCTTCGCCCGTGCCGCAGCCGGTGACCACATAGTCTGCTGCCTTGCCGTTCAGAAGCGTTGCGGCAAGGATGCCGTTCTGGACATAGGTGAGCTGGGCAGCATCGTCTGCGGCATACATGCCGTAGTTGAAGACCTTATGTCCCATCGGCTCGACAACCTTGCGCAGTGCCTTCTCGATCATTGCGTTCTTTGCTGCCTGGCTGTTCTCGTTGATAAGGGCGATTCTCATGATGGTGTGCCTTTCATGCTTGAAGGTTGTTCTGAGGGAGGCGGGCACCAGGGGGAGAGGCACCCGCCTCGTGGCGCTACTGCGGCTGCTTGCCGATGTAGGCAAGGATGCCGCCATCCACATAGAGGATGTGGCCGTTCACGAAGTTCGAAGCGTCGGAAGCAAGGAAGACTGCCGGGCCCTTGAGGTCCTCAGGCGTGCCCCAGCGTCCTGCCGGCGTCTTGGCACAGATGAACTGGTCGAACGGGTGGCGGGAGCCATCAGGCTGGATCTCGCGCAGCGGGGCGGTCTGCGGCGTTGCGATGTAGCCCGGTCCGATGCCATTGCACTGGATGTTCGCGCCGCCGAACTCGGAGCAGATGTTCTTCGTGAGCATCTTGAGGCCGCCCTTGGCTGCCGTGTAGCCGGCAATGGTCTCACGTCCCAGCTCGCTCATCATCGAGCAGATGTTGATGATCTTGCCGTGGCCCTTCTCGATCATGCCCGGGATGCATGCCTTTGCCATGATGAACGGTCCGACGAGGTCGATATCGACGACCTGGCGGTAGTCCTCGACGGACATGTCGAGCATCGGGATGCGCTTGATGATGCCGGCATTGTTCACGAGGATGTCAGGTGTCGTGCCGAAGGTCTCAAAGATCTTGTCCATGAGGCCCTTGACCTGCTCCTCGACCGTGACATCGGCTACGAAGCCATGGGCTGTGATGCCGAGCTCCTTATACTTCTTCTCCGCCTCGTCGATGCGCTCCTGGCGACGGTCATTGAAGGCGATCTTGGCGCCAGCCTGTGCAAGCGCCGTCGCGATGGCAAAGCCGATGCCGTAGGTGGCACCGGTCACGAGGGCAAGCTTCCCCTCGAGGGAGAAGCTCTTCTGGGGGTCGAATCTCTCTTCCATCCATATCCTCCTAGAGGTCTCATATCAGCGTTCCTGCTGTGCAATTCTGATAGTAAACCAGTTTTGCAAACTTGCAAGAGAGCAAATGCCTGATCCAGAGAAATTGCCTGGAAAGTTTGGTATCAGCCACGTGTTATGCAGAAAGGATGCCTATGCATCTCATCGGGCTAGTGGCAAAACGGTTTATTAAACAGGCGTAGCAGGCCACAGGGAGCCCCTGTGCAGGCGCGCAGAGCTCCTGGCCAAGGACAGGACAAGGAGCCCTGCCGGCATGGGCCAGCAGGGCTCCTTGGATACATCACGCTGCTACAGCAGCTCTCTCAGCGTTCGGGGACGAAGCCATCCGAGTAGTCGGGCTTTGCGAGCCAGCGCTTCCTCAGAAGGAAGGCAACGGCCTTGGGCTGGCGGTCGCGGGTGAAGGCGCCCTTCCTGTTGCCATCGACTCTCATGATGCCCTCGGTGGTCTGGAAATCGCAGAGGTTCCAGGGCTGCTCTCCGCAGATCCAGTCGAAGGAGTCGAAGATCCTGTGCTGGACCTCGAAGAACTCGAGCTGGTACTCCTCGCTCCACATGACGCTCGGCAGCTTGTGCACTCCTGCCATGGTATCGGTGCCGTACTCGGTGAACATGAAGGGCTTGTCAGGCTCGAGCTCCTCCCACTTGTGGAGCTCCTCTATAAGGATCTGCTCGGCATCCTGGATGCGCGGGCCGCCTGACACATACCACCCGTCATAGCGGTTGAGCATCATGAAGTCGGCAAGATGGGTGCATTTGTCGATGCCGGCACGGCACCGGGTGACATTCGTGTAGCTGCGCGGACGCTTCTGCGGGTCGAGCTCGAGGGCGCGGGCAAAGACCTTCTCGGCGTAGGGGACGGCTGCCTCGGAGGAGAAGTCGGGCTCGTTGAAGAGCGACCAGGCACAGACGCTTGCATGGCGCTTGTCGCGCTCGATGAGCTCTTCCACAGCCGCAAGATGTGCCGGCAGGGTCTTTTCCTGCACGGCAGGATCGTCGAAGAAGGTGGCGCCCTGCGCCTTGGTCGTGGCATCGGCGAAGTTCTTGGTCGAGCGCAGCATGCCGACAGCGGCTACCTCGTCGATTACGAAGAAGCCTTCGCGGTCGGCTTCGTAGAGCTGCTCCTCCGCATAGGGGTAGTGGCTCGTGCGGAAGGAGTTTGCGCCCATCCACTTCAGGAGCTCGAAGTCGCGGTGATTCACGACAGGATCCGTGCCCCTGCCATGGACCGGCGAATCCTCGTGGCGCCCGAAGCCCTTGAGGTAGACCGGATGGCCATTGACGAGGATTTGGCGGTGCGAGATCTCGACGGTCCTGAGACCGATCTCGTCGTACCACTCGTCGACGAGCGTGTCATCGTCCCAGATCTGTGTGCGGAAGGTGTAGAGATAGGCAGCGCGCAGGTTCCAGAGATGGGCAGATTCAATCTCGATCGTGCCAGCAGAGCCTGCAGCCGAGGCGACCTCGTCTCCATCCTCGTCGAGGACATGCACCTCGACGCGGTGGGTGCCTGTCGTGCGCACCGTGTAGCTGACACGGGCTGTGGAGCCACCGTCTGCCTGGGGCACGATCTGGGTCGTGACCGCAAAGTCCTCGATGCGCTCTTTCGGGGTGGCAAGCAGGCGTACCGTGCGGTTCAGGCCGCTGTAGTTGAAGAAGTCGAAGTAGGGCGCGCAGATCTTTGTGCCATCGCGCAGCGTCGCCGTGCCGCCACAGGGGATGGTTTGCTCAGTGAGCTCGTTGTTGACAAGGACGGCGACCGTATTCCAGTCGTTGAACCGCACGTGCCCATTGAGATGGGCCACGAAGGGCGTGAAGCCCCCTTCGTGGGAGGCGACCTCGTCCCCGTTCACGAAGACCCGTGCACGGTGCGTCGCGGCATCGAAGCGGATGTCGAGCTCCTTGTCCTGCCACTCGCCGGGGATGAAGACCTTCCTGAGATACCAGAAGTCGTCGTAGTACTCGCGGCTCGCCTTGTCGGTGAAGATGTCGTTGAAGCTGGCAGGCACCGGCATCTCGATCGGGTCGGGGAGGCCTGTGGCCCACCCCTGGGAGACTCCCTGGCGCTCGGGATCGAACTGGAAGTCCCAGACGCCCGAGAGGTCCTCGATGCGGCGGGTGCGCGTGATGCGCGGATAGAGCGATGCAAAAGACATTTCGGAACCTTTCTTGTTGTACAGGCCCTGGTCCGTGGCGTGAGCGGGTGTGGCCTGAGGTAGTATGGGGCAAGTATTGCAGATTGGATCTTGATGGCTTGACGCAGGGCCAGGATATGCGCATTCGGTCATGGCTGTTCCGCATCAGGTCCCTTCTCGGAAAGGTATGGTGGAGCCGTGACGCCCGAAGAGCTCGACAGGCAGCTGAGGACGCTTTCCGACCATGAGCGGCTCTACCGCGAAGGAGCTGTCCCTGCGCCCGAGCAGCGCCGGTTCGTGGATGTCGGCGGCCGGCAGGTCATGCTCTCGCGCTTCCATGCAGGAAAGCCGGGGACTTTCGGCATCCCGTCTGCGTTCATCCGCGCCAAGCGCCACTCCCGTTTCCGGAACTATCCGCTGCACATGCATGACTTCGTCGAGCTTGCCTACATGTATAGCGGGCATTGCCTCGAGGTCGTGAACGACGGGATACTCGACGTGGCGAAAGGGCAGGTACTGCTCGTCGACTCCGACACTGTCCACACGATACAGCCGCTTTCCGAAGACGACATTCTCGTGAATGTACAGATCGACAAGCGCTACTTCGATACGAGCTTCTTCAGCAGGTTCGACTCGGACAGCATCGTGACCTCCTTCTTCGTGCGCTCGATCTCGAAAGGGGCAGCGCATGACAGCTTCATCCTGTTTCCTTCCCAGGAAAGCCGCCGCCTTCCGCTCTTCATGAACGAGCTCCTCTGCGAGGCATTCGATCCCTCGCCGCGTTCGGAGGAGATGGCAGATGCGCTGCTGACGCTCGTGCTTGCAGAGCTCGTGAACGTCTGCGAGCAGAATGCCAGCTCGGGGACAGCGCCGATTGCGAGTCCGGCACTCGATGTGCTGCGCTACATAGAGGCCAACTACCGTACCTGCACGCTTTCCGGGTGTGCCCGCGAGCTCGGCATGAGCACGAGCTATATCATGAAGATGCTCAGATCCGAATGCGGCCAGACCTTCAAGGAGCTGGTCCAGAAGCAGCGCATCATGGTAGCCGAGCGCCTGATTGCAGGAGGCGTATCCTCCATTGCGGATGTGGCGTCAGAAGTCGGCTACCAGAACATGAGCTACTTCTACAAGATCTTCGAGCGCGAGTGCGGCATGCTTCCGGGTGCCTGGCGTCAGCACTGCCTCGAGCAGGCGCAGAACAGATAGCAGAAGCCTGGCAGCAGCGCAGGCTGCTGCCAGGCAGGAAATGGGGGCGAAGCTAGTCCTCGAGCAGTGCCGGATCCGTGATCATCGAATCGTCGAAGCCGAAGAGGTAGGTGCCCACAGCTGCGCCGACAAAGCCGATGGCTGCGCAGATCGGGGCGGCCCAGCCGCCGGGGAAGAAGAACAGCGCCGGCATCGTGATCAGGTTCACGCCGATGAAGGCCGTGCGCTGAAGCCCTGCCACGGCGATGGGGATGGAAGCGGCAGCAGAGGCGATGCAGGCAATGACAAAGGGCTTCTTGAACTTGAGGTTCACGCCGTAGATGGCAGGCTCGGTCACGCCGGCAAGAAGCGCCGTGATCCAGTTCGGGCCGGCAAGCTCCTTGAGCTTGAGGTTCTTGGTCTTCAGGAAGACGCCGAGGCAGGCACCGGCCATTGCGAAGTTGCAGCCCCAGGAGAGCGGGGAGAGCCAGTCATAGCCAAGCGTGGCCATGTTGTTGAAGACGATTGGCATGAAGGCGGTATGGGCGCCGAAGATGATGAGGATCGGCCAGAGGCCCGCGAAGACCATGCCGGCGACGATCGGGGCGACATTGTAGACGGCCAGAATCGCATCGGCGATGAAGACGCCCACAATCTGGAAGATCGGGCCGACGCAGATGAGCTCGACGGGCACCAGGACGATCAGGCAGATCATGTAGCCGAAGAGCGAGAACAGCGTCTGGTTCATGTGGCCCTTGAGGAACTTCTCGAACTTCGCGAGCAGCCAGGTCATGATGACCGGCGGGATGACGGAAGAGGCATAGGAGACCAAGGTCACCGGGATGCCGAAGAAGTCGAGCGGCGTATGTGCAGCGTAGGCTGCGGTGATCGTGGAGTAGAGCATCGGGAACACGACAGCGAGCGCCACATACTTGTTCGTCTTGAACTTCTCGGCAGCCGAGACGGCCAGGACGAAGGGAAGGAACTGCATGAAGCCGTCGGCGCCGGCATACAGGACCGTGTAGGCACCGGTCTGGCTGAAGCTGGGGATGAAGTTGGAGAGCATGATCAGGAGCGCCTTGAGCATGCCGGACGCGATGAAGCCGCCCATGAAGGGGAAGAAGATGCCGGAGACCGTCTCAGAGAAGCGGTCGAAGACATTGCCCTTCTTCTGTTCATCGTCTGCGGGGACCTCGCCGCCGGCAAAGGCTGAACCGAGCTCGGCGACGGCAGCATCGTATGCATTTTCGACATCGGTGCCGATCACGACCTGGTACTGGCCATTGCCGTGCACGACATCGATCACGCCGGCAATCTTCTTGACGGAAGCATCGTCTGCCTTGGACTCATCCTTGAGGATGAAGCGCAGGCGGGTGACGCAGTGCGTCACGGAGACGATATTGTCCTTTCCGCCGACCTCGTCTATCACAGACGCTGCGAGAGCCTGGTAATCCTTTGCCACGTCGCATCCTTTCTCCCAGAAGGCATCGTGCCTTCCCCTGTGTGCTGACAGCCTTAAGTAAACCGGAATCAAGGGATTGGCACGATAACGTAAAGCGGAGGAAAATTGACCAAACTGTTATAACAGTAGAGCGGCAGACGGCTGGAATATGGCTGTGAACGGTTGGCATGTACCGGAAGACTGACCAAATCAGGAGCAGATGGACTGCAAACAGGTATAACAGATATTGAAGGTGCTGCTGCGCCCCATGCACCGTGCCTGCCAAAAGCGCATGGCGCTGCCCTCAAAGCAGTGCCAGCAATCGATGCCGTCAGTACTCTGACTGCTGTCTGTGCTCCTGCCTTCTCCGATGTCCCAAAGGCATGGCAGGTGCCTGACAGAGCCCTATGCCTGCTTCGTGAAGAACCTCGGCTCCTCCTATGCCCAGATCTTCCCGCGCGGTGCCTGCACTGCGGCAGGGAATGCTTGGGACAGCGGCGCGGACTGCATCGGTACCGGTCCCTACAAGATGGAAAGCAACGATGATACGACCGAGGTCGTGCTCGTGCGGAATGACTCCTACCATGGAGGGAAGCCTCCGCTCGACGAAATGCACTACCGCTACTTCGATGATGTCAACACCAAGATGCTCTCATTCAAGAACGGAGACATCGACTGGTGCGATCTGGACGGGTCGCTTCTGGCAACCTATCAGAAGGATTCTGATGTGCAGGATCTGATCGTCTCCTATGACACCCTGGGTATCTATTTCGTGGCGCTCAACCTGAGCGAGAGGAAGGGCCTCGAGGATGTCGATATCCGTCGGGCACTGTCTTTGGCAATCGACCGCGATACGCTTGTCGCGACCGTGCTCTCAGGTGCCGGCAGGCTGGCAAGTGGCTTCCTGACACCGCAGGAGCCGGGCTTCGACGACGACGCGCCGGTCTTTGCCTACGATCCTGACGAGGCAGCAGAGATCATAGCGGAGAAGGGAGAGTCTCCTGCCCTTTCGCTTCAGGTGAGAGCCCAGGACCAGAATGTCGCTGTCGCCCTTCAGGACTTCTGGTCGAAGGCAGGCATCAGCTGCGAGGTGAGCACCGTCGACGATGGTGTCTGGGCGCAGGATAGGGCAGCGGGCAATCTGCAGATGACGCTTCTGGGATGGTTCCCCGCCTACGCTGACGGCGACAACAACATGTATACCTACTTCTTGAGCACGACAGCACAGAAGAACTCCTCCTTCTGCAGCAATGCCCATGTAGATGAGCTCCTGATTGCCGCCCGGGCATCGACTGACGAGGAGGCACGGGCAGACATGTACAGGGAAGTGGACGATATCGTGACGAGACAGGACTACGCCGTGCTTCCGCTCTTCTATCCGAAGCACCAGTTCGTCGCAAAGGATTACGTGGAGGGTGCAAAGGTCGGAAACCTCATCTATCATGTGCGCGGAGTCGACATCGATGTCTCGAAGGAAGACTACACGGCAGGCTGATGCCAAAGCATTCGGAAGCGCTGCCTCTTGTGGCAGTGTTGCATCCAGTCTTCAACAGGCCGGAAGCCGATTGCGCCGCCCATGCTCTGCATTCTCTTGATTGCCGGCATCTTCCGGCGGTACAATGCAAGACAGGCGGACGGATTCGCCCCGTCCCCGAATCCCTGACAAAATCGTTAGGGTTTTTGACTAAGCTCCTGCGCTATCTGCGCGGGGGCTTCATCTTTCTCGCCTCCTCATAAGCGGAGGGTCGACAGGGCAAGCTGGGCTACAAGAATCAGAATTTCAAGAACATCGTGAATTTCTTTCATCTTCGTCTCCTTATCCGGAATTCGGAGACGGTCCGCCGCCTGCCTTGCATCATGCCGCCTCTGCAGCCAGGAGCTTCGGCCTGCCCGCAAAGACGAACGCGTGTTCTATACTGCTATCATAACGGCTGGATATGACGGAATCAAGAGGGATCCTGGCCATAGCGTGCTGCTGGATGTCTTCGGAGAGCTACGTGCCAAGCGGCCTTGCTCACTTTACAGATGGGCTTCCGTCCGGTGCATACTGATGGAGGGCGAAGAGGAAAGGCTGCTTGCTGCAGAGCCTCACGAACGCATCCTCCAGGACGCCAGAGTCGCTATTCCCGCAATGGAATCCGGGAGAACCAGCGAAGCGGTGGCACATGACATTGTTGTGGCAGCGAGGGGCAGCTTGTCGTTGGCATCCGTGCTGTCCCTATGGAGCGCCTTCGCTTCATAACCTCTCTGATTGGCTGTCTGCAAGCCTCGGCGCGGCGAAGGCAGGCTCGGGAAGCCCTCTTCAACAGCCAGGTCATCCCTTCCGGTGGCAGCAGTGCTATCGCTTCTCTGATATCGCTGATGCCACAGCCTGGACATACCTGTCCGGATGTATGCGAGAGGCGTCCTGGCGGGGCTCTCTGGTTCTTATGGGAACCTCTTGCGGAAGAGGGGAGGAAGGCGCTACAACGCAGAGCAGGCGGCACCCGGTTCTGGCGGGAAGAAGGCCGCTCCATTTCTTTCGGAAATGTTGGCGAGTGGCCGTTTCCGCTTATGCGGGGCGGCCATTTGCTTCTTCGGCTTAATCCTGCAATCAGGATTCCGAGCATGGGAGCGGCAATCAGGACATCTGCAAAACTGAAGAGCGTTTCGTATGTGCCTGCCGCTGCTGCCGGCAGGGGAAACATTGGCACCTCCCGAGACGGGCGACATGTCCGGCATCGCTTCGGTGGCCAGCCTTGCAGCATCGGGCATTGCAGCCCTTCACGGCGCCTTTTCGCTCTTGAGGTGGCATGGCAGCAGATAGCGCATGGCAGAGAGGTTCCAGGTCCTTCAGCCGGCAGCAGCATGCTGCCGGCTGCAGCCAGAAAAGCTGCGCCATGGCAGAAAAGTCCCTTGGAAAAGCTGCCGCATCGGCAGATCAGTGCTCTAGCTGCTCCTTCTGGAAGGTGCCCTGCTCGATTTCCCGAAAGGCAGCGAGGAGCTCCTCTTCTGTGTTCATGACAATGGGGCCGCCCCAGGCGATTGGCTCATGCAGAGCCACAGAGCTCAGGAAGAGGACATGAGAAGGGGCATCGGGGTCTGCTTCGATCTTCACCCTGTCACCCTCCTCGAGCTTGATGGCGGTCTTGGCACCAAGGGGAAGGCCTCCTATGGTGGCGCTGCCTTCGAGCGTGAATGCCATGACGCTCGCATCTTCGTTCACGGGTACGTTAAGCTTGGTCCCCGGCTCGAGTGCGATCTCGTAGAAGTCGAGCGGCAGGTGCTGGCCTTCGAAGCCCTTGTGCTGCGTGCCCGCAGGATCTTCGTAGCTGCCGGCAAGAAGCCTCAGCGTCACGCCTTCTGCCGGGCGGACCTCCTCGATGTCTCCTGTGTGGATGGCATGGTAGAAGGGATGTGCCATCTTGTCCTTCTTTGGCAGGTTCAGCCAGAGCTGGATGCCGAGCAGGCGCTTGGCAGGCGGGATCTGCTCTTCGTGCTCGATGCCCGATCCCGCGCACATCCACTGCACCTCGCCGGCGTGAATCGTGTCGGAAAATCCCATCGTATCGCGGTGCTGGATGGCGCCTTCTGCCAGATAGGTCACGGTCTCGATGCCGCGGTGGGGGTGCAGGGGAAATCCTGCCGTATAGGCATCGGGGTCGGTGCTGTCGAAGGAGTCGAGCATCAGGAAGGGGTCGAAGGCTTCTGCAGTCTCGGCTCCGAGCACGCGTACGAGGCTCACGCCGGCGCCGTCCTGGGTGCGGTATCCCTTCACGACATGGGTTCCGTGGCGGAACATGGCATATCCAATCTCTCAAGGAGCGTCTGCTCCGGTGTCTGCTGCAGCAGGTATACCCGGGCGGCGTATATGTATGTGTTCATATGGCATATGCATGGGATGCACACGGAAGCAGACGGTGATGAGAAAACCGTGCTGAAGTGATGCCCACATTGTTACAAGATCATGACACGGGGCAGATTCAGATGGAGTTTTGTGGCTGCTCTGCCGAAAGCCGCATCTGCGCTCTAGACTGGCATGCGAACGGTTTCATCTTGACTGCGCCTGTCGGCGTCAAGGAGCTCATATGCAGAATAAGCGCCTGTTCGCTTATGCACTCATGCTGCCCTGTGCGGCCTTCATTACGCTCTTCCTGCTCATCCCCATGTTCGCCACCTTCCTGTCGACTGTCACCGGTACGGGTGCCTTCTCGCTGGACGGGTATTGGCAGACACTTGCCGACATCTATTTCCAGCAGGTCTTCTGGCGCACCATCAGGCTTTCCCTGATTACGGTTGCCATCTGCATCCTGCTCGGCTTTCCGGCAGCCTACTATGTGGCGCGCGTCGCGAAGAAGAAGAGCCTCTTCATTGCGATGACGCTGTTTCCGCTCATGACAAGCCCAGTCGTGCGCTCCTTCAGCTGGATGGTGCTTCTCGGCAAGAAGGGCACAGCCAACACGCTTCTGCAGTCTCTTGGCATCATCTCTTCGCCCATTCCGATGCTCTACAACGAGTTCTCGATTGTCGTCGGCCTGGTGCAGCTTTTCCTTCCGCTGATGATCATCTCGACGGTGGGCGTGATGGAGAACATCGACGAAGACCTGATGCTCGCATCGAACAGCCTCGGTGCAAGCCGTACCACGAGCTTCTGGCGCATCATGTTCCCGCTTTCGGTGCCGGGCCTCATCACGGGCTCTGTGCTCGTCTTCTGCGGCAGCCTCACTGCCTATACGACACCTCAGCTCCTCGGCGGCTCCGATACGCGCATGCTGGCGACGCTGATCTATCAGGACGGCCTCTCGCTCAATGACTGGACCGCAGCCTCTGTGGTCGCAATCATCATGATCGTGATTGCGGTCATCGCAACGCTTCTTATCGGCAAGCTGGCCCGCAAGGTCAATCCGGCAGCAGCCTGATGCTGCAGCTTTCGAAGCAAGATTTTTCGGACGTTTAGGGAGACCCATGGCACTTCTGGAACTCAAGGATGTCACAGCCGGCTACGGCGACAACATGATCTTGAAGCATTACAACATCGCGATTGAGAAGGGAAAGCTCGTTTCTTTGCTGGGCCCTTCGGGCTGCGGCAAGACCACGACGCTGCGCCTGATTGCCGGCTTTTCTGAGCCCCGGTCGGGCGAGGTGCTCTTCGACGGCAAGGAAATCACCCGCATCCCCCCCAACAAGCGCAACTTCGGCTTCGTGTTCCAGAGCTATGCGCTCTTTCCGCACATGACGATCTTCGACAATGTGGCCTATGGCCTCAAGATGCGCGGCGTCGGCAAGGCAGAGATTGCCGAGCGCGTTCCCGAGATGCTCAAGACCGTCGATCTCGAAGGGCTCGAGAAGCGCTATCCGCGCGAGCTTTCCGGCGGCCAGCGCCAGCGCGTCGCCCTTGCCCGTGCTCTTGTCATCAAGCCGGACCTGCTTCTGATGGATGAGCCACTCTCGAACCTCGATGCAAAGCTCCGCGTGAAGATGCGTGTCGAGATTCGCCGCATCCAGCAGGAGCTGGGCATCACGACCATCTACGTGACGCATGACCAGGAGGAGTGCTTCGCTATCTCCGATGAGGTCGCGATTATGAACAACGGCGTCATCGAGCAGATGGACGATCCGCAGCGCATCTACCAGCACCCGAAGACCGAGTTTGTCATGAACTTCGTCGGCTTCGACAACCGCATCGAGCTGGTACGCGAGGATGGGTTCTGGAAGGCCAAGGACGGCACGAAGATCGAGGCCGCAGAGCCGCTCGATGCTCCGGAAGCGCTTGCCTATCTGCGCTCGGACGATGTGGAGCTTGCGTCTTGGGACACGCAGGCCAAAAACTCTGTTCCAGGCACGATCGATGTCAAGACCTACCTGGGCAGGCGCTATCAGTACAACATCACGACGCCGCTTGGCACGCTTGTTGCCCGGGTCGAGGACGGCTCTGGCAAGGTAGGGGACAAGGTGGCGCTTGTGCTGCCGCCTGAACGCATGGCTCTTATCCGGAAGCCGCAGCACTAATAGGGGAGAAGGCTTCCGGTTTGACAAGGGAAACGAAAGGATGCCGCACACAATGAACAGCAACAATCTGAATCCGCAGGTGACCCGTCGCTCGATGCTCGGCCTTGCGGCTCTGGCAGGCTCTGCGCTTGCGCTCTCCGGCTGCGATACGGACTCTGATTCCGATGCCAGCTCGACGGGCACGGATGCCACGATCGAGGGTGCCTACGATTCCAATGGTGCCCAGCTGGTGATCTCTACCTGGGGCTTCAACTCCGACCAGAAGCGCGAGCTTGTCTTCGAGCCGTTCGAGAAGGCCTTCAACTGCACGATCACGGTCGAGGAGGGCAACAACGGCGACCGCCTTGCCAAGATCCAGCAGAAGCCGGAGTCCTACGATATCATCCAGCTCTCCGACTATTACATGCAGCAGGCAATCGATGCCGGCCTCGTTGCCAAGATCTCTCCGAGCGATCTTTCGAACTATGATTCGCTTTACGACAAGGCAAAGACGCCCAACGGCGAAGGCTATGGTCCGGCCTATACCTTCACCCGTCTCGGCATCGTCTATGACAAGTCCGTCATCACCGAGCCGATCACGTCCTGGGCAGATCTGTGGAGGTCCGACCTTGCCGGAAAGCTCACGATTCCCGACTTCTCCACGACGGCAGGCCCGTGGATGCTGAACATCGCGGCCGGCCAGCTTGGCCAGGAGCTCACGGCCGACAACGCCCAGGCTGCCATGGACAAGCTTGCCGAGCTCAAGCCGAACCTCGTGAAGATCTACACCAAGTCCTCCGACGTCGTGAACATGTTCAATCAGGGCGAGGTCTCCTGTGCCGTCATCCTCGACTTCTCGTCGCTGACGATCCAGGAGGCATCCGACGACTTCGTCTGGGTCGATCCGACCGAGGGCACCTGGGGTTCCACGAACGTCACCGATGTCTGCGCAAAGAGCGCCAATGCCGATCTTGCCAAGGCCTTCATCAACTACACCCTCGACAAGGACGAGCAGACCCGCAATGCGCAGACGGGCGACGCGCCGTCGCGTCCGGATGTCGAGCTCACCGAGGACGAGGCCAAGGGCATGACCTACGGCGAGGATGTCGTGAACTCCATCCAGCTGCCGGACCTCGAGCTGCTGATCGAGAACAAGGCGACGTGGCAGAGCATGTGGAACAACCAGCTCAACACGAACGCCTAGCACGCACCGTGCTCCCGGCGCCTCGCAGGGGCGCCGGGAGGTCATTGCACGCCTTTGCAGGGGAGAAGCATGAAGCGCCGCACAAACCATACTCTTGTTGCCATCCTGACCGCTCTGGTCTACCTCTTCCTGGTAGGCCCGCTTGTGGTCATCGCTGTCTCTTCGTTCGGCAAGGAGGAGTACCTGCAGTTCCCGATTACGGGCTTCACGACGAAGTGGTTCTTCCACATGTTCAAGGTGGGAGACTTCGTCCCTGCCTGCGTCATGAGCCTCGAGATTGCAGCGCTTGCGACCGTGCTTGCCCTTGCAATCGGCGTGCCTGCCGCCTATGCCTATAGCCGCCATGAATTCCCGGGCAAGGCTGCCATCAATGTCATCTTCCAGTCGCCTGTCCTTATCCCCGGCATCGTTATGGGCTTTGTCCTCATGCGCTACATCGTGGTCCTGTTCAGCCTTCCAATCTTTGCAAGCCTCCTTGTCGGACATACGCTCCTGTGCATCCCCTATGTGATGCGCAATGTCGCCTCTGCCCTCCAGAATGTGGATGTCTCTGTCGAGGAGGCGGCTCTCTCGCTTGGCGCCACAAGGACGCAGATGCTCACCGGCATCGTGCTTCCCAACATCAAGTCGGGCATGCTTGCTGCCTGCATCCTGTCTGTGATCAATTCCTTCAACAATGTCCCGTTGTCGGTCTTTCTGTCCGGTCCAGGCACGACGCTTCTTCCCATCGCAATGCTGAACTACGTCGAGTACCACTTCGATCCTACTGTGGCTGCCCTATCGACCGCTCTTATGGGTGTCACCATCATCGTGATGATCGTCGTGGACAAGACGATGGGACTCGACAAGATCGCTTAGGAGCTTACCTATGAAGGCAGATCTTCTGCTGCAGGGCGCACAGGTCTTCGACAGCGCCTACCGCTGCTTCCGCACCGCTTCTGTCGCAATCCTGGATGGCAGGATCCTCTATGCCGGCACAGATGAGGAAGTCTTGAAGCAGATCGAGCCCCAGGAGGTCGCAGACCTTTCCGGACGCTGGGTCATTCCGGGACTCATCGATATCCATATGCATATCGAAAGCTCGATGGTCACGCCTCCGGTGTTCCTCAAGGCCGCCCTGCAGCATGGCACCTCGACCTGCATCGCGGAGCCCCATGAGATTGCCAATGTCTTCGGCACGGAGGGCATCGAGGAGTTCATCCGGCTTGCGCCGGCAGACGATCCGGAACATGCCGAGGTCTTCTTCGGGGCACCGAGCTCCGTTCCCTCGACAGATCTCGAGGATGCCGGCGCTGCTGTCACCCCTGAAGACATCTCTTTCCTTATGAAGAATCCCCGCGTGCGCTGCCTCGGTGAGGTCATGGATTGCCGTACGGTCATCTCCGAACCCCAATCCCGTGCCGCACGTGTCGTGAAGGCGGCCGAAGCATCCCGCACGGTGCCCATCATCGAGGGGCATGTGCCGGCATTTCTGGGCCTCGACCTTGCGCGCATCCTCTATGCCGGCATCGACTCGGACCATTGCGAGCAGACGCCCGAGCGCATGCGCCAGCGCTTCGAGATGGGCATGTTCGTCGAGGTGCAGCTCAAGTCCGTGACAAAGGAAAACATTGCGTATCTGGCAGCGCATCCCGAGCTCACAGGGCTCTGGAGCTTCGTGACCGACGATGTGATGGCAGACCAGCTCCAGCACGATCACCTTGCACGGGTCGTGCGCCAGGCAATCTCGTATGGCCTCGACCCTGCCTCTGCCATCATCGCAGCCACATCGTCTCCTGCAGTACGCATGGACCTGCGCGACAGAGGGCGCATCGCTCCGGGACGCCTGGCAGACCTCGTCGTGCTCGATTCGCTTGAGGGCTTCCATGTGGCTTCTGTCATACATCGCGGCTGCTGGGTGGACAGAGATTCTGCCGACACCTCGTCCCGCCATGACTTTCCCGAGCGC
This sequence comes from uncultured Olsenella sp., assembly GCA_900314535.1. GTDB lineage: Bacteria > Actinomycetota > Coriobacteriia > Coriobacteriales > Atopobiaceae > Olsenella_L > Olsenella_L kribbiana. The sequence goes on along the minus strand of OMVT01000023.1, from coordinate 19,614 downwards.
TACTACGAGAGCATCCATCTGGCGCCACGGACGCTGGACGATTTCGTGCTTTCGGCTCCCAAGGGCGCTGGCGCGGCCGTCAGAGTCCACACGATGGAGATACAGAAGAGCTCGACCTTCACGCCGGATGTGGTGCGCGAGCTTCCTGTGAAGGATGGCCGCATCGACTGGAAGGGGACAGGCGGCCTTGCACTGGCACGTGTCTTCGAGCGCCACCACGGCCTGGGTCTTTCGGGCACAGCCCTTCTTTCGGGCGCGTGCCTCAAGGAAGGAGCCGTTGCCTCGACCTGGGTGCATGACCACCACAACCTGCTCGTCGTCGGCGTAGATGAAGACGACATGGTGCTTGCCGCGAATGCTGTCATCGCACGCCAGGGAGGCCTTGTCGTCGTGCGCGATGGCAAGATCGTGGCGGAGATGCCGCTGCCGGTAGCAGGCATCCTGACGGAAGATCCGCTTCCTTTGGCAGCGCAGAGGCTTGCAGCCGTGACACGTGCCCTCAAGGACCAGGGATGGGGCAACAGCAACCCGGTCATGTCCCTCTGCACGATTGCGCTTCCGGTCAGCCCTGCGCTCAAGGTGACCGACCGCGGGCTTGTGGATGTGCGCCAGGGAAAGCTGGTCGATCTTGTCCTTCCAGAGGGAGAGGAGGCATGAGAATGGCAAGAAAGGTCCTAATGGATGCCGATCCAGGAAATGACGATGCGCTTGCCCTCATGATGCTTGCGGCGCAGCCCGACATCGATCTGGTGGCGCTTGCGACCGTGGCAGGCAATGTGCCGGCAGACGTGACGGCACGCAATGCCCTCGACCTTGTCGCATACCTCGGCCTCGATATCCCTGTCGCTCAGGGATCTGTACCTCTCCTTGCACCCTATGAGCGCCTCTCCGCAAGCCTCATGGGACCGCGGGGCCTTGGCGCTGCCGAGCTTCCCCATGCAGAAGGGAGGCTCTCGGAGATGCCGTCTGCCGAGCTCATCTGGCAGATGCTGTGCCGCTATCCGCACGAGCTCGAGATTCTGGCGACAGGGCCGCTCACGAATCTGGCGCTGCTCATCCGGCTGCATCCTGAAGCACCCCGTCTCATGAAGCGGCTTGTCCTTATGGGTGGTTCGCGCTTCGGAGGCAATACGTCGCCTGCTGCCGAGTTCAATATCCATACCGACCCCGAAGCGGCACATATCGTGTTCTCTTCGGGCGCACCGCTTTCCATGGTGGGACTCGAAGTCGGCTACGACCACCGGCTCAAAAGGGACGACTTTGCCCGCCTGGCCACGTGCGCTCCCCGGATCGGTGCCTTTGCAGGCCAGCTCTTCTTCTATCCCGGAACGCCGGAGCACAGCCTTTCCGGGCGCGGGTGGCCGGTCTTCGACTCCCTTGCCGCCGCCGTGCTGATTGATCCTGAGGCTGCCGAGACAGCCGAGTGGTTTGTGGATGTGGAAACAAGAGGCGAGCTCACCTACGGAGAGACGGTGGTCGACGAGAAAGGGCGACTCAAGCAGAAGCCCCAGACAAAGGTGGTCCTCGGCTATCCGCATGACCGCTATCTGGAATTGCTTGCGCAGAGCCTGAAGGCGCTTGACTGAGAGCTGGACCTGGCTGCCTGGCCCGGACGGGCGGCTGCAAGAGCATCCTCTGGAGATGGAAAAGCAGCCCAGAAACGATCTCTGGGCTGCTTCTCTGGTTTTTGGACAAGCGCCTGCCATGCCGTCCTATCTGGTCTGGGAGGCTGTGCCTTCCTGCAGGAGCTGCTCTGCGCGCTCGGCCCTTGCAAGGAACGCTTCGAGGCTGAAATAGCCTTTTGCCTCTGCCCAGAGCTGGCCTTCTGCGTAGAAGCGAAGCGTCGGGGCTGAGAGCACATCTGCCTGGGCCGCCAGGGCCGGATGCTCGTCGAGCGAGATGTAGACGGCTGCAAGCGGAAGATGCCCCGGTGTCTTTTCGCGTTCGTCAAGCCAGGAATCAATCTTCTGGTGCAGCGCTCCGCAAGGTGCGCAGGATTGTGTCCCGAACTGAAGAAGCGCCAGGGGAGAGCTGGCGATGATATCCTCCAGCTGCTCTCCTGGCGCAAGCTCTCTCAGGTGCATCCTGAACTTAGAGCTGGGCGTCGATGCGGCCCTTGAGCATCGCCTTCGGCATCCCGCCCACCATCTGGTCCACGACCTTGCCATCCTTCAGGATGAAGAAGGCCGGGATGCTCATGACATTGAACTGCTGTGCGAGTTCAGGCTGCTCGTCGGAGTTGACCTTGCCGACCTTGAGCTTGCCCTCATACTCGTTTGCGATCTCTTCGACTACCGGCATCATTGCACGGCAGGGGCCGCACCAGTCTGCGTAGAAGTCGACGAGGACGGGCTCCTTGCTGTCGAGGACCTCTTTCTGGAAGTTGTCGGCTGTGAACTGATACTCCATCGTGTCTACCTGCTTTCTTGTCTCATGCACGCTCTGCGTGCTTCGTTTTGTTGATACCCATTCTATGAGGTATAAAATACGGAGCAAGTACGCAGTTTTAATAGATGTGGTAAGGAAAAACTGACCATGGCTACCGGCAAAGACTCTCTGTCGCCCTGCTTCGCAAGTGCCGATGCAAGCATCACGGGATCGGGATGCGCCCTGAGGCGCGTCCTCGACGCGGTGGGCGGCAAGTGGAAGATCCTGCTCCTCGTTGCGCTCTCGCAGTCAGAGGAGCTCCGCTACGGCGAGCTCAGGAAGCTTGTCTTCGGTATCACGAACACGATGCTTGCCTCATCCTTGAAGGAGCTCGAGGCAGACGGCCTTGTGGAGAGGCATCAGTACGACGAGATGCCGGTGCGGGTCGAGTACCGTCTCGCGCCGCGTGCCCGCACCCTCATTCCCATACTGATGGAGCTCAAAGATTGGGGAGAGGCCCATCTCATGCAGGCAGACGAAGCCTGATCAGGCCCAGCTGCAGCCGCCGTCAATCTCGGACCTGTCGCCGATGCCGAGCTCGTAGCGCTCCGTCGCCTTCATCATGTTGAGCTCGGCGAGCTCGATCTCGCCTTCGATGTAGGGTTCGTAGAACTTGTCGATGCCGCAGGCATCGAGCGAGCAGTCGCCGCAGTCATCTCCCCAGGAGAGGGCTTCTGTGACGATCTGGATGCGCTCCTCGCGCGTGGTATCGGCAATCTTCGTGCTTCTCATAGCGTTCCTTCCGACCAGTCTGCCTCCAGTATGGCACGAAAAGAGAGGGCTGGCGTCTGCTGCCAGCCCTCCCGGGACCTGCTGATGAGTCGCTCTTCTCAGACGTTGCCGCAGCGTACGCGCTCGAGATGCCTCCTTGCCACATCTGCCAGATGGTAGACGGTCTCGACCGGTGTGGGCTCTGCATCCTCCATATGCCATCGCGGGAAGAAGCGGGTGATGTGGAGCGTGATCGGGTCGCCTTCCCGGGAAATCTCTGCGAGCCACTGCGCGATGCTCTCGATGTCTTCGTCCGTGTCGTTCATGCCGGGGACGATCAGGGTCGTGACCTCGAGGTGGCAGGTCGGTGTCGCAGCGAGTATCTCGATCGTCTTCCTGACGGCCTCGAAGTCTCCTGCGCAGCTGTCGTAGAACTTCTGGTCCGGTCCCTTGAGATCGATGTTTGCGGCATCGATCAGGGGTGCCAGCTCGCGGATGATAGGCTCGTTCGCGCAGCCGTTTGAGACCAGGATGTTCTTGAGGCCGGCCTGATGCGCCAGGACGCTGCAGTCCCGCACGAACTCATAGCCGATGAGCGGCTCGTTGTAGGTGTAGGCAATGCCGATCGTGAAGGGGTCTTCCTTCTTGAGGCCCTGTGCCGAAGCGACAAGCTCGATCGGGGAGATCTCCCGCCACTTCGTGCTGCCTTCTCCCTTCTGGGAGATCTGCCAGTTCTGGCAGAAGGGACAGCGCAGGTTGCAGCCGTAGCTGCCGACGGAGAGCACCGTCGTGCCAGGCATGAAGTCGGAGAGCGGCTTCTTCTCTATCGGATCGAGCGCTATGGATGTAAGCCTGCCGTAGCTCTCAGAGACGATCTTCCCGTCTCGGCATGCACGGGCACGGCAGAATCCAGCCTGTCCCTCCTTGAGATGGCAGGCATGCGGACAGACCGGACAGGTCACAGTGCTCTCTCGCTTCTCTTCCATCAGATGTGTCTCACCACTTCGAACCGTGCGAGCTGGACGTCTTCCTCTTTCGGATCGATGCCGCCCTTGCGGGCTGCAATCTTCACCTGCTCCTCGGCTGTGTCGATGCCATCAAGGTCCGGGAGCAGAAGGCCTCTCCTCCCGTCAGGCGTCGAGACGATGACGCCGAAACGCCTTGGGTCGAGCTCAGAGAGGCTGTCGATCGGCTCGGGATTGCCGAGCACATCGACGGAGTAGACGAGCTCGGGGAGCTCCTCTGCTCTCACGGCAGAGAAGCGTGGGTCTCTCGTGCCGGCGGAGATAGCGTTGGCGCAGATCTCCTCGGCGAGGTTTGCCCTGGTCGGTGCAATCGTGCCGATGCAGCCTCTGAGCTCGCCGTCTTCCTTCAAGGAGACGAAGCATCCAGCGCGGGGCTCTGTGAGCTCGGCTGGAAGGCTGGCATCAGGAGCGATGCGCTTTCCTGTCTTCACATAGGTCTCGAGAGACCTTCTTGCCAGCTGGACGAAGGGGTCCTCATGCTCCTTGCGCTCGTGCATCTTCTCCGCGTGGGCTTCTTCGTACGCTTCGAGGAAGCAGCGGCTCTCGTCGCGCTTGTCGGAGGTCGGCGTGAAGGCGGCAACGCCGTAGCCGACACCGAAAGGGCCTTCGTGGGACAGAAGCTCTGAGGAGACAGGGATGCCGTCAAGCGCTCCTGCCATGATCTGGAAGCTCCGAAGACCGCATTCTGCGGCACGGTCTGCAAAGCCCCGGTCCATCGTGAGAAGGCGCAGGAAGTCTCCCGTCCTGAAGATGTCGCAGATCTCCTTGTCGAACTCGGGGCCTTCCTTTGCATATCCATAAGGCCCATCAGCCTTGAGCTTATGGGAGAGGTCGCCCGAGGCGACGAAGACGCATTTGCGTCCGAGCTTCTCTGCGGCTGCCTGGATGGCCTGGCCGAGCTCATAGTGGGCAGCAGGGGAGAGGCCAGAGAGGCCGACACGCACATACTTCGCGCCCTTGTAGTGGTGCTCGATGAAATGGACCGGAATCATCGTTGCATGGTCGAGCGAGCTGTCCTGCTCATAGGAGGTGCCGGCAGAAAGGTGGCGCTCCTGCGCAAGCCTGTCGAGCTCGTCCGTGAATTCCTCGTCGTAGGCAATCTCGTAGCGTGCTTCCAGTGCTCCGAACTGAGCGAAGGAGCCACGTGCTCCCTTGCCCGGAGAGATGTGGTTGTAGTCCCGGTACATCACGGTATGGGGAGAGGAGATCACTATCGTGTCAGGAGCTATGGCAGCGATGCGCCTGCCTACTTCCTCGTAGGCATCTATCGTCTTCTGGATGCCCTTCTCTTCGCCCCGGCCGACTTCGGGGATGATCAGTGGCGGATGCGGAACCGCGAATGCAGCAGCAATGCCCATGATGTGCCTCCCAAATGCGCATGCACGCGCGACAGAGCCTGCAATGCATTGCTGTATATACCCAGGCATAAACTTTTGAACATGTGTCGGGTTTCATGGACGGCAGGGTTCTGTCCTTGAAAGGACTATGTGCAGCAAAGAAACAGAAAGGCAGACATAGCTGCTCTTTGGCTATGCTGGATTCGATGCAATGAGGAGGACGGGAGCCGATGGAACAGCGGAGCAGCAGAGGCAGCGTGCGCAGGGCACAGGGGCTTGCCCAGGCAGGAAGGCGTCCGGATGAGAGTCCGGAGGAGTTCCGTGCCTGTGCAAGGAAGCGCCGCTATGCGACGGCTGTCGAGGCGAAGAAGGCTGCAGCCCATGGTGCGCACAAGAAGGACGCGCCGCAGCTCTATGTCTATGCCTGTCCCTATTGCGGAGGCTGGCATCTCACGCACAGAAAGCCGCGCTCTTGAGTGCAGTTTTCGGACAGATGGGCATCCATCTGCCGTATGCTTGTCAGGAAGATGAGTGAAAGCTGCGGGAAGGGGAGCCCATGGACTTCGTATCCGACGATCAGATATTGCTCGGCAGGGAAGCGGAAAGCCGCCATGAGCTGCTCCGTATGCTCTGCGCACAGGCCGAGGCCCTGGGCATCGTGAAAGACGACGAGGCAGCCTATCAGGCCTTCCTGGCAAGGGAAGAGCTCGGTGCAACCGGTCTCACCGAAGGCTTTGCCGTGCCTCATGCCAAGAGCGCCACGATTGTACGCCCTGCGGTCATGGTCTGGAAGAACAAGACCGCCGTACCCTGGCCTTCCTTCGATGAGAAGCCGGTCGATATCGCGGTTGCCCTCTTCGTGCCTGAAGCAAACAGGGAAGAGCATATCCGTCTGCTTTCGAAGACGGCTGTCCTTCTGATGGATTCTGCCTTCCGCACGATGCTCCGGGAGAGCGAGGACGCGCACACAATAGCTTCTGCCATCTCGGATGCACTGGCGCAGGAATAGCTGCCCTGCGTTTCCTGTCCTTTTCCGCCTGCGCCCTTCCAGCATCCGCTGGGAGGGCATCTTCTTGGAGCATTTTGGGGCTTCGGAGATTTTTGGCTACGGGCTCCTTCTTCGGGTAGGTCTTATATGTGCGCGAAGGGAGCGAGAAGAGATGGACAGCATCGAGGAATGGAAAGGGCGTCCAAGCGCAGAGCTTCCGCTCGAGATCGTAGGCGCCTTGGCGAATCCGCATATCACATTGGTGCCTGAGGGGAAGGCAGAGGCTTTGGTGAAAGACTCCGCCCTGGCCCAGGAGACGGGATATAGGCTCGACGACGATGGAGTATGGCAGATTGCCATCTCCTCAAGCCTTCCCGGCGTCACGCCTGACATGCTGCGCTGGCTCTTCTGGTGGTGCCCCAAGGCGGACGAGCGCTTCTGTGCCCTCTATCCTGAATCGCATGAGACGATCCTCTTCCGCGAGTCGGACAGCTCCTATTTCGAGCGCGCCGAGCGTCCCCATTTCCAGGACAACATGGTCTATGTGACGGAGCGCGTAGGCAGAGAGGGGACAGCTTCTGCCATCCGCTTCGTGAAGCCGGAAGAGTGCGCGCTCGATTCGAAGAAGCTCCACCAGGAAGGCGTGCCCTATGCGCTCTGCGCAGAGATCGGCACGAACCGCGGTGCCATGATGCATACGCGCTTCATCGGCCTCTTCCACAAGACAGACGAAGGGCTCCATTTCACAGGCCGCTTCTGGGTTGGCTCCATGCTTCCCTGGAAGTGGATGAGGAAGAGGATGCACTCCGAAGAGGGTGCCCGTGCACTCTGCGAGCATGCCTCCATCGAGGCCAGGAACCTGGCAGAACGCCTGCCTTCGCTCTATGAAGCCTATGGGCCAGGAGATGAGCGCTACAGGCAGGAGCCTGAGCCGAAGAAGCAGAAGAAGCACAGGAAGCGCTGAGAAGAAACGAGGCCAGAAGCGCATGCTTCCGGCCTCGATGCTTTTCCGTGCTTTGTGGCAAAGATTACTTCTGCTCGGGCTTGTCTTCCTGTACAGACTGGATGAAGGCGACGGGGTCGATGGCAGGCAGGATGAAGCCATTGAGTGCCGTCTGCGCCGTGAGCGTCACGAAGTTCGAGCGCATGTGCGAGTAGAGCGCCATGACGCCCTGGGTGCGGAGCACCTCTGCCGGATCGGCGTCCTTGCCGAGAGCGGACTTCGGGACAGCAACCACGGTGTGGCCTTCAAGCGTCGAGCGCGCATAGACCTTGTCGCGGTTGCCGGTCTCGGTGAGGGCAAGCTTCACCGTCAGGGGCACATCGATGCGCCAGAGCGCCTCGCCGTCCTCTGTGGCCTCCTCGAGTGGCTGCGGGATGGTCGTGAGCGTGAAGCTCGCATCATAGGTATCGGGAATCTCCTCTTCTGCCGTGAACTCGACGCGGGTCAGGCAGAGGACCTCGATGCGGAGCGGTGAAAGAAAATTCTTGCTCATTGAGCGGATCCTTCCAAGCGTGCGGGGCCCGAAGGCCAATCCGGAATCATTCAGACTTCGATGGTAACGCAAATCCGTAGCCCCAAGCCTGGCACATCTGCAAGCGCAGAAAACGGGACAGGGGAGCTCCAAGGTGACCGTATGGCTTTTCAGGTCAGGACTCGTACCTCGGCTATGATGGGATGACGCAGAAGAGCCTGGAGGGGGAGGCAATGGCAGAGAAGAAGAGCGCAGGCATGCATGCAGCAAAGCATGTAGCAAAGGGCAGGAAGGCATCTTCCAAGAGCGCTTCTTCTGCCAAGAGCGCCTCTTCCAAGAAGGGCAGCTCTGCCAAGCATGCGAAGAGCGCGAAGGACGGCAAGAGCAAGAAGAAGCTCACGAAGAAGCAGGAGCTCATCCGCCACCGCGTGAAGCTTGTGGCAATCATTGCCGCTATCGTCTGTGCCATCGCCGTCGGCATCCGCCTCTTCATCTTCGAGCCGACGGTTTCGGGCACATTCCATGGGGCAGAGCTTCCGAGTGCCGAAGCTATCGAGACGAGCCCTTACGACTGGAGCTTCCTCCTCCGTGGTGTCGATGGCAGGCTCCACTATGTGGTCTCCGGCACAGAAGAGAGCAGGTCTGGCATCGATGTGTCGGCCCATCAGGGAGATATCGACTGGCACAGGGTGCGTGCAGACGGCATCTCGTTTGCAATCATCCGTCTTGGCTACCGCGGCACCGAATCCGGCACGATCCAGCTCGACGAGCGCTTCAGGCAGAACCTCCTCGGCGCCCAGATGGCTGGCCTCAACATCGGCGTCTACTTCTACTCGCAGGCAACGACCGTGGCGGAAGCCGAGGAAGAGGCAGACTTCGTGCTCTCGGAGCTTGGCGCCACGCAGCTTGTGTATCCGGTCGTCTTCGACTTCGAGCCGACAGGATCTGATGGGGCACGCATCTCTGGCATGAGCGCAGACGAGATGTTCGCCGTGGCAAAAGCCTTCTGCGACAGGATTGCTGCCTCAGGCAGGACTGCCATGCTCTATGGCAACTACTACGACCTTCAGGATATGGAGTATACGGGGCTCTGGCAGTATGGCTATTGGCTGGCGTCCTATACGGACCTGCCGTCGGCTGACATCCCGTTTGCGATCTGGCAGTACTCGGCAGAGGGTACGGTCTCAGGGATCGATGGGTACGTCGATCTCGATATCGACCTCTCGAAGGTGCTCCAGGCTTCGCTTGCCTAGTCCCTACCAGGGAATGCTGTCATCGAAATCGCAGTTGTAGGGACCGGCATCCTCTGCCGCTCCGTCGTCTTCGCCCTGGGCGAAAGCATCCATCTCTTCCGGATCCCCGTAGAACTCTGCCTCGGTCACCTCGTGCCAGGAGTCATCGGTCCAGTCAACGACCTCGTCTTCCGCACGCGGACGGTTCATGAAGGCCGTGAAGGCAGCCTGGGCCTCCTCGGAGCGCTCCTCCTCGATCCAGCGGCTGCGCTCGGAGACGAGCGTCACGGCCTCGTCTGCTGCCTCCTCGAAGGAATGGGGACGGCAGCGGCGCAGGTATTCTGCCATGCGCAGCATCGTCTTGGGGCCGCGCACGTACTGCGCGAGCGCAAGGCCGAATTCCTTCGGGTAGCCAATCTCCTGCGCTGCCGACATGAGGTCCTGAAGCGCCTGTCCATACTCGTCCATCGTGGCTTCCTTTCTTTATGCATGCTTCCTTGCAAGCATAGCTGTCACGCCGGCTGTTGCAGCGGCAAGAACGGAGAGCGCACCTCCCACGAGGCCGAGCATGGAAAGGCCTGAGGCTGTCACGACTGCGCCGCCTACGGCCGTGCCGAAGGAGATGCCGACATTGAAGGACATGGGCTCAAGGGAGCTTGCAAGTGTCAGGGCCTTTGGATGGCGCGTGCGGGCAGCATGCATGAAGAGGGAGACACAGGGAACGGAAGCCAGATACATGAGGAGGGCGAGGGCAAAGATCAGGACAAGGGCAGGGACGGCCGCTCCGCCGACTGCCCAGAGGCCTATGAGGACAGCAGCCTGCGCAAGGAAGGTGACGATCAGGGCGCGCACGCTGAAGCGGGAGTCGATCCAGCCGCCTGCGAGGTTCGAGATGAAGGTCACGGCGCCGTATGCCATGAGCGTCGTGGAAGCGGCAATCGTGTCCATGCCGAGGATGGTCTCGAGGTAGGGCGTCACGTAGCCGTAGAACGTGTAGACGGAGCCCTCGCCGAAGACGAAGATCAGCATGGCAGCAATGACCTGGGGCTCCTTGAAGAGGCATGCCTGCTCCCTGAATGTGGCAGGCTCGTCGGTCGCGCCCTGGCGCGGAAGGAACCAGAGACAGAGCGCGCAGGTAAGGATAGCGAGGGCCAGCACGCCGTACATGAAGACATGCCAGTTCGCGACATCGGCTATGAACTTGCCGGCAGAGGTTGCGATGACCATTGCGACGGAGTAGGACGCATAGACAAGCGAGAGGGCCCAGGAGCTCTTCTCGGGTATCGTGAGCTCCGGGATGAACGTGAGGCCCACGGCCAGAAGCGCGCCCGAGACGGAGCCGACAAGGATGCGGGAGACCAGAAGGACAGAGAAGCTGGTGGCAAGGGCGGAGATGATGTTGCCGGCACAGAAGATGAGGCTATAGGCGAGAAGCAGGCTGTATCTCTTGAAACGTCCGCAGGAGAGCGCAAGCACCGGTGTCATGACCGCATAGGGCAGGGCAAAGAGGCTGATGAGCTGGCCTGCCGTGGCAAGGCTCACATTGAGGTCGGCTGCCAGGTCGGACTCGATGCCGATGACGGAGAACTCGGAGCAGCCGAGGGAAAATCCCAGAAGGACGAGGAGCGCCAGGCAGATACGGGCGCGGACAGGGGAGACGGAAGCTTGGACAGTGCTGGACAAGAGATGTGCCTCACTTTTCTGATCGGATGAGTCCTGTCAGCCTAGCATGCCTGGCATGGGCCAAAACCATCTTCACAGCGGCGCCATCTGCTGTGCTGCCTTGATGCTGTTCTGCAGCTGGCATGTCAGTACACCTTCCTGTCTGCCATGCTGTTTGGGTCTTCAGGAACTGCGTGAAAGGTGATTTCCAGTGGCAGAGGAACAGACAGTCACAGGGGCTCCGCTCAAGCGCCGCCAGATGCTCGCGCTCATAGGCCTCGTCGTGGCAGCATTCGTCTTCAATACATCTGAGTTCATGCCGGTAGGCCTCCTTTCCGATATCGCGGCAAGCTTCGCTCTCACCGATGCCCAGGCAGGCTTCATGATCTCGGTCTATGCCGCAGGTGTCGCGGTGCTGTCCTTGCCGCTCATGGCATGGGCATCGCGCTTCGGCTTCAAGGAGCTCCTGCTCTCCGTTGTCCTCATCTTTGCGGCAGGACAGGTGCTCTCGGCCCTGGCACCGACCTATGCCTTCCTGATCTGTGCCCGTCTCGTCGTCGCCGTGGCCCATGCCATCTTCTGGTCGATTGTCATGATCTGTGCCTCGAAGGTGGCAGGTCCTGCTCACGAAGCCCAGGCCATGAGCATCGTGGCGACGGGTTCCTCGATTGCACAGATTGTCGGCATGCCGCTGGGACGTGCGGTCGGCCTCGCTGTGGGCTGGAGGATGACCTTCGGTCTCGTAGGCGTCGTGGCTCTCATCGACCTTGCCTTCCTCTTCCGCGTCTTTCCTTCGCTTCCCAAGGTAGAGCGCTTCACGCTTTCCCGCCTTCCGCATCTGGCAACGTGCGCGCCCCTCATCGTGCTCTTCTGCGTGACCGTGCTTCTTGCGGGAGGGCACTATGTCGCCTATGGATATATCGAGCCGTACCTCAGGGACGTGGCAGCCTTCTCGGCCTCAGGCATCACGGGCGCCCTCATCCTCTTCGGCGTTGCCGGCCTTCTTGCCTCGGTGCTCTTCGGAAAGTTCTATGACGGACACAGGAGAAGCTATCTTGCGGTCTCGACAGCAGCGGTCGTGCTTGCGCTCCTGCTGCTCCTTCCAGCATCCTCATCTGCCATCGGCGAGGCAGCGGATCTCGTGGTCTGGAGCCTCGGCCTTACCTCTTTCGGCATCGCCTTCCAGGCACTCATCATCGAGATTGCAGACCCGAGAGATGCCTCTGTCGCTATGGCTGCCTACTCAGGCCTCTACAATCTCGGCATCGGCGCGGGCACAGCCTTGGGCGGGGCGGCACTCGATGGACTCGGTGCGGCATCGCTCGGCTTTGTCGGAGGAGGCCTTGCGCTTGCGGGCGCCCTTGCCGTTGACTTCCTGTTCCTTCCGCTTTATATGCGGTTCAGAGATGGCGTACGCAAGACTGCGTAGAGTGCGGGACGAAAACAGACAGGTGTCCATCCGTCTGCAGAAAACAGGCCTACGTGCGGTCTGAAGCCGAAAGAGCGGGGTTGAGCACCTCACGTTTCGTGTCGGGCTCAAAAAATGTGCCCGGCCACTCTTACTGAAAAGAAGTTCGCGCCGCCACTTCACCCTTCCATTCTCCAGGCCGAATGGCATGCGGAAGAGTCGCCCGGAGAGCCTGAGATCGTCCGGCTCCTCGGAAAAAGACGATGGGGAAGGAGCGCTTCTCCTTCGTGCGCGCGGAGATTGTGCGCCTTGTACGGGCGGGCTTCGGCATCGAGAAGAGCGAATGCAGAGTCGCAGAGGCCGAAGGAGGCCCTGCCTCCCGGGCAAAGCGCTCCCTGCGCCAGGGACCCGAGATGAAAAGAGCCCAGAAGGAGGCAGCGCTCAAGAGCCTCAAGAGGGCCGAGTATGTGCACAGGCATGCTCATTGAAGGCGTGTCCGATTCAGCGTCACAAAAGAAGATGAGAAGCCCTTCTCCCGTTACGAGGCGCTCTCTGCTGCTCAGCTGTCGCTCGAGGACTCATCGAGGGATCTTCGCGCCTAGGAGAAGATGGAGGCGGAGACCGAGGCCTTGCTCTTCGGCAACCATAGGTACTCGATTTCAAGGACCGGGGAAGAAAGCAAAAGACCGGCCAGATGCTCCCGATAGCACGGCTCCACGAACGGTGGCGCCTGCCGGGAAGAGATTGTCTCTGCCCTAGGTCCCCGGGAGACAGGCAAGCTCGAGAAGAAAGGCATCGAGATCCATGCGACTGAGATAGGGCGGGCAGACGACAGGCAGGCACAGGGCGTCTATCTGGGCGAGCACGTCGAGCGGCTTCCTGAGAAGCTCGCAAAGTAGCTCCGGCAGGGTGTTGCGGCTGCGTTCGAGGCAGGAGAGGATAGCGCTGCCTGGTATCCCGAAGGATCGTATACTGGGTGCTTTGCAGCGAGAGTGCGCTTGAGGGAGGTGCATGCCATGGAGGGAAGGCCTGTGCTCGACAGGGAGACGCTCGTCGAGATCCAGCATATCGGCAAGCCACTGTACGAGAGGAGCGCTCTTCACTTCGACGAAGGGAAGCGCATCTTCCGCCTTGCCCAAGGGACCTATGTGGCAGAAGAGGTCTGGGATGGTGTGTGGAAGGGCCTGCCTTCCGTCTGGAGCGAAGCATGGCAGCTGATCTCGAATGGCTCTGTTCAGGCACGGGACCTGATCGGCAGCAGCGACTGCATTGCGCAGCGCTATGGCCGCCCGCGCCCCCTGTCAGAAAGGCTGTCGTTGGTCTGGAGCGAGGAACTCAGGCGCTCACTTGCGCCCCAGCCGGCAGGGCAGGACGTGCTCAATGCAATCGATAAGGCAGCCTGCGAGCTCGACGATCGTGTCCAGCAGGAGTTTGCTCCCGGCTCGCCCGTCTTCAGGATCAATGATGCGGGCGACTATGTCGCGGAGAAGGACTGGAACGAAGTCTGGGCTCTGCATCCTGGCTGGTGGGAAGAGGCTTGGATGCTGGCGGACAATGGCAGCTATAGCGCAGATGAGGTGGCAGGGATGACAATAGGGGAGATAGCACGGGCCTATAGCGATCCTGGCTACTGTCCCGAGATTGCGTTCTATACCGAGGCAGAGTGATCTAAAGCACAGGGCATGATGCCCTGCAGATCAAGGCATCATGCCATGGCTCAGTGCGTGCTTCTAGAGCGAGATGCCGAAACGCTTCAGCAGAGCGGCTTCCAGCCGACGCTCGCGCTTCTTCACGAACGCCACGAAGTCGTTCCTGTTCCAGTTTTCAGGCATGTCGACCGATGCCGGATCATCGCAGATCGAATACCTGCTGATGATCTCGCGCTTCGGAGATCCCTCTGGCAGCGATCGGTAGTAGTCTCCAAGCGTATGGGCGCTCTTCTCCTTGTTGATCGTGGACTCGAGGAATTCGAGATTGCCGACTGCGCTCATCGGCAGTCCCTCGCTGTCTCCTGTCTTCTCGAGCATGCCAGCGAGCATCTTGATCGGATAGATGTGGTCGATATCGAAGCGCTGCTTAGCTTCGCTGGAGTTCGCGATGGTGCCATACACATACATCAGGAAGACCTTGCTCACATCGTCGATCGCAGCGCGCTTCGTCTGGTTCTTGTGCAGTCCATCGGCAAACCACATGCGGATCGCGTTGGTCCACTCCTCCTTGTCATAGGTACGCCTGTAGACATCGGAGGGCTCCTTGCCTGCCCAGACATTGTTGAACAGCTTGGAGTCGCCGGCATTGCCCCAGTTGTTTGTCATCAGCTCATAGAGGTAATGCTGAGGTATTGCGCGAGCAAGGGCCTTGCGGTCCTCCTTCCAGCCCTCTCGTTCCTGCCAGGCCCCGACCGTGTAGCGGCCTACCAGGGCACGGACGATATAGGAACAGATCTGGTATTCCTTATGTGCGATGAAGGGCTTCTGCAGCTCGATGCCGATATACGGCCTGAGTGTCTGGCAGACGAAGTCGATGGACTCCTCCAGGGCAGACTGGAATCCGGAAAGGTCGATTGCGCTGTCCTTCGGCGTCCCTTCCGCATCGCGGATCGCCCCCGGAAGCGTCTCGATATCCCCCAGACGGAGATGGTACACGATGCAGGCAAGGGTGAACGAGAAGGACTCGACCTTGGTGCTGCCGTCTGCGCCCTTGAAGAGCAGCTTGTATGCATCCTTGTCGGCAATGTATTTGCCCAGGCCAAACAGATACTCGTAGAGCGTATAGTCGTCGCGTGCATGTTCGCTGTCGTCGACGACGAAGCCGGTCTCCTGGACCTCTGCATACTTCTGCGCGATAGCAGTGCGGATCTTGCTGTCATTGATCAGCACACGGTCTGATTGTCCATACCAGACCGCAGCAAGCACATCATACTTGCTCAGCTTCGTGCCTTCCACATTGACGCGCTCGAAGATCTCGGGAAGGTTCTTCCTGTCGCCGCTGTAGATGATGACCGGCATCGCATAGTTGTCGAGATTGACCTCGTCCTTGATCTCATCCAGAAGGCCAGCATCGTCGATGCTGTTCGCTATTGCGTTTGAAGCGATTATCTTTATGGGATCGGGATCCGTTTCTTTGGCATCAGGCTCGGCGGCATCTGTGCCGGCATCGTCTGCGCTCTTGAGGCTGGCAAAGTAGTCGACAATTGCGGCGCCAAGCTTGCGCGAGCTGTATTCCGATGTCTTCGAGATATTCACGGTCGGCAGCCATGCTGCCACCGCCTTCAGCACGCTATCCTGGAGCGTCTTGTCTGTGACGTCGTCGTCCACCTTGAGGTTCGATCTGACGGCAGAGACCACATGGTCGAAAGCCTCGTCCAGCTTTTCGGACTTCTCTTTCAGCTTCGAGAAATCGGCGAATTCCAGAGGGCTCTTCCGATAGTCATAGATCGTCGTTGCACGCTGGAGGCCATCGATGAGCTGCCAGGTCCCGTCTGCCTTGTTCTCGTACAGCAGCAGCGATCCTATTGGAAATCCTGACATCATCGAATCTATCAGGCTCTTCTGCTTCTTTTTGGTCCAGACCTGAGCTCTCTGATACCGCGGCAGGATGACCTTCTTCTCATCGATGTTCTCGACGATCTTCGATACAAGCCATACCTCGGGATTGACCAGATTCGATGAGCCCATAGATGCCTCCTTGCATTGCCAGCATGCACCATGATTCATCAAGAACGATCTCATGGAAAGATCCTGAGGCGCCATGATCGATCAGCGGCTTCGCTTGCCTCGGCATGAAACGGCAGCAGATGTCTAGCGGGGTGTGGCAGGCAGCAGGACACTGCATGAAAGAGGGCAGGAGCGCCTGCTGCGGTCCTGCCCTGAGGCCAGAAGGTTCCTGTCTGCACAGCAGCTCTAATAGGCTTCCCGGAGCTTCTTCTCGAGTCTCTTTGAGATGTGGACGAGGATCATGACAATGATGTAGTAGATGACGGCGACAAAGATGAAGGGCTCGAAGGCACGGTAGGTGAGTGCCTGCACGGACTCTGCAGCGCGCATCATGTCGGCAAGTCCTATCGTCGCGACGAGAGACGAGCTCTTGAGCACCGTGATGACCTCGTTCACAAGGGCAGGAGCCACGGAGCGCAAAGCCTCCGGCAATATGATCTTGGCCATCATCTTCCCATACGGAAGGCCAAGCGCGCGTGCCGCATCATATTGTCCCCGGTCGACGCCTTGGATGCCGCCACGCAGGGTTTCTGATACCGTGGCAGAGCCGTTGAGCCCGAGCGTCAGCACCGACGCGGCAAACATCGTGATCTTGTAGCCCGTGAGCTGAGGCGTCGCGAAGTAGGCGATGAAGAGAAGGACGATGAGGGGAATGCCCCGGAAGATCGAGGTATAGAAGTCAAGCAGCGCCCTGAGCCAGCGTATCGGCAGGACCTTGAGAAGGGCGATTATGGCACCTAGCGCAAAGGCAAGAACAAGGGCGGCCCCTGTCACCTCGACGGTGGTCAGAAGGCCGCTCCAGAACAAGGGCATATAGGGATTGAGGACCGAGAAGTTCATGCTACGTCCGAGTGCTATTCGCCGGTGCTGTCTCCGACGGTAGAGCTGCCGGCGGCAGCGAAGCCGCCATCGCCCCAGACGAAGTCAGGACCGACATATTTGCTGATGTAGGAATCGATCGTACCATCCTGGAGCATGTCTGCGATGCAGCTGTCGAGTGCCGAGACAAAAGGAGCATCCTTCTGTGCCATAAGACGGTAGACACCGACGTAGTCCTCGGTCTCGGAGCGGTCGAGCAGCCCCAGAACGAGGCCAGGGTTGGCATCGACCATCGACTGTCCCTCTGCGCCGTCGCAGACATAGGCATCGATCCTGCCGGCGAGGACCTCCTGCAGGCACTGGTCTCCGCCGTCATAGGTATGCACGTCGGCATCAGGCAGGACGGCTGCCACGAACTTGTTCTGGACCGTGCCGGTCGTGCAGGCAATGCTCTTGCCCTTGAGCCCGTCGATATCCTCTACCTTGTCTCCCATCGTGAGGACGCCGACACGGGGCTCGTAGTAGCCGCGCGTGAAGTCAAAGGTCTCGAGCCTCTCTGCATTCGAGCTCATTGCCATCGTGAATGAGGTATCGGAGCTCTGGATCGTGGCAAGCGTCGCTGCAAACTCCTGCGGCTCGAAGTCATACGTGAAGCCAAGACGCGATGCCATTTCATCTGCGATTGCGATATCGAGGCCGACGGTCTTCTGGGAGCCGTCTGGCTGCATCTCGATATAGCGGTAGGGGGCAAACGCGTTGTCTCCAACGAAGGTGAGCTTCTTGCCGGAGATGTCATAGCTCGAAGAGCTGTCCGTGGAGGTGCTGGAAGAGCTTGGGCTCTGGGTCTGTCCGCAGGCAGTGAGCGCTACTGGTGCCAGGGCTGCCATACCTGCTGCAAGAGCGAGGAAGCTGCGGCGGCCCATAGATGCGCTGAAGTTGCTGTGCTGTGTCGTGCTGTTCATGAAACTGCCTCCCGTCGAACAGATTTGGTTCAATCATTGTAGCCTGAAAGAATTCCTATTGCATTGCTAGGAAATAGGGCGATATGGAATGGAAACGAAAAGAGCACGTCAGCCGCACCGAAAAAGTCCCTGTTGCATGCCCCAAGGCTGCTGCCTGCACGGGTACAAACAGGCATTGCATACGAACATATTGTTTCCGTTGCCTCCCAAGAAGTTACGGCCTGGTAACCTCGTGAAAATATTTCAACAATCATGGATAAATATTCAATATTTAAGATACGGAACTGAAGGGCGCAGAAATCCTTCAAGGCTCTGTGCATCGGGTTCCCGCTCTTTGTCTGCTCAATGCACAGGGAAATGGTCGTCTGGGAGGTAGGGTATGTCGTATTCAATGTCTCGCCGCCAATTCGTCGGTATCGCTTCGGGCACGCTTGCTGCCACGGGGCTTGCTCTTGCTGGGTGCGGCAGCTCCCAGTCGAGCTCGAGTTCCGATTCCTCTTCCGGCTTCTCGAAGAGCTCCTATACGGTTGCGACCGATACGACCTTTGCTCCCTTCGAGTTCACCGATGCCTCGGGCAACTTTGTCGGTATCGATGTCGATATTCTTGCCAAGGCAGCAGAGCTCACCGGTTTCAAGTATGAGCTGAACTCGCTGGGCTTCGATGCAGCGGTCGCAGCCCTTGAATCCAACCAGGCAGATGCTGTCATCGCCGGCATGTCAATCACAGATGCCCGCAAGCAGAAGTACGACTTCTCCGATCCCTACTATGATTCCTATGTCTGCATGGCCGTCAAGGCGGGCTCCTCGATTTCGGGATACGAGGACCTGAACGGCAAGACCGTCGCTGCCAAGACCGGCACGATGGGTGCGACCTGCGCAGAGTCCCTTGCCCCGAAGTATGGCTTCACGCTCACCTATTTCGATGATTCCTCGATCATGTACCAGGATGTCCTGACCGGCAACTCTGTTGCCTGCTTCGAGGACTACCCGGTCATGTCCTACGGCATCACCCAGGGCAACGGCCTCCAGATCGTGACGGAGGAGAAGGACGACTATTCCACGCCCTATGGCTTCGCTGTCATGAAGGGCAAGAACGCAGATCTTCTGTCTGCCTTCAACGAGGGTCTCTCCAAGATGAAGGATTCCGGAGACTACGACGCGATCGTGAACAAGTACCTGAAGGGCTAGTACGTGCCGCTTCGGGCAGCCAAGAGATGACATCGTGGGTGCCCGCCTTCGTGCGGGTGCCCCTTTGCTGTCTTGAGCCACAGGGTACAGGGAGGAAGCTTTATGGGTTTTGAATCTCTCGCCGCAACATTCGGCGATGTCTGGCCGATGCTGATGTCAGGCCTGGCAACGACGCTGCAGGTGACCGTCATCTCGCTCGTCATTGCCATGTTCGTCGGCATCCTCGTCTGCCTCATGCACATCTCGCACGTGAAGGTGCTGAGAGGCATCGCAAAGTTCTATATCTGGATCATCCGCGGCACGCCGATGCTGGTGCAGGCCTTCTATCTCTACTTCGCTATGCCGCAGCTGATCCAGTATATGGGCTACTCCGACTTCAGGATCGACGTCGTCACGGCATCCATCCTGACGCTCACGCTCAATGCAGGCGCCTATATCTCGGAGATCTTCAGGGGCTCGATCGAGGCAGTTCCTGCAGGCCAGATGGAGGCATCGCGCTCGCTCGGCGTCTCCTATGCCACCTCGATGCATAAGATCATCCTGCCGCAGGCGGTGCGCATCTGCCTGCCGACGCTCGTGAACCAGTGCATCATCACGCTCAAGGACTCCACGATCCTCTATGCAATCGGCCTGGGCGAGATCATGTACCAGGCACGCATCTAT
>OMVT01000052.1 GCA_900314535.1 uncultured Olsenella sp. | reverse complement strand
CGAGGACAAGGGCAAGAACTACCTGCAGAAGGAGACCTCGGAGTGGCAGGCAAGCCGTGGCGTGTATCTGAAGGATGCCGCCAACGAGGGCATCACGGCGAAGCTCGCAGACGGCGTTCTCACCGTCAACGTCCCGAAGATCCAGGAACAGACGAACGCGACCAAGGTCGAGATCCAGTAATCTCTCACAGAGGTTGCACAGGAGGGGCAGCGCACGGGCGCTGCCCCTCTTTTTGTGTCTCGGGGAAGTCCCTTCAGCCTAGGATGAAATGCAGGCCAGGATGGACGAGACGTTCTCGACAAGCGGAGCTTCGAGGTGTGCCCTGAGCTCTTCCATCCCTGGAATGTCGGCCATCTCGTCGAAGAGCCCGGCTTCCTTTGCAAGAATCTCCTCACCAATATCCTGCATGAGGGAGATGCACCAGCTGACGTCCAGACCGAATTCATCCAGACGGCCTGCCTTTGCGAATCGTTCGAGTGCCTGCCTGCTCATGCGCCCCAGCCGATTCTCTCCTCCGATGCTCATTGCGAGACGTGCTTTCCTGCGCATCTCGCTGTAGCCAAGCACGGATGCCACATCGTAGAGCGGAGACAGGAAGGCAACGTCTTTCGAGCCCAAGAGCAGTGCATAGTTCTTTGCGTGGGCATCAATAGCGCCAGTGAGACAGCAGAAGAAGAGGTCCTCTACGAAGTGCTCCATGTTCTCGCGCGGAGCAAAGGTCCCGAGCAGCAATGCGGCAATCTCAGGAACGGCAGGTCCGCCATCCGAAGCGTATTTCTGGGACGGCATGTACGAGAGCGCCTGGCAGAGGTCTTCCTGATGGATGCGCCCGACTGTGCCATCCTCACGCTCCATCCGGTCGAAGCGCTTGACGATGATGCAGGGCTTCCCATCAAAGAGCTTGTAGGAGACGTCTGCAGCAAGCAGCCCGCAGGCAGTGGCGAGCTTCATGCAAAAGAACTCGTCGAGCGCCTCCAGACGGAAGCCACGGATGCCATTCTTGAAGATGTGGGTTGTAGGGGCTGCGCCCGTGCAGGAGCACCACTGCCCTTCATGCCACGCCAGGGCGAACTTGTCCTGGTTTCCGGCAAGAGACCATCGCTCCCTTTCCGCCATCCAGCTTGCCTCGGCATCTGTGCCGAGCTGCTCAAGCCTCTGGCCGATTTCCTTGTCGGAGAGGGGGACGTAGGCTGACTCCCGCTTGCCAAGTTCTGCCGCCTTGTCCGGCGTGCAGAATTGCACGGCTCCCGGACAGTCGAGGCCTATGTAGGAAAGGAGTCCGAAGGCATTGTTGGGGCTGCATCCAGCCTCGCGGGCAACCGAGGCTCTCGATTCCTCGGCATCAGGCAGAAGGCCAAAAAGGTAGGGAAGGACGGTCTTCTGCGGATATGGCTCGGGCCGACAGGGCATGGAGCGGGACAGGGCGACGCCCTGGTAATCCTTGTGATATGCAAATGAAAGAAGGCCGGTGCTGGAGCGGATGAGCGTTCCCGCTGGCTCTCCTGCGATGAAGACAGCGAGCTCAGATTGTGCCATGTCCCGCCCCCATGGCTTCCAAGGCCAGCTTTTTCCAGCTCTCTATATAGGCTTCGTCGCCTCCGGCAAAAGGCACATCTTTGATCTTTGCCATCTCTTTCTTGAGGGCGGCTTCCTCCTGTTCGCGCTCATAAGGCCGCTGTACGAAGAGGCGCATGTCCAGTGCACCATAGATGGCCATGAGCTTGTCGAGCCTGATGCCTTTTGCATCTCCGGCCTCGAGCGCATTGACGAGGCGTTCCGAGACTCCTGCCTTCTCGGCAAGCTGCTTCTGGGTCCATCTCCTGTTCATGCGCTCCAAACGAACGGCATTCCCTGCCTGAAGGGGCAATGCAATCAGATGTGCATCCATAATGTGGCTCCTCATCACGCAAAACTCTGCGTATATTATAGAGCCGCAGAATTCTGCGGTTCAAGAAATTACGCAAAGTTTTGCGTATCTACAGAATACGCAGAGTTTTGCGGGATTGCCTGGACCAGCATCCTCCTCAGGATGGAATGCGTGCACTCTGTTGGATTGCTGGCCCAGCCCATGCAGGAAAAGCCTTCTTCTCTATGCTGGTATGCACACAATTGCGTGAGAAAGGCTTGCTATGGAATGCATCATGGTGGGGCTCGGCGGCGCTGCAGGCGCAATCCTTCGCTACCTCATAGGGCTTCTGCCTGTCGGCACCCAGGGAGGATTTCCCTGGAAGACTCTGGCCATCAACATCATCGGCTCCTTCATCATCGGCGTCCTCACGGGCCTGATCCTCAAGGGGTCGCTCACGCCCCGTGCGGAGCTGCTCCTGAAGACCGGCTTCTGCGGCGGCTTCACGACGTTCTCCACGTTCGCGCTCGAGTCGCAGGGTCTCATCGACAAGGGATCCTATGGTGCAGCGGCCCTCTATATGGGTATCTCTCTTGTTGCAGGTGCATTCGCTGTCGTCGCAGGAGAAAGGCTCGTGGCATAGATGGAGAAGAAGAGCGCTAAGGAGCTCATGGCAGAAGGCGTCTGGTACGACGCCGGGAAAGACGAGGAGCTCGCAGAGCTCCGCGAGCGTGCCCAGGACATGGCATACGAGTTCAACCAGGCAAGGCCCTCCGACCTGCCAAGGCAGAAGGAGCTCCTGGAAGACCTGCTGGGCTCTGTCGGCGAAGATGTGGAGATGTGGGCACCGCTTCAGGTGGACTACGGCTTCAATGTGCATATCGGTGCCCATACCTTCGTGAACCATGGTGCGTACTTCATGGATGGGGCAAAGATAACGATAGGGGAGCACTGCTTCATCGGTCCTGACTTCGGTGCCTACACGGCACAGCACCCGCTCGTGGCAGAAGAAAGGAACTCCTTCATCGAGCGTGCGCTTCCTATCGAGGTCGGCAACAACGTCTGGATCGGTGCCTGCGTGACGCTTTTGCCTGGCGTCCATATCGGCGAGGGCTCGGTCATAGCTGCTGGTGCCGTCGTCACGAAGGACATCCCGGCACATGTCCTTGCGGCAGGCGTCCCTGCCAGGGTCGTGCGTCCCATCACAGACGAAGACCGCATCAAGAAATAGCCTCCTTCGTTGCGCTTATGCCGTCTCCCGTGCCGTCTGGCACGCGAAGCCTCACGCCTCCCGATATATAGCGTCTCTATCCCGCTCTTGTGGGTAAGGTGTGTGGCAAGCGACTCGCTGCGGAAGAGCGGGGACCTGCCTTGCTCTCCGTTGGACCAAGGAGGCACATCATGGGTGATGAGAAGGTCAGAAACGTTGTCCTTGTGGGCCAAGGCGGCGTGGGCAAGACCATGCTGGCAGAGGCCATGCTGCACCTGACGGGCAAGACCACCCGTCTCGGAGGCCATGCAGGCACCAAGCCCACGCTTGACTACGATAACGAGGAAGCATCGCGCGGATTCTCCATCTCGACGACCATCGCCCCGATCGAGTGGAAAGGCACCCGCATCAACGTGCTCGACGCTCCCTGCTATCCTGACTTCGTCGGTGACGCCTATGCAGCCATGAGCGCCTGCGAGACGGCACTCTTCGTCGTCGATGCCCAAGGCGGCCCTGCTGCCGTGACAACCCGTCTCTGGTTTGCCGCAGAAGACCTCTCCCTTGCACGTGCGGTCTTCGTGAACCGCATCGACCGTGCAGAAGCTGACTTCGCCACGACGCTCGAGAGCCTGAAGGAGCACTTCGGCCCGCGTCTTGCCGCTGTCACGCTTCCCATGGGGACAGGAGAGGCCTTCTCCGGCGTCATCGACGTCGTGCACCAGGTAGCCCGTCATCTCGAAAACGGCAAGCCCGTCGAGGGGCCGGTGCCGGCAGAGTATGCCGACACGCTCCAGGAAGCGCGCGATGCCCTCTGCGAGCTTGTCGTCGAGGCGGACGATGACCTCATGGTGAAGTACCTCGACGGCGAGGCGCTCACGCAGGAAGAGCTCGAAGGCCTGCTTCACAAGGCACTCGTCGAGCGCATCTTCGTGCCGGTCTTTGCCGGCTCCTGCGTGAAGGAGGAGGGCGTTATCTCCTTCATGGACAATGTCGTGGACTACTTCCCGGCCATGGCAGACTTCGGCCGCATCCCGCTCGTGAACGGCGAGCAGCTCGATATCTCCCCGGACGACGACCGTCCGGTCGCCTTCGTGTTCAAGTCTCTCCAGGATCCTTCGAATGGCCGCCTCTCGTTCCTGAAGGTGCTCGCCGGCACCGTGACACCGGGACTCGAGCTCGTGTGCGCCCGCACAAGGAAGACAGAGCGCCTCACGCACCTCTTCCGCATGATGGGCAAGGAGACGCAGGAGGTGAAGTCGGCATCGGCAGGAGACATCGTCGTCGTGCCGAAGCTCGAAGCGCAGACAGGAGACACGCTCTCCGTCACGGGCAAGGTCGAGGCAGCTGCCTTCCGCTTCCCGAACTCGCTCTACCGCATTGCTATCGAGCCGGACAAGCGCGGCACGGAAGACAAGCTCTATACCTTCCTCGAGAAGGCAGCAGACGCCGATCCCACGCTCAAGGTCGAGCGCGACGAGGAGACGGGCCAGACCGTCATCTCCGCTATCGGCGAGGCACAGGTGTCCGTGCTGCTTGATCGCCTCGAGGACCGTGTCGGCATCACTGCCCACACCGTGAAGCTCAGGATTCCGTATCGCGAGACGATCCGCCGTGTCGCGTCTGCCGAGGGCAGGCACAAGAAGCAGACAGGCGGCGCCGGCCAGTTCGGCGACTGCTGGCTCAGGCTCGAGCCGAACCCAGGCGAGGGCTATGAGTTCGTCGACGAGGTCGTCGGCGGCCACATCCCGAGGAACTTCATCCCTGCCATCGACAAGGGTGTCCAGGAGACCATGGCAGAAGGCGTGCTGGCAGGCTACCCGATGATCGACGTGAAGGTCGCCGTCTATGACGGGTCCTACCATCCGGTCGACTCGAACGAGATGGCGTTCAAGACAGCCGCGAGGATCGGCTTCCAGAAGGCCGTCGAGCAGGCAGAACCGGTGCTTCTGGAGCCCATGGCAAAGATGAAGGTGTCGGTGCCTGAGTCCTATGCCGGCTCCATCATGGGCGACATCTCCGCATCGCGCGGCCGCGTCGAGGGCATGGAGGCAGGCCAGGGCGCAGCGGCAGGAATGACCACGATATCGGCGACCGTGCCGTATGCCGAGGTCGTCGACTATGCGACACGCCTGCGTTCGCTTTCCCGCGGCACCGGCGAGTTCACGATCGAGCTTTCCGGCTATGAGCAGGTCCCGCACGATGTGCAGGAAAAGCTTGCAAAGGAGTATCAGGAAAGGCGTGCTGCCGGCCTGAAGTAGGCACGTGCACACAGGAAGACAGAAGGCCTGCAGGTCCATCCGAGCCTGCAGGCCTTGTTGCTGCCGAAGCGTTTTGAGGGGCCCCAAGGGACAGATATGGCCGCAGATGATCGACAACTGCTTGACTGCTATTTGACTACTATTCGAATAGTATTCAAATAGGCACGAAAAGTAGTCAAATAGGGGCTAAAGCTAAACAAGTGGGAGCAGAACTAAACAAGTTCGAATCGAAGCCAGATGGGACAAGGATGGCATCAGGCGTGTCACAAGAGCCTGCCCCGTCGGGTCGCGCATCCTGCTATGGGCTTCCTTCGACAGGAGGCCGAAGCATTTCTTCTGCACCTCGTTCTCCACCAAGCAAATATCACCTATTTGATAGCTTTTATCGATTGTAGCCTTCCGGAACCATCTGAAAAACGGTAGCATCTGAAAGCAAAGATGCATATCTGCGTCTCTCTGCCGCGTGATATGCTCAGATACGCCAGATGTCATTCAACTAAGGATGGTTCCCATGCTCACTGCAATTCAGGTAAAGCCCGATGTCTATTGGGTGGGCGCGCTCGACTGGAATGCCCGCAGCTTCCACGGCTACAAGACCGAGGACGGCATCACCTACAATGCCTATCTGATCATGGACGAGAAGGTGACGCTCATCGATACGGCCAAGATCACGTTCAAGGACGAGCTCGTCTCCCGCATCTCTACCGTGATCGATCCTTCCAAGATCGATGTCCTCATCTGCAACCACGTGGAGATGGACCACTCTGGCTCCACGCCTGTGATCAAGCAGCTCTCCCCGAACGTCGAGATCTATGCCTCCGCACCCCAGGGCGTCCGTGGCCTCACGGCACACTATGGAGACCTCGGCTATCACGGCGTGAAGACGGGAGATACCCTCTCGATCGGCAAGCGCACGCTCACGTTCGTGCAGACGCCCATGGTCCACTGGCCGGACAACATGGTCACCTACGATGCCTATGACAAGATCCTGTTCTCGAACGATGCTTTCGGCCAGCACTATGCATCCTCTGGCCGCTTCGACGACGAGAACGAGCTCTCTGTCGTCCTGAACCAGGCGCGCAAGTACTATGCCAACATCGTGCAGCCCTACCGCACGCAGGCAGCTGCCGCCGTCAAGGCCGTGCGCTCCCTCGGTGCGGACGCAATCGATATGATCGCACCCGCTCACGGCGTCATCTGGCGCTCGCATGTGGAGGATATCCTCAAGGCGTATGAGGAGGAGTACACCTCCGGCGCCCTCAAGGACTCCGCTGTCGTGGTCTATGACTCGATGTGGGGCTCCACGGACAAGATGGCCCATGCTATCGCCGATGGCTTTGTCGCAGCTGGCGTCAAGGCCGAGCTCATGGACATCAAGGCGAACGACAACTCTGATGTGATGAATGCCTTCCTCGATGCGAAGTATGTCTGCGTGGGATCGCCGACCTTCAACTCCCAGATGCTGCCGACCATCGCAGGGTTCCTGTGCTACATGAAGGGCCTCTCCCCGAAGAACCAGGGCCGCATCGCTATTGCCTTCGGCTCCTATGGCTGGGCTCCGCTTGCACAGAAGCAGATCGCTTCCGAGATGTCTTCTGTCGGCTTCGATGTGCGCGAGACCATCTCCGAGAACTGGATTCCTTCCGAAGAGCACCTTGCCGCTATCAGCGACAAGGTCATCGCCCTTGCGAAGGAGAACGCATAGCCTCAGAGGCTTGAGACACTGATTGCAGGATTGCGCGGAGCCGGAAGCATCTGGCTCCGCGTTTTTGCAGGCAGCGAAGCGGTGATTGTGATAGGCAATCTGTTTCCTGAGCATGCAAAGAGGGCCGCAAAGAAACCTAAGGGCCTGCTCAAGGCCCCTGATGCAGAGAAGAGATCGTCTGCAGGGCTGGCGCCTTGTTTATATCATGATATTGAAACTGCCTGATGAAACTGCCACAGAGCGGTGAATCGGAGCCAGATGCAGGCAGAATGCACGTCAAAGGAGCCTGGCAACGGAAAAGAGCTTTACGGGAGCCTGCCATGGATCGGCTCATTTAAAGTCTCATTTAAAGTCTCATGAGACATTAAATGAGACTTTAAATGAGCGGGCAGATGATTCAGCCGAGGCTTTCTGGCATGCCAGATATGCTGTTTTACCAGCCTCATGCATCCCATGTGGCCTTTCCTTCAGATATATGGCCTGCCATGCATTTTGATAGAATGGAGGGTCAAGAACAGCACGTACCCAGGAGGTTGCGTCCACACATATGGACATAGCAATCAGCATCATCGTCACGATACTTCTGACCATTGTCAATGGCTACTTCTCCATGTCGGAGATGGCATTATCCACTGCCAAGAAGGTCATGCTCGACCATGAGGCAGAGGAGGGGGACAGGCGTGCGGCACTTGCTGCCCAGATGACAGAGGACCCCACGGCCTTTCTTGCGGCCATTCAGGTCGCAATCACGCTCGTCGGATTCGCAAGCTCTGCATTCGCAGCCACGAGCCTCTCTGAGCCGCTTGCAGCATGGATGGCATCGCTCGGCATGAGCGCAGCGACCGCCTCTGTCCTGGCTCCCATCCTGATCACCCTCATCGTCTCCTACTTCTCGATTGTCGTGGGCGAGCTCGTGCCCAAGCGCATCGCTATGGCAGACGCCGAGAAGATGGCAAAGAGCGTCGCCGGCCCCTTGAAGACCTTCTCCACGATCGTGAAGCCGCTTGTCTGGCTCACATCGGCAAGCGCAAATGGCCTCGCGCATCTTCTGGGCGTGAAGTCGGCAGAAGACCGCAACAACGTCTCTGAAGATGAGATCAAGTACATGGTGTCCGATGCAGACGATCTCTCCGATTCGGAGAAGTCGATGATACATGAGATCTTCGACCTCGGCGATGCCATTGCCCGTGAGGTCATGGTCCCCCGTGTCGATATGACCGCTATGGAAGACACCTCGACTCTGGGGCAGGTCCTTCAGGTCATGCGCCGCACAGGCTACTCCCGCATCCCCATCTACCATGAGGACGTGGACCGCATTGTCGGCATCGCCCACATCAAGGACATCATCAGCCCCCTCATGGACGGCGAGAACAAGGACGAGAGCATCTCGAAGTTCATGCGCGATGCCGACTTCGTGCCCGATACGAAGGACATCATCCCGCTTCTCCAGGAGATGCAGTCCTCCCATGACCAGATGGTCATCGTCGTCGACGAGTACGGCGGAACTGCGGGCGTTATAACGATCGAAGACATCGTCGAGGAGATCGTCGGCGAGATCGAGGATGAGTTCGACCCCGACAACAAGTACCTGACGAAGCTCTCCGACCGTGAATGGCTTGTCGACGGACGCTTCTCGGTGGACGATGCGGCAGATCTCGGCTGGCCGATTCCCGACAACGAGGAATACGAGACTGTAGCTGGATTCATCCTGGAGCTTGCCGACCAGCTGCCCTCGCCGGGTGACGTCTACACGAAGGATGGGTATACGTTCCGCGTGCAGTCCATGCGCGGAAGGAGAATCGCCCTGCTGCGTGTCACGGCACCCGAGCCTGCCAAGGAGGAAGAGCCTGAAGAGGCACCCTCCGAAGAGGAGAAGAAGCAGCCGAAGGACCACGAAGAGGACTAAGGTGCAGGAGGTTTCGCTGTGTCCAACATCATAGAGTTCCAGAAGATCTCGATCGGGCCGGAGTTCCTGACGGCCCGTGTGCGCATAGGCGATGGCTATCCGGAAATGACAAACGAGGACCTGGATGCCACGACGAGGGTCTGGCGCCTCATGCCGCAGATTGCAAGCCATGCCTGCGTGGGCGACGGCGGCAAGACCTTCCGCGATGTTATGGGCGGAACCGAAGTCGCGCACCTTCTCGAGCATGTAGCTGTCGAGCTCATGGCCAGGACGAACCTCGGCGACGATATCAGCTATGGACGTACGAAGGCCGTGGAAGGCGTTGCCCGTACCTACCATGTGCAGCTTGTCTGTCCGGACGATGTGCTCTGCGTGGGAGCTCTTTCCTCTGCTGCCTGGATCCTCCAGTGGGCCTTCTCGGGCGGCGGCTTCCCCGAGCCCGATATCGA
Organism: uncultured Olsenella sp.; assembly: GCA_900314535.1. Classification (GTDB taxonomy): domain Bacteria; phylum Actinomycetota; class Coriobacteriia; order Coriobacteriales; family Atopobiaceae; genus Olsenella_L; species Olsenella_L kribbiana. The sequence continues at coordinate 1,781 of OMVT01000052.1, read as the reverse complement.
TGCAATCGTCCAGGGCCTTGTGACCATGGTGAAACGCGTGGACAAGGAAGAGAAGGAGCGTGCTGCCTTCGACCGCACTGTTGCAGAGCAGCAGGAGCGTGCAGAGGCAAAGCGTCTTGCCAAGGAGCGCGCCGAGCGCGAGCCCTGGACCGTCGTTCCGGACGATATGGTTGACCAGTGGGCAGAGGGCAGGGACGACCTGGATTAGGCAATCTGCAGAAGACAAGCCCGAATGATACGCCCCTGGCAGTGCGGCATGAGCCCATCTGCCAGGGGCGTATTTCTATAGAGAGATATCTTGCAGATGTTGCAGATGGAACAATCTTCAGCACCATTGAATTGACTGGTGCTTGTCTTCGGAGTTTTCAGGTGTTCGAATGAGAGTGCGGATTGGTCCCGGTGGAATCTTCCCAGGCATCAGGAAGCCATGGTGACCAGATGGGACAAGCATCCCAGCCTTCGCGAAATCCCATGAGAGGCCAGTAGCGCCGGGGTAGCGTGTTCATCAGTGAAAAGAGCCGTGACCGCCAGTGGGTGTCGGGAGCCATACGTTCTAAAAGCCAGCTCAGTACGGTGAGGGTCCCAAAAATACGATCATTGTTGATTTCAAAAGGCACATGCCATGCTTCGGACTTGGGCAACTTGGGAGGATTCCCTATGACCCTGTTCCAGAGACGACCATGGTGACAGCAGATATTGCGGACGGTGTTGATTGTTACCAGCCATGAGTCGAGGACTTTGGTGCTTATTCCAAGATCCTTTGCAAGGCTGAGTCGAATGTCGACAGAGGCACCTTTATCAAAAGCGCCGTAAAACCCCTGGCTTCAGCTATGGGAATATGAGGCGCAGCGGCAGCATGAAGGCACGCGGACAGCAGGGCGTGGCATAATCCATCCAGGGGGCACGGAGACGCCGCAGGCCAATACCTGCAGGCGGCATGGGCAGGGATTCCGGGAGAGGGCAGGAGGTGGCCTGGAGTGGAGCGCTCCTATGAGATACGCATCTATCCGAACGCGCGGCAGCGAGAGCTCATCGGGCGAACCTTCGGTTGCTGCCGGTGGGTCTACAACAAGGTTCTGGCGATGAGGCAGGACGAATACGCGCAGACGGGTAAATCGAAACACATCAACTCCTACATCACGCAGATTCCCGCTTGGAAGAAGACGGACGCGCCGTGGCTTGCGGAGGTGGACTCCATGGCGCTGCAGCAGTCCCTGCGCGACCTGGACAGGGCATACCAGAACTTCTTCCGCAATCCAGGCAGGACGGGGTTCCCGAAGTTCAGGTCCAAGCATGCAGGCCGCAGGTCGTACCGCACAAACATGGCATGCGTCCCAGACCCACGCCATGTGAAGCTCCCCAAGCTCGGCCTCGTGAAGGCGCGGGTGAGCAGGAGGATCGAGGGCCGCGTGCTCTCGGCAACGGTGAAGCAGGTGCCCTCTGGCAGATGCTTCGTGTGCCTGTGCTGCACGGACTGCCCGGAACCCGAGGCAGCGCCGGGCGCCATAGCGGTGCTCGGCATCGACGCCGGCGTGCACGACCTCATGGCCCGGAGCGATGGCGTGAAGGTCGCAAACCCCAAGGCGCTTGCCAGATCGGAGAGGAAGCTGGCGCGGGCGCAGAGGAGGCTCTCAAGGAAGAAGAAGGGCTCCAGAAGACACGCCAGGCAGCGCATAAGGGTCGCCCGCATCCATGAGCGGATAGCAAACCAGAGGAAGGACGCCATCCACAAGGCCACGACCGAGGCGGTGCGCGAGAGCCAAGCCATCGCCGTCGAGGAC
>OMVT01000036.1 GCA_900314535.1 uncultured Olsenella sp. | reverse complement strand
TTGGCGCGCCACCAAGCCATGTCGTGCATGTAGTCGAGCTGCTCGGGCGTCCAGGACGCGAGCAGGCACGCAGGCAGGTCGTCGTGGCAGTCGCGCGCCATTCCGGGTATGGCAAACAGCAGCTCGCCGCCGCGCCTGACGAGCGGCAGCAGATGCTCGCCAAGGTAGAGGGGGTCGCGGCCGAAGTAGTTGTAGGAATCGACGCTCACGACGGCGTCGAAGAACCCGTGCGCGAAGGGAAGCGCTGTCGCGTCCGCCTTGAGCGGGACGGCTTGCCGGTTCGTCAGCCCCATCTCCTCGAAGAAGCGCATGTTGTCGGAGGGGTCGCTCCAGAGGTCGGCGGCGTACACGGTGAAGCCGCACTCGCGCGCCATGAGGGCGCTCGTGAGCCCGGCGCCGCTGCCGAGGTCGAGCACGACGGAGCCTGCGGGGATTTCGGCGTGGCCTAGGAGCTCCTCGCATAGCTTGAGCGGATTGGGTCCCATGCTGTGTTCGCGTATGATGGATTGAGGGAAGGTGTCTGCCTTCGGGAAAACCATGGTCTTGTTCCTGTTCTGTGAGAATCCGTTACCTGTGGATGGATTCGGAACGCAGCGAACCTTGGGCGCCTTGCACCCTCTCTAAACGTTAGGTTCTAGCGTTCCCTACAGAACAATGACAAAAAGAAATCCCCTTAGATGGTCGTTGCCGCGAGGCCTCGTGCCCCGCGCACCACTTATCTGCTGAGGAAAGTCAAGTGTTGGCAGTCATCGGGGGCTCCTCATTGCCAAAGCTCGCGTTTCCTCAGCAGAACGCCCCCGTGGGACCCCATCGATTGTCAATACTCGCAATTCCTGAGCAGAGTCCCGTTCGTTGATGATTGCCCGCTGCCTGGCTGATAGCTACAGGTCGATATTCCTCGGGAGCAAAACCCGGCTCCGGCGTCCGCGGCAAAGCCCGAAAAGAGGCGGCCGGGACGGAAGGCTCAACCCACCGTCCCGGCCCATCGCATGCCGTCTGCGCGCCGCGGCTTTACAGGCTCTCGTGGAAGATCTGCTCGACCTCCTCGGTCGTCAGCTTGTGGTAGCCGCCGTTCAGGATGAAGGTCGCCTTCACGGCATCGGGGATGTTCTCCTCGGTCAGTCCCAGCTCGCGGGCGCTCTTTACCACGCCAATCTGGTCCATCCACTCGCTCATTGCCTCCAGGCCCGCCTCGGCGACCTCGCGCTCGGACTTGCCGGAGTCGTCCACGTTCCACACCGCACGGGCAAAGCGCGCGAACTTCTCCACTCCGTAGGGCATGACCAGGCGATAGTAGGGCAGGCTCACGGCGGAGAGGGTCATGCCGTGCGTGGCGTTGGTCACCGCTCCGATGGCCTGGCCCAGCATGTGGACCTCCCAGTCGGTCGACTTGCCGCACGCGATGAGCGTATTGAGTGCCCAGGTGCAGACCCAGCTGATGTTGGAGCGCGCCTCATAGTCGTTGGGGTCCTTAACCGCGATGCGGCTTGCGTGCACCAGGCTGCGCATGAGGCCCTCGGCGATGTAGTCGCTGGTGTTGTCATCGGTCCCAGAGAAGTACTGCTCGCAGATGTGGTTGAAGGCGTCGTAGATGCCTGCGCGCATCTGGTAGTCGGGCACGGTGAAGGTGAGCTCAGGATTCACGATCGCAAAGCGCGGGATCACGTTGGAGCCAAACACGTGGCCGATCTTGAGGCCCTCCTCGTGGTTAGTGATCACGGAGCCTGCGTTCATCTCCGACCCGGTGCCGCTCATGGTCAACACGTCGCTCACGGGGATGACCTTGCCGGTCGGCTCCTCCATGTGCAGGTACAGGTGCTCCCAGGGGTCGCCCTCGGTCCATGCGGACACAGAGACACCCTTGGCGTAGTCGATGGTGGAGCCGCCGCCCACCGCCAGGATCAGGTCGACGTCGTTCTCGCGTGCAACCTTCGCGCCCTCGCGCAGCTTGTCGGCGGTGGGGTTGGACATGACGCCGGGGACCTCGAACACGGTCTTGCCGGCAGCCTCAAGCGCAGCGATGACCTTGTCATAGACGCCGTTCCTCTTGATCGAGCCGCCGCCATAAGTGAGAAGGACCTTGGGGCCGTACTCTGCGAGCTCACCGGGGAGCTCATCGAGCGCGTTGGGTCCAAAGTGGACGCGGCAGGGGTTGTGGTAGGTGAAGTCTCCGAGCATTACGTTTCCTTTCGTCGAAGGGACGTTCTTCTCTGTTGTAGAATCTCAATCTAGCTTTAGGTCTAGATAAGAATTTGAGGTGCACACGGTGTACACAATCGGCCAGATCTCTCGGATGTTCGGCCTTCCGGTTTCGACCATCCGCTACTACGACAAGATGGGGCTCCTTCCTGGACTGGAGCGCACGTCGGGTACTCGACGCTTTGGCGACGACCAGATCGAGGCGCTGCGCGTGATCGAGTGCCTCAAGCGCTCGGGGCTCGAGCTCCGCGACATCAAGCGCTTCATGGACTGGTGTCAGGAGGGTCCCAGCACCTACGACGATCGGCTGGAGCTCTTCCGCGAGCAGCGCCGCAAGGTGGACGAGCAAATCGCGGAGCTGGAGCGCACCCGCGCGATGATCGACTGGAAGTGCTGGTACTACGGTCAGGCATGCGAGTGGGGAAGCGAGGAGTTTGCAGTCGACCTGCCCGACTGCCTCCCCGCGGACGGCAGGCGGCTCTGGGATGCCGCGCACGTGGACTTGACAGCGTCGATGGCGGAGACTACCCCAGCCTAGGGCGGCATCTCGTAGCTGCCTCGCGTTGAAATCCGGGCGTGGCACGGGTCTCGGGCCACTTTGGGGAGACTGAGGAGGAGCTCGGCGGTCACTTCGACCTGGTGGGGACAGGACAGTCTGAAGACAGCCAGCCGAGCGACGGGGACTATGCTGCGAACGGCCCGTTACGCTTCTGCATGGCAGGAGTGGTTCTTCATGCCAGCGGCATCTGCTATCCAGGCGCGCTTCAGGATGTCGGGCATGCAGAGATATTGGTAGTGTGCCATGCTCTCGACGCTCAGGTCATTCTTCCCAAGAATCCATTCAATTGTGATGCCAAGGCATCCGTAGGAATATTGCCGGATCACATATTCCGTCTCTTCGTCGAGCTTCTCTGTCCCCTGATACCGGCATATGGCCTCGCGCTCGCTACTGATATAGAAATCGAGCAGATAGGTATCGAGGCTGTTCTGGGAGCGGTCTTTCAGGGCATTCCTGAAGAAGTCCCGCTCACTCCAGAAGCCGCGCAGCATGCCCTCGATCATCTCTTCGCTGTTCTCGATGGGACTCAAGGAGCGCTCCCTCTCGAAGAGCTGCATGAAAATCCAGGCAATGAGATCGTATTTGTCCTTGAAGTGATAGTAGAAGGTGGAACGGTCCGTTCCGCTTGCTGCACAGAGGTCCTTCACGCGAATCTCCTGTATCGGCTTCGTCTCACTCATCTCGATGAGCTTGTCAGCAAGCAGCTGCTTGGTTCTGTCGGAAGCGCTCATGAATCCCCCAAAGAGTCGGACACATCTCAATAGTGTAGTAGAACTCAACAGAACAGAGAAATGTGCATATGATTGCGCTGTGAGCCGACACAGACTTGTTGCGGACCATTACTTCGGCGAAAGGTATGAAACGATGGCTGACTTCTCGAGTGTCAAGGGCCGCACTGCGGTCGTGACCGGCGCGACTTCTGGCATTGGCGAATCGATTGCAAAGGTCTTTGCCGCGCAAGGCATGAAGGTCGTGCTGGCAGGCCGCAGGGCCGATAAGGGAGAGGCCATCGCCGAAGAGATACGCCATGCGGGAGGCGAAGCCCTGTTCTGCAGGACCGATGTGACGTCTGAAGACGATGTGGCGCATCTCATGCAAGCAGCCCTCGATGCCTATGGATCGCTTGATGTCCTTGTCAACAATGCAGGTGCAAGCTGCCTCATGAAGCCGATCCATGAGTATGACACAAAGGACTTCCGCCGCGTCACCGATATCGACTATGTCGGCGTGTTCCTCTGCATGAAGCATGCCGTCTTGGCCATGCTCTCCTCGAAATCGACGGACTGCTCGATTATCAATGTCTCGTCAGCAGAAGGCCTCAAGCCAACTGCCAACTTCGCGCCTTACAGCGCCGCAAAGCGTGCCGTGATCAGCCTGACCCAGACTGCCGGCATGGACTATGCCCGCCATGGAATCAGGGTCAACTGCATCTGCCCAGGCGCGATCGACACAGAGATCTATGCCACCATCTCGCCCGAGCAGCGCGAGCTGACGCAGTCCATGATCCCGAACGGGCGCTTCGGCCGTCCGGAAGAGATAGCCAATGTCGCCCTCTTCCTGGCAAGCGATCTTGCGAGCTATGTCACGGGTGCAGTGATTCCGGTCGATGCTGCCATGTCTTCCGGCAACTTTGTCGAGGTTCCTTGGCAAGAGCCCGACCCCAGAAGCTAGCACAGCGCTTTCGAACCGAAGACATGCCAGCCAGCAGGAGACTGCTTTGGGAAAGCTTGGTATAGCTGCTGCGTAATAGCGGCTATTGTGCTTATAGTTGCCTGGATGGGTGCATGTCCCGATGAAATCCGCGGTGTAAGGAGATCCATGAAGAAGACCCTGGTGCTCAACGCAAGTCCGAGAAAGGCCTGGAACACGGCAAGTCTCCTGAAGTCGGCAGCGGAGGGCGCCAGAAGCGCCGGGTCTGAGGTCGAATACATCGACCTCTACGACCTCAGCTTCACGGGCTGCAGGAGCTGCATGCTCTGCAAGAGGAAGGGTGCCGAGAGGTGCCGCTGCTACTGGAAGGACGACCTGTCCCCGATCATCGACAAGATATTCCATGCAGACACCCCCCTCATCGGCACGGCAATCTATCTGGGCAGGCCGACGAGCCGCTACTTCGAGGTGATGGAACGGCTGCACTTCTGTGCGCTGTCCTACGACGATTACAGCAGCTACTTCACCGGAAAGGTGAACGTAGGGCTCTTCGTCAGCATGAACGCGTCGAAGGAGTACTACGACAAGCTCTACAAGGATTCGTTCGAAGGGTACGCGCAGGAGCTCGGGATGCTCAACGGCAAGGTCTGCCTGTATCCGTGCTTTGACACGCTGCAGGTCGCGGACTACTCCAAGTACAGCATGGCGGGATTCGATGGGGAGAGGAAGAAGCTCTCACGCGAGAAGAACTTCCCCAAGGACCTGGAGAATGCCTACAGGATTGGGCAGAGGCTGGTGCAGCAGAGCGGGAAGTAAGCCTGCTTGGGTGACCCTTCCCGGCCGTCTCGCTGCATGGGCTTCAATGGCATTCCAAAGCGCCGAGAGGCGCATCCTCCGATGAATTGCAGCGGGACTTCCGGACCTTGCAAAGGGGGCCGAACTGATTGCGGCACGCAAGGCTGCCAGATAAAATGCGCTCGGCAATAACATCTCAAACCGCAGCATGAAAGGAAGCCGGGCAGCGCCCGTCCTCGACATCTCCGCGAACGAGAACATGCACCGCACCGATACATGCAGGACGATTGCCGTGCAGCTGAGTGGGCCGCTGAACTCGCATCGCGCCATGATGCTATCGTCACCCGTACGAATGCTTCTAGCGAACTCGATAGCCTTGGCGTGCCTGAGAGCAAATCCTTGCCGGGATGGCGGGGATCAAAACAATGCATCCCTCTCTTCTGGATACAGGAGGGAGGGATGCATCAGAGTGGGCGCATGCTCTTAATGCTGAGATTCCTGGGTGCCCGAGCGGCCGCTGCTACTCCTTGTCCGAAAGCACGACATCCTCGAGAATCTGCGCTGCGGTCGTGACGCAGGCAGGACAGGGCATGAGGACCGCTCCGGTATCGATGCCCTTGAGATCGCGGCAGCGTGTGGCTCCAGCTGCCTCCTCGAAGCGCTTCACGATCTCTCGGGAGACGGCATAGGTCTTCGCCTTTGTCCTCGGCACTTCGAGATTGCCGTCGCTTGTGGCAAGGCCTGCGATCATGCAGGCACCAGCAACGGCGCCGCAGGTCCCTTCCATGCCGCCCATGCCAAGACCAAGGCCTTCGGCTGCACGGAACATGGTCTTTTCGTCGACCCCAAAAAGGTCGCAGTACGTGCAGGCAACAGCCTGCGCACAGTTATAGCCACGGCGGTGGCGTGCCGCAGCCTCATTGACTCTGGATTCCATGATGGTGTCCTCTCGCTTCAGTGGGCCGAAGGCAGCCTGCCTTCGGCCCATAATACCTGCCACCATCCTACTACTCATGTCAGCCGCATCTGAAGCGGACTGCGGCAGCAGAACGCCTCCTGGCGTGTCTTGCAGGAGGCGTTCACATGAAGCTCTGGAAGAGATGCTATTCCTCGTGGGGGATGCCATCGATCGGTGCCCATTTGACGCCCGGAAGCGGACGCGTCATGCCTTCAACCTTCTTCTGCGTGCCGGCAGGATCTTCGACCCAGTTCCTGTAGAACTCGAAGGGACACTCCGGTGCGCCATAGCGCTCCTCGCCCGAGTTGATAGTGCCGGTGTAGCCGCGGTGCAGCAGCTTGTAGAGGTGGTTCTGCGACTGCCAGTTCTCTCGTGCATCGCGGATGGCAGAGATCGAGAGCTGCGCATACTGGTAGCCGTAGTCCTCGGTGCCTGTCATGCCGAGGATATGGCCATCGAAGCCGCAGATGGAGCTATGGCCGAAGTAGGAATAGACGCCGTCGAAGCCGGTTGCATTGGATACGGCAGCATAGACGTTGTTGCACCATGCCATGACCGGCACGACATTGACCTCTTCCTGCTCGGCGGGATACATGTAGCCCTGGGAGCGGATGATGAGCTCAGCGCCGCGCATCGCACAATCTCGCCAGATTTCGGGGTAGTTTCCGTCATCGCAGATGATCAGCGACACCTTCATGCCCTTGGGGCCTTCAGATACATAGGTGCGGTCTCCCGGATACCAGCCTTCGATAGGCGTCCAGGGACTGATCTTGCGGTACTTCTGGACAATCTCTCCTGTGTCGGAGATGAGGATCAAGGTGTTGTAGGGCACCTTCTTCGGATGCTCTTCATGGCGCTCGCCAGTAAGGGAGAAGACGCCCCAGACATGGTTCTCGATGCAGGCCTTCTTGAAGATGGCAACCTCGGGACCATCTACGGTCGTGGCGTTTGCCATCATCTCATCGAAGTCGTACATGATGCCGTGGGTGCTGTACTCCGGGAAGACGATGAGGTCGAGGCCAGGCAGGCCGCTCTTGAGCCCCTTGATGTAGTCCGCGATCTTCTGGCAGTTGGCAAGGATTCCTGCCTGGTCGTGAAGCCTTGGCATCTTCCAGTTGACGACAGCGACACCGACGGTGTCCGCGCTCGACGAGATATCCCCATGGTTCATGATGGACTCCTTCCCAAGCGATGCAGCATGAAAAGCCTGCCTGCAGGACCTCTTCCTGCTTTCCGCAATCATCTGCTTCTGGCATGTACGGAATGTAACCAGTGCGCGGCCTTGAGGTTGCGGGATGGCAAGAACGGTGTATCGGGTATAGGCTCTTTCGGCCAGAGCGGATTGTCGGAAACGCTGGATCCATACCATATGATCCCAATGCAGCAATCTGTTCTGGACGGCTGTTCTTGGGGCAGTGGCGAAGAGAACCCCATCTCGTGCAGGATCTCGACGGCTCTTCGGCGATGCGCAGGGAAGCTGCCGGGTCATCATTGCAGTGCTCCGGCTGGCTGCGGTAGGACAGCCTGCCCATGAGCTGCCTGCGTGCAATGACTACGACATCCTTCCTGCGGATGCATCTGCCTTCGGCTTTCCTGATCAGCTTGCAGGATGCCTCGGAGGTGTGCCCCAGGGCTCTTCGCACAAGTAAGCCATCCTCGTAGACAATCTCCAGCTGGTGGATGAGGCGGGCATGGATGCGCCCATTCAAGCGGCGGCAGCCTATCCCTCGGTGCTCTTCGTGCTCTGTGGCCGCCGCCCGCTTCCGGGATGGCTTGCCGAGTATGAGCTTGCGCCAAGGGCTACCTGCTCATGATCGAGACTGCGATGAACGAGATGGAGCGCACGGCCCGCATCATGGGAACGCATCCACATTTCACGCAGGAGATACTGGAATCCGCGAAGCTGCGTTTCTTCATCTGTATGCAGGGGAGCGTCTTTGCACCGCATCCTGCAGAGGAACGCACGCTTGTCCTGAGTATCGCTCCGTTCGAGCGATTCGATATTGGCCTCGAGCAGGCGCTTACCGGCTGCAGCAACGCCGAGAGCGTTATACGCCGCCTCTAGCGGACAGCCCACATGTTCAGCGAAGATGGCATCGGTCGATTCAGGCTCTGGCCGATCTTCCAGGACTTCCTGATCTGGAAGATGAAGCAGGAATGGAGCCCGGAGGAGCGCGAAGCGCTCTACCTCAAGGCGGCAGCATGCTTCGAGAAGCAGCGATGCCGTCATGGCCGTACGCTGCTACGACCTCTGCGGCCGCCATGCCAAGGTCATCCAGCTCCTCGAGCGCCATGCCCATGAAGATCCCCACCATGGGCATTTCCGCGAGCTCGAGCCCTGCTATCTTGCGGTTCCCGAAGATGAGGCACAAGACTCTCCTGACCTTATGATGGGCCTTTCCATGGTCTCGTAACTGAGGGTCAACTTCGACATGTCCCGCTCATGGTATGAGCGACTCTGCGCTGATGCCGCACGTCCTGGCCATAGCCTCGAGAAGCAGAAGCAGCTCGAGGCTGATATCCGCTATCTCGATATCGCCTGCCTTGTCCGCTCGGCTGGCTCTGCCGTCAATCTCATGCCCCCTGATTGCCCAGGGCATGGATGAGGATGAGCCTGCCTACCGCAGCTTCACCTTCTCCGCACGAGCGGACTTCCTTCCATCATCAATGACGGCCGTGACTTCAGCGTCTGGACACTCGACGATGCCGCGCTCTATCGCATGTTTGCAAAGCCGGTCGAGCGTGCATTGGGAGCTGATGGCGTCTGCCTTCCTGACTGTGCCATTGCCGAGAGCGCCCTTCTGTATGGCAAGGATGTGCATGCCAGGATGCTGGGCATCACGTCGAAGATCCAGGACATCTATCTCCATGGCTCTCCCGATGCCGAGTTCGCTGCGACAGTACTGCTTGCCCGCAGGCAGGTGACCTATGGATCTGCTGAAGATGCACGCCAGACCATACTGAAGATCAGGGATAGTTTCCTTGTGCGTGGCGAGAACTTCCTCATCCCGAATATCGATGCGATGCCTGCCCCGTGGCGACGTATCTTCGAGCGCTGCGAGCATGCGATCGACCTCATCATGCTCGACACGATCACAGCCATTGCCATTTCCCCGGATAGAAGAAGAGAGCGGCACCTATGAAAGCCCTGACGGTGAGGGTGGAAGCTGGCGGGAGCCGTTTGTACGGGCACTGGCTTCCGCTTCCCGCTTCAGCTGCGTTCAGCCTATTTCCACCTTCGGCATCGCAGTGCTTCCTCTGCTCCAGGAGTCGGAATGGAACGAGGACCTGAAGTTCCTCGCCAGGACAATCGCTTTCTCACGGCAGCAGGCGACGTTCTATCCGACATTCATGCAGCCTCCAGTGAAGCTCGAGCGACCCCTCACGCCGACTGAGGAGAAGGTGCTCCGCCTCATTCCGCAGACCTCTCGAATGCCGCTATCGGCGAGATCCTGAACATCAAGCTTCCGGCTGAGAAGGCCCATGTCTCCCATATCATGCAGAAGCTCGGCGTGACGACACGTGCCAAGGCGAAGACGGCTGCGCGGAAGCTGGGGCTTGTCTAGGGACAGATGCACCGCCTGCGTGCCAGATGCGCCAGATTTCGCATCTTTTCGTCTATGCTGGTCTTGAGAGCGAAGGGATGGATGCGATGGAGCGAGACCTCATCAAGATCAGCGAGATGGCGGGGATGCATGGCATATCGCGCCAGACGCTCATTCTCTACGACCGGAAGGGGCTCCTGAAGCCAGCCTATATGAACGGGAGCGGCTATCGCTTCTATAGTGCAGACCAGATACCACGACTGCGACTCATCTGCCTTCTGAAAGAGATGGGCGTGACGCTTGCGAAGATCGAGAGCTTCCTCGATGCGCCTTCTCCCTCTGGCATGCTCTCGCTCATAGATGAGCGCAAGTGCGCTGCCGAGCAGAAGATAGAAGAGCTCGAGCTCCAGGTCGAGGAGCTCACACAGCTCTCGGGCATCTACGAGCACATGGATGCAAAGCTTGCAGATGCTGGCCTGCCCCATATCGAGTGGCTGCCGAGACGCCGTGCTGCCTTCGCGCCCTATCCGGATGCCGAAATGGATGAACGGAAGCTCCATCTCTCGCTCATGCATGCCTGGGACCAGGTCCTTGATGCAGGCCTTCTGCCTTCGAAGGGCTTTGGTTCCCTGCTTCAGACTGCAGCGCTCAGAGGAGATGCACCGCTTCAGGGAGCAGGCAGCATCGTGCTTCTGCCCAGGAATGATGTGGCAGAGGAGCTTGAGACCATCGAGCTCCCTGAAGGCACCTATGTGACGCTCTATACCTCGTCCATGCCGTATGATCCGAAGCCGGCAGGCAAGCTTCTTGCCTGGATGGATGAGCATCGCTTTGTGCCGGATAGACAGGTCGTCTCCTGCTGCCTTCTCGATGCAGCGTTGAGGCCCGAGGGTCAGGATGCCGATTTCTGCCGCCTCGAAATCCGCATTGCCGATGGAGTCTGAGGAAGAGTTTCTGAGATCTTCCCTTGACCCGATACCTGGTATACACCGCTATGCTTTCCGCTGACAGGCAGGAAGCCAGAAGGGATGATGCATGATGCCAGATATCCATGACCTCAGAAGCGCGCTCGACTATCTCAAGGACCAGCCAGGACAGCTGCTCGTGACCGATACAGAGGCCGACCCCGATGCAGAGATTTCGGGCGTCTATCGCTATGTCGGCGCAGGCGGCACGGTCATGCGTCCTACCAAGGAAGGCCCTGCCATGCTCTTCAACCACGTGAAGGGCTTCGATGATGCGCGTGTCGCTATCGGCCTTCTGGCAAGCAGGAAGCGTGTGGCCAATCTTCTGGGGCTCGATGCAGAGCATCTGGGCATCGAGATGGCAGAGAAGCTCAAGCACACGATTGCCCCTGAGATGATCGAGGAAGGTGCACATGTCGACTGTCAGGAGCAGGTCTACCGTGCAGACGAGCCTGGCTTCGACCTGAGAAAGCTCGTGCCGGCGCCGACGAACACGCCTGAGGATGCTGGCCCCTATATCACGATGGGCCTTGCCATGGGCACCGATCCTGAGAATGGCACCTCCGATGTGACGATCCATCGCTTCTGCATCGAGGGCAAGGATTCGCTCGCGATGTTCATCACGCCGGGCTCCCGCCATCTTGGCGCCTTCCTCGAGAAGTACAAGAAGCAGGGGAGAGATATGCCGATATCGATCTCCATCGGCCTCGACCCTGCAGTCTATATGTGTGCCGGCTTCGAGGCGCCGACAACGCCGCTCGGCTATAACGAGCTCCAGATTGCAGGAGCCTTGAGAAACCGTCCGGTCGAGCTCGCAAAGTGCCTCACGGTCGACCAGCGCTGCATCGCGAATGCGGAGTATGTGATCGAAGGCTATCTCTCCTGCACGGATACCATCCAGGAGGACATCAACTCTCATACAGGCAAGGCCATGCCTGAGTTCCCGGGGTATACGGGAGATGCCAAGGGCAACGTGAATGTCGTGCATGTGACGGCGGTCACGACGCGCACGCATCCGATCATGCAGTCCTGCATCGGCCCTTCCCAGGAGCATGTGTCGATGGCAGGCATCCCGACCGAAGCATCCATCTACCGCATGGTCGAGGCTGCCATGCCAGGACGCCTCCTCAATGTGCATGCCGCTCCCTGCGGAGGCGGCAAGTTCGTCGCAATCCTGCAGTTCAGAAAGTCTGCCGAGAGCGATGAGGGCAGGCAGAGGAATGCAGCGCTTCTTGCCTTCTCCGCCTTCTCCGAGCTCAAGCATGTCTTCCTCGTTGACCCTGATGTCGATATCTTCGATATGTCCGATGTCATGTGGGCAATGACGACAAGGTTCCAGGCAGATACCGACCTCATCACAATCCCTGGCTGCCACTGCCATGTGCTCGACCCCTCGAATGACCCGGCAATGGATCCCTCGATCCGGGTCCACGGCATCGCCTGCAAGGCAATCTTCGACTGCACGGTGCCCTATAGCCTCCAGAACCGCTTCATCCGTTCGCAGTTCCTCGAGATCGACAAGCAAAAGTGGGCAGACGAGCTTGCGTACTGATTGCATGGAAGGGAGCAGAAGCATGAAGCGCATCATTGTCGGCATCTCCGGGGCCTCAGGAGTAGAGCTTGGACATCGTGTTCTCGAAGCGCTCCACGCTCTGCCCGGTATCGAGACGCATCTTGTGATCTCCGAAGGGGCGCGCGAGATCTTCAGGCGGGAAAGTGATGCGGAAATCGACGACGTCGAGGCACTTGCAGATCACGTCTACGACAACCATGATATGGGTGCCGCCATCTCGAGCGGATCCTATCTGACCGACGGCATGATTGTAGCTCCCTGCTCCATGAAGAGCCTGGCGGCCATTGCCTGCGCCTTCGACGACGATCTTCTGGTACGCGCTGCCGACGTCTGCCGGAAGGAAGGTCGCAAGGTCGTTCTCGTGCCGAGGGAGTGTCCGCTATCTCCTGCGCATCTGAGGAATATGCTGCAGGTGGCCGAGGATGGCTATATGGTCCTTCCGCCGGTGCTCTCCTTCTATAATGGGGCGAAGACGACAGACGAGCAGGTCGACCATATCGTGGGGAAGATCCTCATGCAGTTCGGCCTGCCTTATGACAAGTTCCATCCCTGGGAGGGATAGCATGCTGGGCTCTGTGGATGAAGCCGGCGATGACCGCCTCGTGCTTGTGGACCTCATGGACAGGCCGCTCGGCTCTGCCACAAAGACCGAAGCACACAGGCGCGGCCTCCTCCACAGAGCATTTTCTGTGCTGCTCTGGCGAAAGACCGAGCAGGGGACAGAAATCCTGCTCCAGAAGAGGGCACAGGGGAAATACCATTCAGGCGGCCTCTGGACCAATTCCTGCTGCTCTCATCCGCGGTATAGAGAAGAGCTCGGAGAAGCAGTCGTGCGCCGGCTCAATGAGGAATTGGGGCTTCCAGCAGACGCTGTCTCGGACACAGAGGATATCGGCACCTACGTCTACCGCACCGTCTTTGCCCAGGACCTCATCGAGTATGAGTGTGACCATGTCTTTCTGGCTCGCTGCTCAGGTCAGCCACATTCAGACCCGGAAGAAGCGGAAGAGCTCAGCTGGGTGCCGCTTCGGCAGGCAATAGATGAGGTGACTTCCCATCCTGAGCGCTTCACCTCGTGGTTTCCAGGAGTGCTTGCTCTTGCGGCATCGCACATAGCCTGATAGACCTGACATCCAAGCACATAGCTGAATAGCAGGCGTGGATTTCGACGCCACGGAAGGCGCGGCATGAGTGCGGAGCCAATCTGTAGAGTGAATCAACATCGGCTAAAGACGATGCCCTTGAGCTAGACTGAGCCCAGACAGAGGAAGGCTATGACAAGGTTTCTGGAGGGCGCCAAGCGGTCCGGTTCTGCTGGGTACCATGAATCTTGTGCGCCTTGCTTCTGCTCAAGAGATGCTAATCTGAGAGCAGCCTGAAAAGGCATCGCCTCTGCAAGAGATAGAGCTTCTGCGCACGGGAGGGTCTACATGCTGGATCTGACAGGAATCGCTGACAGCCCTGCTGCCACCGCACATCCTGTCTGGAACCTCTGGTGCGCTGCTGCATGGAAGAAAGATTGGGTCCATGAACGTCAGATCTGAAATCGGCGTGGGATTGGGGCACCTCGCCCGCTGGGGTCTCCGCACGGTGTTCAGGCGCAACGCTTCGCAGCTGCCGGGACGCATTGCCTTGACCGTCGATCCCGATATCATCTCTCGCCTCGCCAAGAAGCTGCAGAAGGGCTCCATCGTCGTCTGCGGCACGAACGGCAAGACGACCACGAACAACATCATCGCCTCCGCTATCGAGGCGGGAGGGCAGCGTGTGCTCTGCAACCGTGCTGGCGCGAACATGGCGCCAGGCGTCGTGGCTGCACTTCTGCCTGGATCGGGCGCCGACTGGGGCGTCATCGAGGCAGATGAGCTCAGCACCGTGAACATCGTGCCGGAGCTCAAGCCAAAGCTCCTGGTCCTTCTGAACCTCTTCCGGGACCAGCTCGATCGCGAAGGGGAGATCGACCGTGTGCAGGATACGATCGTGCGTGCACTGGCATCGTCTCCCGAAACGACGCTGCTTGTCTGCGGCGATGACCCCATCAGCATGGGTGTGGCCCGCCGTGCAGCTGAGGCGGGCATGAAGGTGCTTTCCTTCGGCATTGCAGAAGACCTGCATCTGCCGCCTGAGCGCGTCCCTGAGGGTGCCTTCTGCCAGGTATGCGGAACCGAGCTTGTCTACGACTACCGCGCCTATGCTCAGCTTGGCGCTTTCAGATGCCCGAAGTGCGGATTCGCACGTCCTAGGCTTGACTACCAGGCAACGAATGTCCATGCAGGGCGTTCCGGTGTCGAATTCGATGCCACCTGCATCGCTACGGGCGACCAGGTGCATCTGCGTGCCAACTTCGGGGGCGTCTACATGGTCTACAACCTGCTTGCCGCCTTTGCAGCGGCGACCATGGCAGGGGTCGATCCGAAGACATTCCAGCGTGCGCTTGATTCCTACAGCCCTGCAAACGGGCGCCTCCAGCACTTCGATGTAGATGGCCGCGAGGTCGTACTCAACCTTGCAAAGAATCCTGCAGGCTTCAACCAGAATATCCAGCTCCTGCTCGAGGACAAGCGTCCGAAGGCTACCTATATTGTCATCAACGACAACTACAACGACGGACGCGATATCTCCTGGATCTGGGATGTCGACTTCGAGCGTCTTGCTGGCGAGGGAAAGAGCCTTCTTGTCCTTGCGGGGGGACTCCGTGCAAACGACCTGCAGGTGCGCTTCAAGTATGCTGGCATCGATGCCCAGATAGCGAAGGATGTCTCGGCGGCACTCGAGGCGGCCAAGGACATGCCGAAGGACCAGCCACTCTACGTGCTCACAAACTACAGTGCGCTCTGGCCGGCCAAGGCAGAGCTCGAAAGGATGGGGAAGAGGCATGAATAGCGCGGAGACAACGTCCGCACCGAAGACCGATGCACCGACGCTCACGATAGCCCATCTCTATCCGGAGCTCCTGAATCTCTATGGAGACTCGGGCAATATCCTCGTGCTCAAGAAGCGCATGGAGTGGCGTGGCATCACGGCAGATGTCCGCGAAGTGCACGTCGGCGACACGCCGAGCTTCTCCGATGTCGATATCGTCTTCATCGGCGGCGGCTCCGACCGCGAGCAGAAGATCGTCTGCGACTTCCTGCTCCAACAGAAGGACGAGCTCAAGGCCTATGTAGAAGATGGTGGCGTGCTTGGTGCTGTCTGCGGCGGCTACCAGCTTCTCGGCGAGTCCTATCTCATGGGCGAGGAGCGTGTGCCGGGACTCGAGCTTGTCGATCTCTATACCGACCGCGGCACGCCCCGCATCATCGGCAATATCGCAATCAGGAGCGACATCTGCGAACATCCGATAGTGGGCTACGAGAATCATGGTGGAAGAACGCACCTGGGGAGCGGCGTGAAGCCTCTGGGCGAGGTCCTCTATGGACAGGGAAATGACGGCATCACAGGCTTCGAAGGCTGTCTCTGGAAGAATGTGCTTGGCACCTATATCCATGGACCGCTCCTGCCGAAGAACCCCGGTGTGGCTGACTGGTTCATTTCTCGCGCTCTCGAGCGGAAGTACGGCAAGGGCGCCATTGCGATCGAGCCTCTTGACGATACGGAGGAGCTAGCTGCGAACAAGGTCATGTTCGACCGGATGATGGCAAGTAGGAAACAGGAAGACTAGAGGTCTCCTGGCATGGCAGAACAAGAATGAGGGCGGTCTGACAGAAGCTAGACCGCCCTCATCTGCACGTGGCTCAGATCAGGGCCAATGGCATTTTCAGACAGATGCTAGGCAAGGGATGCAAGCGTGCGATAGAGCCACTCGGCCTTGTCAGGCGTGACGGCAGAAGGATCTGCCTCTGCGGCGAAGGCGAGGACCCGCTTGAACGGCTCAGCGTCAGCTCCGCTGACAGCTGCAGGCTCGTGAGCCGTGACACCCCTGTGGCCGCTCACGTGCTCGATGAAGGCAAGGATGTCCGGCGTCGTCTGTGCGATGGCAGCATCGTCAGCTGCTGCATAGGTGTTGAGGGCATCGATGATGACCTGGGAAGGGGTGCCGCAGGGGACGAATCCGGGTGCTGCGTCCATTGCATCGGTGATGGTGGCGCCAAGCGCGACGAGGGCGCCGGCAAGCTGGTCCTGTGCTGTGCTCATGAGTGACCTTCTTCTCTCTGGTAGTGGTGCTGCTCACCCGATGATATGCTCTTGGGGAAGGAACTGTCCGAAAACCACAGGATATACGTTACTCGTTTGATAGCAAATATAGTTTCTGGAGGAAATCCCGATGGCAGATACTGAAAAGGTCAGAAGCATGCAGCTCCAGAAGGTCTGGGGCTGCCTTGTCGCGAAAGCCGTCCGCAAGGGCAGGACTGAGGATGAAGTATATGCCGTAGCCCAGTGGCTTCTGGGCTATACGAAGGAAGATATCGATCGCCTTGCAGAGGAAGGCTGCACCTACGGCGAATTCTTCGACAAGGCACCTGCCCTCAATCCGAAGAGGAATCTCGTGACCGGCAGGATCTGCGGCGTCAAGGTGGAAGATATCGAAGACCCCTTCATGCACGATATGCGCGTGCTCGACAAGATGGTAGACGAGCTGGCCCACGGAAAGCCGCTTGCCAAAGTTCTCAGGGCAAGCTGAAGCCGCCATGCCGGAAGAAGAGCGCGATATCTACGATTCCAGCGTGCCGGTACCCGAGAGCTATGCGTGGGACAGATCCGGCCTTGCGTCTGCACGGCTGGCTGGAGTGCTCGATAGCGGCTCGCGCATCCTTTCCGTCTTGCTTGTCCTTGCTGCCCTGTGGTCCTTCCTCGCACATTCAGATGCCTTCTCTGGCATGGGCGCGCTGCTTGCACTTCTGGGTGCTGCCATAATTCTGGGCTGGGGCATCATGCTCTCTGCTGCATCTGCACTGCGCCGCCATCTCTGGAAGCTTGCTCCTGCCTCCCGCCATGACTATGCACTCAAGCTCTACCACGGCGTTTCTGGCAAGAACCCGAAGAAGGCAGCAGAGCTTCTTCTGGGCATGGCCCGTGCCGATGTGGAAGATGGGAGGACCGGGCAGGCTGCTGCCGCGCTTTCGCATGTGGATGCTGCGCTCCTTCAAGGGGACGAGCTCAAGCTCTGCTATCTTCTATCCTTTGCTGCAGCAGCTCCTGGTGGTGGAAAGTCAGCCGATGACGCCCTTGTGCGCTACCTTGCAGTGCCTGCACAGAGATTCGAAGGCTTCCCTGATGAAGGTGAAGCCAGGTCCTGGCTTGAGGATGGCGGCACCGAGGCGACATCGGCAGCTGTCAAGTGCATCCGGAATCCCAAGCATATGCATCCTGTGGCAATTCTCGCCATCTCTCTCATGCTTTCTCACAGCCTTGCCTTCATCGGCATGCTCTACGGTCTGAACACAGAGGCTGGCTGGAAGCTCCGCTGCGGCTATGCATCGGCTGCTGGCTTCCTTGCCTCACTTTCGATCATTGTCCTCGGCATCCTTCTTGCCCGCGCTGCCGCAAAGGCACCTCTCTACGGCAGAAACGGCAAGCCATCGAAGGTGCTGAGGGCATCTCTTGGCACCTGCGCTGTCATAACTGCTCTGTGCCTTGCCTTCCAGATGGCGATCGATGGTCCCTTCATGCATGACGGGAAAGAGCGGATGCTTGCAGAGGATGTGCCAGACAGCTATACCGGCCAGGACTATGATTTCATTGCCGTCGACTGGCCTGGATACGATCCGGACGAGACAACGACTGACTACTGGCGGACGCAGGGTCCCTTCTTAATGGAGAAATGGAGCGAGGCCAGTTACTACGACAGCGAGAGGCAGCAGGTGACCATGCCGGATGCCGATACGTCCCGTGATGATGCAGATGATGCCGATGCCTCTTCTGCCAGCGAGGATGCTTCCGGCGCGACTGCGGATATGGGCATGACGGACACGGAGTATGCGGGCATGGAACAGAGGATGCAGGTGCTCGCCTCCTATCTCGCAGAGAATGCAATCGTACCCAAGACAGGCGTCTTCGAGATGGATGCCGACGCAAAGGGCAACCCCTATGCAAGCCTCGGAACTGGCACGGATATCGAGGGAGACAAGTCTGTCACCGTCGAGTACCGCATCCTCTCGAATGGGGAGACATCCGATGAACTGGGAAATCTCGTCGAATCGTTCGTGGTCGAGAAATGGTATCCGGAAGATGCAGGCAGAGAAGTCGAGATCGTCGGCTTCTATCTCGTGGACGAGAAGACGAATGCAGTGACCGACGAAGAGACGACAAGCTGGTAAATAGAGCCTCCACACATCCTGCCGCATGATATGGGGTCTTCATACCGCTTGGCTATCATGGAGGAAGACGTGGGAAAGGCGGCAGCATGGCACAGTCGAGGCTCATAATCATGCGGCACGGAGAGAGTGTCTGGACGGACCCCTCTGTCAACAGGTTTGCAGGCTGGGTCGATGTACCGCTGACTAAGCGTGGACGTGCCCAAGCTAAGGAAGCTGGCATCCTCATGAAGGAAGCCGGCATCGCACCCGATGCGGTCTTCACGTCGCTCCTGAGTCGCTCCATCGTGAGCGCCGATATCGCTCTAGAAGAGCTCGGCCGTCTCTGGATACCGGTCCTTCGGAGCTGGAGGCTCAACGAGCGCCACTACGGAGCCTTCCAGGGCCAGACCCGCCCTGCCATGCGCGCGAAGTACGGAGACGAGCTCTTTGCAACCTATCGCAGGAGCTTCGACGTGAGGCCTCCTGCGATAGACGAAGATTCCCCTTGGTTCCAGGGTTGCGATCCACGCTATGGAACAGCAGCAGAGGACGGGCTTGGCGGACCCAATCCGGCAACGATCAGGAGCGAATGCCTGAAGGATGTCATCGCCCGGCTCGAGCCGTTCTGGAAGTCCTATGTGACGCCACCTCTGCTCCTGGGACAGACGGTCCTTGTCGTGACACATGGCTCGGTCGTCCGCTCTCTCATCAAGGTCATCGAGGGTCTCTCTGACGACGATATCCGCTCCGTCAATGTACCGACCGGCCAGCCGCGCGTCTATGAGTTCGAGTGCGGCATCTTCGGTGAGCTCCATCTCAAGGGGCCTG
>OMVT01000009.1 GCA_900314535.1 uncultured Olsenella sp. | reverse complement strand
TCGACATATGCCCTCAGCTGCTTGAGACGTGACATGGTGCCTCCTCAGGACGAATTCCTCCTTGTATCGTACGCTGAAGCAGGCAGAGGGTGCAGTGGTCTCGGCAAATGGCTGCACAGCCTTACAAGGCCTTTGAGGCTACGTTCACCCTCAGCCCTGCATGTCCGATTACGGATGGGGTATATCATGTCATCGGTCAGCTAACCCCTGAGATCTATGAGGTGATTGCAGTGGCGCGTATCGGTGCACTCGAAGCAGGCGGCACGAAGATGGTCATGGCCATCGGCGATGAGGAAGGACACATCCTCGAGCGTGATTCGGTCCCGACGACAGCTCCTGAGGAGTGCGTACCTCCGATGGTCGAATGGTTCCGTGAGCGCAATATCGATGCTCTCGGTATCGGTGCTTTCGGCCCGACCTGCGTCGACCCCGCAAACAAGCTCTACGGCTCCATCCTCGAGACACCGAAGACGGCATGGCGGTACTACAACTTCAGGAATGCTTTCGTGGAGGGCCTCCATATACCTGTCGGCTATGACACGGATGTGAACGTTGCCTGCCTCGGAGAGGCTGTCTACGGCGCTGCCAAGGGCCTTGACTACGTCGTTTACGTCACGATCGGCACAGGAATCGGTGCTGGTGTCATGGTCGAAGGCAAGCTCATGCACGGCATGATGCATCCTGAGGCTGGGCACATCCTTCTGAAGAGGGATCCTGAGGATACAGCTCCGAGCAGCTGCCCCTATCATGATGACTGCTTCGAAGGCCTTGCTGCCGGACCTGCCATCCAGAAGCATTGGGGAAAGCCGGCAGCTGAGCTTACCGATAATCCGCGCGTCTGGGACCTCGAGAGCTACTACCTTGCCCAGGGCCTCATGACTTACATTCTCTGCTACTCGCCGAAGAAGATCGTCCTCGGTGGTGGCGTCATGCACCAGGAGCAGCTCTTCCCGCTCGTTCGCAGCAAGGTGGCGCGCATGATGAACGGCTATATCGTGACACCCCAGATGCAGGATCTCGACAGCTATATCGTGTCTGCCGGCTGCAATGGCGACCAGGGCATCCTGGGCTCGCTCGAGCTTGGCAAGAAGGCGCTTGCCGAAGCATAAAGCAGGACAGAGACAGTGCGAGATGAAGCATGCCCGTACCGGAAGGTGCGGGCATGCTTATCCATATCTAGACTATCTAGATGGCAAGCGCGATGATGAGCGATATGAGGCCAATGCCTGCAAGCGGGAGGCACCCGCAGACGAAGGAGGCGAGCGGAGCAAGCTCGTAGTACTTCACATAGCAGAGAAGGCTCAGGAAGAAGCCGATGGCTGCAAGAATCGTGATGAGCGCGGCAGAAGCGATGCTGTCCTGCGCTGCGAGCCCTGCGGCGCAGAAGAGCTCGAGTGCCAGCCAGGCACAGAAGAGGACAAGCTCGGTCGTAGGGACCCGGCTGAAGAGGCGCTCGGTCACGAAGAGCAGGACCATGTAGAGCACGATGCCTCCTGCAAGCGCGATGATGCCGGCATGGGGAGGAGCGAGGATGCCTGCACCCTGGGCAATGCGCGTAGCGCCCAGAGCGCCCAGGATGACAGCCAGAACGATGGCTGCGATACCGACATAGCGGAGCGGACCTGTGGCTTCCTGGCCTCCCACCTTCGGCCAGAAGAAGATTGCCCACCAGGCAAGATAGGCGAGGCAGCATCCTGCCATCTGTGCGTGGCCGCTCCTGATTGCTGCCAATGCTGCATCCATTGTGTGCCTCCCTGCAACTGCATTCAGCCTTGTCCCTTAGCAGCCTTTCGTGAAACTTCCTGCGCATTTCGCGCATGCCTGCTTCTCATGTCATCTTCCTATTTGGCAATGTGCAGTTTGCGTAACAATCCGTAATCATAGTGTACGGGCCAGCAATTGGCACGATTCAGCCTGCCAGTAGGTGTATTCTCAGCACGGTATGTGCGCACCGGGCGCACTTTTGTGCGATTGCAGGAAGGCGCGGGGAGCGTCCAGATCCTGCGTATCGAAGGGAGAACCATGTCGAAAGGTATCGTTTCGTCTTCGCTGTCCCGCCGTCAGTTCCTCGGCTTCGCAGCCGCAGGCGCGGCTGCAGCAGGGCTTGCTGGCTGTGGCAACTCCAGCTCGAGCAGCTCTTCTTCGAGCAGCGAGTCCAAGACGATCGACACGCTGCACGTTGCATTCGTGCCTTCCAAGGATCCTGACCAGATCATCACGGCTACCGATCCTCTGAAGCAGATGCTCATCGATGAGCTCGGCAACCAGGGCTACACCGTGAACGATGTCGACATCACGGTCGGCACGAGCTATGAGGCAGTCGGCGAGGGCCTGACCTCCGGTACCATCGACGTGGGCTTCATTCCGGGCGGCACCTATGTCCTCTACTCCGATGGCTGCGAGGTCCTGCTCACCGCTACGCGCAATGGACTTTCCATCGACTCCGACGATCCGAAGGACTGGAACGACCAGAAGCCGACCACGGCATCCGACCAGCAGGTCACGTTCTACCGTGCCCTCCTCATCGCTGGCCCGAGCGATGCCGGCAAGGCTCTCGGCGACAAGGTCAACAATGGCCAGGAGCTCACCTGGGACGACATCAACGGCGCCAACTGGTCCGTCATGAGCTCGAGCTCTCCTGCAGGCTATATCTATCCGTGCCTGTGGCTCAACGACAACTACGGCAAGACGGTCCTCGACCTTACGCATGCTGTCCAGTCCGACTCCTACGGCTCCGCCTTCGCACGTCTCGCTTCCGGCCAGGTCGACGCTCTGTGCGTCTATGCTGATGGCCGTCGCGACTATGAGTCCAAGTGGACGTCCGACTACAGCCGCACTGCCAGCATCTGGGACGAGACGAATGTCATCGGCGTCACGAAGCCGATCTACAACGACACGATCTCTGCCTCCAAGGCCTCCAAGACGATGACCGACGACTTCAAGAAGGCCTTCTCCCAGGCCATGATCAACATCGGCAACACCGATGAAGGCAAGAAGGTCATTGCCATCTACAGCCACAACGGCTATGTCGAGGCACAGGACTCCGACTATGATTCCGAGCGCGAGGCTCAGGAAATGGTCAAGAAGCTCAAGTCGAGCTCCAACTCTTAAGGCATTCTGAACGCGTCGGTACCACTCCTGGTGGCCCGGCGCGTTTTTCCGAACGGGGATGCGTCTGGCGTCCCCGTTTGCATGCAGGTCTCATGACAGGATGGATAGATGATAGAGTTCTCCCATGTGTCGATGCGCTACCCGAACGGGTTCGAAGCGCTCAAGGATGTCAACCTCACGATCGAGGACGGCCGCTTCGTCGCAATCATCGGCCGCTCCGGTGCCGGCAAGTCGACCCTGATCCGCACGGTCAACCGCCTGAATCCGATCACCGAGGGCACGGTGACCGTCAACGGCACCGATGTCGGATCGCTCAAGGGCAAGGAGCTGCGTCGCTTCCGCCGCAAGATCGGCATGATCTTCCAGTCGTTCAACCTGATCACCCGTACAACCGTGATCAGGAACGTGCTGACCGCCTTCGTGCCTGATATCCCGTGGTACAGGGCCCTGTTCGGCATCTTCACGAAGGAAGAGAAGATGGCGGCACTCGAGTCCCTCGACAAGATGGGCATCCTCGACAAGGCCTACGTCCGCTGCGACCAGCTCTCCGGCGGCCAGCAGCAGCGTGTCGCCCTTGCGCGCACGTTGACTCAGAACCCTGAGATCATCCTTGCAGACGAGCCGGTCGCTTCGCTCGACCCGATGACCGCCCGTCAGGTCATGGACGACCTGAAGCGCATCAACCAGGACATGGGCATCACGATTCTCCTGAACATCCACCACGTGGACCTCGCGCTCAAGTACTGCGACTCCGTCCTCGGCATCCGTGCCGGCGAGGTCGTCTACTATGGCCCTGCATCCGATGTGAACCAGGATGTGCTCGACGAGGTGTATGGCAAGGACGCCGAAGGCGACGAGGCACCGCTGATCGTGCCCGAGCTTTCCAAGGAGGCGGCCGATGCCCGCTAAGCACGCCAGCGCCAAGGTCCCCGAGACGATCTCGGGCGGCATTGCGCTTACCTGGTATGACAAGATATTCAAGCCGAAGACCGTGACGCTCGAAAACGGCAAGACCGTCACGAGGCGCGCTTCCCGCGGCCCTGTCATCGCTGTCCTCATCATTATCGTCTCTATCATCTCGATCCAGGTCACTGGCTTCGATATGACGGTGCTGGCAGAGAATGGCGGACGCTTCTGGGACATCCTCTTCTCGATGTTCCCGCCCAACTGGGACTACATGCCATCCGTGTGGCAGCCGCTCTTCGACACGATCAAGATGTCGCTTTTGGGCTCCTTCATCGGATCTGTCCTCGTGATTCCGTTTGCTGTCGCCGCATCGACGAACATCGTCCACAGCAAAGTCGTCGTCGCCCTCATGCGCCTTCTGCTTTCGATCATCCGCACGCTGCCGACGATTGTCACGGCCCTCATCGCGACCTACATCTTCGGCCTCGGCACGCTTGCCGGCACGACCGCTATCGCAATCTTCACGTTCGCCTATGTCGGCAAGATCCTCTACGAGGAGATCGAGACCGTCGATATGGGTGCCTTCGAGGCAATGGAAGCCATGGGTGCGAGCAAGGTCCGTGCCTTCACTTCCGCTATCGTGCCGCAGATCCTGCCATCCTATCTCTCGAACTGCCTCTTCTGCTTCGAGGGAAATGTCCGCTACGCGTCCATCCTCGGCTACGTCGGTGCAGGCGGCCTCGGCCTTGTCCTCAATGAGGGCATCGCCTGGCGCATGTATCCCGAGGTCGGCATGGTCCTCGTGGCGCTCTTTGTCACTGTCTTCATCATCGAGTCCATCAGCCGCGCACTGCGCAGGCGTCTGGCTTAAGGAGGTCCGCATATGGAAGAACGCATTCTCAAGGCATATGAGGACCGCCCGAAGGGCTGGCTCTTCGAGCTTGCCTGCGCCGTTGTCGTCGTTGCCCTGCTTGTCTGGAGCGGCTCTGCCGTCGAGGCATCCGGCACGGGCCAGGATGGCGGACAGATCGCCCTCAACATCCTTGCCGGCATCGCGCATCCTGATACTAGCCTGCTCTTCAACCTTACGACCGGAGGCGTGCCGTACCTGCTCGTCGAGACGATCTGCATCGCCTTCCTCGGCACGGTCGTCGGCGCCATCATCTCGATCCCTCTGGCCTTCCTCGCTTCGAGGAACCTCACCGGCAGGGTCGTCTCGAACATCGCCCGTCTCATCATCATGGCCGTCCGTACGGTGCCGCCCTTCGTCTACGGCCTCATGTTCGTGCGTGTCACTGGCCCTGGCCCCTTCGCTGGCCTCCTGACGATGTCGCTCTGCTCTGTCGGTATGGTCTGCAAGATGTACATAGAGACGATTGAGGACCTCGACTACCGCATCCTCGAGTCGCTCGACGCAGAGGGTGCAACGACGTGGCGCAAGATCCGCTTCGGCGTCATCCCGCAGCTCTCGAGCTCCTTCATCTCGACGGCCATCTACCGCTTCGATATGAACCTGCGCGACGCTACCGTCCTCGGCCTCGTCGGCGCTGGCGGTATCGGCGCTCCGCTCATCTTTGCAATGAACGCCTACCGCTGGAACGAGGCAGGTTCGATCCTCTGGGGGCTCGTCGTCCTGATTCTCATTGTCGAATACATCTCGACGCGTATCCGCACGCATCTGACGAGGGGTGTCTAGGTGTCAAAGCTCCATATCGCATTTACGTCCGATACGCATGGGCATATCCTCGATGAGGACTATGCAACGGGCAGACGTGCACACATGGGCATCTGCTGCCTCATGGACCCCATCCATGAATGGTGCTCTCACGGCGACTCCCTCATCGTCGATGGGGGAGACACCATGCAGGGCACGCCTCTCATGAAGGTCTGGCTCCGCGGCAGCCGCAGGGGCACGAATCCCTGCGCGCTTGCCCTGAACCGTCTTGGCTGCGAGTATGTGACGCTCGGAAACCATGACTTCAACTTCGGGCGCGACGTGCTTCAGCAGTACCTCGAAGAGCTCGATGCAGTCTGCGTCTGCGCGAACGTGCACGACGAGCGCGGGGAGCTTCCAATCGTCCCGTCCTCTGTCTGCACGCTCCCTTCGGGCCTTGTTCTCGGTATCACCGGCATCGTGACGGACTATGTGAATATCTGGGAGAGGCCAGAGCATCTCGAGGGCATCACGATCGAAGATCCCGTGTCGGCGGTGCAGCGCGAGGCAGCGAAGCTCCGCGAGGAAGCAGACCTGGTCGTCTGCATCTATCACGGCGGCTTCGAGGAGGACCTTGCCACCGGCAGGCGGCTCTCGAAGACGCGCGAGAATGCTGCCTGCGAAATTGCACGCACGGCCGATATCGACCTGCTCCTCACAGGCCACCAGCATATGGCAGTCGACGGCGTGAAGATTGCGGGCACCTGGTGCGTGCAGCCGCCAGCAAACGCTACGAGCTTCATTGCGCTCGAAGGCACAGACGATGGCTCTGGCTGGGTGTGGAGCTCAGATCTCATGGCGGCAGATGGTGCACCCGACGACCTGCTCAGCTCCATGCTCGCACCGCTCGCTGCCAAGACCGAAGAGTGGCTTGCCGAACCGGTGGGAGAGCTCGAGGCTCCGATCGAGGCTGAGGAGAAGCTCTCCTGCGCCCTCTCAGGCTCTGCCGTCGCCCATCTCATCAACGAGGCACAGATCGAGGCGGGCGGTGCAGATATCTCGTGCACGGCACTGCCGAATGGCGCCACGGGCCTTCCGGCGAAGGTCATGGAGCGCGACATCTGCGCTGCCTATCCCTTCGCGAACCTCCTCATGAAGGCAGAGATCACGCGCGAGGTGCTGCTGTCCTCGCTCGAGCGCTGCGCCTCCTATCTCGAGCTTGGCCCAGACGGCAAGCCTCAGATATCAGACCTATTCCTGCGTCCGAAGGTCGAGCACTATAACTTCGATCTCTATGAGGGGATCCACGCCGTTGCTGACTTGAGGCTTCCTGTCGGCAGACGCATCACCGAGCTTACGATGGCAGACGGAAGTCCCGTACCCGAGAAGCTGACGCTTGCCTTGAACGACTATCGTTCGACCGGCACCGGCGGCTATGAGGCGCTCGGAGAGTGTCCGTCTGAGCCTGTCGGCTCCGACGAGGTCCCTGACATCATTGCGGCCTTCCTCAGGAAGAAGAGCCCCTATGTGCCCAGACGCACCTGCTCGCTCGAATTCATCTGGCAAGACTGAGAAGTGCCGGGAAGAGACGATCTTCCCGGCACTTTTCTCTGCTTGGCCCCTTTTTCCTAGCGGAGCTTCACCGTGAAGGGCCCTTCGTCCTCGACGGGAGCGATATCCACGATATCGTCGATACGGTAGTCGATCGGGAAGTCGCGGTAGGCGTTCTGGAGCTTCCCGAAGAAGGAGGAGATGGCATCGGGCGTGCCCTGGAGCTCCATCCTGACCGAGCCATCCCATTCATTCCGGACCCAGCCGGTGAGGCCGAGCTCGAGCGCAATCCTGCGCGAGGTCCAGCGGAAGCCGACGCCCTGGACCTGGCCCACGAAATGCACGGCGCAGCGCCTCAATGCCTTCCTGTCCTCTTCTGCCATGGCAGTCTCCTTCCTCTTGCTTCATGACCCGATGATACCCAAATGTACGTGGACACGGCCTTGCTGCGGCCCGGTTTCGTGCCATTTGCCTGCTTCCCTTCAGGTATGGCCTGTTCCCTCTGCCTAAACTGGGAAGGATAATCAAAGGTGCAGCCGATTCCAGGAGGTGGCAGATGGCCTTCGTCGAGTTCAGGGACGTCTCGAAGATATACCGCATGGGCGAGGTGGAGGTCGCTGCTGTCAAGGACATGAGCTTCACAATCGAAGAGGGCGAGTTTGTCGTGATTGTCGGTCCCTCGGGTGCCGGCAAGACAACGGTCCTGAACATGCTTGGCGGCATGGATGCAGTCACGGATGGCAAGATATGGGTCGCAGGGACCGAGGTATCGGGCATGGGGGAGCGCGACCTCACGTTCTACCGCCGCTACGATATCGGCTTCGTCTTCCAGTTCTACAACCTCGTCCAGAACCTCACGGCGCTTGAGAACGTCGAGCTGGCAACGCAGATCTCGAAAGATCCGCTTGATCCGGCGACGGTGCTTCGCGAGGTCGGTCTCAGCGAGCGGATGGACAACTTCCCGGCACAGCTCTCCGGCGGCGAGCAGCAGCGCGTCTCCATAGCCCGCGCCCTCGCAAAGAATCCGAAGCTCCTGCTCTGCGATGAGCCGACAGGAGCCCTCGACTATGCGACGGGCAAGTCGATCCTGCATCTTCTGCAGGCAAGCTCGCATGCACACGGCAAGACCGTTGTCGTGATCACCCACAATGCCGCCTTCACGGCTATCGCAGACCGCGTGATTCGCATCCATGGGGGACACGCCGTGGCGAACGAGGTCAACGAGCATCCTCTCGATGCAGATACCCTGGTCTGGTAGTGCCATGAAGGGCGCATTCAGAAAGAGCCTGCTTCGCAAGATCTCAGGGTCGTGGGGACGCTTCCTCGCAATCCTCGGCATCGTCGCGCTCGGCTGCGGCTTCTTTGCCGGCCTCAGCATGGTCGGCCGCGACATGCGCCTGGCAGGGGATGCCTACTACGATGATTCTGCGCTCTACGATATCCGCCTTGTCTCGACGCTCGGCTTCACTGACCGCCAGATGGACAAGATCCGGGATATCGAGGGCGTCGAGGATGTGATGCCCTCCTTCTCCTGCGATGCGATGGTCTCGCTCAACAATGATGAATACACGGTGAGGATCTCCTCCCTGCGGGGAGGTGCCGCGGAGGGCACCTCCTCCATCAACAAGGTGGAGCTTGTGAGCGGTGCGTGGCCTGAGGCAGACGACGAATGCGTGATGAGCGCCGATGTATCGATGCGGGAGAATCTCTCGATCGGCGATACCGTGACAGTCCTCTATGGAACAGGCGATATCGACTCCGTGCTCACGCAGAAGACATTCCGCGTCACGGGGCTTGTGCGCTCGGCCGACTATGTGGATACCTCGCTTCTTGGCACGACAGCCTTGGGCTCAGGCAAGATCGAGCAGTGCCTCTTCGTGCCTGATGGAGCCTTTGCAGACGATCTTCCCTATACGCAGGTCTATGTCACGGTCACAGGAGCACGCGCAAAAGATGCCTTCTCGGATGAGTACACAGACATCGTCGATAGTGTCGAGACGAGGCTCGAGGACGAGGCAGATGACCTTGCCCAGGACCGTCTGGCTGAAGTGAAGGATGCAGCGCAGGAGAAGGTCGACGAGAGCAGGGCGACCTACGAGAGCGAGAAGGCAGACGCAGAGAGCCATATAGCTCAGGCACAGTCGCAGCTCGACGATGCCCTGGCGACGCTTGAGGAGAACAGGCAGGCACTCGAAGAGGGCAAGGAGAAGGCTGCAGACGGCTGGAACACGTACTGGGAAGAGAAGCGCCAGGCCGAAGCACAGCTTGCCTCGGCCAAGGCCCAGCTCGAAGCGAGCCAGTCTCAGCTTGATGATGCGGAAGCACAGCTCGGGATGACGGAGGCGGATATCGATGCGGCACGCCAGAAGCTCGAGGAGGGCAAGAGCGAGCTCGAGGCTGGCAAGGAGACATGGGAAGAGAAGCGCTCAGAGCTTGTCCAGGCGGCATCTGACATGGATACGATCCAGGGCGTCCTCACGACGCTCGATACGTGGGCACAGCGCACGGACGAGCCGACCGAGGAGGAGATCGCTGCCCTCGCAGACGAGGTAAAGGGCGGCATCGAGGCTGCAAAGGACCTTGCCTCCTCAGACCTTGTGGACTTCGACGACGAGGAGACGAAGGCACGCCTTGAAGCTCTTGCCGACGAGGTGATCTCCGAGTTTGACGGCATCGACCTCGACGACGATCCGGAAGCTGTCCTGGATCAGATACGCGCTGCCGCTTCTGCTGCGATAGCAGATGTCCAGGAGGCCTGCACCGAGGTTGAGACCCAGATTGCATCCGGCATAGACGAAGGCGATACGAAGATTGCAGACGCCGAGCGCGAGCTTGCCGACAACGAGATGAAGCTCGATGAGGCGCAGAGCGCCCGCACCCAGATAGACGCGGGCAGGCAGCAGGTGCAAGAAGGCTGGGCGCGCTACTTTGAGAGCAAGAAAGATGCCGAAGCGCAGCTTGCTTCGGCGTACCAGCAGCTCGTGGACGCAGACAGCCAGATTGCCTCAGGCGAGAGCCAGCTCGAGGATGGCTATGCGCAGTACGAGAAGGGCATCTCGGAGCTTGTCAGCAAGAAGGCAGAGGCCGAGAGCAGGTTTGCCGATGCTGCCCAGCAGCTCCAAGCTGCGCAGGATGCGGTCGACGGCATCGTCGAGCCTTCGGTCTATGTGCTTGATCGCACGAAGGGCGTAGGACAGGTCAGCTACGGAAACGATGCCTCCCGCATCGATGCGATTGCCCAGGTCTTCCCGCTCTTCTTCTTCCTCGTGGCGGCCCTTGTGGCACTCACGAGCATGACCAGAATGGTCGAGGACGACCGTATCGAGATCGGCACGTACAAGGCGCTTGGCTACTCGGCGGGGCAGATTGCGCAGAAGTATCTCTTCTATGCCGGGGCTGCCTCGCTTCTGGGTGCCGTGCTCGGCACGCTCTTCCTCTCGCAGCTTCTGCCTGCAATCGTGACGCGTGCCTACGGGACGATGTATGTCGTGCCGTCGCTTCCGTTCCCGCTGCCGATCGATGTGCCGACGGCGCTTCTTGCCTGTCTGGCAGGAGCCAGTGCGACCTTGGCTGCAACATTTGCTGCCGTATGGGCAGAGATGCGCGAAGTGCCCGCAGCCCTCATGCTGCCGAAGGTGCCTCCTGCCGGAAAGAGGATCCTGCTCGAGCACATCCGTCCGGTCTGGCACCATATGAGCTTCCTCTGGAAGGTCACGTTCAGGAATCTCTTCCGCTACAAGCGCCGCCTCGTGATGACCCTGATCGGCATTGCTGGCTGCTGCGCCCTGCTGCTTACGGGCCTTGGTGTCCGTGATGCGATATCCGATATCGTCGACAAGCAGTACGGCGATATCTGGCACAGCAACGTGGAGGTCTCGCTCGACGAGGACGCGACGGAGGAGGACAAGGAGGCGGTCGAGAGCTATCTTGCGGATGCCGGGGCAGAGACATCTGGTGCCTGGACCGAGAACCTCAACATGCAGGCAGGGTCTGAGACGGCTTCTCCTCTTTCCTGCATCCTCATCGTGCCTGAGGACCCTGAGAGCTTCTCTGGCATGGTGACGCTCAGGGAGCGCACGTCCGGGGCATCGGTGCCGCTCGACGAGGACTCGGTGCTCGTGAGCGAGAAGCTTGCCTCCGAGCTTGGACTATCTGTCGGCGATACGATCGAGATCTACGACCAGGACGATATCGGCAATGCGGCAGGAGAACCCCATGCGCTTGCGATCGCGGGCATCTTCGAGAACTATCTCTCCTACTACGTGATTGCAGGGCAGAATGCCTATACGTCTGCCTTTGGCGCAGAGCCCAAAGCCAGCCGCCTCTATGCCTCGGCACCAGGGACGGCTCAGGAGCACCGCAGCATGGCAGAGGAGATGCGGGACCTCTCAGGCGTCTCTGCCGTCTCCTTCAACGACGACACGATCTCGTCCTACCGTGCGATGCTTGCGACGGTCGATTCCGTCATGGTCGTGCTCGTCGTCGCAGCGGCCCTCCTTGCCTTCATCGTGCTCTACAACCTCACGAACATCAACATCCAGGAGCGTATCCGCGAGATTGCAAGCCTGAAGGTCCTGGGCTTCACCCGCCACGAGGTCGCATCCTACGTGTTCCGCGAGATCGTCCTGCTCTCTGCTCTGGGTGCCGCCATCGGCCTTGCTGCCGGCGTCTTCCTCGAGCAGTTCGTTATCGTCACGGCCGAGGTCGACTTCGTGATGTTCGGCCGCGATATCCATCCGGCAAGCTTTGCGATCGCATTCGGGATGACCATGGTGTTCACGCTGATTGTAATGGCGGCCCTCTCGCCGAAGCTTGCCCACATCGATATGGTGGAAAGCCTCAAGTCGGTCGATTAAGATAGGTAAGGATAAAACTGGAAAGCACTCCGGGAAGATGTTCCGGGGAAGGAAGGCAAGCCATGGCAGAAGCGAAGTTCTACCTTATGACAGACTCTCCCTGCGACTTCACGCAGCAGATGGTGGATGATGCGAATATCGGCATGTTCCATTTCACGTATACGGAGGCCGGCAAGGAGGATGGCGGCTTCCACGGCGTGGACGACCTCTTCGTGTCCCGCACGCCACACGAGTTCTATGAGGCAATCAGGCACGGAGCGATGCCGATGACATCGCAGCCGGCACAGATGGAGTTCGAGAAGGCGTTCCGCGAGCGTGCCGATGCAGATCTGCCGACGGTCTATCTTGCGTTCTCGTCGGGCATCTCGGGCTGCTATGAGGGCGCCTGCACGGCGCTCGACCGCGTGAAGGACGAGCTGGGCAGACCCGACCTTCCGATCTACATCGTGGACTGCAAGATCGGCTCCACGTCCCAGTATCTCTTCATGGTCGAAGCAATACGTCAGAGGGACAAGGGCCTCACGGCGACCGAGATGGTCGAATGGGCCAAGGAGGCACGCTACTTCGTCCAGACCATCTTCATGGTCGACGACCTCGATGCCCTGCATAGGGGAGGACGCGTTCCCAAGAGCGTCGCTGTCGTCGGTGGCGCCCTCGATGTGAAGCCGCTTCTGACCTTCGACCTCGATGGCGCGCTCTCTGTCGTCGGTGTCACGCGTGGCCGCAAGAAGGGCCTCCGGAAGATGGCATCGTTCTACGAGAGGACGCACAACACGGACATGTTCTCTTCGGTCGTCGCAATCGGCAATGCCGACTGCCCGAAGGATGCCGAGCGCTTGGCCGACATGATCCACAAGACGGACGAGACGGCGGTGACGATGATCTCGACGATCGGCCCGACCATCGGCTGCCATGTGGGGCCGGGCATGGTGTCATGCTGCTTCTGGGGTCCCGACAGGAGGAAGGGCATGTCGGTCTCCGACCGCATCGCCCAGAGCGTGCGCGGCAAGAACTAGAAGAGATACCTATAGACATGAGCGAAGGGTCCGGATTGCTCCGGACCCTTCGCTATGAGTGCCTCGCTTTGATTCCTGTGCCTACTGAGCGTTTTCGGCAAGCTCGGTCGCGAGCTTCCTCCAGGTCTTGATCGTCTCTGCCATGACAAAGGACTTGAAGGGCTTGAGATCGCCCTGGCGGTTGAAGGCCTCGAGAGCCTCGTAATAGGCGGGACGGTCGGTCGCGAAGATGACCGCAGGCGGGTTGCCGCCCATGATGAGGGTGTAGTTCATGAGGAGGCGGCCAGAGATGCCATTGCCGTCAGCGAATGGGTGGATCGTCTCGTAGCTGGCGTGGAAGAAGCTTGCTGCCGTGAGGACACGCTTCGGCGTTGCGTCGCCGAGGGCGTCGCTCACCTGGTCGCAGAGGTCGTCCACAAGGCCCGGGACCTCTTCGGGGTCTGCTCCGATCTCCGTCGAGTCGGGGATGATGCAGTCGCCGAGACGGAACGTGCCAGGGCGCTCGCCGTCTGCGAAGTTGCGCTCGGAGTAGGTGGCAGCGCAGAGCGTCTGGTGCAGATCGAGCACGAGCGAGGTATCGATCGGGCGCTCCTCGGAGAGGTACTGCGTTGCACGCATCCAGGCGCGCTTCTGGTTGAAGACCTGGACGAGCGGCTTGAGCTCGCCGGTGTAGTTCTCCACGGCGTCCTTGTCGAAGATCTGGCGTGCCACTTCGTGCGAGGTGTGTTCCTTCTCGATGCGTGCCGAGTTGAGCGAGAACGAGAGCGCAAAGTCATCGAGCGCTGCCTGCTTCGTCGTCTCGTCGAGATCTTTCCACCAGCCGCAGATTCCGAGATACATGCCTTCGAGGTTCATCGTGTGCCTCCCTATGAGAGCGGCCTTGTGCCGCATTGGTGTCAGAACCATCGTATCCCAATTGCTGCCGTCTCAGCACAGGGGCGCCAGACGATGCGGCCAATGGGAGAGAAGACAGCATCTGCGCAGGTCATGCGCGTTCCGTCTGCATATCTTGGGGAGATGTTCTGGAGATGTCTCCATAAGCCGGGAAACTATGTATAAAGCAAAACTTAATAACATAGCGTAGTGCACAGCAGTATGCAATGGAAAATCGGCTATGATTTGGAAAATTTTGAAAATCATGCTAAACTAGTGCCAATTCGTCAGAAAGGGGCACGTGCATGTACAAAGTCGGCGAGTATGTGGTTCATCCAGGCCAGGGCGTCTGCAAGGTAGAGGAGATTACGGACGATGCGGCTCCCTCCTACAAGCTGATGCCAGTGGGGCAGAGGAACCCGATGCTGATCAGCTTCCCGGTCGCATCCGAGGGACGGCTGCGTCCGATTCTTTCGCGCGAGGAAGCGCGTGCCATCATCCGCGAGTATCCGACCATGGCAGTGGAGAAATTCACGGACAGGAGCCGTGCGCTTGAGGAGGAGCACTTCAAGAAGGAGATCAAGAACGGCTCCTGCCAGGACTCTGTCCGCATCGTGAAGACGTTCCGCAAGCGCATCGCCGATGTCCAGGCAAAGAACAAGAAGCCGCCCGTGGTCTTCCAGCGCATCTTGAAGGAAGCGAGCGAGCGGTCGCTGCGCGAGATGTCTGTTGCTCTCGATATGAGCTCAGAGGATGTCGCGGCGCTCTTCGAGTCGTCTGTGGCAGCTTCCGAGAACTAGCACAAGAGGGGCCTGCATGAATCTCAGACAGCTCGAGTATTTCATGGCAATAGCCGAAGAGCACCAAATCACGGCAGCTGCCCGGCGCCTGCATATCACCCAGCCGCCTCTGTCCTATGAGCTCTCGTCGCTCGAGCGCGAGCTCGGCGTCAAGCTCATCGAGCGCGGGCCCCGCTCTGCGGAGCTGACCGAAGCGGGCCAGCTCCTCTACGCGAGGGCAGAGCGCATCCTCTCGCTCACGAGCGCTGCGACCCGCGAAGTCAAGAGCTTCGGCCAGGGAACGAGCGGAACGCTTTCTGTCGGCATCATCTCCTCGTCGGGCGGCCTCATGCCGACGCCTTCGATGCAGCGCCTGTGTCGCAACTATCCGCAGCTCAGGCTCGAGCTCCATGAGGGCAATACGTATGAGGTCCTCGATATGCTGAAGCGCGGCGAGGTCGATGTCGGCGTCGTGAGGACGCCGTTTGCGCTCGACGGGCTCAATGTCACCTATGCTTCCGAGGAGCGCATGCTTGCCCTCATCCCGAAGGGCATACGCTGCGGCAAGAGCCCCGATACGATTTCGCTCGAAGAGCTCTCGGGCCAGCCGCTCGTGATCTATCGGCGCTTCGAGCATCTTTTCGAAGATCTCTTCAATGAGCGCCAGCTCACGTTCTTTCCTGCCGTCGTCGCGGATGATGCGCGCACGGCATGTGTCTGGTCGACGCGTGGCATGGGAATAGGCCTTGTGCCCGAGACGTTCCTGGCGACGATGAAGCACGGCGGCACGACGAACAAGATTGTCGAATGCCCTGAGCTCGTGACGCGGATGGCTGCCGTTTGGAGGAAAGGGAGCTATCTTCCCCCTCTGGCAGAGCGCTTCATCAAGATGTTCGAGAACGACTGCGCTGAAGAGGCGAAGGCAGCAGAGGCCATGAAGGCTCTGGAGGCGCAGGAGGATACGCCCCAGAGACAGCCGGAAGCATAGATTGCGGTCTTATTGACAGAAAAGCCCCGGAGCCGAGCGCTCCGGGGCTTTGTGCTGCTGCCCGAGAAAGGGAGAAAGGGGCAGAGTGCGGGGAGTATCGATGTCCTTAGGCGTCTGCATCCTCGTCAGAAGATGCGCTTTCCTGGATCTTTGCAGTCTGGGTCTGGGGAGCCGGCTCGTCTTCCTCCATGCCCTCCTTCACGTTGTGGATCGTCTTGCCGAGGGCGCTGCCGAGCTTCGGCAGGTTCTTCGGCCCGAAGATCACAAGGGCAACGATGAGGATAACGAGCATTTCAGGTGCGCCAAGACCGCCAAGCATAGTGTGCCTCCAAAGATATCTGGCCGATGCAGGTCCATCGGCCTCTTCTGCTAGCTCACATGCTAGGACGGACAGCTCCGCCTGTATAATACATGGAGCACTCTTTCCCATATAGCGATTCTATGGCAGGCCATCTGCCTGCAGGTATGTGAGCAGCTGTTGGGTCAGTAAATGAAGCGGCCACTGATGCGCATACAAGAAAAAGCGTGATCTGGGCTACCAGAATCGAGCTGCATGGATTAAGATACGCGTGAGCCGGCATGTGCCGGAATGCCATGCAGAGGCAGATCGAAGGAAGTATCGCGTGGAAGCACAGGATTCGCAGAATGGACAGTCCTCGTCGGATGGCATGTCTGGCACAGATGCAGCGCAGCATGTCATAAAGGCGCCTGTGTCTGGCACAGTGGTCCCTCTCGAAGAAGTGCCCGATCCGGTCTTCAATTCCGGCATGCTGGGCCAGGGCTGCGGCATCTGGCCTGAAGAGAACTATCTGAGGGCACCGTTCGACGGCGTCGTCTCTTCGATCAGCCATAC
Organism: uncultured Olsenella sp.; assembly: GCA_900314535.1. Taxonomy (GTDB): domain Bacteria; phylum Actinomycetota; class Coriobacteriia; order Coriobacteriales; family Atopobiaceae; genus Olsenella_L; species Olsenella_L kribbiana. Next base: position 46,896 of record OMVT01000009.1, on the reverse strand, counting down.
GAATCACGGCATCGTCCTCACGTCCGATACGGGCGTCCAGTGCATCGTGCATGTCGGCATCGATACGTGCGAGATGCAGGGCAAGGGCTTTGCCCGCCTCGTCGAGAAGGGCCAGCACTTCTGCGAAGGAGATCCGCTCATGCGCTTCTCGATCGATGCAATCCGGAAGTCTGGCTACCGCGAAATCGTCGTCTGCGTGGTCCTCAACTCCGAGCAGTACCGAGAGATCGACCTCATGCCCGAAGAGGGACATGTCGCAGCAGGGGAGCCGCTGCTTTTGGCAGAAGCTGCTGCCTAGCGCGTAGAAAAGAGCATCTGCTTAAAGAGGGGGCGGGACTGCGTGTGCTGCAGTCCCGCCTTGTTTCTGCTGGAGAGCTATAGCCTGTGGTGGCAGCATGCATGGCAGGCAGCTGCACAGCGGACAGAACGCATCGCCGAAAGACCGTGAAGCTCTTGCATTCCCCGGAAGGGTTCATATCTGGGCTGTCGACTGCTTGAAGAAAGAACGTATACGTTCATCGGCAGGGGCGAGCAGAACGAGCAAGCCCGAGCAGAGACGCCCCCAGCCATTTCAGATGGATGAAGGAGGCATGCCGCCGAGAACTGGAGGCAGCTGTCATGGTCATTCCTCCTCGTTCTCGGCCGATATGGTGTTCCTTCTCTATGACAGGACATCCGGGAATGCGTCCTGTGCATGCATCTCCTGCGACTTTGTAGCTGCAGTGCAGGAAAAGCTGCTCAAAACATCTGCAGCTCATGTATCTGACTATGCCGGCAACGCTGAGCTGTTTACCATAATTATGGTAGAATTCGAAGAAATCAAACGGAAGGGGAGAACGATATGCCTACCATAGTCCCTATATCCAAGCTCAACAACACGTCGGAGATTTCTGCGCTTGCGCACAAGACGGACGGGCCAGTATTTGTTACAAAGAATGGGTATGGCGATATGGCTGTCATGAGCATGGATGTATACGAGGAGCTCGCTTCTGCGGCGACTGATCGTGATATCGCTATCGGCGAGCTCGAAATTGCCAGAGGCGAAGGCATTGTCGAGGCCAGCGAATTCTTTTCGAGGATGAGGAAGCTTCGCCGTGCATAGGTACAAGGTCCTGCTTGTTCCGCAGGCGCAACGCCAGATTCAAGACATACACGATTATATATTTTCGGTGCTTGGATCGCCTAACGCTGCAGCCTCGACCGAGGATGCAATCTTCGATACGATTATGAGCCTGGAGACCATGCCCGAACGAGGGCACCTGCGTGAGGTTGGTCCATATGCAGACGGTAGGCACCGCACCGTGCATGCCAGAGGCTATACAATCGTCTATACCGTCGAGGCGGACGTTGTCTATGTCCTTGCAGTTCGCTATTCTGCAAGCGATTTCTGAAGCTGGGCAGATTGCCCGTCATTCAGCGATAAGCCATTGAGAGCCTGTAATGCACGCCTGCAGAAGAGCCTGCTTGTGGCTATCGATGGGCTTGCTTGACTTCCTGACTGAGACTGCAGCTTGCGGCGTACAACAATTTGCGATGCATGAAAAGGGCGGGACTGCGCGTACTGCAGCCCCGCCCTTCGCCGTATCTCTGTGCTCCTAGCGCTCGCTGCGATAGGAGTCGCGGCCGCCACGGTCATTGCGGTCGGAGCCGCCACGATAGCCACCGCGGTTCTGGCTGCCGTAGCCGGAGTTGAAGTCCCTGCCTCCACGATAGCCGCCGTCACGCCTGTTGCCGCCACGGAAGCCGCCACGGTCTCCGCCACGGGAGTAGCCACCACGGCCTCCACGGTCGCCACCACGAGAATAGCTGCTGCGTCCGCCACGGTCGCCGCCACGGAATCCGCCGCGCTCGTCGCGTCCGCCACGATGGTCGCGGTCGTCGCGTCCGCCACGGCGGTCGTCGCGTCCGCCACGGCGGTCGTCATCCCTGCGCGGCTTCGTCGGTGCATCGGGATCGTCGCCGAGGGCAAGCAGCTTCTCCTTGAGGGAGTCGCTCACGGTGTCGACAGCACTCTCGAAGGCCTCCTTCGTCTCGGCGTCGAGGATGCCGAAGACCTCCTCGTCCGGATCGAGCTCGTCGAGATCGGGCACAGCTGCCTTGCCCTCGTCCGTGAGCTTCACGAGCGTGACGCGGCCATCCTCTTCGCTCTTCTGGCGCTCGACGAAGCCCTTCTCCTCGAGCTTGCTCAGAAGCTCGGAGAGGGACTGCTGGCGCATGCCGAGAAGGAAGCAGAGCTCCTTCTGCGTCGTCTCAGGCTTTGCCTGGAGCATTGCGAGCACGCGGCCCTGGCCCTGCAGGGGATCGCCGATGCCGCCGTGGGCCTCGGTGTTGAGCTTGACGTAGCGGTGCATGAGGCGAGCCAGGCGGCCCGTTTTCTCGACGAGGGACATGTCCTCCGGCGTGGCTGCGGGCTCTGCCTTCTCTTCGGCAGCCTCGATCTCGACGTTCTTCTCTTCGTCCATTCCAACCTCTTCCATGGTTTTCTGCTTCTGCTGTGTACAAGCAGGCTTCTGTGCGGGTGATTTGACATACATGACAATACTCGCAGGCGTGGGCATAAGCTGCGGGAATGTCCATTGTCGGCTCATCTACACGTGACGTACATAAAAACAGGTACCTGTACAATTATGCGGCTGCCTATGGGTCCGCGAAGGGTATGCTGGGAGAGCACAGAAGACGACACATCAGGTAGGTGCATCGATGCTGACCATCAACCATGCGATACTGCATGCCTATGACTTCGAGACAAGCTCGAACTACGAGAGCACGCGCGAGCTCGATGTGAGCGACAAGGCAATCCGCTCCTATGTCACAAGGCTCGCACGCAAGACGCTCTCCTCCTCCGAGAGCAAGCACGGGGAATTCAGCCCGGAAAGCAACTTCCATCAGGAGCTCCTGCGCTATCGTGCCTCCGAGCTCGATTTCGTGGCCCTCTCGAAGGAGATAGGGGACTTCTTCTTCGAGGAGCTCATGAAGTCGGATGACAAGCTGCCATATGACCTGCTTGTTGCCGATGTGACAGATACGGAGAAGGCATCTGCGCCCCAGACGGACGAAGAGGTCGATGCCTCGTTCGAAGGAAGCTCGCGCGAGGTCCTCGCAATCGTCCTGCTCGCGAGGAAGCAAGGCTACGTGCACGACGTACGGGAGGACATGCATCTCACCGATATCGTGAAGACCGATGCGCTCCTGCCGCTTCCGACGCAGAAGGTCGATTCCTATGCGGCCATAGATCTGGGGTCGTTCGAGATCGACTTTGCAGACAAGGCACGCACGATTGCTGGCCAGGAGTCCTTCATCATCCCTGACGGCCTCCTCCAATGCACCCAGGAAGCCTCGACCCGCGAGGTCATCCAGAGCGTGACGCTTGCCGTCCAGGATGTGGCAGAAGAGTATGGCCTCACGCCGGCAGTCGAGGTGAGCCGTGCCAAGGCCTATGTGACGGAGCAGGCAGACGAGGCAGAGGCAATCGAGCCGCGCGAGGTCGGCAAGAAGATCTTTGCAGACAGGCCCGAAGCCCAGGCGCGCTACGAGGAGAAGATGCGCGAATCGGCAAGTGCCGCCTCCATCCCCGAGGAGGTGCCGGTGAGGCCGTCTGTTGCCCACCGCATCGCGAAGAATCACCGCATCCGCACTGATACCGGCATCGAGATAACGTTCCCGAGCGAGTATTCGTCAAACGATGACTTCATCGAGTTCACGACCTTGCCGGATGGGCACATCTCGATCACGATCAAGGGTGTCGAGCACATAGAGAACAGGTAGAAGAGAGCCCCGGCACTTGTCCGGGGCTCATCTGTCACGTATTGTCTCCGGCGTCTTCTGTGCCTTCATCGCCCTTCTCCGGCACCGGCGCATCTTCGAGCGTCAGGCTGAAGTCGCAGCACGGGTCTCCATCGGCAAGGCACATCGTGCGTTCGAGCTTGATGCCCGCAAGCTCTGCCCAGACATCGGGCATGCGGCAGGCGGCGCGCATGAGCTCTGGCACCCCGAGCTCATGGTAGAGCCTCAAGATGCCGCAGCTCCGGTACGTCACCATGTAGTCTCTGTCGGACCCCGTGGTATAGACATAGCGCCAGCCATAGTCTGCGCACCGCATCTGCGTGAGCAGGGCGCTTCTCTGGATGTCGCGCTGGCCCTGGATGCTGAAGTCGTCGCGGAACCTCGCTGCGATTTTCAGGCAGGCGCTGCTGCGGGCGCAGACATCGGCAAAGAGTCCGGCGCACTCCTCGGGGGTCGGCGCGACGTCGGGGTCCTGGGCGCGCGCGGCGATATAGACGCTTGCCAGAAGGCCCGCCTGAAGGAGCGACCAGAAATAGCGCCTGCCCTGGCGCGGGTCTTCGATGCCGCCGACGATCTCGCGGAACCGTATCTGCGCATCCTTCATGATGGCGGAAGCATCTTCCTGCCCGTAGCGGCGGGTCAGCTCCGCCCTCAGGTCCTTTTCGAGAATATGCCACACGAGACGTGGCGTCATTCCATACTGCATGTCGAGAAGATGCTCCTTGCTAGCAAACGGTCCCAGACAAGAGGATACTATGACGGAAAACGTTTGGGGAGTAGCTTGGCCGTAAGCGAGGTTTCATGAGTTCGCCTTTCGTATCCCTTGCCTTGATCATGGCAGTAGCGGCGGCAGCGCCGTATATCGCAAGCCTCGTTCCGGGACGCGCCGTGCCGGAAGTGGTCTTTCTCGTCTTTGTCGGTGCCCTTCTGGGGCCGAACATGGCAGGCGTCCTCTCGACGTCGTCTTCTGCCATCTCGTTCCTGTCTGATCTGGGTGTCGCCTTCCTCTTTCTCAATGCGGGCTATGAGATAGATCCGAAAGACCTTGGCGGACGGATGGGTCTGCATGCCATTCTTGCCTGGGCGGTATCGCTCCTGCTTGCCATCCTGCTCACGACGACCTTGATGGCAGACCGCTTCACGGGACAGGCGGGTGTCGCCTTTGCCATCTGCCTCACGACGACTGCCTTCGGCACGCTTGCGCCGATCATGCGCGATCGCCATCTCATGGGGACGCCGGTGGGGCGTGCGGTGAGCGTCTACGGTGCCTACGGCGAGCTTCTGCCGATCCTGGCAATGGCGCTTCTTATGTCGACGAGGAGCACGCGCGCAACGATTGCGACGCTTCTGATCTTTGTCGCTATCTGCCTTGCAATCCTTGCCTTCCCGGCACTGCTGCCCCGTGTGCGCGAGAGGATCGACTCCTGGCTGAAGGAGAACGCTTGGTCAGGCTCGCGGCCTCTCCTGCGCCTCTCGATCCTTCTGCTCTCTGTCCTTGTCATGGCCTGCGAGGTGCTCGATCTCGAGCCTGTGCTTGGCTCCTTCATCGCCGGCTTCATCCTCGGCGCCTTTGCACCGCATGACCATGTGCTCGAGGAGAAGCTGCAGGATATCGGCAACGGCTTTCTCGTGCCTGCCTATTTCGTGATCTCAGGGGCTGGCGTGAGCCTGCCGGCAGCCTTTGAAAACGTCGGCCTTCTCTTCGGCTTCATCGGCCTTCTTGTCCTCATCCGCGGCGGCATTGTTGCCGTCTCTCTCAACATCAACAAGGAGACGCGTGGCATGCGCAAGCGCGAGAAGTATGCCGTCTCTGCCTACTGCACGATGGCGCTGCCGCTTGTCGTGGCAGTGACGGATGTGGCGGTCGAATCTGGCGCCATGGGCACGAATACCGCCTCGATTCTCGTTTCGGCAGGAGCGATTACGGTGCTCCTCATTCCTATCGCGACAAGCTTCGTGCGTGTCGGTGCCGAGTCCGATGTCTTTTCCGCTGTGCATGAGGTGGCAGCAGAGAAGCTGCCGATTCAGAAGGTCTGGCGCGAACACAAGGCTCTTCTGGTGGCAGACGAGAAGCGCTTTGCAGCCGCTGTCGAGCAGGAGGCAGAGCACGGCCACAAGCTCGACTCCTTCGAATATCTCGTGACCGGCGCCCCTCCGACAAAGAGCTGGAAGGAAGATCCTCAGGAGAAAACGGAATAGAAGGCCCGATGGGCCAGATGAGGAAGGGAGCCGGCAGTGCCGGCTCCCTTCTGCTTCCACGCTTCTCTGCTATCCGATCCGGTGCACCCGGGCAGGATCGAAGCGGCCAGGACCTGTGGGAGAGATGGGCTTTGCGGGATGCCCGACCGCAACGATTGCGAAGGGGGCAAGGCCTGCATCGTCGGGGATTCCCAGGACCTGTGCAGTGGCGTGCACGCGCTCCTCCATGGGGTAGATGCCCTGCCAGACAGCACCCAGGCCGAGCTCAGCCGCCTCGACGAGGATGTTCTCGATTGCAGCACCCATATCCTGCTCTGCCATATCGGGGCAGGGGAGGCCTTCTGTCTTCAAGCAGGGAACGATTGCAAGCGCAGCATGAGCGCAAGGCTTCGCATACGGGGAGGCAGAAGCGAGCGCCTCGAGCTGAACCTTGCCTTCGACAACCCAGAATTCCCAGGGCTCTTGGTTCATGGCAGAAGGTGCTGCCATGGCAGCCCGCAGAAGCTGCTCCACCTGCTCCTCTGTGACCGCTTCGTCTGTGTATGCCCTCACGCTCGTGCGGGCAAATACCGGATCCTGTGTTTCCATGTCGGTCCTTTCTCGTGAATCTTCTCCGACTCTTCCCGAAGCTGGCCGATGATATGCTGGGAAAGTCCGAAAGGGGTCTAGGAACAATGACGCTCGTGCAGCTGCGCTATGCGATAGAGATTGCCGAAGCAGGATCCATCTCTGCTGCGGCAGCGCGCCTGTTTGTCGCGCAGCCGTCGCTCTCGAAGGCGATCTCTGAGCTCGAGCATGAGATGGGCATCCAGATCTTCGAGCGCTCGCGCAGAGGCGTCGAGGTGACGGAGGAAGGGACACGCTTCCTCTCCTATGCAAGGCAGGTCGTCGAGCAGGCAGAGCTCCTCGAGAGCCACTACCTCGGCGATACCTCTGGCGTGCGCCGTGTCTTCGGCGTCTCTGCCCAGCACTATGCCTTTGTCGTCAATGCCTTCGCCGAGCTCGTGCGCGAATATGGGCAGGACCGCTATGAGTTCTCCCTGCGCGAGGGAACGACGTTCGGCACGATCGAGGATGTGCGCCTGCAGCGCTCGGAGCTCGGCGTGCTCTTCCGCAACAGCTTCAACCGCGAAGTGATCACGAATGCGTTGCGCGATGCCGACCTCAGGTTCTGCCCGCTCTTCGAGGCGAAGGAGCATGTGTTCCTCGCAAAGGGACATCCTCTCGCAGGAAGCACAAGCGTGAGGCTCGAAGATCTGGCACCCTATCCCAGGCTCTCCTATGACCAGGGCATGAAGAATTCCTTCTTCTTCTCCGAGGAGCCCTATCCGACAGAGGCAGTGGACAAGGCAATCGTCGTGACGGACCGGGCGACCCTCTTCAATCTCCTGATCGGCCTCAATGGCTACACGATTTCGTCGGGCATCCTTTCGGCCGACCTCAACGGTACGGATATCGTGGCGGTGCCGCTCGAGCCTGCCGGCACGATGGAGATCGGCTATATCAGCCAGGTGCACCGTCCGCTCTCGGCTCTTGCCAAGAGCTATCTCGACCATCTCGAATCGTATGTCAGGCGGTACTTCTCGGATTCGGATATATAGCGCGAAGCTATAGGTAGCGATAGATAACTCGTAGTTTCATATGGCACCGATTGATGGGATGATGCATCCATCAGACAGCAGACCCTGATGGAGGCAGCCATGAGCATTGCATATGACAGGAAGACCCCGCACCGCTTCGACGTCGTCGGAAGCTTCCTGCGGCCAGAGAGGCTCCACGACGCGCACTATGCCTGGAAGGCAGGAAAGATCTCCGCAGAAGAGCTCAAGGCCATAGAAGACGAGTGCATACGAGACCTTGTCTCGAAGGAGAAGAAGGCAGGCCTCGGCGTGATCACAGACGGCGAGTTCCGCCGCGAGACCTGGCATCTCGACTTCATGTGGGCCTTTGACGGCATCGCCCACAAGCCTGCCGAGGTAGGCCTTCCGTTCCACGACGAGGCGGCAAAGATCGACGATACGTACCTTGTGGGCAAGATCGCCTATAAGGGCATCCATCCCTTCATCGACCACTTCCGCTTCGTCCAGGCGCTTGAGGACGAGCGTACCGTCGCAAAGCTCACGATTCCGGCGCCTGCCCAGTTCCTCGAGCAGTTCGCGATGCCGTTCAACAAGGAGACGACGGACAAGGTCTATGCAAGCCATGCAGAGCTTGCAGACGATATCGTGGCGGGATATGCCGCCTTCATCCAGGACCTCTATGCAGCAGGCTGCCGCAATCTCCAGCTTGATGACTGCTCGTGGGGCATGGTCGTCGATCCGCATGCAGGGCAGTTCTTCGGCGTCGATGAGGCGGGCCTCGAGCAGGTGAAGGAAGCGCTCCTCGAGGTGAACAACCGCGTGCTTGCTGCCTGTCCCGAAGACCTTACGGTCAATACGCATATCTGCCGTGGCAACTTCCATTCGACCTGGGCCTGCGAGGGCGGCTACGACGGCGTGGCCGACTTCCTGCTTGCCCGCGAGAATGTGCATGCCTTCTTCCTCGAGTACGACGATGCGCGCTCCGGCAGCTTCGAGCCGCTTGCCAAGGTGCCCGAAGACAAGCTGGTCGTGCTTGGCCTCGTGACGACGAAGCGCCCCGAGCTCGAGGACCGCGAGACCGTGATTGCACGCATCCATGAGGCAGCGAAGTATGTGCCCCTGGAGCGCCTCTGCCTCTCTCCCCAGTGCGGCTTTGCCTCCTGCGACTGCGGCAACAAGCTCACCGAGGAAGAGCAGTGGGCCAAGGTTGCCCTCGTGCGCTCCATTGCAGAAGAGGTCTGGGGCTAGGATCTTCCCATGCAAAGCAGGCGGCGCCACGCATCCTTATGGGTGCAGGGCGCCGCTGCCATGTCTCTAGGAAGTCTGCCTAGTCGAGCTCGGCGAAGTCCGGCTCGAAGATGTCGATGCAGCTGAAGGTATGGGCACCTTCGTCGTAGGCGAATGTGAAGATGGAGCAGTTCTTGATGCCAGGACGGTACTGGACGACGTTCGTGTCCTTCCAGGAGCGGATGAAGTTCGCGCAGGCTGCTCCGTGGCTCACGGCCAGAGCGCAGGACACATCCGGGCGGGACATGATCTCTTCCGTCGTTGCCCGCATGCGCGCGACAAGCGTCTCCTGGGAGTCTCCGCCATACGGCACGAAGAAGTCGCCGAAGGGAGGGGCCGGGTTCAGGAAATTGTCCTCGCCCTCATAGGCGCCGAAGTTCCACTCCTTGAGGCCGCGCAGCCGCTCATAGGGAGGAATCGTGCCATATGCCTCCAGGCAGACATCCTCAAGCGTGTCCGAGGCACGCTCGCTCGTGCTCGAAAAGAAATGGTCGGGGTGTACGGAGAGCTCTCTCAGGTGCCGTCCGGCGATGCGTGCCTGCGCATGTCCGCGCTCGGTCAGAGGCGAGTCGCACCAGCCCTGGTTCTTGTGATGGACATTGAAGAGCGTCTCGCCATGGCGCATGAGATAGAGCGTCTTCATGGCTCTCCTTTCCGAAGGATTGCTGCGTATCCCAGCTTACCAGCTGCTCTCTCCTCCGGGGATGGCAGCTTTTTCAGGTAATTTTCCTCTCTTCTTCAGATGTCTCGAAGCATTGCGCTTGCTCTGCGCCATGTCGTCCAGAGGGCGCATCTTTCAGGTTTCTGTGCCTGTTCGGGCGGTATATCTGAGCTGGCTGAATCGAGCTTCTCGAGACGGAAGGGGTCTGCCATGAAGCGACAAAGCAGCGTGGAGGGCACGCATGTGCAAACAGGACGGAATGCATTCAGGAGAGATCTCGCACGCGTAGGGGCATTTGCACTCACCGGGGCGCTTGTCTTCTCGTCCGCTCCTCTGTATGCCCTGGCAGAAGGGGCGCCGGGTGCAGGCTCTGCACAGAGCCAGCCAGGCGAGCCGCCTGCGGGTGGCGGTGGCATGGGCCAGGGCGGCGGTGCCGACACGATGACCTACGACTATTCGGGCACGCTCTCGGGCATCCTCATTGCAGACGGCGATGAGATCGATTCGACCGGCACGACATCGAGCAGCGCAAAGGACATGAATGCGGCGCTCGTCGAGAATGGCGGCACGCTCACGCTCGACAACGCAACGCTAGAGAAGTCCGGCGATGATACGGACGGCGATTCGTGCAACTTCTACGGCGTGAACTCGATCCTGCTCGCTGTGGGAGAGGGTTCGACTGCCAAGGTGCAGAGAAGCACGCTCTCTGCGACATCCGAAGGCTCGAATGGCATCTTTGCGACGGATAGCGCAAAGGTTCTCGCCTACGACGACGAGATATCGACGACGGCAGGCAACTCGCGCGGGCTCGATGCCACCTACGGCGGCGAGATCCTGGGCTCAGCGCTCACGATCTCGACCGAGGGGGACCACTGCGCAGCGCTTGCGACCGACCGCGGCGGTGGCACGATCTCTGTGACGGACTCCGAGCTCAAGACCGCAGGCTCTGGCTCGCCCCTGCTCTACTCGACAGGCGATGTCGAGGTGGCAGGCGTCACGGGCACAGCCTCGGGCTCGCAGATTGCCGGCATGGAAGGCCTCAACACGATCCTCATCGAGGACTCGACGCTCTCGAGCACGATGACGGAAGCGACCGCCTCCGACCCTATGGCAGATGTCGTGATCATCTACCAGTCGACCTCGGGCGATGCAGAGAGCACGACAGGCGAGACCGCAAAGTTCCAGGCAGCGGATTCGACGCTCTCGAGTGCGATCGCCTCGGGCTCGTTCTTCTATCTCACGAACACGACAGCCGATATCGTCCTTTCGAATACCGTCCTCGACTTCGACTCGGATGCAGCAGCGCTCCTGACAGCAGAAGGCAACGACTCGAACAACTGGGGATCTGCCGGCTCGAATGGTGCGACGGTGCGCTTTACCGCCATCGGCGAGACGCTGTCTGGCGCAATTGCAGCAGACACGATCAGCTCTGCCGATATCTATCTGACAGACGGCACGACGTGGACCGGCTCGGCATCGATCGCTCAGAACTCGGCTGGCTCGACGTCGGCGAGCCCGCTTTCGGTCTCGGTCGACGGAACCTCGTCCTGGATTGTGACAGCTGACAGCACGGTCTCGAACCTCACGCTTGCAGAGGGCGCTTCGGTCAAGGATGCTGATGGCAACGAAGTCCAGATTGTCGATGGATCGGGCAATGTCCTGCGTGAAGGCAGCTCCGATATGACCGTGACGGTCGAAGGCACCTACAGCACGGCATACGATGCCTCGAATGCTGGCACGCTTGCCACGAGCACGGCCGACCGCACATCGTTCGATGAGGCGTTCGGCACGGATACGTCGTTCACGATGGGTGAGACGCTCTCCCAGGCAAGCGATGCGACGGAGGCCGAAGGCACCTCTTCTGCCACGGCCACACAGGCATCAGACACGAAGAAGGCGGACACGGGCACGTCCTGGTGGGACCAGATCCTTGCCTTCTTCCAGAATCTCTTCGGCGGGAAGAGCTGACGGATTCCTTGATCTTCGGAAGGCGGCATGATGGGCGATGTCGCGGGATGGAGATGCACGGACTGCGGGGCGCACGACGAGTTCCGCTCAGAGTGCGAACCTGTGGCAGATGCAGGCAAATATCGTGGCTACGTCGAAGAGAGGAGAGCTCGGACCTCTCGCAGAGCGGCTCCTCGGTGCTGGCGTACCTGACGGCTGGAAGCTTGCCCGCACTGTCTGCTCCGTCGCCTGCCCTTCGTGAAGGGCGCCCCGAGAGCAGAAGCTCTGGATCAGCTAGGCGAGGATGCCCGATGCGAGCGTACGCACGAGCGCGTCGGCATCCTCGTCTGTCGTGGCCCAGCTTGTCGCAAGGCGCACGATCGTGTGGTCCTCATCCGGCTTCTCCCAGAAGCTTGCAAGCGTCACTTCGCCGAGGAGCTCTGCCTGGCTATCGGAGAGGACCGGAAAGACCTGATTCGTCTGCGTCGGATGGGCAAGCGCGATGTGTGCCTCCTCGAAGGCAGATGAGATCTCGCGGGCCTGGGCGATGGCCGGCTTCCCGATGCGCCCATAGAGGCCATCCTCGAAGAATGCCTCGAACTGCACGCCGAGGAGGCGTCCCTTTGCCAGAAGCGCGCCGCGCTGCTTCACGAACGTGAAGAAGTGGGGGGCAAGCTCGGGGTGGGGGAAGACGAGCGCCTCGCCGAAGAGGGCGCCGCACTTCGTGCCGCCGATGTAGAACGCATCGGTGAGATGTGCGAGATCTTCGAGCGTGACATTGTTTTCCGGCGCTGCGAGCGCATAGGCAAGACGGGCTCCGTCGCAGTAGATCTTGAGATGGTGGGCATCGGCGACGGTACGGAGCGCCTCGAGCTCTGCCTTCGAATAGAGCAGGCCATACTCGTTTGGCTCAGAGATATAGATAAGCGCCGGCTGGACCATATGGTCGCGGTTGCCATCCTTCTCCCAGAGCCTCATGAACTCATCGACATCTGCAGCGGCAAGCTTCCCGTCATGGCCGGGAAGTTCCAGGACCTTGTGGCCGCCTGCCTCTATGGCGCCGGCTTCGTGCACGGCGATGTGTCCCGATGTGGCAGCGATGACACCCTCCCAGGGAGCTAGCAGGGCTGAGATCGCGACCTCGTTCGTCTGCGTGCCGCCGACGAGGAAGAAGACTTCCGCATCGGGCGTCCCGTACGCGTCCTTGATGAGGCGCTGTGCACGGAGGCTGTGGCAGTCAAGTCCATGGCCTTCGCTCTTCTCGTGGTTCGTCGCCACGAGGCGCTCCATGATCGGGTCTGCGCACCCCTCGAGATAGTCAGACGAGAAATCGAGCTTCTCCATTGTGTCCACACCCTTTCTGTCCCTGCCTGGCAGGGAATGCCGCCGGCATCGATGCCGGCATTCTGTCCTTCACGCTTGTGGCCACCTATTGAGCTCGGTTGATACTATACGGCACGCCGAACCATGATAGATGATGCTTATAATCATGCTTGTGATGACATCATGTCATGGTCAGGAGCGCCTATGGATGCAACGAAGTGTGCCGCCCTCATCGCTGCGGCAGAGACAGGCTCGTTCACGGCAGCAGCGCGCCAGCTCGGCTATACGCAGTCGGGCATCACGCGCATGGTGGCCTCGCTCGAGTCGGAGCTCGGCTTCGCGCTCTGCATCCGCACGAAGCAGGGTGTCGCGCTCACAGAGAATGGCAGGCGCATGCTGCCGCATCTGCGCGAAATCGTGCGGGCAGAGCGGGTGGCAGAGGAGTCGGGTGCCGAGATCCGGGGCGTCGTCTCCGGCACGCTCACGGTCGGCTCCTACTACAGCATCTCGGCCATCTGGATGCCTGAGGTCCTCTCCACGTTCGAGAAGAGCTATCCCCGCATTGAGGTAGCCTTGAAGGAAGGCGGAAACCAGGAGATGGGCCAGTGGCTCAACAGCCGTGCCGTCGATCTCTGCTTCTGCGCCAAGCCTGCGCAGGGCACGTACTGCGACTGGAAGGCGCTCTATCAGGATGAGATCGTGATGTGGCTGCCGGAGGGGCACCCTTATGCTGCGGCTTCGAGCTATCCGATCCGGGAGCTCGAGCATGAGGCATTCATCCATACGCTAGCCGACCATGATACGGACCAGGATCGCCTCATCCGCGAGGAGAAGCTCCACCTCGAGGACCGCTACGAGACGAGCGATGGCTTCACGACCTACAACATGGTCGAAGCAGGCCTCGGCGTGAGCTTCAACCAGCGTCTCATCAGCCGGAAGTGGCAGGGGCGGGTGAAGGAGGTTCCCTTCGAGGAGCCGCACTACATCTCCCTCGGCATTGCCGTGCCGTCTCTTGCCGAAGCGTCTCCTGCTGCGAAGCGCTTCATTGCCTGCATCGAAGGCCTCATGCCGCGCCTTGCGGCACAGGCCCAGGGGCGCGCCTGATCGTTCCGGATGCAGGAGCCATTCCGCCCGTTCGCGGAGCCTTACTGATAGCTGCGCATAGATAAGATGCTTTCCTGCGAGAATAGCAGATGATTCATGAGAGGGATGCTGCATTGCGAATATGAGAGGCATGCCGTATCATTTTGACGGTTGTGGGCTGAGCGTCTGAGGGGGCCTCGGCCTGCACGTGCTGCCAGGAGGGCATCTGGCTGTCCATACGCAGGGAGCTGTCCCTGCCACGAGAGAGGGGTTCTGCTGTGGGATATGTGCTCACGCGGGACGGGTTCGACGAGCTCATAGCGAAGCTCGGCGAGACCTATCGCATCTATGCTCCGGTGCTCAAGAAGGGGGAGGGACGCTTCACTGACGTCGATGTCGTGCGCTATGACTTCGTGGCGTCCGGCTCCGAGATGGAGCTCGAGAAGAAGTCCGACTACCCGGCGAAGGAGATCCTGAGCCCGCTTTCCGAGACGCTCTTCTATTTCACGGAGGATTCCGTCAAGGAAGCAGATATCGATCCGCGCGATGTGATCGTGTTCCTGCGTGCCTGCGATCTGCACGGCGTCCGTCGCCTCGATCAGATCTATCTCGACAACGGCCTTTCGAAGGACTACTTCTACAAGCGCATCCGCGACCATGTGCACTTTGCCCTCATTGGCTGCACGAAGAGCTTTGCAAGCTGCTTCTGCGTCGATATGGGCACGAATGTCGCGCCCGTGGGCTGGATGTTCTCGGTCGAAGAGGATGGAGACCAGATCCGCTCTGCTGTGGCAGAGAAGGACCTCGAGCCGCTCTTCGCCGCATGCGCAGCAAAGGAGGAAGACGTCACGCCGGCTTCCGTCACGGAAAACGAGGTGCACGTCACGCGTCCTGAGACCGTGCCGAATGCGATCTATCGCTCCGACATGTGGAACGAGTATACGGACCGCTGCATTGAGTGCGGCCGCTGCACGATCGCCTGCCCGACCTGCTCCTGCTACACGATGCAGGATGTGTTCTACACGGAGAATGGCCGCGTCGGCGAGCGGCGCCGCGTGCAGGCAAGCTGCATGATCGACGGCTACTCCGATGTCGCAGGCGGCGGCTCCTACAGAAAGACCGCCGGCGAGCGCATGCGCTTCAAGGTGCTCCACAAGGTCTATGACTTCAGGCGCCGCTTCGGCTACGACATGTGTGTCGGCTGCGGCCGCTGCGACGACATCTGCCCGGAATACATCAGCTTCGCTGCCTGCGTGAACAAGCTCAACGATGCCTGCGAAGCCTACGAGAAGGAAGAGGAGGCTGAGAAGAATGCCTAGCCAGACTGTGACATTCGACGCCGTGAACGACGCGGCCGTGAACCCCTACATTCCGTTCTCGTCCGAGATCCTCGATGTGATCAAGCATACGAAGAAGGAATACACGTTCCGCATGGCATATGAGGGAGAGGTGCGCCCGGGACAGTTCTTCGAGGTCTCCGTCCCGAAGTACGGCGAGGCTCCGATCTCTGTCTCCGGCATCGTCCCCGGCAAGTCCATCGACCTCACGATCCGCCGCGTCGGCAGGGTCACGAACGAGGTCTTCGAGAACTATGTCGGCCAGAAGCTGTTCCTGCGCGGGCCCTTCGGCAATGGCTTCGATGTAAGCCTCTACCAGAAAGGCGAAGTCGTCGTCGTGGCAGGCGGCACGGGCGTCTCTCCGGTCCGTGGCGTCATCGATTCTCTTGCCACCTCTCCCGACCCCGAGAACAAGTATGTGATCGTCGGCTTCAAGAGCCCGGACGACATGCTGTTCCGTGACGATCTTGCCCGGTGGGACAAGGCGCTGAACCTCACGCTCACGGTCGATGGCGCGCCTGAGGGCTATGAGGGCAACATCGGCCTCGTCACGAAGTACATTCCGGATCTTCCGCTCAAGGACCCGAAGACGGCGCAGGCTGTCGTCGTCGGACCGCCGCCTATGATGCGCTTCTCGATCAAGGGCCTCTTGGAGCTCGGCTTTGCCGAGGAGAACATCTGGGTCAGCCAGGAGAGGCGCATGTGCTGTGGCCTCGGCAAATGCGGTCACTGCCGCATCGGCGAGCACTATGTCTGCCTCGATGGCCCGGTCTTCAACTACACCGTGTCCAAGGACATGCTGGATTAGGAGGGAACGCATGATTCAGGACGTGAATGTCAAGGCGCTCAAGAAGAATGCCTTCCGCTACAGCAAGGTCCGCGGCGAGACGGCAAGCCGTGTCCGCATCCCGGGCGGCCTCGTCTCGGCAAAGAGCATGGCGAGGATCGTGGAGATTGCCGAGGAGTTCGGCAACGGCCAGATCTTCCTGACGAACAGGCAGGGCGTCGAGATCCCCGGCATCAAGCTTGAGGACATGCCGAAGGTGAATGAGAAGCTCCAGGCTATCATCGAGGATACGCATATCAACCAGGAAGACACGGCTGATGGCTACCTCGCATCCGGCACGAGAAACATCGTCGCCTGCCCGGGCAAGAGGCTGTGCCCCTTCGGCTGCTATGACACGACAGCCTTCGCCCAGCGCATGGACCAGGCCATCTTCCCGAACAACCGCCATGTGAAGGTCGCGTTCACGGGCTGCTCGAACGACTGCGCCCATGTCGCCCTCAACGATTTCGGCATCATCGGCATGACCGAGCCGCAGTACGACCCGGCACGCTGCATCGGCTGCGGCCAGTGCGTCAAGTGGTGCCAGCGCAGGTCGGTCTCGGCCCTCGAGATGGTGAATGGCAAGGTCGTGCGCAACGAAGACCGCTGCATCGGCTGCGGCGTCTGCGTCGTCTACTGCCCGACCCGCGCCTGGACGAGGAGCCCCGAGCACTACTTCCGCCTCAAGATCTTCGGCCGTACCGGCAAGCAGAATCCGCGCATGGCAGAGGACTGGCTGAGATGGGTGGACGAGGAGTCCATCTTGAAGATCGTGAAGAATACCTATGCCTACATCGAGGAGTACATCAACCCGAATGCGCCAGAAGGGAAGGAGCATATCGGCTACATCGTGGACCGCACGGGCTTCGACGAGTTCGTGAAATGGGCCCTGAAGGATGTGGAGCTTCCCGAGAAGTGCCAGCAGGCACAGCGCGTCTACTGGGGCGGCAAGCGCTACGACCGCGACAACGAGCTCAGATAGCTTCAGCTCTCTCCGGCATGCAGGGAGGCGCGCAGCGATGTGGCGCCTCCCTTTTCCGATTCTTCGCTGTTCCTGGCGGCAGTGCATGGGACCGCCGGCCATGCCGAGCAATCCGCCGGCTTTTCCATGCGGCACCGAGGGGCTGATGCCGCGCACGGCTCCGCTGCCTATGCATTTTGCGCGGCAGATCTTTCCTGCGGTATCGCCACAGCGGATGCCTGCTTTTGCTCGAAGCCCATGCTTGCCTGCTGAAACGAGCCATCTGCCCTCTTCCTGGACAGGCTCGGATATCTGGATGAGCTTTTGCCCGAAGGCTCAGGGAGCTCTTCGAAGGCCTGCCTTCTCAGGGGAATCAAGACTGACGGCTTTGATCTGGAGCTCGGCTCAAAGCGCAGCCCCGGCCCTCAAGAAGAGGTACCGGGGCTGTATGCTGAAGTGCCTTGTGCAGGGAAGCTCCTACTTGCGCACGACGGAGATACGCTCTTGGATATGGTCTCCGCTCTCGATCTCGTCGACCACGGCAATCGCATAGTCGGCATAGCTGATGATGGACTCGCCACGGCTATTCAGCGTGAGCTCCTCGCTGGCCAGGATGTAGGCACCGGTACGCTCGCCGTCTGCCTGGAAGTCGCCAGCAGGGGAGATGAAGGTCCACTTCACATCATTCCTCTTCCTGAGCTCGGCAAGCTCGTCTGCCTGGGCAGATGCCGTGGGGATATAGGCCTCGGGGAAGTCCGGGGTCTGATAGAGCTGCGTCGTGTGCTCGGGGTCCACATAGAGCGAGCCTGCACCACCGACGATGAGGAGGCGGGTGTCAGTGCCGGAGAGGATGTCTGCCAGGTGCTGAGAGGTCGTGGTGTGGAGCGGCAGGGTCTCAGGCGTCCAGGCGCCGAAGGCGTCGACCACTGCCTCGAAGTCGGCAAGGTCTTCTGCCGTGAGGTCCATGATGTCCTTCTGGACGAAGTGCTGGGAGACGGACTTGTTCGCAGAGCGGGCAAAGCCGGTCACGTCGAAGCCGCGCTTGACGGCTTCCTGGACGATGAGCTGGCCATTTCGGCCGTTGGATGCAACGACGGCAATCTTTCTGGTATCGGACATGATATGTCTCTTTCTTCTGTATGGGGCGGCGCCCTGAGGCTCCGCCCGCCTGGACAGTGCAATGGGTTCAGGAGCTATGCTCCGAATCAAGCCTCAAGCTCCTGATAGAAGGTCGGAGGCGTCGCGCTGTCGGAGAGCTCGGAGACCTTCGGGAAGATGCGCGTGAAGTGCTCGGACTGGCTGTGCGTGTCGAATGCTGCCTGGTCCTTCCAGACTTCCACGAACGTGAAGAGGCAGGGGTCGTCGAGGCTGACGTTGATGGTGTAGGAGACGTTGCCCTCTTCGGCACGGGACTTCACGATGAGCTCATGGGCAAGGTCCAGGAACTTATTGAGACTCTCTTTCCGGATATGGTTGGAGGCGATGATCTTCAGCATGATCAGCCCCACTGGATCTCGCCGGTCAGGACCTTTGCGCCGAGGTCGATGACACCGGTGTTGATGTAGTCCGGATAGGCGTCCCTGAGGGACGCAGCAAGCTCCTCGGACGTCGAAGAGACCTTGGTGGCGTCTGCCGCCATGAGCAGGTAGTCCTTTGTGGCGGACAGCGCCTTGCCGTCAAACGAGCCGTTGAGGTCGGCGTGGCTTGGAATCACGACGGACGGGGCGAGGGACTGGAGGGACTCGAGGCGTGCGGCCCATGCTTCCAGCGCCTCTGCTGTTCCGGTGTCAGCCAGGAAGACATGCAGCTCGTTGAAGGTATCGATGCCGCCGACAAGCAGGCTGTCTGCGCTATCGAAGAGATTCGTGCGGGATGCGTCGTCTCCGACGAAAGCGAACTCGGTACCTAGGATATCGAGCGTCTTGCCTGAGATTGCCTTCGGCAGCGCGACGTTCGCCGGTGCCTGGTCGCCGAGCGCGCCGTTCCAGACGGCAAGCTTGCCAAGGACGGTCTCGGCGATGTGCTTCTGCGTCTCGGCTGTCGAGAGGATCTCTACCTCGGGGAAGGAGCGCAGGATCTGCTCCATTCCGAAGTAGTAGTCGGGGTCGCCGTGCAGGACGAAGGCGCCCTTGAGCTCAAGCTTCTCATCCTTGAGGAAGGAGACGATCTTCAGTGCGGTGGCCTTTGCGAAGCCGGCATTCACGAGGTAGGCTTCTGCGCCCTTCTGGAGGACGACGGCGGTGACATTGAAGCTGCTGTCGTCCGTGCCGAAGACGGTGATGGCGAACGGACCAGCGGATAGTGTCTTGGTCATGGCAGTGCTCCTTTCAGCGATTCCGTATCAGCCGACGAACTTGAGCGTGCCCTTGTGCAGGAGCTGGGCGCGCTTGCCGCGTGCTTTCTCGTCTGGCCATGTCATGAATGCATACACTTTTCCTTCAGCGAAGTCGGCGATCTGGGAGACGACGAGTCCGGACTCCTCGATCCAGTTGACCATATAGCGGCCCTCGCCGAGCTCGAGTGTGGAGTAGGGCTCAGACTCGTGGTCAGGAGCGCCCTCTGCCGTCTTGGAGAGCGCGGCCCAGACAAGCTCGGTCTCGCTCAGATACTCGATAACGAAGTGGTAGCCGGTCTCGTAGTCAACGTCGACCTTCTTGCCCTTGGTGTATTCATAGATGCTCATGGTGGTTCCTCTCATTCGCTGATCAAATGCAGGTTCTGGACTAAGTCAGAAACTTGAACTAGCATCAGAATACGGAACGTAGAGGAAGCGTCAATCAGGATTTTTCTGGTGACCAGGTCACTTTGAGATGACTGGTCGTCTGCGGAGAGATATGGAGAGGAACAGCCATGGATGCCGGACAGGCAGAAGATATAGTCAAAAAGCAAGGAAAGGCGCTCTTCGGCATCTGCCCCTATGTCACGACCCAGACCGTGATCCAGGGCAAATGGGCAATACTCATTCTCTACCAGCTCTCAGGAGGACCGCTTCGCTTCAATGAGCTCCTGCGCCGGATAGAGATAGCGCAGGGCACCCTTTCGAACCAGCTCAAGGCCCTCGAGCGCGAGGGCATAGTGAGCCGCACGGTGAAGACGGACGGTGTCGTCTCTGTCGAGTATGCGCTCACGCCTATCGGCAAGAAGTTCCAGAAGGTCCTCGACGCTATCGAGGACTGGGGCAACGAGTATATCGACTTCCTCAAGGAAAGAGAGGCAGCCGAGTAGCTGCCTCTCTTCGTGATTTTGCTGATTGCGGATGCATGGCTAGGCCGTCTCGCTGCGGGAGCGTGTCCTGCCCTGGACCATGCCGACAAGGAGGAAGGCTAGGCCGAAGAGGGCACAGATTGCGATGTCGGCCAGAAGGGGAGCAGCAGCCGCAGGCGTGGCATCTGCCATTGCGCTGGCACCCTCTATTGCAAGTGCAGACCAATACGAGGGCGTGAAATGGGCAAGCGCGATGATGGAGTCGGGCAGAAGCGAGAGCCCTGTCCAGCCGCCGCCCAGGAAGGAGAAGAGCATGCCGAGGATGTTCGCAATCGCGTTGGAAGCATTCTCGGAGCAGCCGAGCTGGCCCATGAGGAAGCCTGCGGCGGCCGAGACGAGCGAATAGGCAAGCAGGGCGGCACCGACGATTGCCATCTGCACAGGCGAGTCCGCGATGGCAGTGCGTCCCAGGATGGCAGCCTGGAGGCCGAAGTTCCATGCCCAGGCAATGAGTGCGACTGCGGCGCAGGCACCGAAGAGCGCAAGGCTTCTGGTGCGTGACGGTTCGGGAGAGGCAAGCCTTCTCGTCTTCACCGGAGCCCTGTTGACCTCGGCCATGAGGACAGCGATGCAGACGGTCACGCTCGCAAAGATGGGATAGGCGGAAAACTCTGCTGCAACCACGATGGACGACGGCAGGGGAGATGCCTTCTGAGCGATGAGGGAGGTTGCGGCGCTCTCCTTCCAGGCGCTGTCCGCTGCGTCCGCAATGCCTTCTGCATCTCCGCCTAGCACAGCCGCATTTCCGTAGAGCGCATTTGCATAGCTCGTGACTTCGAGGTCGAGGAGCCTGCCGCGGCCGGACTGATAGGAGATGTAGGTCTCGAGCGGAGGGGCATCTGTTCCGGCTGCGGCGGCATCCATGAGGGCATCTCCCCAGCCTTCGGGAATGACGAGAAGGTAGGAGACCGTATCGCGGGCCAGGGCATCCTGGATGGCGAGCTTGTCATCCGGGATGTCCATCGCATCGTTGCCGTCCTTTGCATGCGCGGCAAGCGCCTCGGAGAGCCGGGAGCCATCGCGGTCGATCACAGCGACGCTCACGGAGGCGGGACGGAATTCTGCCGTATCCGGCGAGGCGCTGCCGAGACCGGAGATGATGCCGACAGAGGAGATGAGGATGAGGTAGATCACGATATAGATCTTGTGGGCAGACAGGATCTTGAGGTAGGTCTTAAAGGTGCTCATGAGAGATCCTCCTCATACCGAAGGATGCCAGGGCGAAAAATGCCAGCGCCATGAGGACAAGGGCTGTGCAGCGTGCCTGGAAGGCATCGAGCGTGTCATAGTAGAGCAGGGCATAGAAGCAGTTCGTCATCTCCCAGAGCGGATTTGCATAGGCAAGGAAAGGCACCGAGGATTCGACGAGGTCGGCAAGCGACTGCGAGGCCGGGCCATAGAGCCCCGTGAAGAGCGAGAGCAGGCAGGTAAGGCCTGAGACCATGCCGCTCTCCATGGCAGGGATCGTGCCGAGGAGGGCACCTGCTGCACAGGCCACGAGCGCCGAGAGGAAGATGGCAAGAAGGACAAGCGCTGCATTGTCGCCGAAATCGACCTCGGCGACGAAGCGCATGAAGAGGAAGGCTGCGAACATGCAGGCAAACTCGCAGAGCCAAGTGCCGAGAAGCGTGCCCAGAAGCATGCGCCAGCGGGGCGTCGAGGCAAGCGTCGTACGCGCGCCGACAGGTCCTGCCTCGGGCAGAAGCCTTCTCACCGATTGCATGGCAGCTGAGGCACCAAGTCCTGCTGCCATAGCAAGAAGGGCAAAGTAGTAGCGGACATCCGGGGCGGGTGCCGTCTTCGTGGCGGTGAGGCGTACCGTGCTCACAGCTCCTGCTTGGAAAGCAGCGAGCGCTGCCCCTGACTGCACAAGATCGGGGCGCAGCGCTGTGATGTGTTCGATCGCAGAGCGCATCCTCACGTAGGTATCGAGCACTTCGGTCAGCACCGAGGCGGGGAGGTTTCCATGCTCGCTCAGGCTCGAGGCGCTCACATGCAGCTCGGGCACTCCGTCATCTGAGACGGTGAGGTAGGCATCGATTCTTCCTGCATCGGCTGCGTCCTTTGCTTCCTCTTCTGTCTCGAAAGAGACGAGGTCTGCGATGTGGCTCTCCGAGTCTGTGTCGGAGATGGAAGCGAGCGTCGCATCGAGGCCTGCTGCCTTCTCGAAGTTCTCGTCGTGCACGACGCCGAGCGTGGAGCCGACCATCGCATAGGCATCGTCGAATCCTGAGAACATGCCCATGAAGATGCAGGTCAGGATGATCGGAAAGGCAAGGGCCCAGACGAGGAGCGCCTTGTCGCGCACAAGCGCAAGGACACAGGTCTTGAAGCTTGCAAGCATGGCTGCCTCCTTACGCCTCGTCGCGGAGCTCTCGTCCGCAGATCTCGAGGAAGACATCGTTCAGGGTCGGCGGTTCCGAAAGCACGCGGCCATAGGCGATGTGCGCTCCGGCAAGCACGGCGAGGATGTCTTGGAGATTGTGGGCGCCAGCGGCGCACTGGACGCGGAGCATGCCGTCTGCCATTTCTGCGCGGCGCACAAGTTCAAGCGAGCGCAGCTGCTCGAGCGTTGTCTCGTCCATGCTGCCGACCTCGATCGAGATCTTCTCGCCGGTGCCGATCATGCCCTTGAGCTCGTCTGCACTTCCGCTTGCGACCGAGCGTCCATGGTCCATGATCATGATGCGGCTGCAGAGGCGCTCTACCTCTTCCATGTAGTGCGAGGTGTAGATCACGGTCGCGCCTTCTGCATTCAGGCGCTCGATGCCGGAGAGGATGGACTCGCGGCTCTGGGGGTCGACCGCGACTGTCGGCTCGTCGAGGATGATGAGATCGGGCCTGTGCGCGATGCCGCAGGCGATGTTGAGGCGACGGAGCAGTCCACCCGAGAGCTTCTTCGGGCGGAACTTCTCGAATTTCTCGAGTCCTACGAAGGCGATAGCGTCATCCACCAGTGCACGGCGCTGCGTCCGGTCTGGCACATAGAGCGCGCAGAAGCTGTCCACGTTCTCGCGTACCGTGAGCTCGTCGAAGACGGCAACCTCCTGGGGCACGACTCCGATGTGGCGCTTGAGGTCGTAGCTTGTGGGCTTCATGGGCTTGCCGAAGAGTTCGATCTTGCCATGGTCATAGGTCAGAAGCTGCAGGATGCAGTTGATGGTTGTCGTCTTGCCGGAGCCGTTGGGACCCAAGAGTCCGAACATCTCGCCAGGCATGATATCGAGGGAGAGATGGTCTACGGCAACGAGCTCGCCGTAGCGCTTCACGAGGTTGTCGATGTGGACGACGGGTGTGCTGGATTCCATGGTGGACTCCTTTCCAAGGCTGCTGATGCAATTCTCAGGGAACGGCGTGCCTTTCGGAAGTGACCTCCGTCACCACCTGCACCATGACATTTGTCATGGTCTGCTCATGCTTTCCTCCGGCTGAAAAGGATGGAGGGCATCTGCGCTTATACTTGTCCCATGGAGAGAGCGGCTGACAAGACACTGATGGGATTTGCCTGCCTGGCGCTGGCTGCGCTGGCGGGCGAGGCGCCTGTTCAGACAGTGAGTGCACTGCTATTGGCAGTCTGCGCAAGCGCTGCCTACGAGCTCATCTGCGGACGTGTGCCTAGGGCTGCATCTTGCCTGAGCTGTGCATCCTGCATTCTTCTGGCCAGCGTGCCTGGGGCCGGAGCGGCACTTCCGCTCCTTGCCTATGACCTGCCGCGCTCGGGATGGAAGTGGCTTGCCTGGGCGGGTCCTGCCTGTGCCCTCATCCCCTGGGCAGCGGGCAGAGCGTCTCTGGGTGAAGCCTTCCTTCTTCTTGCAATCACTGTTCTGGCCGAAGCGCTCTCCTGGCGCTGCGGGCAGGAACTTGCGCTTGGAGAGAAGCTGCACGAGACACAGGACGATCTCTCCGACAAGGTGCTTGCGCTCAGAGGCAAGATGCAGGAGCTCGAGGATGCCCGTGTCTCGGAGACGCAGGCAGCAGCGCTTGCTGAGCGCACGCGCATTGCAAGAGAGATCCACGATTCGGTAGGGCATATGCTCACGCGTCTCGTGCTTGAAGTCGAAGCGCTGAAGGTCGTGCATAGAGACGATGCGGCAGCGACAGGGGAGCTCGAAGAGCTCTCAGGCGGTCTCAACGAAGCGCTGAGCTCGATGCGTACGAGCGTGCATGCGCTCGATGATTCGGCACACGATCTTGGGACAGAGCTCAACCGGCTCGGCAGGGAAAGCGGCATCGCCGAGGTCGCGGTCGACTGCGGGATAGAGGAGCTGCCGCCCCGGGAGGTCTTCCGCTGCTTTGTGGCGGTGACGCGGGAGGCGCTCACGAATGCAGCACGGCATGCCCGGGCGGGGCGCGCTTCTGTGCATGTGGCCGAGATGCCAGGCATCTGGCAGCTCAGGATTGTCAATGATGGAGCGGTGCCCGAAGAGGCGTCCGAGCTCGAAGAGCAGGGCATGGGCCTTCGCAGCATGCGTGAGCGTGTCGAGAGCTTGGGCGGCACATTTGCCGTCACAGCCGACGGAAAGCAGTTCTCGGTCTTTGCATCCATCCCCCGAAGGAGGCAGGCATGAGGATTATCGTCGTGGATGATGACAGAATCGTCGTGAGGTCGCTTGCAACGATTCTGGGTGCAGAACCCGATATCGACGTCATCGGCACCGGCACGAGCGGGGAAGAGGCAGTATCCCTCTTCTCTCAGCTCCATCCAGACATTGCCCTTCTCGATATCCAGATGCCGGGAAAGGATGGGCTCTTTGCAGCAGAGCGGATGCTCGAAGAAGATCCTTCTGCGCGGATCGTCTTCCTCACGACGTTTTCGGACGACGACTATATCGTGCAGGCCTTGAAGCTCGGTGCCCGTGGCTACCTTATCAAGCAGGATGTGGCTACGATTGCTCCCGCCCTGCGCTCCGTGATGGCAGGGCAGAGCGTGCTCGAGGGGGAGGTGCTGGCGCGTGCTGCCACGCTTTCGCAGAAGCAGGCACCGTCAGAGCACGATCTTTCTGCCTTTTCCTGCCTTACAGACAGGGAGCGCGAAGTGGTTGCAAGCATCGCAGACGGCCTGAGCAACGCAGAGATTGCTGCCGCGCTCTGCATGAGCGAAGGCACCGTGCGCAACCACATCTCGTCGATTCTGGCAAAGCTGGGGCTCAGGAGCCGGACACAGATAGCGGTCTTCTACTACCGCCACTGAGGGCCGGAATTCATTCCTGCCGTGGCAGTCGGGTATCGTAGGAAGAGATCTCTTCTGCGATAGGAGTGCCATGCCTCTTTCGATTGTCCGCCAGGACATCACCCATATGAAGGTCGATGCAATCGTCAATGCTGCCAATGAGCGCCTCATCATGGGCGGCGGTGTCTGTGGTGCCATCTTCCGCGCAGCCGGTGAAGAGCAGATGAAGGCTGCCTGTGCAAAGATCGGCCATGTCGCATGCGGCAGTGCTGTTGCGACACCGGGCTTTGCGCTCCAGGCGCGCTGGGTCATCCATACGGCAGGGCCCCGGTGGGATGCGATGCCGGGCCCGGACTCACGGAAGCGGCAGCTTCTTTCGGGCTGCTACATGAGCTCGCTCGATCTGGCAGGGAAGCTCGGTGCCACCTCGATCGCCTTCCCGCTGATCTCGTCTGGCATCTTCGGCTGCCCGAAGAGCCTTGCCCTCGAGATTGCCACAGAGGCTATCCGCAGCTGGCTCACAGAAGAGGCCAAAGCCAAGCCGGATGCTCCCGATATGGATGTCTATCTCTGCGTCTTCGGCCATGACGCGACGAAGGCAGCGCGGAAGCTCGACCGCGACCTCGAGGAATACATCGGCGAGACCTATGTCGACGAGGCAATGCAGAAGGACAGGCGCAGCCGCAGGCGCGAGCTCGAGCTCCTCGACGAAGACACCTCCTCTGGAGGGGCGCCGCTCTCTGCCTCGGCACCCATGCCAAGCGCTTACGAGGCAACTCCTGAAGACGAGCTCGACGATCTTCTCCGCAATCTCGACGCCTCGTTTCCGGAGACCCTGCTCTCCATGATCGATGCAAGGGGCATGACGGATGCTGAGGTCTATAACCGTGCGAATCTCACGAGGCAGTACTTCAGCAAGCTCCGGTCGGGCAAGATCCATCCCAGCAAGCGGGTCGTGCTTGCGCTTGCCGTAGCGCTCGGGCTCGATCTCGATCAGACAGAGCTCCTGCTGAGGCGTGCCGGCTACTCGCTTGCGCACAACAGCAAGTTCGATGTGATCGTCGAGTTCTATATCGGGCATGGCATCTGCGATATCGACGAGATCAACTATGCGCTCTTCAAGCATGACCAGCAGCTCTTGGGTGTCGCCTGAAGCCCTCTTCCTGGATGTCGCCTCGGAGGCTACCTGCAGAGAGGCTCCCTCTCCTAGACTCGTGGCAGCACGAGGTCAGGGCGGCCAAGGCCACCAGAGAGGAGCAGATATGTCTCAGCATGCAGACTTCCAGAAGAGGAACGGGTCCGGCACACATGATGTCCTGAAGCTTCATGGGAAGGTGCAGCAAGGGCTCACGGAGCTTGTCTTTGTCGTCGACGAGTCGGGCTCCATGTACGATCTGGCGAAGGATACGGTTGGCGGCTTCAACTCCATGCTCAGGAAGAACCGGGAGGCGGATGGCAAGGCGAACGTTTCTGCCGTGTTCTTCAGCGATGGCACGCGTGTCGCGCTTGACCGTGTCCCCATCGAGCATGTGCGTCCGCTGAATAGGTGTGACTACGAGCCAGGCGGCTCCACGGCACTGCTCGATGCGCTCGGTGGCGCCATCTCCCATACGGCAAAGGTCCAGAGCTATCAGCCAGAGGGCTTTCGTGCTGAGCATGTCGTCTTTGTCGTAATCACCGATGGCTACGAGAATGCAAGCCACCGCTATACCTATGCACGCGTGAAGCGGATGACCGAGGGCTATCAGCGCCAGGGATGGGAGTTCGTATTCCTCGGCGCAAACATCGATGCCGCCGCAGAGGCAGACCGTCTCGGCATCGCTTCGGACCATGCAGCGCAGTATGTTGCAGATGGCGCCGGTGTGGACCTTGCCTATCAGGCGATGGCAGAAGCGACGGTTGCCATGCGTGCTTGCGGCTGCATGCCAGAAGGCTGGAACGAGCGTGTGAATGCCGATGCAAGGAAGCGCGTCTAGAGCCCCGGAAGCCAGCATTCCAGAAGGGACATTCCCGCCGCCGGATCTGGCGCTGGGGTGCTCTGCTGAACGCATGGTGCATAGCTATCAAGTGTCTTACGCTATGACCAGCAATCTCATCCCGTCCTTGAAGCTGCAGACTATGGGCGGAAAGCCCTGAATGCTGGATACAGCATGCTGCGCAGAAGACAGAGATTAGATACGTCTCCGTATACGTGAAACGTATAGCGACCTGCAGAATCAGCAGGCGGGATCTTGTCCCCTTGCCCTTGCACTGAAATCGTCAGGAAGAGGATCCCTGCATCCCCGAAGAGGCGCGGCGGGGATGCCGGAGGGGACTTCGGCTCCGGGACCAGGAAGGGCACAAAGATGGAGAGGCGGGTACTGGGAAAGAGTGGCATCGAGGTATCGCCTCTGGGCATGGGCTGCATGGGACTCACGCACGCAAGCGGAGACCTGATGCCGGATGCCGAGGCTGAGCGTGTCGTGCGCGAAGCCTATGAGATGGGCTATACGTTCTTCGATACGGCCGAGTGCTATGTCGGGATGCGTCCCGATGGCACGAAGGCCCACAACGAGGATGTCGTGGGAGCAGCGCTTGCGCCGGTCCGTGACAGCGTGGTCATCGCCTCGAAGTTCGGCGTCCAGCATGCTGCCGACCGCACGCTTGTGATGGATTCTTCGCCTGCGACCATCAGGAAGTCTGCCGAGGGAAGCCTCAGGCGCCTTCAGGCCGACCATATCGATCTCTGCTGCCAGCACTGCATCGATCCCAAGGTCGAGCCTGAGACGGTCGCTTCCACCATGGCCGATCTCATGAAGGAAGGCAAGATCCGTGCCTGGGGCATCTCGGAGGCAAACGAAGAGTATCTGCGCCGCGCCTATGCGGTCTGCCCGGTTGCTGCTGTCGAGAACCGCTACTCGATCATGGCAGGATGGCATGAGCCGCTCTTCCCGGTGCTCGAGGAGCTCGATGTGGCGCTTGTCGCCTTCTTGCCGTTGACAAACGGATTCCTGACAGGCGCCTACTCGTCGAAGACCAAGTTCGAAGGTGCACAGGACTACCGTCTCGGCATGCTCCAGTACACCGAGGAAGGCGAGAGGCGTGCACGTCCGCTGGTCGAGCTCATCGCCCAGCTCGCCGAGAAGCATCATGCAGCCGATGTCCAGATATCGCTTGCCTGGATGCTCTGCAAGAAGCCCTGGATCGTGCCGATTCCGGGCAGCCGCAAGCCGGAGCGCCTGCGCCAGTTCAACGGAACGGACAATCCGGAAGAGCAGCACAAGATTGCAGAGGAGCTCCTGGGAGATATGGGAGCACGTGCTGTCCTTATGGCTCCCTTCCGCTGTACGTACGGCGTGCACATCAGCCTCGGCGACGATGTCCTCGTGAACATGAACTGCACATTCCTCGATTCGAATCTCATAACGATAGGGGACTGCACTCTCATCGCTCCCGATGCGAAGATCTGCTGCGGCGAGCACAATACGGACGCGTCGAAGCGTTTCGGGACGAGGGCGGATGGGACGAGGTATCTGATCACGACGGCCCGTCCGGTCACGATAGGCAAGGACTGCTGGATCGGCGGCAATGCGACGATCCTTCCAGGCGTGACGATCGGCGACAACGTCGTCGTCGCAGCGGGGGCTGTCGTCACAAAGGGCCTCCCAAGCAATACCGTCTGCGGCG
This sequence comes from uncultured Olsenella sp., assembly GCA_900314535.1. Taxonomy (GTDB): domain Bacteria; phylum Actinomycetota; class Coriobacteriia; order Coriobacteriales; family Atopobiaceae; genus Olsenella_L; species Olsenella_L kribbiana. The sequence continues at coordinate 17,809 of OMVT01000009.1, read as the reverse complement.
GCGTGCCGGCGCGGGTGCTGAGGGAGCTGTAGAGTCGAAACTATAGGCTGTGCCAAGCGAGATGGAGGAGACGCAATGGCTATCACGGTCAATCTGAGGTATACGGGAAAAGACGGCAGCGCAAAGAAGTTCGCCGAGGAGATGGAAGCGTCGGGTACGGTCGATGCCATCCGTGCTGAAACGGGCAATCTCCGCTATGAGTACTGGGTCTCCTTCGACGACCCGGAGACCGTCCTTCTGATCGACTCCTGGGAGAACCAGGCGGCAATCGATGCCCACCATGCATCGCCGATGATGAAGACGATTGCAGAGCTGCGCGACAAGTACGACCTGCACATGACGTTCGAGCGCTATGTCTCGGATGAGGCGGGCATGCCTGAGAGCGACCAGAAGTTCATCAGAAAATAGCAGAGCATTCGCAATGTCTTGACCTGCGCCGTCCAGAGCTGCATCTGGGCGTCGCTTTCTGTTGGAGGCTATGGTGGGAAAGCTCCCAATGCGGCTCAACTCGACATGAAGGCAACCTTCCATAGTCTCATTCGTCCCATTTCGGCAATCTCGCCTTTGAGCTGCCTTTTCGGTGCAAGAATATGGTGCCGGAAGGAAGAGCCTTCCAGAGAAGACCAGCATCCCAGAGGAAGGGGAGGGAACATGAACGAGCATGATTCAGCTTGCACCATCAGCGTGCCGCAGGATATGAGCGAGAGCATCTCTATCAGAGTGGGCAGGGCTGTAGCGGAGCTGCTTGTCCAGCATGAGCCCGTCTCCTTCTACTCTGTCGCAGAGCGATCGGCTGTATCGCGCAGCACGCTCTACCGCAGGGAAGACCTTCGCCGTCTTGTCTGCCGCGCCCGCGAAGGGAAGCTTGGCGCTGCGGGAAGCGATGATGCCGCTTCCGAGATAGCCCGGCTCGAGCTCGATAATGCCGGGCTCCGCCGTGAGCTCGAAGAGGTCAGGCGCGAGAGGATGCTTCTCCAGCGGGGCTGGCAGGCGCGACGACAGCGCCAGGAGCATGCCCTGCGCAGGCTGCACAGGCATGCCTCAAGAGCGGCATAGCGAGGAATAAGAGCTCATCCGGAAAGCAAGAATAGGCTGCCGAATGACAGCCCGCCATGGAGCCATGCCGAGATGAGGCAGAGCTCCTGCCGGACAGCTCATTGCTGCTGCATATCGTGCTCCGTGCATCGAAGCAGCCTTTTCGGGGCGTGGCGGAACGGAAGACGCGCGGGCTTCAGGTGCCCGTGGCCATAGGGCCGTGTGGGTTCGAATCCCGCCGCCCCGACCAAGTGCATGAAAAAAACGTATCAAGGCATCGGGCGTAGGCTGCGATGCTGCTGCCTGCTGCTTCGGCAGAGGCAGATGAACCATAGAGAGATCCAGCAGAAGGAGGAAAGGGACATGGCAGTGTATGCAAAGTACACGCATGTCGAGCGGCTCGGCACAGAGGAATGCGAGGGGCTTCTCGACAATGATTGCGTGTATGTCTCATCCAAGATAGATGGAACGAATGCCTGCGTCTTCTGGGATGAGGAGACAGGCGCACTCGGCGCAGGATCGCGTACGCGCACGCTTTCTGCCGAGTCGGACAATGCCGGCTTCTTCGTGTGGGCTACAGGCGATGCTCAAGAGGCAAAGCTTCTGAGAGAATACTGCAGGGCACATCCAGCGCAGGTCGTCTACGGCGAGTGGATGGGCAAGGACAAGCTCATCGGCTCCTTCAAGGGCTACGACAAGAGGGCTCTGGGCACGCTGTTCATCTACGACGTGCTCGACGAGGAGGCTGGAGGATATCTCCCCGAGCCCACGTGGAGGGAGGAGCTTGCCAAGGCGGGCCTCGAGCCCTATTTCGTGAAGCTTCTGGCTGTGCTTGACCATCCGACTGAGGTAGATGTTCTCGATCTTGCAAAGAGGAACGACTTCCTTATCGAGGGGACCGGCAAGGTCGGCGAGGGCGTCGTCTGCAAGGTGCCTGGCTGGAAGAACCAGTTCGGCCGCATGGCATACGGGAAGATCGTGCTCGACGAGTTCAAGCGGCAGGGAAGGAAGCCTGCCTTTCATGAACAGGTGGAGCCTGCCATCATCGAGGCATTCGTGACGGATGCCGAGATCGAGAAGACGATAGCGAAGGTATGCGTCGCGTGCGGCACCGACGAGTTCGACCCGGCGAGCCGCAAGATGATGGGGATGCTCGTCTCCTTCAGCTGGAAGGACCTGCTTGGAGAGTGTCCGAACTGGGCCAGGAAGTTCAGGAATCCGAAGGTCGACCTCGGGACCATGCAGGGTCTCTGCTCCAGACGTGTCGGCACATTTGCTGCAGGCAAGCATTAGGACTGCCTGCATGGAGAAAAGCAGGGAAGAACAGCCCGTATGGGACGGAAATGAACGTCCTGTACGGGCTTCCTGCTTTTATGGGAGGGATTCAGGAACTCCTGCTTACCTCGAGATCGAACGAGTTGCTGTCTCCGCGGTAGGTGGCAACGGAGTACTCCACCGCTGTCCCGTCCGCATCGCGCGCGACGGAGTGGAAGACGATCAGGGGGTCTCCTGGCTCCACATCGAGAAGCGCTGCCGTGGCACCTTCTGCCTTGATGGCCTCGAGGTGGCGCCGTGCACGCATGACCTGCTTCCCGCATTCGCTCATGGCGGCATAGAGGCTTTTCGTGTCGAAGTCGTACTGGTCGAGCCCGGGATAGAGTGCATAGGGGATGTAGCTTTCCACGAAGACATTGGGCTCTCCGTCTGCATAGCGCAGGCGCACAAGCTTGTAGACCTCGTTTCCCGGGGAGAGCTCGAGCGCCTCCTGCACCGCCTCGCCTGCACGCTCGCGGCGGAACGTGAGCACCTTCGTGCTCGGCATGCGTCCTGCCAGACGCATCGCATCCTCGAAGCTTGCGAGCTCCATCGTGAATCCGCGCTGGCTTACTTTGGGATGCGTAACGATCGTGCCACGCTTGCGGCGCTTTTCCAGGAAGCCCTCGCTTGCAAGGATCTGGAGCGCCTGGCGAACAGTGGGCCGGCTCACGCCGTAGGCCTGCGCGAGCTCGATCTCCGTGGGGATGGTCGTGCCCTCGGGATAGGTCCCGTCCTTGATCTTCGCGAGAAGGTCGTCCTTTATCCTGTCGTAGAGCGTCTCTGCCACGTCTGGCCTTTCGTCTGTGTGGATGCCCCCATTGTAGGTGACTGGGGATGGCATGAAGTAAGGTATGACATAAAAAGTCTGGGAAAGCAGCAAATTCTGGTCCAGGTATCTGCTGCTTGAAAGAATCTTCTGCAAGAAAGTCAGGCAATTGCGGCATAGAGGTCAGCTATAGGCGCTATTATGTCAGACATAAAGACCGACAGAGGCAGAACATGGTGCCTGCCTTCCGGAAAGGGAGCATGCATGAAGCGCTATACGATCTCAGAGCTTGCGTATATGGTCGACCATACGAATCTGCATCCCGATGCGACGCGCAAAGACATGGAGAAGCTCTGCCATGAGGCAGTGACGTATGGCTTCCATATGGTTGCCGTCAATTCGGTGCAGTCGAAGCTCTGCTCGACCCTGCTTGCTGGCACGAATGTCCATACGGGCGCTGCCATCTCCTTCCCGCTCGGCCAGACCTCGATTGCCACGAAGGTCTTCGAGACGAAGGATGCCCTTGCAAATGGCGCGAACGAGATCGACTATGTCGTGAACCTCACGGAAGTGAAGGCGGGCAACTGGGACTACATCGCATCGGAGATATCGCAGATCGTGCGTGTCTGCCGCGAGGCAGGTGTGCCTTCCAAGGTGATCTTCGAGAACTGCCTGCTCACGCATGAGGAGAAGCTGAAGCTCTGCGAGGTGGCCTCGAAGGTGCTGCCGACCTTTGTGAAGACCTCTACCGGCTTCTCGACAGGTGGCGCTACGGTCGAGGATGTCCGCCTCATGAGGGAGCATGTCGATCCGCGCGTGAAGGTGAAGGCGGCAGGCGGCATCCGCACGGCCGATGCCTTCCTTGCAATGGTCGCGGCAGGCGCCGAGCGCATTGGCTGCAGTGCCGGCGTTCCCATCATGGAAGAGCTCAAGCAGCGTGCAGCCGAGTCCGGCACGGACATCTTCGAGCTGTAAGGACCTCTATGGGACCGATACTCTTGAGGCCAAACTACATCTCTCCCGTCTGGTCAGGTCCTCGAATCAATGAGGCGAGAGGACTCGAGGCGGATGTCTGGTACGGCGAGTCGTTCGACGTCTCTGTACATGAGGGACTCGTGAACATGGTCGAGGGAGGCCCCTTCGACGGGATGTCGCTCGACCGGCTCATCGACGAGCATCGAGAAGAGATCATGGGGGAGTGTGCAGGCGATCCTGGCATCGTGCAGGTGCTCACGATGGATGCTGCCCAGAACCTCTCCGTGCAGGTACATCCCGATGAGGCGTATGCCCAGGCACATGAGCACGACCACGAGAAGACGGAGTCCTGGTACATCCTGGCGGCAGATCCGGGTGCGACCATCATACTCGGAACGACGACAGACGATGTCGGGGCTCTGCGTGTAGCTGCAGCAGATGACACGATTGGCGAGCGCTATGGGCGCCGCATCCCTGTAGAGGAAGGTGACTTCGTGCTTGTGCCGGCAGGGACGCTCCATGCACTCGGTGCAGGCGTCTTTGCGCTGGAGGTAGGATCCTTCGGCTTCAAGACCTACCGCATCTGCGACTGGGGCCGTGGCCGCGAGCTCCATGTGAAGCAGGGATTCGATGTGCTGAGGACTGAGAGCAGGCCTGAGCCAAGAAGGCTTGGCGCCTTGGATCCAAAGGCTCCTGCGGGCGTTCGCCGGGGCATCACGACCAGCATCTTCGTCTCTGATGTGGCTGATGTCAGAGGCAGCTGGACGCAGGATACCTGTAGCCGCTATCACATCATCTCCTGCGTAGCCGGCACGGCAAAAGTGGAGACTGAGGACGGAACTGCAGCGCTTGCTCCCACACGTTCCCTTATCGTTCCGGCATCTGCCGGAAGCTACACCGTTGAGGGATGCTGCCGCGTGCTCAGGAGCTATGCAGCACACTCCTGCGAGTTCGAAGATGAAGGCAAATAGGAGGAGACATGGCAAGAGAGCGGGTCTTGATTACCGGTGCGCACGGATATCTTGCAAGTCTGGCGCAGCTCTACAACGCAGGCACCTACGACTTCATCCGGGTATCGCATAGCGACGTGGACTTCGCTGATCCCGAGCGGGTAGCAGAGCGCTTCAGGAAGGCAGACTTCGATATCTGCCTCCATATGGCAGCAGATGCCACGACGGCACACTGCGAGAAGGACTCCGAAGGCACACATCGCGTGAATACGGAGTCCGCTATCGAGATTGCTCGCGTCTGCCAGGAGCGGGGCAAGAGGCTTGTCTTCATCTCGACCGAGCAGTGCTTCAATGCCGCGCCGGGACAGGCACCATACTGCGAAACGGATGAGATGGGGACGGTCAGCCGTTATGGCCAGCAGAAGGCAGAGGCCGATCTCTGGATCCAGGAGCACCTCGAGGACTATGTGATCCTCCGCTTCTCCTGGATGTTCGGCCTTGCGCTGCCGGGCGTGCATCCTTCCCCCAACATCCTCACGAACGTGATGCGGGCGCTCCGAACGGATACGCCGACAGGCTTCCGCGTGCATGAGCGGAGAAACATGACGTACGCACAGAGATTTGCTGGACAGCTGCCGAAGATTCTGGCACTGCCGTCTGGCGTCTACCATCTTGCGAGCCAGAATCCCTATACGACCTATGAGGCAGCACGGGTGATTGCTGCACGTCTTGGCTGTGATTCCAGAATCACAGAGCGCATCATCCTGCCCGATGAGAAGACGTATGCAGAGGCTCCGCGCGATTTCCGTCTGGCATCCGACAAGATTCAAGCTGCTGGCATCGAGCTCGGGACGTTCGAGGAAGATCTCGATCTCTGCCTGCGTGATTTCGGGCTTGCATAGAGCGGCAGGCATTCTGTCTGAACCAGCCGGAGCAGGAGGGCTTCTCCCGCTCCGGCTTTTATGTCATGGGGAGCTTGCGTCTGATGGCGGCTTCGATGGGCGCTGCGCTTGCCGGGGTTGATTTCACCTGTCATCCGTACACTCCGGGGGGCAGGTCAGGATTCCTGCAGCTAGCCGAACGGATGCAGCTGTTGCCGCGGTCGAGGCCTTCCTCGACCAGCCTCCTCTCCGGCTTCGTCAGACTCAGATATGCCCTGGACTGTGGCTTCCTCCCTTTCTTCCTGGATCTTCCAGACATGCGATGTCAGCTTCTTCCTGCACGTCGTCTGGCCGGCCCCTCCGGCCACCACCGCACAGGTTCCGCCATCCATCCGCACATGTACAGCTGACTTCCGGAACCGTTCGTATGAAGTCTGTAATTGAGCCTCGCAAACAGTCATATGACCCAATCTACCTGGGTGTTTGTGATGGACTGTGCGCGCGCTATAATGGCCTTGACATGGGGGAGCTGGGGCTATGGCCCGGCTGAGAGGTGGCACCTCCTGCCACGACCCAATTACCTGATCCGGATAATGCCGGCGTAGGGACCAGAGCAACGTGTTCGGGCGCCTTACGAGATGCAGGGCGCCTTTTTGGTGCCCGGAAAGGATATGCATGAACTGCTCTGTCGCAATCCAGTATCTGCCGCTCGATGCGGCAACCGACGAAGAGGTGTGCCGCATCGTCGATGCGGTCATCGCCTACATCGACTCCACGGGCATCGACTACTTCGTAGGGCCCTTCGAGACCGCTATCGAGGGTGACTACGACGAGTGCATGGAGATCGTGAAGCAGTGCCAGCTCGTCGGCGCCAAGGCCGGCTGCAAGCACGTGGCGACCTATGTGAAGATCGACTACCGCTCTGAGGGCGACGTAATGACCACAGAGCACAAGGTGGGGAAGTACCACCCCACGGACAGCGAGTTCCAGGACAGGAGCGAAGACGTTGCCTAGCGAGGACGTCTCCGAAGAGACGGAGAAGAAGACAGAGGAGCTGCTTGCCGAGCGCAGGAAGCGTGCGCACCGCCGTGCCGTCATGATTCCTGCATTGACGATACTGGCGATCCTTGCAATCTGGCAGCTTGTCGTCGTGGTCGGCCTCATCCCGAACTTCCTTCTGCCGAGCCCGACCCAGGTTATCACGGCGCTTGTGACCGATGCAGGGCTTCTTGCCTCGCACTCCGTGACGACGCTTGTCGAGTCCATCCTGGGCCTCGTTATCGGCGTCGCCGTCGGCTTTGTCGTGGCAGTGCTGATGGACCGCTTCGAGGGCGTGGCACTGGCGCTCAATCCTCTCGTCACGATCAGCCAGACGATTCCCACCGTCGCAATCGCGCCGCTTCTCGTCCTCTGGTTCGGCTACGGCCTTGCCCCGAAGATCGTCCTCGTCGTTATCTCCACCTTCTTCCCCGTGACGGTCTCGCTTGTCTCGGGATTCCGCTCGGTCGACCCCGATCTCCTCGACCTCATGCGCACGATGAACGCAAGCCGCTGGCAGATCTTCTGGCAGGTGAAGCTGCCGGCAGCCCTGAATGAGTTCTATAGCGGCCTTCGCATCTCAGCTACCTACGCAATCGTCGGTGCTGTCATCGCCGAGTGGCTCGGCGGCTTCAGCGGACTCGGCGTGTACATGACACGCGTCAGGAAGTCGTTCTCCTATGACCGCATGTTTGCCGTGATCATCCTGATCTCGGCCCTCTCCCTTCTCCTCATGAAGGGCGTCGATGCACTCCAGAAACTCACCATGCCTTGGCTCAAGGCAGAAAGGAAGAACAGAAAATGAAGAATCTCTCCCGCCGCGCATTTTTGGGAGCAGGCGCCCTTGCCTGCACGAGCGCTCTTGCCGCCTGCGGATCCTATGACAACTCCGGTGCCCAGTCCCAGTCGCAGAGCTCGTCTGCTTCCTCGTCTTCGGATTCATCCGAAACGACGCATATCGACTTCTGCCTCGACTACACCCCGAACACGAACCACACCGGCATCTACGTCGCCCAGAAGAAGGGCTGGTTTGCCGATGAAGGTCTCGATGTCTCGATCATCCAGCCGGCAGACGATACCGCAGAGGCCCTGATCGGCTCGGGCCAGGCGCAGATGGGCGTCTCCTACCAGGACTACATTGCCAATGCCCTTGCCTCTGACAATCCGCTTCCAATCCAGGCAGTCGCTGCCATCATCCAGCACAACACCTCTGGCATCATGAGCCGCCAGGAGGATGGCATCACGTCCGCAAAGAAGATGGAAGACCATGTCTATGCGACGTGGGACATGCCGGTCGAGCAGGCGACGATCAAGCAGGTCATGGAGGCAGACGGCGGCGACTTCTCGAAGCTCAAGATGGTTGCCTACTCCGTGGACGACGAGGTCAGTGGCCTCAAGGCGAACATGTTCGACTGCGTCTGGGTCTATGAGGGATGGGCTGTGCAGAATGCTGCGGTCCAGAACTATCCGGTGAACTACTTCAGCTTCATCTCGATGGATCCGGTCTTCGACTTCTATACGCCGGTCCTCGCTGCGAACAACGACTTCTGCAAGGAGAATCCGGATACGGTTGCTGCCTTCGTGCGCGCGGCGAAGAAGGGCTACGAGTACGCAATCGAGAATCCGGACGAGGCGGCGGATATCCTGCTTGAAGAGGTGCCGGAGCTCGACTCTGCCCTCGTGAAGAAGAGCCAGACGTATCTTGCTGGCCAGTACCAGGCAGATGCCTCCTCCTGGGGTGTCATCGACGCCGACCGCTGGGCAGCCTACTTCCAGTGGCTCAACGACAACGACCTTGTCACGAACAAGCTCGATGTCAATGCCGGCTGGACGATGGACTACCTCGAGGCTTGAGGCCATGGCAGAATCGGCAAACACGCCAGCGCTCGAAGCCGACGATCTCGTCCTTTCCTGGGATGGGGTCCATGCAGTCGTCTCTCATGTGAGCATGTCGGTAGCGCCAGGAGAGGTCGTCTGCCTTGTCGGACGTTCCGGCTGCGGCAAGACGACGATCCTCCATGCCCTCTCAGGACTCACTGTCCCCGATGTGGGCCGCGTGCTCCTGCATGGGACAGACATCACGGGGCATCCGGGCAAGGTGAGCTACATGCTCCAGAAGGATCTCCTGCTGCCACACAAGACGATCGAGGACAATGTCTCCCTGCCGCTCGTGCTCGGAGGCATGAAGAAAGAGGAGGCACGTGCGAAGGCGGCACCGCTCTTCGGCCGCTTCGGCCTTGAGGGGACGCAGAAGAAGTGGCCTTCGGAGCTTTCGGGCGGCATGCGCCAGCGTGCGGCGTTCCTGCGCACCTACCTCATGGGCAACGATGTGATGCTTCTGGACGAGCCGTTCAGCGCTTTGGACGCCTTGACGAGAGCAGATATGAGGAGCTGGTACTGCAGCATGGCAGAGGAGCTCGGATATGCGACCCTCATGATCACGCACGATGTCGACGAGGCGGTGAGCATGGCACGAAGGATCTATGTCCTCGGCGGCAATCCCTCAGAAGGCAGGCCGAGCCAACTTGTCGGCGAGATTGCCGTGCCAAGAGGAGATCTCTCCGCTTCTGCTTTCGCGCTCACAGATGACTTCCTCTCCTGCAAGAAGCAGGTGCTCGAGCTTCTGGGTGCCAACGCTACAAGTTGATGGCAGTGTCAGCGATCTGATGTGCGCAAGGTCCCTTCGGAGGATAATGGATGTCCATATCCGATGAAGGGACCTTTTCATGCCGCTTACGCTCAATTCGGCGCTCTCCACGCTCAAGCCTTCGGGCATCCGCCAGTTTGCACGTCTCGCGCATGAGACGCCGGGGTGCATCTCGCTCACGCTCGGCGAGCCGGGGGAGACGACGCCTGCTCCCATCCGTGCAGAGGTTGCACATTCGCTCGAAGAGGGCAAGACCCACTATCCGCCGAACAATGGCACAGCTGAGCTCAGGAAAGCCATCTCATCCTACATGGCAGGGCGCGGCCTTGCGTTTTCGCCGGAGCAGGTCATCGTCACCTCGGGCGCGACCGAGGCAATCTATACGATCCTCACGACAATCCTGGAGCCGGGCGATGACTTCATCATTCCCGCGCCGGCATTCCTCCTCTACGATGCAATCGCGCGCATCTGCCGCGCGAATCCCATAACGCTCGATACGTCAGAGGACAGCTTCCAGATAGGGAAGGAAAAGCTCGCTGCTCTTGTGGGCCCCAAGACCAAGGCCATCATCCTGAACTCGCCCCTGAACCCCACCGGCACCGTGCTCACGAAGGAAAGCCTGGCTGCTGTGGCTGAGCTGTCCCGTGAGCATGACTTCTATGTGATCTGCGACAATGTGTATGAGCGGCTTGTCTATACGGACGAGTTCACGGGCTTTGCCGAGAGCTATCCGGAGCTTGCGGACCGGACGATCGTCGTGAACAGCTTCTCGAAGCCCTATGCCATGACTGGCTGGCGCCTGGGGTGGCTTGCGGCGCCAGAGCCCCTCATGCCTGCCCTTTCGATGGTCCACATGTATGCCATCTCGAGCGTCGTCGCATTCACGCAGGACGCCGCTGTCAAGGCGCTGGCAAGCGATGTGGAGCCCTTCAGGCAGAGCTACGAGAGGCGGCGCGACAGCACGATTGCGGCGCTCCAGGAAATGGGCCTTCCCTGCGTCGTGCCAGAAGGCGCCTTCTATGCATTCCCATCGGTCGCAGGACTTGCAGATACAGATGGGAGCCAGATCGGTGCGGAGCGCTTCTGCATCCGTGCCATCAAGGAGGCAGGGGTTGCCCTCGTGCCGGGCACCTGCTTTGGCTGCGCCGGCCATGTACGCATCTCGTATGCGACAGACGAGGAGACGCTCAAGGAGGGTCTCCGCCGTCTTGCGTCCTTCGTGGGAAGCCTGCAGAGGATCTGAGTTCGCAAACTGGAGCAGAAAAGCAGATGGACATGAAGAGAGGGCAGCCAGCCGGCTGCCCTCTCGTGTTTTCTGCTGTCCTTGCCGTCCGCCCTTATGGCATGCGGATCAGGCGCTCGTAGGCAGAAAGGCCCACCGTCAAGATCGACTCGTCGAAGTTGAAGTCTGCAGCATGGAGCGGCGTCTTCTCGCCGGTGCCGAGAAGCAGGAAGACGCCGGGAAGGTAGCGCTGGTACCAGGCAAAGTCTTCGGCAATAAGGAGCGGTTCGGGCAGAAGCTCGAGCTCGGGAAGCGCGGCAAGCGCCTTCTGGAAGAGGTCTGGGTCGTTCGTGACCGGGGGATAGCCCTGGGAGAAGTGGACCTCGGAGGTGCAGCGCTCGTCCTCTGCGGCTCTGGCAGCGAGATCTTTGACCTCGTCCTGAAGGCGCGTGTCCATTGCGTCGGAGAAGATGCGCAAGGAGCCTTCGAGCTTAGCCGTATCGGCAATCTGGTTTCTGACAGAACCCGCCTCCATGCGGCCGAACTTCAGGATGCAGGGCTCCATTGCCCTGCGTTCCTCGAGGAGGTCTGCAGCCGCACGCTGGAAGCGACAGGCAGCAGAGAGGGCATCTGCTCCCTGGTCTGCTTTCGCGATATGGGACGCCTTGCCCAGGAACGTGACGTCGGTCTCATGCGAGCCTGCCAGAAGAGGTCCTGGCTTCGAGGCAAGCGTGCCTTTCGGAAGATCGGGCCAGAGATGGAAGCCGAAGATCCTGTCCGCATGGACCTTCCTGAAGATGCCCGACTCGCAGACAATCCGGGCGCCTCCCGTCGTCTCCTCTGCCGGCTGGAAGACGAGGAGCACCGAGCGGGGAAGCTCATCTGCACAGGTGACAATATGGTGCGCGAGTCCCAGAAGCATTGCCATGTGTCCGTCATGTCCGCAGGCGTGCATCTTGTGCGGATGCGTCGAGGCAAAGGGGACGCCGGTCGTCTCTGTGACAGGCAAGGCATCCATATCGGAGCGGAGGGCTGTCGTGCGCTCGCTTCCGCGGTCGAGGAAGAGGCAGACAGTGGAGCGGCAGGGGTGGAGGATCTCCGCTTTCTGCCCACTGGCTACGAGGGCATCCCTCACGCCTTCGAGCTCGTGCTCGATATAGGCAAGCGTCTCAGGCAGGTCGAAATCGGTCTCTGGTATCTGGTGCAGGTCGCGCCGCCATTGGCGCAGGTCTGCTGCAGTCGGCTCTTTGGACATAGGCAAGGTCCTTCCGTGCTATGGATAGGTTGCTACATCCATTGTGATGCAGCCGTGTGGGGCCGCTGTGGGCGCCGCGCATCCATTCTGTTACAGGGATGGGAGCATTCTGGCCCCGCTCCCTATAATCGGATGCGTATACGATTGCAGGTGCATATCGATAGCCACATCAGGCATCCAGGGAGGCGCCGCGTGCAGACCAGACATCCCTTCGCGACGAAGGAGCAGCTCGAGGAGATAGCGAAGAGCTATCCGACACCGTTCTATATCTACGATGAGAAAGGGATCAGGGACTGCGCCGAGCGCGTCAGGGATGCCTTCTCGTGGAATCCTGCCTACAAGGAGTTCTTCGCAATCAAGGCAACGCCCAATCCTGTCCTCATAAGCATGCTCCATGAGTATGGCTTCGGCGTCGACTGCTCGAGCAAGGCAGAGCTCATGCTCGCAGAGGCTCTGGGCATCACGGGCCGCGATATCATGTTCAGCTCGAACGATACGCCGGAAGAGGAGATGGCCTACGCCGTCAAGCTCGGTGCCGGCGTGAATCTGGACGATATCTCCCATATCGCGCTCCTGAAGAAGGTGGCAGATCCGCTTCCTGAGTTCGTGAGCCTGAGGTTCAATCCAGGCGGCGACTTTGCCTTCGCAAATGGCATCTTCGGCTCTCCTGAGGATGCGAAGTTCGGAATGACCGAAGAGCAGATCTTCGAAGCCGTGCGCGAGCTCTCCGAAGCTGGCGTCAAGGAGTTCGGCCTCCATGCTCTGCTTGCCTCTAACACGGTCACGAACGACTACTACCCGGCGCTCGCACGCCTGCTCTTCACGCTCGCCGTGAAGCTGAAGAAGGCATTCGGCGTGAAGGTCACGCTCGTGAACCTCTCGGGCGGCGTCGGCATTCCCTACAAGCCCGAAGAGGAGCCGAACGATATCGCGCTCATCGGCAGGCGCGTAGAGGAGGCATACAACGAGATCCTCGTACCGGAAGGCATGGGGGATGTCGCTGTCGCGACCGAGCTTGGCCGCTTCATGATGGGTCCCTACGCGGGACTCGTCACGAGAGTGATCCATATGAAGCATATCTACGATGACTATGTGGGTGTCGATGCCTGTGCGGCAAACCTCATGCGTCCCATGCTCTATGGGGCCTACCACCACATCACGGTCATGGGGAAAGAGGATGTGCCAGCAACGGAGCACTACAGCGTGACGGGCATGCTCTGCGAGAACTCCGACCGCTTTGCGACGCACAGGGCGCTGCCGCCTGTCGAGGTGGGCGACCTCCTCTTCATCCACGATGTGGGTGCGCATGGCCACTCGATGGGCTACAACTACAATGGCCGGCTCCGTTCGGCAGAGCTCCTGCTCAAGGAGGACGGTTCGGTCGAGCTCATCCGCCGTGCCGAGACGCCTCTCGACTACTTCGCGACACTCGATGTACTGCCGGTCTTCAAGAGGCTCGAGGCCATCGAGCATAGGCTGGATAACGAAGAATAGACGTATCTGACAGGGAAGGAGCGTCCATGGACGCACAGGAAATCATCGACTACATCGCTACGGCTCCGAAGAAGACGCCCGTGAAGCTCTATATAAAGCTTGCGCCTGAGGCAGAGATGGACTGGCTCGACTGGGGAGACAGCAAGGTCTTCGATGCTGGCCAGACCGCCATTGTCTTCGGCGACTGGGCAGAGCTTGCCCCCGTCGTCGAGGAGCACGCAGAGGAGATCGAGGACATCGAGATCGAGTGCGACCGCAGGAACTCCGGCGTGGCACTTCTCGACCTCAAAGGCGTGAATGCTCGCATCGAGCCGGGTGCCATCATCCGCGAGAAGGTCGAGATCGGCGACAACGCCGTCATCATGATGGGTGCCATCATCAATATCGGTGCCGTCGTGGGCGAGGGCACGATGATCGATATGGGTGCCGTCCTGGGTGGCCGCGCCATCGTCGGCGCACACTGCCACATCGGTGCCGGCACCGTGCTTGCAGGCGTCGTCGAGCCTGCCTCTGCCACCCCTGTCATCATCGACGACAATGTCATGATCGGCGCCAACGCTGTCGTGATCGAAGGCGTCCATGTCGGCGAGGGTGCCGTCGTCGCTGCCGGCGCTGTCGTGATTGAGGATGTCCCGGCTGGCGCCGTCGTTGCTGGCTGCCCTGCCAAGGTCATCAAGATGAAGGACGCAAAGACGGCTGGCAAGACGGCGCTCGTCGATGCGCTGAGGACGCTCTAGGTTTTCAGATACTGGCTGCAGACAGAAAGAGAAGCGCTCCCGGAGATGGTCTCCAGGAGCGCTTCTTCCTATCTATGCATAGATGGCTCTACTCGGTCTTGAGGAAGGCCTTGTAGCCCTTGTAGGCATTGAAGATGTCAATCTTGGACGTTGCCTCCCAAGGTGCATGCATCGAGAGCACGGGCACGCCGCAGTCCACGACATCCATATCGTACTTGGCAAGGATGTAGGCAATCGTGCCGCCGCCACCGGCGTCGACGCGGCCAAGCTCGGCTGTCTGCCACTTGACGTCTGCCTCGTCCATGGCAGCGCGGACCTGGGCCAGGTACTCCGCGTCAGCATCGTTCGAGCCAGCCTTGCCGCGCGAGCCTGTGTACTTGTTGAACGTGAGGCCACGCCCGAGGAAGCAGGAATTCTTCGTCTCGAAGACCGAGGCAAAGCTCGGATCGAAGCCGGCCGATACATCGCTCGAGAGCATGCGGGAGTGCCTGAGGCAGCGCCTCAAGGCAAGCGGCGAGGTCTCGCCCGCAAGTGCCAGCACCTCTGCGATCGTGTCCTCGAAGAAGCTGCTCGTCATGCCCGTTGCGCCGACAGAGCCAATCTCCTCCTTGTCGACGAGAAGCGTGACGGCCGTGCGTGCCGGTGCCGGATTCTCGAGCTGGGCCAGAAGGGATGGATAGCTGCAGACGCGGTCGTCCTGGCCATAGGCCAGGATCATCGAGCGGTCGAAGCCAAGGTCTCTGGCAGCGCCTGCCGGCACGATCTCGAGCTCGGCCGAGAGGAAGTCCTCTTCCTCGATTGCGTAGCGCTCTTTCAGGATCGAGAGGACGTGTGCAGCGACAGGGTCCTTCGCCTCGTCTGCGTCTCCTTCGATGGCAAGCGGCTCATTGCCGACAAGAAGGTCCAGGACCTCGCCTTCGACAGCCTCCGCTGCCTTCTTGGACATCTGGTCCTTCGCGAGATGGGGGAGAAGGTCGGTCACGCAGAAGACGGGGTCGGACGGGTCTTCGCCGAGCGCGATCTGGACCTTCGTGCCGTCCTTCTTGCAGACGACACCGTGAAGGGCGAGCGGCAGCGCGGTCCACTGATAGCTCTTGATGCCGCCGTAGTAGTGCGTGTCAAGGTAGGCAAGGCCCGACTTCTCCTCGAGCGGGTTCTGCTTCACATCGAGCCGGGGCGAGTCGATGTGGGCGCCGAGGATGTTGAGTCCCTCCTCGAGAGGCTTCGTGCCGACCTCGAGGAGCAGGAGCGCCTTGCCGTGGTTCGTGGCATAGACCTTGTCGCCGGAGACGAGCTTTGCTCCCTCGGCGATGAGGCTATCGAGTGCACGGTAGCCCTGCTCTTCTGCCAGTGCAGCTGCTGCCGCGCAGCACTCGCGCTCGGTCTTGTTCTGGCTGATGAATGCCTTGTATCCCTCGCAGAAACGCAGCGCCTCCTGGCGCTCGTCCTGCGTCGATTCCTCCCATGCGTTCGGTCGTTCCATGGAACCTCTTTCCGGCTGATGGATGCTTATAAAAACTGCATCCATTGTGCCACAGGAACCAGGAGCGTTGCGCTGTGCACAGAAAAGGGCCGCATCCCGAAAGATGCAGCCCTCGATATGCCAGGCTGTGGCAGCTTGCTATGAGTTCGTGGAGCTTGTCGTCGTGGAGCTTGTCGTGCCTGTGCCCGATGTGCCGGAGCCAGACGTGCTGCTCGAGCCCTTGGAGCTGTCCGTCGAGCTGGAATCCGAGCTCGTGCCTGAGTTCGAGGAGCTGCTCTGGCCGGAGTTCGAGGAGCTGTTCGAGCTCGAGGAATCAGAGGATGTGCCGGAGTTCGAGCTCGAAGAGTTCGACGTGCCGGAATTCGAGCTCGAAGAGCTGGAGCTCGAGGAGCCTGAATTGTTTGATGTGGAGCTCGACGTGCCCGTGCCTGACGTGCCGCTGTTCGACGAGGAGCTCGTGCCAGAAGCGCTCCCATCATCCGCATCGCTGCTCGAGGTGCCGGAGTTCGTAGACGAGGCAGTGCCCGTGCCGGAGTTCGATGTCTTGGAAGACGATGTGGCGTTCTTGTCGGAAGACGTCGTATCCGTCTTCTTGTCGTCGGCCTTCTGGTCGTCTGCACTCTCGCTTTGCTGGGCAGGAGCGGCGAATGTCGTCTTTGTGCCGAGGCCGTTTCCTGCGGTCGCGACATTGATTACGGCTGCGCCGATTGCGACGGCGGCGACAGCGGCAATGGAGGTCACCGCGATAGCGATGCGCTTCTGGCGCTTGCGCTGGGAGTCGGCTGCCGCAAGCATGGAGTCGGAAGCGATGCGCTGGCCGTCAGGGCCGATCTCATAGCTTCCGAGCTCGGAGGAGTCCATGACACCCTCGATCTGCTCTTCGCCGCCGTCTTTGAGGCTCTTGAGCTTGTCGGCAGAGCGGGAAAGGATGTTCTTGTAGATCGAGGTCGCGACCGCAGAGGCAGCAGCGCCGAGGCCGACACCGATGATGGAGCCGGCAATGCCGATCTGGGAGGAGAGGAGGGTGGAGGTGACAGCGGCAAGCGCCGTTGCGGTCACCTGGGCAAACGAGATGTCGCTGAACATCCCCTTGTCCTTCTTGCCATCGCCGCTATCGTTTCCGTCTCCGCCCTGGCCATATGGGCTCTGGGAGGAGATGTTCTGCGTTGCCTGGACGCCGTAGGGGTTCTGGGATGCGAAGTTCTGCGTCGCACCGTAGGGGTTCTGGGCGGCGTAGTTCTGCGTCGCCTGAGAAGAGGCATAGGGAGACTGCTGCGCACGTGCGGTGCGGATGCGTGCAGCCTGGGCACCCGGTGCCACGACGGTCGCATCAGCGTCTTTGTGCTCCGGGAAGAGCTCATGGAGTGCCGGAGCATCTGCTACCGTTGCCTGCTGGGTCTCGTCGCTTGCACTAAATGTCTGTGTTCTATCGTTCGAACCATAGGCCTGGGGATTGTAGACCTGGGTCTTGCCATCATTGTCTTCGTAAGACACGGATACTGCCTCCTTGGAAAGGGATGGGCTCCATGGACAAGGGGTCGTTGTCTTTCGGAGCGTTCAGTATAGCGGCGGCGTGTGACAAAAAAGTAGGCAGAAACGGAGGGCGTGCCCACTCTCTACAGCTGATCTATGAAAGCGTCAGCAAATCTTGACAAAACGGAAGTCTACCTGCAACTTTGCAGTGCATAAGTAAAGCGATTCTATGCTCGGGAAGGACTTCTGGCTCGGCCTGTGCCGCCTTCTGGCGAAATCTTATGCAGTATTGACTGCAGCGCATGAAAGGTGCTGCAAAGCGGTAAAATCTGAATTGTCCAGTGTTTGCAGCTCTGTCAAACGGAGGTAACAATGCTTGTCAATGCAACGCACATGCTCCAGTCCGCCGAGAAGGGCCACTACGGCCTTGGTGCTTTCAACACCAACAACCTCGAGTGGGCCCAGGCAATCCTGACCGCAGCTGAGGAGGAGCAGTCCCCGCTGATCATCCAGTGCTCCATGGGTGCAGCAAAGTA
>OMVT01000065.1 GCA_900314535.1 uncultured Olsenella sp. | reverse complement strand
CATAACGGCGAGATGGCCAAGTGGTAAGGCGCGGGCCTGCAAAGCCCTTACCCCCGGTTCGAATCCGGGTCTCGCCTCCAGAAGAGTTCGGGGACCGCATCTGCGGCCCCCTTTTTCATGCCGGGATTGCTCATATGTCTGAATCTTGTACCGGAGCTACTGCTGTGCGCTCTCCGGTGCCTGGTCGAGCATCTTCACGAGCCTCACCTGCGTGCCCTTGCCCGACGACTTGAGAGAGATCGCGACCTCATCTGCGAGAAGCCGCATGAGCTTGATGCCACGTCCGCGTTCGAGCGTGGAGCCAGATGTCGTCTTCGGCTCCTCCCCCGCCTTCAGCTGGTAGCCCTTGCCGGTATCGGTGATATCGAGCGTCACTCGGTCGGGATAGCAGCTCACGGTCACGAGCGTATAGCGCGAATCGGTGTGGTCGAACGCATTGCCGAGCGCCTCGCCGCATGCAAGCGTCATATCGAATGCCTCATCGGCCGTAAGCATCGTATTCTCGAGAAGATGCTCGACCCGCTGCCTTGTCTCATGCATGTGGTCCGCATCGGAGCAGAGAACCCGTCGCCAGAGCGGCTCGACACGTGGGTCGAGCTCAGGCACCTGCCGCGTCGTGTCAGCCGGAATCACGGGCGCGAAATCGACGACACGCACGCGTCTCAGCGAGCGAAAGGCAGGTTTCGAGACGTTGATGAGGGAAAGGAGGCCTCCGGCGGCACGCATCTTCCTGATCTCGAGCAGTATCGTTGCCATGCCCGCAGAATCGATATAGGTCGCCTTTCCCATGTTCAGGATGATGCGCTTGCATCCCCCGTCGATGAGGGCGTCGAGGTCATGCCGAAGACGCGGTGCTGTCAGCACGGTCAGATCGGATTCCACAGGCAGAACGACTATGTCAGAGGTATGCTCCATGCCTTTTCTATTCCCGAACACGGGAATTCATACACGAAGGGTGGCAGATTGCGCTGGCTATTTTGCAGATGGCGCAGCTTCAGGCTCATCCTGCGTCCTGAGCCCGTCGTAGCGCACGGCGACCATTGCGACATCGTCGTCGAGGTTTCTGGCCGTGAAGGTATCAAGGGTCGCCAGAAGCCGGTCCAGGATCCCATCGAAGCCCTTGGGGATCTGCTGCATGATCGCATCCTTGAGCCCGTCCTCGCCGAAGAAGGCACCCGCCGGATTTCTGGCCTCGGTCGTGCCATCCGTATAGAGCAGAAGGAAGTCTCCAGGATCTGCTGTGGTCTCTCCGTCGATATAGGTCATGTCCTCGAAGGCGCCGACGACACCCGACTGCACATCGAGCGTCTCGAGCTCGCCTCTCTTTGCGCGGTAGAGGATTGCAGGCGGATGCCCTGCGCTGCAGTAGGAGATCTTGCCGCTCTCGATATCGATGAGCCCTATGAAGAGCGTCGCGAACGTCTCGATGCGTGAGAAGCCGAGGAGGAAGTCATTCAGGCTCCTCACCATGCGAGCCGGTGCGAGCCCTTCCCAGGCGTAGGCGCCGAGGGCCGTCTTCACAGCGGCTGAGACCGAGGCTGCCTCGACGCCCTTGCCCGAGACATCGCCCATGATGACAGCAGCGCGGCGCTGGGGCAGACGGATGAGGTCGTAGAAGTCGCCGCCGACGAAGGCATCGGCCGTGGCAGACGAATAGATGCCAGAGGCCGTGAGGCCTTCTACCTCCTGGAGCTCGTTTCTCATGCCGAGCTGCAGGGCCTGCGAGATCCTCTTGTCCTGCATTCGGCGGGCTGTGCCTGCCATGAGCTCGCAGAAGTCGTCTGTGCACTTGTGTATGAACGAGAGCTCGTCGGTATCGAGCGGCTCTGCATCCTGCGGGCGCAGCACCATGAAGGCGACCTTCTGGTCCATGACCTTGCCGGCATCGACGAAGGCACCGATCGAGCACTCGCCGAGGCTGGAAAGCCAGTCGGAGAGCCGAGACCCTGCCTCGATGCGGGCAAGCGCGACCTCGTTTCCGAGCTTCGAGCCGACGATATCCTCTACCTCCATCGGAAGGGCGCGCATGCCATTGTTCGGCAGATACGCGACCGCCGTCGGGCCATAGTCGTTCTCCTCGACATGGCAGAAGATGCAGCCGATGCCTTCTGCCATCTGGCTGAAGAAGGAAAGCCCGTCTTCAGGCGAGGGCTCCCCCGCTGCATAGAGCTTCTCCCTGAGGTCTGAATGGAGAGCTTCGAGGCGTGCCGCATGCTCGGTGCGCATCTGCGTGAAGGCACCCATGAGCTGGACAGAGAGGTAGCTTGCGACCGCATCGAGGAGGCGTCCGTCCTCCTTCGTCGTCGGATGGAGCCTCTCCCAGCCGACCTCAATGACGGCGATGACATGGCCGCCAAACCAGACCGGCACGGCAATGAAGCTGGCAAAGGGCGGCACAAGCTTTGCCGGCAGCTTGTGCGTCTCGTGCGTCTCCTCGTCTATGACCTCACGGCGGGACGTGCGTCCGGCCCTGAGATCGGATGTCGTCGGTGCCAGGACACGGAGGCGCAGCGCATGCTCTGAGCGCAGGAGCACCCGGGACATGCCGTTTCTGTAGGAGAGGAAGGGAGGCAGCGCCGAGTCTGCAAGCGAGGCGGTATGGCCCCTCAGATGGAAGCCATCCGGCTCTGCGAGATAGACGAGCGTGCCCGTCGCTTCCATCGTCTCTGCGATCTCTTCGAGCGTCCTTGAGAAGAGCTGGCTCATATCGTCGTTGTCGAGGGTGTCCAGAACGATTCTGAGCGTCCCTGAGAGCCTTCTGTTGGCACGGGTAAGGTCTTTTACCATCCGCTCCTGTTCGCGGCTCTGAGCGACGCTCTCATCCGCGTCATGGGCACAGAGCACGTAGGTATCGGATGCCGCAGACGTCTTTTCGCACCTGACGCGGAGCTCGAGCGGCATATCGCCCTCGCACGGCAGGCTCACAAGCACCGAGGAGCCGTCGGAAGGAAATGGCAGCTGCCAGAAGATGCTGTTCTCTCCGGCCTTGGCAAGCGCGGAGATGGCGGGGCGCTCGGTTGCGCCATAGGGCTTCGGGAAGAGCTCCTGGATCTGGTGTCCGAAGAGCATCGTCTCCTTCGCCCCGAAGAGCTGGCGTGCCTGCTCGTTTGCCATGATGATCCGGCCCATGCCATCGAAGGCGATGACCGCATCGGTCGTAAGCTCCAGGACAGAGCCCAAGGTCTGCGGAATCGTGGCTGCTCCCAGCCCGTCCAAGGAAACCTTCTTCTCTGCCATGGCGCTCCTCTCTTCTGCCTTCCCCCACTATACCCGAGAGGCCAAGATGCACACGCAGCTTGTGGTTCCTGCCTACGAAAAAAGGGAGCCCCGAAGGGCTCCCTCTGCAAGTTCTGGTGTCGGAGGCGGGACTTGAACCCGCACAACCTTTTAGTCAGTTACTAGCACCTCAAGCTAGCGCGTCTGCCAATTCCGCCACTCCGACATGGGTTAGTGCGGTAGCTATATTAGCACGCACTCATTCCCAACTGCAAGGACAATTTTAAAACTTGTTCCTGCAGCAGAAGATGCCGCTACTCCTTCTCCCAGCCGATCGCGACCGGCTTGAGCGACTCGAACAGCGACGGACCATAGTTGGCAAGGTTCTTCTTCGTGACGACTACATCGGGGCCGGAGTAGATGGGGATGAAGGCATAGGACTCCTGCGCCTTCTTCTCGGCCTCGTTCATGGCCTTGCTCTGCTCTGCAGGATCCTCGACCGTGACGATCTTGGCAAGCTCGGCATCGAGCTCGGCGTCGCCGGCGTGCGTGAAGTTCGAAGCGGACGTGGAGCCGTAGATCTGCGGCGCGTTCCACATATAGGTGTTCGAGGACTGCCAGCCGAAGAGCACGATATCCCAGTCGCCGCCGGTGAGCGTCGTCGAGAACTCGGAAGAAGGCTTCGGGTCGATCTCGATGTCCATGCCGGCATCCTTTGCCATCTTCTGGATGGCTGCAGCACGGTTCTTCGTCGTATTGGAGTCGCCGAAGATCGTGAAGCCGAACGTGACCTTTGCGCCGTCCTTCGCGTAGTAGCCGTCATCGCCCATCGAGTAGCCAGCATCCTCGAGCGTCTTCTTCGCGGCTGCGGTGCGCTCGTCTGCAGAGTTCAGGCTCTTCACATCGTCCGGGCGGTTGTCCTCATAGCCCTCTGCCCAGTTCGGAACAAGGAGCGATCCCGGCGTCTCCTCGGACCAGTTCACGCCCTGCCAGATGACGCTTCTGACCGTCGCCGGATCGATGCACTGGTAGAGTGCCTTGCGGACGGCAACCTCGGAGACAACAGGACGGGTCGTGTTGATCTCGATGTTGTAGACGGCCAAGGAGTTCGAGCGGCGGATTGTCGCGTCGTCCATGGACGAGAAGTTCGACAGCATCTCGGAGGAGCCGGACTGGGGCTCGCCTGTGGCGTCGACCTCGCCGTTCTTGAAGGCGTTGTAGAGAGCCTGTGCCTCCATCTGCTTGTACGTGATCTTGTCGAGCTTGGGCTTGTCGCCCCACCAGTTCGGATTCGGCACGAAGACGACAGACGTATCGTCGACAGAGTCGATCGTGAACGGGCCATAGCCCCATTCGGGGTGCGGGTTCACGTTCCAGCCATTCGTGTAGGTGTCGACATTCGTTGCATCGGGATGCATGAACTGGGAGACGATTGGCTCATACGGATAGACCGGCTCGGAGAACGTGATCACGGCCTGCTTGGCAGACGTGCCCTGCTCGACAGACTCGATCTTGTCGTAGCCATCAGTCGCAGACGGCGTATAGGAGTCGTTCTTGCCATTCATCAGGGTCCAGACGGACTGCAGCGCACGGTAGTCGATCGGCGTGCCATCGTTGAACTGTGCCTTGTCGGCGATATCGACGGTCACGACGAGCTTGCCGGAGTCCGTGGACGAAGACAGGTTCGAGATGAAGTCGGGATCGGGCGTGAACTTGGAGAGCGTCGCATCGGAGTGCACAGTCTCAGGCATATAGAGCAGCCAGTAGTTGTGCATCTCGACCGTATTGCCCTCGACCGACAGAAAGTTCCAGTTCGGGCCGACCTCTGCGGCAGGAAGCACGAGCTCTCCGCCGTCCTGGACATCATCGTAGTCCTTCGGATTGTTGTAGGTCTTGCCTTCCTCCGGAAGCGGCAGCTGATCGAGCGGCGTTGTTGCCGGCGAGCCTGCCTGAGGCTCGACATCGGAAGACGCAGAAGATTCCGAAGAGCTGGACGAGCTGCTGCTATTGCCACAGCCAGCAAGGCCGAGCCCTGCCGCAACGGCTGCAGCCGAGCCAGTGAGTTCCAGGAAGGAGCGACGTGAAAGACTGCTAGACATATTCTCCCCTTTGATAGATGGCTAACAGGTGCATCTACCATAGCCCAAAAGCTGGAAAATATGTTTCCTTCGTGTAAATGGTGTCAAAATTTAAGGGCGAAGGGCGGCAGGCATGCGCCCGCCATCACCTTCGCCCTGCAAAAGGCAATCTCTTCGGCTATAGGATCTGCGC
>OMVT01000006.1 GCA_900314535.1 uncultured Olsenella sp. | reverse complement strand
GCCGAATATTCCACAGCCATTGCAGCTCAGGAAGCCTCGGAAGCTCCTGTTCCGCGACCGCATTGCCGCTTGACAGGGGTTCGGGTCATATGAGCTTCTTGCCCTGTCCGGTCGTGCCCGCTATCTGGCCGCTATAGGCACTGACTGTCTTTCCTCCTTCAACAGCAGCGACTATCGAGAGTGTCGGTACCTGAACTGAAATGGATGAATTGGCACTGTCTGCAGCGTCAGACGCTGCCAGAGCCGTCCAGTCACTCTTGGACCCATAAAACTTGTCCACATCGAGATTGCCATCGTAGCCATCAAGATGCGTCGTGCTCGAGTACTGGAAAATCGTCGGAGCAGAGCCCCATGCACCGTAGCCTCTGGTATCCTGCCATGGATCGTCCTGATATCCGTCATGCGCATCCATGTCTGCATACTGCGCAGCCCAGAGCTTGTACTCCTTCGCGATATCGGAGAAGTCGTACTCGCGCGTAGCATTCTTGTTCATGTAGATGAGCGGCTTCACGCCTGTGAGCTTATAGACGCGCTCAAGCCACTCGGCCGCCCAGGACGTGCCCTTCTCGCGCACCTTGCTATAGTACGTGTCCTCCCAGTCGAGAAACAGAAGTGCCTTGCCAAGATAATCCTTGACGCTGTCGGCGAAAAACTCAGCCTGCGCGCTTGCCGTCGTATCTGCATTCGCAAAGTGATAGAGGCCAAGCAGCTTGCCCGCCTTGAGCGCAGCATCGGCCTGTTCCTTGAAGGTAGCGGTTCTGTCCGTACCTTCGGAGACCTTCACGATAACGAAGTCGCTCGGGACAGCAGCGATATCGATGCCCTTCTGGTAGCCAGAGATGTCGATGCCGTCGAGCTCGGTCTTCTCTTCCGTCTCGAAGTTCGCAAAAAGCGCCTGAACCTTCGCTGAGGCTGCAGCGGTGGTATTGGCAGCTTCAGATGCCGTAGTTGCAGCAGAGTCGGACTCTGCAATGGCGGTTGGCGTTGAAGTCTCTGTGTCGGAAGCACCATTCGATGCAGTGGAATCATTGCTGTCAGCAGACTTCTCGGAGGCCTCTGCCGTCGAGGTCGGCTGGCTCTCTGATGCAGCGCTCTCAGTATTGTTCGAGGAAGATTCGGCATTGAAAGACTCAGTACTGGATGACAGAGCGGCAGGCTCCGCCGATGCTGTTGTCTGATCTTCCTTGGTGGACGAGTCAGACGATGCAGGCGCCGTCGATGCGGTCTGCTTCGTTTCAGTCGCAGCCGCATATTTGTTGGAGGCAGCCTCTTCCGTGGTTGCAGTGGTGGCTGCAGGTGTCATCGAAGACGACGATGCATCCTGCGCAGTCTCGGTCACTGCAGCTGTGCTTGCCTGGGTCTGCTGCGCTGTGCCGCTCGAAGTCTGCGCCTCAGCAGCAAATGCCGGAGTTGCGCAGACAAGCGTAGCCGACAGAGTCACAGCCATGCCAAGACGGAAGGCAAGCTCATTCTTGGGTGAATATGCCATATGCTTCGGTCTATAGCCCATTATGGTTTCCTGATTTCTGTTGGATTGGTTTCCATATGCCTAGTAGCACAGAGTATCCTATCAGTCTCCTTTCGTTGTTGCGCAATTTTTATGGTGGGCGAAACATACAATCTTTATTCGGGACATTCCGTATTGAAATTCAAGTTTCTTATTTTTTCAGCATTCTTGATACGTTAGATATCTGTCAGAGCTTTGCATCCTTCAGGTAAGGGAATGGCCTCCCAGCTTGACTGCTGGGAGGCCATTGCATGCTTGGGGTGTATCGGGAGGAGGAACTATTCCTCGTCCCCGTCAATCGAATCCTCGTCGACCTCTTCCTCGCCGCCGATATCGACCGGCTCCTCGTCGTCGGCTTCCTTCGCGCCGGCAGAGGCAAGATCTAGGCCCATCTGGTTCGAATCATGCTTCGGGGCCTGCTTCTTCTTCGCGACCATGCGTGCCACGGCGCTCACGTGGTCGTTCTCGGGCAGGTTCATGATGCGGACACCCTGGGTCGCACGCTTGAGACGCGGAATCTCGTTGGCGCGGACACGGATGACGACACCAGACTCGCTCATGATCATGAGCTCATGCTGGGGGCCCACCACACGGCAGGCCACAAGCTTGCCCTTCTTGTCTGTCATCGCGATGGTCTGGACGCCCTGGCCGCCACGCTTGTGCTCAGGGTACTCGCTCACAGGCGTCCTCTTGCCGTAGCCATTCTCGGTCACGACGAAGAGGTCTCCGTTGCCGTTCGTGATCTCCATGCCGAGAACCGTGGCATCGCTCTTGAGCGTGATGCCGCGCACGCCGCCGGCAGCACGTCCCATCTCGCGGGCTTCTGACTCGTCGAACATGATGGCCTTGCCGTCGGTCGTGACGAGGATGACCTTCTCGCCCGGCTTGACGCGGCGCACGTTGATGAGCTCGTCTCCGCCCTTGAGGTTGATGGCAATGAGCCCGTCATGGCGTGTCTTGTCGTACTCGGACATGGCGGTCTTCTTCACGACACCCTGCTTCGTGGCAAAGAGCAGGTATTCGTCCTTCGGGAAGTCGCGGCAGGTGATGACGGCTGTCGGATGCTCCCCTTCCTCGAGCGGAAGCAGGTTCACGATAGCGGTGCCGCGGGCATTGCGCGAGCCCACCGGCAGCTCATGGACCTTGAGGCGGTACACCTTGCCCCTGTTCGTGAAGAACATGATGTAGTCATGCGTCGAAGCAACGAAGAGATCCTCGACGAAGTCGTTGTCCTTGAGGCTCACGCCGCGGATGCCCTTGCCGCCGCGCTTCTGCGAGCGGTAGGTCGCAACCGGCAGCCTCTTCACGTAGGAGGCATGGGTGAAGGTGATGACCATGTCCTCTTCTGCGATGAGGTCCTCGACGTCGAGGTTCTCTGCCGCATGGGCATTGATCTTCGTGCGCCTCTTGTCGCCGTACTTGTCAGCGATCACATGGAGCTCGTCCTTGATGACGCCCAAGATCTTCTCCTTGTGGGCAAGGAGGTCCTCGTAGTAGGCAATCATCTCGTGGAGCTCCTTGATCTGGGCCACGAGCTCGTCACGCGCAAGACCGGTGAGCCTGCGGAGCCTCATCTGGAGGATTGCCTCGCCCTGGATATCGTCGATCTGGAAGCGCTCGTTCATGCGCCTCTTTGCCTCTGCATCATCCCTGGAGGAGCGGATGATATGGACAATCTCGTCGATGTTGTCGACAGCGATGAGAAGTCCCTCGAGGACATGGACACGCTTCTTCGCCTTGTCGAGGTCATACTGCGTGCGTCTTGTGACGACGTCGACCCTGTGCTCGATGTAGTAGTGGATCATCTCGCGGAGAGACAGCGTCCTCGGCACGCCGTCCACAAGGGCGATATCGATGACACCGAAGTTCGACTGGAGCTGGGTGTGCTTGTAAAGATTGTTGAGCACGACCTCAGGCACCGCACCGTTCTTGAGGTCGATGACGATGCGCATGCCCTTGCGGTTGGACTCATCGCGCAGGTCCGAGATGCCTTCAATCTTCTTCTCGTTCACGGCCTGGGCAATCTTCTCCTGGAGAAGGCCCTTGTTGACCTGATACGGGATCTCGGTCACGACGAGGCGCTGGCGGCCGTTCTTGTTCTGCTCGACGTGTACCTTGGAGCGCAGCGTGATCGTGCCACGGCCCGTCTCATAGGCTTCCTTGATGCCGTCAGTGCCCATGATGATGCCGCCCGTCGGGAAGTCAGGGCCGGGGAGCACCTGCATGAGCTCGTCGGTCGTGACGTCGGGGTTGTCGATCATCAGGCAGACCGCATCGACGGTCTCCTTGAGGTTGTGGGGCGGCACGTTTGTTGCCATGCCGACAGCGATGCCGTTCGAGCCATTGACAAGCAGGTTCGGGAAGCCCGAAGGAAGAACGGCAGGCTCGGAGAGCGATTCGTCGTAGTTCGGCTGGAGATCGACCGTCTCCTTGTTGAGGTCAGCCAGCATCTCCATGGCGGCACGCGTCAGACGGGATTCCGTATAGCGCATTGCTGCTGGGGGATCGCCGTCGATGGATCCGAAGTTGCCATGGCCGTCGATGAGGGGGAGCCTCATCGAGAAGTCCTGTGCCATGCGGACCATTGCGTCGTAGATGGAGCTATCGCCGTGGGGATGGTACTTGCCCATGACCTCGCCGACGGTCCATGCCGACTTCTTGTGGGGCTTGTTCGGCGTGATGCCAGCCTCATTCATGGCATAGAGGATGCGGCGATGTACCGGCTTCAGGCCATCGCGCACATCAGGGAGGGCGCGGGCCACGATGACGGACATGGAGTACTCGAGGAAGGAGGCCTTCATCTCTTCTGCCATGTCGTCGGGCTTGAGCGCACCGCCGTGGATGTCGGAGAGGTCGAGGCGGGTGCCTGCCTCGTCCGAGATCGTGTGGGAGAGGTTGGCACCGGCGAGGTTCAGATTCTCCTCGCCTGCATCCTCTTCCTCATCTCCGTATTCATCTTCATCGTCGTCGCCGTCGAGGTCATCGTCGTCAGACCCATCCAGGTCTTCCGTGTCCTCATCGGTGTCATCCAGGTCGTCTTCGAACTCATCGCCGCGCTCGGGGGTCTCATTGTCGTCCCCGTCGCCTGCGAAGAGATCATCTCCTGGATGCTTGTTGTTGTCGTCAGCCACGTATCACCTTTCGCTAGATGTCGAGGAACCGCACGTCCTTGGCATGGTTCTGGATGAAGTCCTTGCGCTTCTCTACCTGGGTGCCCATGAGGTCTTCGACGGCACGCTCTGCTGCCATCGCGTCGTCGATCGTGACCTTGAGCATGATGCGGTTCTTCGGGTCCATGGTCGTCGTCCAGAGCTGCTCAGGGTCCATCTCGCCCAGGCCCTTGTAGCGCTGCACGGTATACTTTGTCGGATCCTCGTACTTCTTGGCCTCGAGGGCGAGCTCCTCATCCGTATAGAGGTACTTGCCATGCTTCTTGCCCTTGGGCTTCAGCTGGTAGAGAGGGGGCTGCGCCACATAGATGTAGCCTGCCTCGATCATGGGCTTCATGAAGCGGAAGAAGAACGTCAGAAGGAGGATCCTGATGTGGGCGCCGTCGACATCGGCATCCGTCATGATCACGATCTTGTGATAGCGGGCCTTCTCGATGTTGAACTCCTCGCCCACACCCGTGCCGATGGCCGTGATCAGGGACTGGATCGTGTCAGAGGAAAGGGCCCTGTGCTCCTGGACGCGTTCGACATTCAGAATCTTTCCGCGAAGCGGAAGCACTGCCTGGATGGAACGGTCGCGTGCCATCTTTGCAGAGCCGCCTGCGGAGTCGCCCTCGACGATGAAGAGCTCGGTCATGGCTG
The DNA here is from genome assembly GCA_900314535.1 of uncultured Olsenella sp. Taxonomy (GTDB): domain Bacteria; phylum Actinomycetota; class Coriobacteriia; order Coriobacteriales; family Atopobiaceae; genus Olsenella_L; species Olsenella_L kribbiana. Next base: position 145,699 of record OMVT01000006.1, on the reverse strand, counting down.
CCTCGCGCACGGAGCAGTCGGCAAGCTTGCCAGGAAGGGACGCCGTCTCGAGGAGGCCGCGCCTTCTCGTTGCCTGGCGTGCCTTCTGGGCGGCAAGGCGTCCGCGTGCTGCCTGGGAGGCCTTCTTGAAGATCTCCTTCGCCTGGTTCGGGTGCTCTTCGAGGTAGTCGGAAAGCCCCTGGGAGACGATGCGGTTCGTGAGCGTGCGCATGTAGGAGCTGCCGAGCTTTGCCTTCGTCTGGCCCTCGAACTGGGGATCGGGGAGCTTGACGGAGACGATGGCACAGAGGCCCTCGCGGATATCGTCGCCCGTGAGGTTGGCATCCTTCTCCTTCAGGAGGTTGTGGCTCCTCGCATAGTCGTTCATGACCTTGGTAAGAGCGGTGCGGAAGCCCTCGATGTGCATGCCGCCCTCTTCGGTGTAGATGTCATTGGCAAAGCCCATGACATTCTCCGAATAGCCAGCATTCCACTGCATGGCAACCTCGACCTCGCCCTTCTTCTCGAGCGGGGTGTCGGGGTCGGTCTTGCCCTCGATGTAGATAGGCTTGGAGCAGCCGGGCAGGATCTCCTTCTCATTGTTCAGGAACTTGACGAAGTCGATGATGCCGCCCTGGTAGCAGAACTCATCCGTACGCGGCGTGAGCTCGCGCTCGTCCGTGAGGATGATCTTGAGGCCCTTGTTCAGGAAGGCCGTCTCCTGCAGGCGGTCATGCAGCGTGTCGTAGTTGTAGACCGTCGTCTCGAAGATCTCGTCGTCCGGCCAGAATGTGACGGTCGTGCCGGTCGCCTTCGAGGTGCCGATCTGCTCCATCTTCTTCACGGTCTTGCCGCGTGCGAACTCCATCTGGTAGATTCCGCCATCGCGCTTGACCGTGACGACCAGGCGCTTGGAAAGGGCATTGACGACAGAGACGCCGACGCCATGAAGACCGCCGGAGACCTTGTAGGCATTGTTGTCGAACTTGCCACCGGCATGGAGCACCGTGAGAACGACCTCGAGGGTCGGGATCTTCTTCTGCGGGTGTTTGGCTACCGGGATGCCACGGCCATTGTCCTCGACCGTGACGGAATTGTCGGGATGCACCGTCACCTTGATCTTGGTGCAGAAGCCAGCAAGCGCCTCATCGACGGAGTTGTCGACGACCTCCCAGACCAGATGGTGCAGGCCTGTGGCGCTCGTGGAGCCGATATACATGCCAGGACGCTTGCGGACCGGCTCAAGGCCTTCGAGGACCTTGATGCTGCTCGCGCCGTATTCTTCTTTCTTGGGCACGCTCATCCTCTCTCCGAAATGCACGTGTACAGACTTCACCATGGTATGACATGCAGAGCAGAATAGCTTTCTGCCAAGAGAAATAACGCAGGCTTCGCACAAACGATTTTCCCGTTAGAGGCACTGAGAGCCGATTTCAGCCCATTTTGCAGATTTGCGCATACATTAACCCTGTTTGAGACAATTGCTGTCTGAAATCCGTCAGATGAGCTTCAGCGGGAAGGGCACTCCAGCCACATCCGGACATAAAAAATAGGGCGGGAACGCTCTTCACGATCCCGTCCCGCAAACCCGAAGGTCTCTATCTAGCTCTAGACCGCATCGGAAGCTCCCCTATCAAAGAATTTCCCTATGATGCAGAAGCGAGACCGTCCCTCGGACATATGCTCCATGTACGCTGCAATACCCATATCAGTCATCTTGCATTGCAGATATAGGACATAATCCGCATGCATGAAATCCCGCCGTCTCCGAAATCTCTTGCACCTTGCAGAGCCGGGGCAAGCACCAGGCATACATACGATATGAATGGTCGGATATCACATTCTGGCGCATCTGTTGACGAGATAGGACCAGCTTCCGCTCTCGCCTATGCGGTCCCCAAAAGCTTGTCAGTAAATGCATCGCGAGCGAAGGCACTCGGCGTCGTTCCTTCATCCTTTGCAGCACGCTCGATTGCTGCCTTCATCCCGACGGGAATCTTCACCGAGAAAGTGACAGTGCCTTCCTGCGAGAGCGGCGGTCTTCCATGGACAACGCCTCCAACGGTATGCTCACCCTCAGGAAACTCACCTTTCTCATAGGATGCATTCCAACGATTGATCATTTCTTCGGTGATTTCCTGACCGTCCGGCGTGTAATGCTTCTTCTGAGTCATCTTGTCCTCCTCTCGGTATCGCGTATTTCTTTCGCAAATTTCTTCCGGACTGGTGTGTTGGCATGAATGATAAGCCAACCGCCTACCTGTTCGACTGCAATAATCTCGACAGATACGCCATTCGGAAGCCAACCGACGCATAACCAGCGTGGCGGTTCATCATCGCTTGCACGCATGATCGATTTAGTCACCGACTGCCACGCCGCCAACACATCATCCCTGCTCATATGCTTAAGCGCATTGGGATGAATTTCTACATCTGGTCTCATGCGCCTCCTCCGTCCACTGCTTTTAGTATACCCATTCGTAAGACGTAATTAAACTGCCAGCACCCCTTGTGGCGATAGGCGAATCCTTTGTGACCTCACCCGAAATCAGATCTGAAGTTTTAATCGGTCTCCGGCTAGCCATGCAAGGCAGGTCATGGATTGCCGCCATCAGCATCAGGCTTCATGAGCCTGTCCGCTCTGCTCACTTCTGCTCCGCTCGAGCATGAGCTTGAGTGCCTGGGCAGCTGCTCCTTTGAGGCCATCCGGCAGCTCTGCGCATCCCGCATCTATCGCCACAGATGTCCCCTCATCAAGCGGTGCCAGGGAAGAAGCCGGCTTCACGGGCTTTGCCTGCCTGCGCGTGCCCTGAGGAGAAAGCGGCTTCTTTCTCCCTTTCCTCGAGAGCTGGAACTTGATGTCGGATGCCGCAAAGCCTCTGTTTGCAAGACGGGCGAGATAGAGCTCCTTGTTCGTCGTGAAGTCCTGGAGAAGCGCCGAAGTGTCTATGTAGACATAGAGCACCGGGGCCTTCGTCTTGAATTCCTTCACGTAGATGCCCTGGGTATGCCTGTGCTCGAGGTCGCCGTTTGCCTGCCACCAGGCAGCAGAGGCCCTGGCCTGCATGCTCATGCCACGCTTCATGGATCCCGACATGTAGCCGCGCAGGAGCGTATCCACCTTCGTGACACGCTTCATCGAGACTTCGCCCGAACCTTCCGAGATGCGGTAGAACTCCTCGCGGGAGGTTGCGTCCGTGCCTGTCGGCTCGAAGGCAGGATAGCCTTCCGTATCCTTATCCTCGCTCACCGATCTCGACCACCTTTGCACGCTCCAGGAGCTCATCAGGGAAATACCCCAGATTCGTCGTCGTTATGACGGTCTGCATCTCTTCCTGCATGAAGGAGGTCAAGGCCCGCCTTCTCCCCTCATCGAGCTCGCTCATCACATCGTCGAGGAGAAGCAGAGGAGATGCTCCGAGGATCTGTCTCGATACCTCGACCTCTGCCATCTTCCACGCAAGGACGATCGTGCGCTGCTGTCCCTGCGAGGCAAAGCTTCTCGCATCGCGTCCGTCGAGCGCGAAGGCGATATCGTCCCTGTGGGGGCCGACGCAGCTCATCTGGCGCCTGAGATCGAGCTCCCTGCCCTTTGCCAGAGCATCTGACATGAGCAAGACCAGATCCTCGCGCGTGGCGCCCTCCGGCAAGGGCCCCAGAGAGCTTCTGTAGGCGCAGGAAAGGTCCTCCTGGGCAATCTGTCCATAGATGTCATGTGCGGCCACAGAAAGCCTCCTGAAGAGCGCAAGGCGGTGCACGAGAAGCGTTGCCGCTCCAAGCGCGACGCTTGCATCCCAGGCATCGAGAAGGCCCATATCGAAAGAAGGCTCCTTCAAGAGCCTGTTCCTCTGCTCGATTCCCCTTGTATAGGTGCGGAGCACCTTTGCATAGCCCCTGTTCACCTGGGCGCCGAAGGCATCGAGCTCATCTCTCCTGAAGCTTGCGGACCTCTTCACGAGGGAGAGGTCGTCCGGCGTGAAGAGGACGCTCATCAGGTTGCCGGAAAGATCGTGCGCATGGCAGGGCTTGCCGCACCAGAAGAAGCGGCGCTTGCCCTCCTTGAGCGTGAGCGCCGCATCGACTTCGCGGCCATCCCCTCTGAAGGAGAGGTCGGCACGTCCTGCCTTTGCCCCTTCGCGCAGGAGCTCTTGCGCCGTCGGCTTTCTGAACGAGGACCCGGCTGTCAGGAGCTGGAGCGCCTCGACGGTGTTCGTCTTCCCGACGGCATTGGGACCTGCGATGATCGTCATCTTCTCGTCGAAGGATATCGTCTTCTCAGCAAAGCTCCGGAAGTTCCAGAGCGAGAGCGTCTCGACCTTGAGGCCCACGCGCTACATCCTGACCGGCATGAGGAGATAGAGGTAGTTCACCTTCGCATAGCTCTTGAAGATGCCCGGCTGCATCGCACTCTGGAGCTCGAGCGTGATCTCGTCCTGGTCGGACACGGCATTCATGCAGTCGTTCACATAGTGGTAGTTGAGGGCGATCGAGAGATCTTCGCCTTCGGCGTCGATATTCACATACTCCGTTGCATCGCCCTGGTCGGGAGAGGTGGCAGAGAGCTTCATAAGCTTAGCGTCGCACTCGATATCGAAGCGGACCGACGGGTTCGCAAGGGCAATGACAGAGACACGGCGCAGGGCCGAGGCAAGATCTGCGACATTGACCGTGACCTTCGTTGTGCAGGACTTCGGCAGGAGCTGCTTGTAGTTCGGGAAGTTGCCCTCGATCTTTCGGGCAATGAAGGTGGTGTTGCCGAACTGGAAGACGACCTGGGAGGGCGTGATGCCGATCAAGATCTTCTCCGTCATGCCCGGAAGCCCCAGCACCTCATGGAACACGGAACCCGGAAGGATGGCACGGAAGGCCTCTGCGTTCGAGGTATCGACATTCGTGTCGCAGACCGCAAGCCTGTAGGAGTCTGTCGCGACGAGGCGGATCGTATTGTCCTCGACGGTCGTCAGGATGCCCGAAAGGATGGGACGGGAGTTGTCCTTGTAGGTCACCTTGTAGACCTTGTCCACCATCGTCTGGAGAACGTCGGAGTCGAGCTCGACCGAATTCTCGAACTCATACTCCGGGAAGGATGGAAAGTCCTCGGGAGAGAGGGCGTTGAGGCGGAATGAGGACTTGCCGGAGGCGATCATCACATTGTGGTCGTCGCCCTCGACAGAGATCGGGGCATCAGCGAGGTTCTTCACGATGCTCATCAGGATCTTGCCCGAAAGCACCGTCTCTCCCGCCTCATCCACATTGGCAGGGATGGAATGGCGGATGAAGATCGTCGTATCCGTCGTCTGGAGCTCGAGCGTTCCGTTCTCTGCAATGAGATGGACGCCTGAGATGATGGGCTGGGAAGCGTTCGATCCCATGCCCTTCGATACGATTGCAAGTGCCTGTGCAAGTGAAGACTGGCTCACGGTGAACTTCATAGGTCCTTGCCCCTTTCTTATTTATATAGATATATAAGATACAAAGAAATAGCAGTCATAGTAAGGCCTGTTGAAAAGTCGAAATCCTGGCATATTCCCTGTTGGAAGCCTGTTTCATACGTGGTTGAAAACTGATCGGTCCTGAACACTTTCACCTTTCATCAATCCCTTGACAATCTCTTTCACCACGATATGCCGAGTTGCTGACAGGTTTCGACAGCTTCTCTGCAAGATTTGTGACAGACGTCTGCCTACTCCGTGATCTCCTCCGAGATCGTGTCGACCTTCTGCAGGAAGATGCGGTTCTCCTTGCGAAGGGCATCCACCCACTTCAGGCTGTGCATGACGGTAGCATGGGAGCGGCCGCCGAACTTCTTTCCGATATCGGCAAGCGTGTTGTCGGTAAGCTCGCGGGAGAGCCAAATGGCGACATGCCTTGGCTCCATGAGCTCCTTGTTCCTCTTGGAGCCTATGAGGTCAGTATGCTGGACGCCGTAGTAGGCCTCCACTGCCTTCTGTATCTGCTCGATCGTCACGATCTTCTGCCCTGTCGGCCATTTGAGGCTTGCCTGGGCTATGACATCATCGCGTGTGAGCTCCTCGCCCTTGAGTTCCTTCCTGTGCGCCATCATGAGGCAGGACTGGACAAAGCCTGAGATCACGCGGATGTTCGTGCCTGACTTCTCTGCCATGAGCTCGAGGTTCTCGTCCGAGATCTCGCCTGTCGTATCCTCTATGTGCTCGTCTATCGCATCCTGGCGCATGCGCTCATAGAACGTCTTCACGAGCTTCAGCTTGAGCTCGTAGCTTGGCTGCTCGATGCCGATGGTGAAGCCTGAGTCGATGCGGGAGGTCACGCGCTCGTCGAGGCCATCTGTGCCCATGCCAAGCTGCATGGGAGAGCGGTCTGCTGCAAGCACGATCTGCTTTCCGTGGTCACGCAGGTAGTTGAACGTGTTGAAAAAGAAGTTGATCGTGCCCTCGCGTCCTACCATCTGCTGGATATCGTCGATGATGAGGACATCGATTGCATGGTAGTGGCGCTCGAGCGCGCTTCTGGCCGTTGCATCCTTTTCCGTCATGGCCTGGACATAGTCGCTCACGAACTCTGTGCCGGTACGATAGACGCAGGCACGCTGCGGCTGGGTCTGCACAATGTAGTTCTGTATGGCCTTGAGCAGATGCGTCTTGCCAAGACCGCTCTTGCCGTAGATGAAGAGCGGGTTGTAGCTCTTGTTCTCGCCGTCTGCGACCTGCTTTGCTGCCTGGAGGGCGATCTGGTTCTCCTCGCCTTCGACAAAGCGGTCGAATGTGAGCTTCGAGTCGTTCTCGGGGATGGCTTCGATGAGGGGGTTGTCCTGAGGAAGAGGTGCCTTCTTCTGGGGAGCGCTCGGAGCTGGCGCAGCAGATGAAAAGGCAGGTGCCGGCACTTCTTCTGGCTGCTCCTGCTGGCGGCGGAAGCCGTCGAGCTCTTCCTGCGTGACCTCGGAGTTCGTATGCACGGCGACCTTCTTCGCATCGCCGAGGTCGCAGACGAGCCTGAGATCCTCGAAGGCTGCTTCCTTCAGCGCCTCCTCGATGAGGGGCCGGTTCTCGTCGACCTTGAGCTTCACGAAGCGCGTCGTCGTCGAGATGTGGAACTCGCCCTCTCCCATCCGCTCCGGCGTGCAGCTCTTGAGCATGGCAAGGACAGCAGGAGCGAGCTCCTTTGCCTTGAGAAGATCCAGGACATCATCCCAGAGGATGCGTGCCTCTTCGTTTACGGATACCTCCATGCCTGCTCCTTGGGAGTGTGGTGCCAATTTGTCGAAAACTCATTGTAGAACAAGCGAAGGCATGTTGAAAACTGTAAATTGCTGCATTTTGAGCTAATGGGAGCCAAGGAAGAGGTTTCCGACCTCGGTCAGATAGTATTTCTGCCCATCCTTCTTGATGAGGCCCATGCCCTCGAGCTCCTTGAGCTCGCGCGACCAGGTAGGCTGGGACCCTCCATATGCCTTCACAAGGTTCGAGGGGCCTACCGCCTCGTGGCTGCTGAGATATTGGAGTACCGACTGCCCGCGCTCCGAGATATGGAGCCCCGAGAAGGAATTCTGGGAAGCCGGAGCCTGCTGCGTGCCAGGCAGGGGCTGTGCCTGCTGCTGCGGGAAGCCGTCCTGCTGGCCCTTGGCCATCTGGTCTTGCTGCCACATCTGCTGGCCAGGATATGGTCCCGCCTGAGGCTGGCCTATCTGCTGCATCGGCTGCTGGGGCATGCCCTGCTGCATGTTCTGGGCAGCCCCTGGATAGGCCTGCTGCCAAGGCTGCTGATATTGCTGCTGGTAGGACTGGTACTGCGCATATCCCTGCTGTGGCTGCATGCCATACGGGTTCTGTCCCCATGTCTGCTGATGGGGATTGGCCTGCTGAGGCATCTGCTGCCAGGAAGCAGCCTGCTGCGCATAGCCCTGTTGCTGCTGCATCTGCTGGGGATATGGCTGCTGTGCAGGGTATGCGCCTGCCTGCTGCTGGGAGGGCTGTGCCTGCATGGATTGCTGAGAGGCAGGAGCGCTTTCCGTGTCGGCACTTTTCTTCATGGATATGGTCACGATCGTGCCATGTCCTATATTGTCTGCAATCGTGAGGGTGCCGCCCTTGTCGGCCATGTACTGCTGGGCATAAGGAAGGCCCGAGCCGACGCCTCTGATATAGCGGCGCATCTCTTCTGTAGCAGAGCTTGTGCCGTACTCGAGGGCGCGCCCCTTCTGCTGGATCCCTGGCCCCTGATCGGAGAACCTTATCGTCATCCCGTGGTCCAGGATAGAGACTGTGGGCTCCATGAAGTAGGCATGGATGAAGTTCTCGACAATCTCTCGTATCACCATGAACGGGATCGTGCCTCCCTGTTCATGGGAAAGGCGCGTGACCTCGCTTGTGATCTCCTCGAGATAGGCGCGGACATCCTTGGGCTCCACGACGACGACCCTGGGCGCTGCAGCTGCATCGTCGTAGACCGCGATGCGCGCGGCATAGTGGACTTCGAGTGCAGGATGGTCTCCTGCCGACCCCGGATTCTCGACGAACGGGTAGAAATCTTCTGCCATCCCGCACCTCCCTATCTCGTGAAATATGCCTTCCTAGCTTACTACGGCGCAGAAATTTTCATCGCTTGGATGAAAGAACGCGAAAGGTTTTCTTCCATGGCTGAACAATTGAAGAAAACTTTCATGGAGAAAGAAAACTGGATGAAAGTTTTCGGCCATTGTGAAAACAGCGTCGAAAAAACCATCATAAGTTTTCAACATGTGACGAATGAAAGATGAAAACTTAGACGAATAATCGCGGCATAGGCAGGAAACTTTCATCACCGGATGGAAAGTTGTCGAAACACGCTGAATCTTTCAGCGAGATGCCGGTGAGGAAGGCAGAAGATGCAGAGAAAAGGAATTGCGGAGAACTTTTCAAAAAATTGACATCATCGCAGGAAGACTCTTACAATCTTAGGGCTATTGCACCTATGCCTTTGGTACTTCTAACAGGAGGAAACGATATGAAGCGCACTTATCAGCCGAACAAGCGCCGCCGTGCCAAGACCCACGGCTTCCGTGCACGCATGGCAACCAAGAATGGCCGCAAGGTCCTCGCACGCCGCCGCGCAAAGGGCCGCAAGAGGCTCACGGTCTAGGTGCATCAATGGAGACCATCAAATCCAGACAGGATTTTGAGCGGGTCTTCTCGCGTGGCCGCAGGTACACAAACCGGCTTGTCCGCATGACAGTAGCCGTGGCAGACGAAGGCAATCCGGGCAGGATTGCCTTCGTCGCGCCTAAAAGGCTCGGAAATGCGGTCTTCCGCAACCGCTGCAAGAGGGTTCTGCGCGAGGCTGCCCGCACGACGGGGATGCCTCTGGAGAAGCATGACATCATCCTCTTCGCGACCCGCGACACGCATGATGCAAAGCCGGACGAAGTGGGCGCCGTCCTTCAGAAGCTTCTGAAGAAGGCAGGCGTTCGATGATGCTGGAGGCAGAAAACGAGCAGTCCACAGCAGCGCGTATTCTTACCTCTCTTGTCAGGGGGTACCGTCGTTACATCTCTCCCCTTCTGCCAGATTCCTGCATCTATGAGCCGACATGTTCCGAATATGCTCTAGAAGCCATCCGGAAGTACGGAGCTGCAAAGGGGTCGTGGCTTGCGTTCAGGCGCATCCTGCGCTGCAATCCGTTCCATCGTGGTGGCTATGACCCGGTTCCCTGATATCTGGCTACGGAGGAAAGATGTGGGATTGGTTTATTAACTGGATGACCAGCATCCTTGCTGGCATCGAAAGCTTCTGCGGCGACTGGGGTCTCGCCGTGATCATCCTGACGGTCATCATCCGTCTTCTGATCATGCCGCTCATGACGAAGAGCACGGCATCGTCTGCAAAGATGCAGGCGCTCCAGCCCAAGATGCAGGAGATCCAGGAGAAGTATCAGGACGACCCGCAGCGCATGCAGGAGGAGATGCAGAAGTTCTATTCCGAGAACAAGTTCAATCCCCTCGGTGGCTGCCTCCCCATCATCATCCAGATGCCTGTCTTCTTCGCACTCTTCACGGTCGCGAAGAACGTGCCTTCCGATGCAAGCTTCTACGGCATCCTCCCTTCCATCTCGATCTCTCCTGCGCAGGCAGTCGCTGACTACGGCTGGCTTGGCGGAGGTCTCCCCTATGTGCTCTTCGTCGCAGCATTCGGTGTGCTCACGCTCCTCCCGATGCTCATGAACGCGAAGAACATGCCTGAGGAGCAGCGCAGCCAGAACCTCATCATGGCTATTGTCATGGCTGTCATGATGGTCTGGTTCGGCTGGACTGTGCCGGCAGCCGTCCTTCTCTACTACGATGCCTCTGCCATCTGGCAGGTGGCCCAGCAGAAGTTCGTGACCCAGAAGGTCATGGACAAGGTCAAGGCCGAGCAGGCCGCCAAGCTGGAGGCGCAGGGCCGCGTCATCGAGGTCGAGCGCCGCGAGCAGAAGAAGCGCCAGCACAAGAAGAACTAGCATTCACGCAGCAGGGCACATGCCCTGCTGCACTTTTTCTATCCAGGAGGTGTTACATGGAGGAAGAAATCGAGGCCGAGGCTCAGGCAGACGCTGCCGAATCCACGTCCGATATGGCTGCCACGATCAAGGAGAAGTACGAGGCAGGCCAGGAGCTCACCGACGACGAGCTCGATTTCGTCGCCGATGCAGCCATCCGCTCGATCAAGGACATCCTTTCCTACTTCGGTGAGACTGGTTCGAGCATCGATGAGTACGACGGAGACAACGGCGAGCTCATCCTCGATATCAATGGCGGAGATCTTGCCGTGCTCATTGGCCGTCATGGCCGCACGCTCGATGCGCTCCAGATGGTCGTATCCTCGCTCCTGAGCAGCACGCTCGGCTTCCATTATCCGATTGTTGTGGACATCGAGGGCTACAAGAGCCGCCGCAAGAACAAGGTGCAGTCTCTCGCCCGTTCTGCTGCAGCACGTGCAAAGAAGCAGCACGGCTCGGTGAGCCTGCCGCCGATGAATGCCTACGAGCGCCGTCTCGTGCATCTGGCACTTGTGGACGATGACAGCGTCGTCACGCATTCCGAAGGCGAAGAGCCGATGCGCCACGTTGTTGTGACGCTCGTGAACAAGTAGTTCCAGGACACATAGCGCATGGATAAGAGCGAGGCTGCTTCGGCGGTCTCGCTCTTTTATGCGACAATGGAGACGACGAAGGAGGATGCATGTTCGAGGAAAGAGAATCGGTACGGCAGCAGTTGCATCAAGAGTTGAATCAAATTGGCATCGATGCGGATGAAAGGCAGGAAGGCCTCCTGCTCAGGCATCTCGACCTCGTCGTAGAGATGAACAAGCACATGAATCTCACGAGGATCACGGACCCCGAAAGCGCTGTGACGCTCCATGCGGTGGACTCGCTGACGCTTCTCCCCTCTTTCCTGGAGAGCCAGAAGAAGACGCATCTCCCCTATCTCGATCTTGGCACCGGCGCAGGATTTCCTGGCATCCCTCTGGCTATCATGAGCCAATCTCAGGGTCTCCTCATCGATTCGACCCAGAAGAAGATAGCTGCCGTCTCGGACTTCCTCGTGAAGCTTGGTTTAGATGACAGGATCGAAGCTGATGCAGTCAGAGCCGAAGAGCTTGCACTGACAAACAAGCGACAGTTTGGCACCGTTGTCGCTCGCGCTGTCGCTCCCCTCTCTGTCCTTATCGAATATGCTTCTCCTCTTCTTTGCCGCCATGGTTCCCTTGTTGTGAGCAAGGGCCAGCTCTCGGATGAAGAGTACGACAAGAGCCTGTATGCTGCCGAGCTCTGCGGCATGGATGCTGTTTCACGTGAAACAATCGAGCTTCCCCATGATATGGGCCATCGTGAGCTCCTGGTCTATACACGTGAAAGGAATCCGCAGATCAAGCTTCCCCGCCGCGCTGGCATGGCACAGCATCATCCGCTCACGAGAGAATAGAGCTATCAAACAAGCAGCATGCTTGGTTGGTGAAGGAAGCAATGCAAAGTATCTGATTGAGCAGAGTCGGAGCACATCAATCGGTGCTTCTGCTCTGATTTTTAAGTAAGAGCCGTATTTCCTCATGTTGCCCAGAAATGCTCTTCGAAAACGGCAGATGAACGTATCACGTCTCAGATATAACTGCAGCTGCACCAAGTAATCAAACTGATTATGCTGCTTGGATGTAGCCGAATCTTCTACACTGACTCTTTCTCCTTGTGCATACGAAATCAGCTGAAGCAGCTTCGATATGTTACAGGTATCTTGTTGGCCTAAATAGCATCTTTTCTTGTGAGACCCTATGGAATGCTCCGACTCTTGAATCGACATTTGCTTCTTTGCCGCAAAGCTGGATCGAGGCACCAGTCTTTCGCTGTGGCGGCGGTGTCAGACGGACAGAATCCAACAGAAGAAATAGCTTCTGCGTTCTCTGAATATGAACAAGTCTGGAACTAAGTGGAGGCAAGAATCGCCAACTCGACAGGTAGATCTAGCAACTCGACATACATATGTTCTAGACCCAGTGAATTTGCTGATGATGAACATGCACCTGTGTATATCATCTTGAATATCTGCAGAGTGATACAGCTGTCGACATGAAGGATGCAAGCAGCAGATGATCATTGTAAGGCTCTGAGATTTGATTGCCATCAATGAGTCGCGGTTCGTGTTTGACTCCGATAGCTTGCAATGACGTTGGAGCCTAACGAACTTGACAGGTAAATTTATCAACTCGACATACACATGTTCTGGTTTGAAACGGCATGACTTGATATGTTTCACGTGAAACAGGATGAAGGAATCCATGAGGTGGCTCTGTTAGCCAATGCATTCTATATGACAGGACTAGTCAATAGACCCAAAGCAAGTCAGGTGTTGCTGTAATTAGGATTTCTTTCTGAGGTCATGTTGCGGCTTGCTCATAGATATACGCACTAAATTCCACTGTTGCATTATTGCAGAGGAAAAGCGTCGATACTCGAATGCTACAGGCTTGCTGTATAGATCCGTAGAAAGACATGCAAAGCGTCTTCGATGGAAGATCTTGTGAACTCGACAGGTAGATTTGTCAACTCGACATCCACATAAAGGAACTCGAAAGGCTGGTTGCACGTAATGGACGGTATTGGATAAGTTACACGTGAAACAATTTGATGAGCTGTCTTTCCCTCATTTGCGGATCCTACGTATGTCTATCTACGGGATACATGATGTCTCTGTTTCATGTGGAACATGCAAGAAGATCAGCAGCACATTCAATTGTATCGAAGCACAACATGTGAGATGGATTAGATTATGTTTCACGTGAAACATGATAGACAAGCATCTTGAAGATCTGCACTTGGTGGAAGAGTGGCATCAGCTAAATGCTTGGAGATGCATACATGTTTCACGTGAAACAGAAAATATCTGCAGCGAAAAGGGGAGAGCCATTGCTGGCCTTCTGAGAAGGTAAGATAGTCCATGTACGGCAAGCGAATGCAGACGAAATGGAGCAGACTTGGGATATCAGGACAAGAAGCGCTTCAACAAAGAGAAGCCTACGCATGTCATCGCAATCATCAATCAGAAAGGCGGAGTAGGGAAGTCGACCACTGCCATCAACCTCTCTGCAGCACTTGGCGAGAACAAGCGCAAGGTATTGGTTGTCGACTTCGACCCGCAGGGCAATACGACATCTGGCTATGGGATTGACAAGGAAGAGCTCGAATACGATATCTATGACGCACTTCTGAATGATCAGCCTATCGATTCCATGATTCAGGATACCTGCGAGCCGAATGTCTTTGTCGTTCCGGCTACCGTGCAGCTCTCTGGTGCTGAGATCGAGCTTGTGAATACCGACAAGCGCGAGTACTGCCTGAAGAACCTGCTCGACCAGATCAAGGATGAATTCGACTTCGTCTTTATCGACTGCCCGCCTTCGCTCGGCCTGCTTTCCATAAATGCGCTCGTGGCAGCAGACTCCATCCTGATTCCTATCCAGTGCGAGTACTATGCACTGGAGGGTGTCTCCAAGCTCATGGAGTCCATGCATATGGTCCAGGAGCATCTGAATCCAGAGCTCGACGTCTTCGGCGTCCTCATGACTATGTATGACTCGAGGACGACGCTCTCGAAGCAGGTTGTCGACGAGGTGCGCAAGTTCTTCGGCAACAAGGTCTTCAAGAATATGATTCCGCGTTCCGTGAAGATTGCAGAGGCTCCATCGTACGGTCTTCCTATCACGATGTATTCGCGTGTGAACAAGGGTTCTCTTGCATATATGAAGCTTGCCAAGGAGGTGACACGTCGTGGCTAGGAAAGGACTGGGCCGTGGCATCGAAAGCCTCATGGGAGAGGCCAACGCTGAAGTAGGTCCCGCAAAGGCTGATGCAACGCTGCCAATCTCCAAGATCGAGCCGAATCCCGACCAGCCCCGCAAGGAGTTCGATGAGGAGAAGCTCCAGGAGCTTGCTGATTCCATCAAGCAGCACGGCGTGCTGCAGCCGATTCTTGTACGCAAGACGGGCAGCACCTACCAGATTGTGGCAGGGGAGAGACGCTATCAGGCATCGAAGCTTGCTGGGCTCAAGGAGATTCCTGCCGTCATCCGCGATATCTCGGATGAGGATGTCTTCCAGCTTGCTCTGGTCGAGAACCTCCAGCGTGCCGACCTCAATCCGGTCGAAGAGGCTCAGGGCCTCCGCCAGCTCGTCGACCAGAAAGGCTGGACGCAGGAGAAGGTGGCACAGGTCCTCTCCAAGTCCCGTTCTGCGGTGGCCAATACGCTCCGTCTTCTCGATCTTCCGGAAGAGGTGCAGGGCTATCTGGCAAGGGGAGAGATCACTCCAGGACATGCCCGTGCCATCCTTGCAGTGCCTGACGAAGAAGGCCGCATCGCCCTTGCCGAGCGTGTCGTAAAGGAGAATCTGACGGTTCGTCAGACAGAAAACCTTGCTTCGCTGATTTCTGTCAGCAAAGAGCCCAAAGCTCCCAAGCCGCCGACACCGCAGAGCTACAAGCAGGCTGCACGAGAGCTCAGGGAGATTCTCGACACGAAGGTGCGTGTGAAAGATGCCCGTGGCGGGAAGCATAAGATAGAGATCGAGTTCGGAGATGAAGGCGATCTGGCACGCATCATCGAAGCATTCCAGCGTGCCGCAGGATCGGAGATGGGGGAGTGATGGGCAAGTTCCGTCGTACCGTTGTCGAGTCTGCCATCCTCGTGGCAGGCGGCATCTATATCTACCGCAATGTCCTGACGCCTGAGACGAAGGCAAAGCTTTCAAGCATGAAGGATGCGGTATCGGGAGCAGTCAACAAGATCCAGGATATGGTGGCTGCAAGCAAGCCGGCAGATCCGACTGCTGAAGAGAATGAGGCAAACCGCGAAGCGGTCGAACGGCAGTGGGAAAGCCTCGGATACTGAGCGGGTTCAACAGCTAATGAGAAGGGATACTAGAACATGTGTTCTAGTATCCCTTCATCTATCTGCAGATTCTTTACTGAAGCTGGCGGTAGTAGTTCTGAGAGAGCTGGCCGCAGGCCGCATCGATATCGGCGCCACGGGAGTTCCTGATCGTTGCCTCGACACCGACACGTCCGAGCTGCTGCACGAACTGCTCTGCACGCTCCTGGGTGGCTGGCTTGAATGGAGAGCCAGGAACATCGTTCAGCTGGATGATGTTCACATGGGCAAGCGTGCCGCGCGTGAAGTCGCAGAGGGCACCAAGCTCGTCGTCGTTGTCGTTGATACCGTCGATAAGGGCATATTCGTAGGTCGGACGGCGTCCGGTCTTGTCGACATATTCGCCCATCACCTCATAGAGGTGGACAAGCGAGTATTTCTTGACGCCCGGCATGAGCTTGTTGCGGGTGCTCTGGTTTGCAGAGTGGAGGCTCACAGCAAGCGTGAACTGCTCCGGCTCGTTCGCGAAGCGCATGATGCCAGGAATGACGCCACAGGTGGAGACGGTGAGGTGGCGGGCACCGATGCCAGCGCCCTCAGGGTCGTTCAGGCGCCTGAGCGCTGCGAGCGTGTTGTCGTAGTTCATGAAAGGCTCGCCCTGGCCCATGAAGACGACGCTCGTCACGCGGGTCTGGAAGTCGTCTGCGACATGCATGACCTGCTGGTAGATTTCGGAGGACGTGAGCGAGCGGGTGAGTCCCGCCTTGCCTGTCGCGCAGAAGGCACAGCCCATAGCGCAGCCTGCCTGCGTCGAGGCACAGACAGCAAGCCTGTTCTTTGTCGGCATGCCGACGCACTCTGCCGTCGTGCCGTCGGGGAACTGGAGCAGGTACTTGCGGCTGCCGTCAGCAGAGATCTGGCGTGCAAGCTCGACAGCGTTGCCCATGGAGAGGCGCTCTTCGAGCTTTGCCCTCAGTGCCTTCGACAGGTTCGTCATCTCGTCGAAGCTCTGGGCATTCTTCTCCCAGACCCAGGACTCGATCTGTTTCACGCGAAACGCTGGCTCTCCGAGCTCCTCGATGACTTCTGCGAGCTGCTTGTGCGAAAGCGTATGGATATCGGGACGTGCGGCAGGACTCTCTCCTGACGTAGGACTTTTCTGGTTTGAAACCATATGGTTCTCTCTTCTCCGTTTGGTGGCTGAGGAGATGTATCCTCTAGTAACTCAGTACATTGTTTCACATCTTCGCCCTGCTGCTCATCAGAGCGTGAGGGCTCAAAGGAGTTCACATGACGAGGGATGAAATCAAGCAGCTCCGTGTCGCAGTGCTGGCTGGCGGCTGGTCGGACGAGCGCGATATCTCGATGGATTCCGGAAGGAACTGCATGCACGCCCTCGAGGAGGCAGGCTTTGCCCACCTCGAGCTCATGAATGTTGCAGATTCCGACTTCATCTCCAAGATCTCGTCCGGCAACTATGATGTTGCCTTCCTTGCTATGCATGGACGCTACGGCGAGGATGGCTGCATCCAGGGCCTGCTCGAGATCCTGCATATCCCGTATACGTTCTCTGGCGTCCTTGCCTCTGCTCTCGGCACGAACAAGGATGCTGCCAAGGAGATCTACCGCGCAGCCGGCATCCCGGTGCCTGACGGCACAGTCGTCGAGGCTTCCGCTGCAGACGATCCTGCCCTCTGCCATGAGCTTGTCGAGCGCTTCGGCCTTCCGCTCTTCGTGAAGCCGTCTGCCAATGGCTCCTCCTTCGGCATCTCCCGCGTCGCAGCAGAGGAAGAGCTTGCTCCTGCCATCAGGCTTGCGTCCTCCGAGGGCGACAACGTGCTTGTCGAGTCCTGCATCGAGGGCACCGAGATCACGGTCCCTGTCATTGGCAACAAGGAGCTCCAGGCACTCCCGATCATCGAGATTGCCTACGACGCCGAGTTCTACGACGTCCAGGTCAAGTATGAGCCGGGCTCGCTCCACCACATCATGCCTGCCCGCCTCACGCCTGAGGCTACCGCTATGGCGCAGGAGTTCGCAAAGCGTGCGCACCGTGCCCTTGGCTGCCGCGATGCTTCCCGCTGCGACTTCATCGTCCAGAAGGATGGCACGCCGGTCCTGCTCGAGATCAATACGATTCCGGGCATGACGGAGAGAAGCCTCCTTCCTGATGCCGCCCGTGCTGCAGGCATCCCGTTCTCCGAGCTCTGCACCCGCTTCGTGGAGTGGGCACTCGAGGAGCGTTGATGTCTGGTACCGACGATACGTCCGTCACGCTCGAAAGCCTGCTCCTGCCGAACACGCCTCCGAGCATCAGGAAGAACTATCTGACCCTTGCCCAGCGCGCACAGGAAAAGGATTTCGGACCTCTTGAGGAAGACCTGGTGGTGCTCGATACCGAGACCACCGGTCTTTCCTTCAAGAACTGCGAGCTCCTGGAGATTGCCTGTGCCCGCCTCTCTGGCAAGAAGGTTGTCGACCGCTACCATACCTTCGTGCGTCCCAAAGGCCTGATTCCTCCCGAGATCGTGGCCCTGACCGGCATCCATCAGTCCGATGTGGCCGATGCGCCGTCGCCCGCCGATGCCGTGGCGGGCCTTGCCGACTTCGTCGGGGGAGACCTCGTCCTTGCGCACAATGCGACCTTCGACCGCACGTTCGTGGAGTCCGTGCCGGGAGGATCTTCTGTCTCCGACAGCTGGATCGATACGCTTGCGCTCTCGCGTATCGCGCTGCCGAGCCTCTCGACCCATAGGCTCTCTGCCATGGCCCAGGCCTTCGGCTGCGATTCTGTGACCCACCGCGCTATGGACGATGTGGATGCACTCTCAGGCATGTGGCCCATCATCCTCTGCGGGCTCGCTGATATGCCGAAGGGCCTCCTTGCCTTCTTCGCAGACCTCCATCCGGATGCCACCTGGGCATACCGCCCCATCTTCTCCTATCTCTCGGGCACGGACGATGCGACGGCATTCAACCTGAAGCAGGTCCGCCGCAACCTCCTTTCCGAGGTCACGGTCGAAGATCGTGCCGATGCGAAGGAGATCGACGGTCCGCTCACGGCCCCTTCGGAGGAAGAGATCAAGGCAGACTTCGCACCCGATGGTCCGATAGCTGCCATGTACGGGAGCTATGAGGCACGGCCTGAGCAGCTTGCTATGGCAGAAGAGGTCAGAAGCGCGCTTGCGACCTCGACCCATCGCGCCATCGAGGCAGGCACCGGTGTCGGCAAGTCGCTTGCCTACCTTCTGCCGGAGATCCTCTTCGCACAGAGGAACAATGTCACGATCGGCGTTGCTACCAAGACGAATGCCCTGACCGACCAGCTCATGGCACACGAGCTGCCGGCGCTTGACCAGGCGCTGCCAGAAGGCGTCTCCTTCCATGCACTCAAAGGCTATGAGCACTATCCGTGTCTGCACCGCATGCAGCGCTCGGCAGAAGAGGATCTGCCTCTCGATATGGTGCTCGACACGAATCCTGGACGCACCGCCACGGGCATTGCTTCCGACATGCTGACAGCTCTGGCTGTGGCCTATGCCTCTGTTGCGCAGTCGCCGGAAGGCGATCTCGACGCCCTCGGCATCCGCTGGAGATGCGTGCCGAGAAGCATGCTGACGACGACCTCGAACGAGTGCCTGCGCACCCGCTGCCCGTTCTTCCCACAGGAATGTGTCGTCTATGCAGCAAGGAGGCTTGCTGCTTCGGGCGACGTGGTCGTGACGAACCATTCGCTCCTGCTCCGTGATGTGGCTTCGGAAGGCAGGATCTTGCCCCCCATACGCCATTGGGTCATTGACGAGGCCCATGCCTTCGAGTCTGAGGCACGCCGCCAGTGGGCGGTCGAGGTATCCTCCGATGACACGCGTGCTGCCTTCGAGCTTCTTGGCGGTGCAAAGTCAGGCGCCATCCACAATGCGATGATCAAGGTCGCGGCACAGCCTGGTTCGACCTTGGCCCTGGGGCTCATAACGAAGGCATCTGCTGCGGTGCAGCGTGCCTCTGTCGTGACCTCCGAGCTCTTTGCTGCGATTCATGACCTGCACCATCTTGTGAAGGGTTCTGCCTACGAAGGGTCGACCCTCTGGATCGACGAGAAGGTGCGCGCCTCCAAGGAGTGGCAGGCCATTGCCGCTGCGGCAAAGGACGCTCATGAGCGGCTCGACCAGGCAGGAAAGACTCTGTCCGAAGCCCAGACGACGGTCTCCCTGACCTCCGCCCAGGCAGGAAACGAGCTCGGCGAATCCGGCAGGTTCCTTAAGGATCTCTCCGAGAGCATCCGCCTCATCTGCCTTGAGCCAGATTCTGCCTATGTCTATTCCGCCCAGCTCCAGAGCAGGAAGCGCCAGGGGTCTTCGGAGAAGCTCGTGGCCGAGAAGATCGATATCGGCCAGGACCTCTCCAAAAACTGGCTGCCGGATACGATGAGCGCCGTCTTCACGTCGGCGACGATTGCAGTGGGGAAGAGCTTTGCCCACTTCAACCATGCTGTCGGCTTCGACCGGCTTCCTGAGTCTGCCTACCGCGATGTGCAGCTCTCGTCGAGCTTCGACTACGACAGCAATATGGCAGTCGTCGTGGCAAAGGACCTGCCGCAGCCGTCCAATCCAGGCTATCTCCCGGCGCTCGAGGATGTGCTCTTCGATATCCACAAGGCGATGGACGGCTCGGTCTTGACGCTCTTCACGAACCGCCGCGAGATGGAGAAGGTCTTCGAAGGCCTCCAGCCCCGTCTTGCGGAGATCGGGCTCGATCTTGTGTGCCAGGAGAAGAGGTCATCTCCCCGCCAGCTCCGTGAGCGCTTCATCAGCGAGAAGTCGCTCTCGCTCTTTGCGCTCAAGAGCTTCTGGGAAGGCTTCGATGCTGCAGGCGATACGCTGCGCTGCGTTGTCGTGCCGAAGCTGCCGTTTGCAAGCCCGCAGGATCCGCTGGTCCAGGAGCGGGAGGTGCGCGAGCAGCGTGCCTGGTGGCGCTACCAGCTGCCCGAGGCCGTGCTTGCCGTGAAGCAGGCAGCAGGACGCCTGATCCGTACCTCGACAGATACGGGCGTGCTTGTGCTCTGCGACTCGCGTCTCGTGCAGAAGCGCTATGGCCGCGACTTCATTAACTCCATGCCTTCGAAGACACGGACGCAGCTCGAGTGCGAACATATCGGCCGCTATCTCGAAATGTGGCGCTCCTCGCACGAGAAGCAGTAGCCCTACATATATATAAGAAGAAGCCAGAAGGGCTCTTCCCCAGCTAGGAAAGCTGGTGAAGGAGCCCTTCTGCATAGCTGTGCATCTTCTCTGCGACATCTTCGTCCTGGCAGACGACCTTGCCGGCGCATCCTGCAAGCTGGCGCGGAAGCCACATGGTGCCGAAGTAGGGGATGCGTCCCTGCACAGGCTTGGCATTCTTCGAGATCTTGAGCCCTGGCCAGGCGAAAAGCGAAAGGTAGCGCTCATCCAGGAAGGTGAGCTTCACCATGCGTGCTGGCTCTGCCTCTGTCTTGGCAGGGGCGCTGACAAGATTCTCGGGCACCTCTTCAGGCTCCGCTTCATCCATGCGCTCGATCTTGAAGCAGCGCTCTTCCTGCCTGTCGAGATCGAAGGCGTCGAGATACCAGGCGTCATCCTTCTGGGAGAGCTCCTGGGGAAGGGCATGACGGTGTCTTGGTGCATCATCCTTCGTCCCCTGATAGAGGAAGGAGAGCGCCTTGCCTTGGATCATGGCCTCCGAGATGGAGGTGAGGACGTCGTGCTCCTCCGGCGAGGCAAGGGGCTCGAGCTGGCGCTCGATCGTGGCAGGCGTGACATTGGCACGGCCGAAGCCTGTGGCAATCTTCTGGCGCAGCTCATCGTCTTCCGGCACGCCGCAGGCATTGAGCGCTGCAAGCACTGCATGGGTCTCTGCAAGCGTGAGGCGGAGCGGCCTTCCCTTGATGCCGCCATCGAAGGCGAGCGTGACTTCGCTTTCATCATCCGGAATGCAGAGGGAGAGATAGGTTCCTTCTGCATCTCCTGCCGTGAGCAGCAGCTTGAGGTAATGCTCGGCCTCTGCGTGCGATATGCCCATGCGCGCCGCTATCGCATCGGCGGTGATCGTGTCGCCTGCCTGGGTGAGGGCTCCTGCAAGTGCGACGAGCTCGCGTATCTCCTGGATGTTGCTTGTACGTCCGCTAGGCATGGGCAATCGCTCCTTCAAGGCAGGCTTTCGCAGCAGAGATCAGCTCTTCTGGCTTCTGGGGGATGAGTCCCTGCGCTATGCCCCAGGATGCTGCTGCTTCCCAGGAGCTGGCGGGGACCTGCCAGATGGAGCTCCCATCCTCCTCTTCCTCGAGCGTGCCATGCGCCTTCATGAGGGAGACGAGGTCTGGCTGTGGATGCTGAGCAGCAAAGACTGCCGTTCCGACCGTTGGTCCCATCTGGAAGGGGAGCGCCCGGTAGTCATCGATCTCGAAGCTGTCCGGCACCGTATAGCTTCTGCCGGAGAGGATCTTCGGCTTTTCCATGCGGTCGATCCGGTAGGTCCTGGGTTCCTCGAGCTTGCTGCCTTTCTCTTCTGCACAGACGCAGTAGAGCGTATCGCGGAAGCTGTAGAAGCCATAGGGAGCGAGAATCTTCGTGCTCTTCACCCCTGCCGCATCGCAGTAGCCTACCTCGACAAGCAGGTGCTGCCCATAGGCATCGCGGAGCGTCTGGAGCGTGCGGTCAGGACCCTTCTTGGGACGCCTTGTGCTCACGAGCGGCTGCTCTGCGAAGGAACGGTCAATCTTCAGGAGCGCCATCCCGAGCTCGTCTGCAAGCGGAAAGGCGGGGTTTGCGACCTGCGGGGAGAGCAGCACCTGGAGCTCGAGTGCCTCCTGCTGGGTGAGCTTCGCATCTCCTATGAAGGAGTTCTTCTCGTCGATCTGGTAGAGCTGCTCGTCATTCTGCGTGGATTTCACGACATGCATGCCGCAGGCAGCGAGCCTCTCGCAGTCACGCCCCAAGGCCCTGAAGAAGGAGTTCCGGTCAAGGTCTGGATATATATGTGCATTGATATAGGCAGCCTCGAGGGGACGTCGGGCATTGATGAGCTCGAGCGCGAGCGACGCGACGCGCCTGGCTGCCTCATCCTTCGTGTTCAGGCGCACCTCATCCTCGGTATCTGGCGTATCGTCCATGGCTTTCCCTCGCTTGTCTCTTGCAGATTTCTCACATTAGCTTACCAAATCACGTCGTAAAGCCCCTGGTTTGAACCGTGGGGATATAAGGCGCGTCCGGCGAAGCCGGATTGTTAGACAGCTGCACGTGGTATACTCTGCTCATGGAGTACAAGAGCAACAGAAACGTCGTCTACAGCTGCAAGTACCACGTGGTCTTCTGCCCGAAGTACCGCAGGCGCGTGCTCGTGGACGGCGTGGACGAGCGCTTCAAGGAGATCGCCCGGCAGGTTGCCGACGAGATGCGCTTCGAGATAATCGAGATGGAGGTCATGCCCGACCACGTGCACATGCTCCTGGAGGTCGACCCGCAGCTGGGGATCCACAAGGCCGTCAAGCGCATCAAGGGCAGGACGAGCCACGACCTTCGCGAGGAGTTCCCTTGGCTCAAGAAGCGCATACCGTCGCTGTGGACGAACAGCTATTTCGTCTCCACCGTCGGCGGCGCGCCGCTTTCCATCGTGAAGCAGTACATCGAAAGCCAGAAGAGGGTCTAGCTTGGGCGTCTCGATGGCATACGAGGTCAGGATCTACCCCAGCGCTTCCCAGCGCGCGCAGATAGAGCGCACGTTCGGAGCTGTGCGGTGGGTCTACAACAAGTGCCTCGAGACGTGCAGGGACGCCTACGGGGAGACGGGCAAGTCGCCGACAAGGTGGCGGCTCGACAAGATGCTGCCCGGCTGGAAGGCCGAGTTCCCATGGCTCAAGGAAGCCGATTCGACGGCTCTGCAAAGCGCGGTGCAAGACCTGTCGCGCGCCTACGACAACTTCTTCCGTCGTTGCAAGACGGGCGGCGCGCCCGGATATCCGCGGTTCAAATCGAAGCGGGATGTGCGGCAGAGTTACCGCTCGAAGCGCGTCGGCGGCAACGTCGCAGTTCCGGATGCCCGCCATGTGAAGCTCCCGAAGCTCGGGCTGGTGAAGGCACGGGTGAGCAGGCCCGTCGAGGGCCGCATCCTGTCAGCCACCGTGAAGCGCGTCCCGTCCGGCAAGTACTTCTGCGTGCTCTCGGTCGCTGACGCGCCCGTGGCCCCGATGCCGGAGGGAGCGGTGCCCGTGATGGGCGTAGACGCGGGCGTTGCCAGCCTCGCCGCGCTCAGCACGGGCGAGAAGGTCGCCAACCCGAAGGCGCTCGCTAGATCGGAGGCCAAGCTCGCCCGCGAGCAGCGCCGCCTCTCCCGCAAGAGAAAGGGATCCAAGAGGCGCGCCAAGCAGCGCATCAAGGTCGCCCGCGTGCACGAGAGGATAGCCGACCAGCGCAAGGACGCCCTGCACAAGGCCGCCACGAGGATAGTCCGCGAGAGCCAAGCGGTCGCCGTGGAGGACCTGGGCGTGCGGGGCATGGAGCGAAACCGCCACCTCGCGAAGGCGGTGGCCGACGCCTCGATGTCGGAGATGATCAGGCAGCTCGGGTACAAGTGCGCCTGGCACGGGCGGACATTTGTCAAGGTGTCGCGCTGGTACCCGTCGAGCAAGACCTGCTCGGCGTGCGGGTATGTGCTCGGGGAGCTGCCGCTCTCGATTCGCTCGTGGGAGTGCCCGGCGTGCGGGACGCGCCACGACCGCGACGTGAACGCGGCGGCCAACATCGCGGCAGAAGGTGCGAGGATGCTATCGGAAGGTACCGCAGGGCTTGCGGGAACCTCGGGCGCGGATGCGACCGGAACGCTCGTGGAGCAGGCGTAAGACCCGCCTCCCCCGCAAGGGGAAGGAAGGCTATCTGCGACGAAGCGAGAATCTCCCGGATTTATCCGTGGGGAGTGTCAAGGCAAAGGCCCTCTCTTGGTACGGATGAGCCCTGCTTTCATGGTCTTTGGGGTACATGCAGCGATACCGTTTTTCTCTTGTACGGTGCTGCGTCGGGAAAAGCGGGAATGCTAGACGTATACTCAATCTGACTGTTTCGTTTTGATATGACCCGCATGGCAGGTGGAGCATACATATGTCCAAGACGCACGAATATCTGAACTACCTGGATGAGCAGATAGGCATCGCGCCGGCTAACAGCCAGGAGGAGCTGCAGGCTGCCCAGACCATCTCTGAGGTCATGGCAGACCATGGGGTGAACCCTGAGATCGAGGAATTCAGCACGCCGACAGGAGCCCAGACCGCAAAGTCGGTCGTCACTCTTGCCATGCTCCTCGGCCTCATCTTCGCAGGCTTCGGCGGCATCATCGGCTTTGTCGGTGTCGTTGTCGCAATCGCCTGCGCTGTCCTGCTCCTCATGATCCATGCAGGGCGCACGCCGTTTGCGAAGATGGGCCCTGTCGTCCAGAGCCAGAATGTCGTCGCCTTCCATGCCCAGACCGGCTCCAAGGTCATGAAGGGCAACCGTCCCATCATCATTGTCGCCCACTATGACACGCCGCGTGTCAACCCGATGGTTGCGAACAAGGGGATGGCACGCTTCTATGCCCGTGCCTATGCTATCCGCGTCTATTGCCTCTACGGCGTTGCGATTGCCTCCTTCGTGCAGCTTCTCGGCTTCCTTCCGCCTGTCGTGAGAAGGGTCTTCTGGTTCCTCGGCATCCTTGCCGCACTGGTTCCTGCCCTTCTTGCTATCTCCGATATCGCAACCCGCTTCGGCGACTGCACGGATGGCGCGAATGACAACAAGGCTGCTGTCGCAGCTCTCCTCTCCATCCTCAACAATGTCCGTCCTGGCGCAGATGTCGCACTCGACGCAGAGGCTGTGCGCCTGCAGCAGGAGGAAGAGGAGCGTGCGCGCGAGGCAGCACGCCGAGCCCGCGAAGAGGAGGAGGCAGCAGCAGCTGCCGCCGAGGCAGAGGCGAAGGCCAAGGCCGAAGCGGAGCGCCTTGCCCGCTACAAGAGGCATGGCAAGGAGACCATCGAGGCGCTGGGCATGCTTCCTGCAGGCTGCCCGATTGTCTACGAGGATCCTCATGTTGAGCTCGAGCCGAAGGAACAGAAGGAAGAGACCGCCGAGACACCTGCTTCCACAGAGCCTGAAAGCAATGAGGCGGTGCCCGAAGAGGCAGCAGCCGCTCCGGCACCAGAGGCCGCCGAGGCCGAGCCTGAGAAGGCAGAGGCTCCTGCCGAAGAGGAGAAGCCTGCCGACAAGACGCTGAAGAAGCCTTCGATCGGAAGCCTCTTCAGCCGTGTCCGCCATTCGCTCGAGAGCGATAAGGGCTACGACGACGAAGAGCCGAAGCCTGAACCTGCCGATGAAGATGCTGCAGACAAGACACTTGTCCGTCCGAAGGAAGAGGAAGCTCCTGCTGCCGAAGAGGCACCTGCTTCCGAAGAGCCGGAAGACGACGAGGCAACGACGACCTTCGAGAGGCTGCCGGAAGATCTCGGCGAGACGCCTGTCCAGGCGCCAATCGAGACCGAGAGCGTCTACAAGCCTGCCGAGTCCGAAGAGAGCCCCTATCAGGGGCAGACCTTCGCAGACCGCCAGAAGCGCCTCTGGCCGAAGGTCATGGATGCCGAGTGGGAGCCGATCGATACGGTGACGCCTGCCGGCATGGCACCGGACGAACCGCCCTCGGCAGCAACGTCTGTCGGCGAGCCAAGGCCGAGAAGCGAAGCTTCCGATGCGGGCGAGAAGAAGGATGAGGAAGGGGAGAGCGGAGACGGCGACGTTCCGCTTGCGGAGCCCGAGACGGGCGACATCCCTGAGGAAGAGAATATAGAGGCACCTGAGCCGGAAGCACCAGCCCCGGCGGAGGAGCCTGCTGCTGCAGAAGAGCCCGCTCCTGAAGAGGCAGACGATGAGACGGCTGCTCCTGCCGAAGAGGAAGCGGTTGCGGCTCCCGCTGCCCTGAGCGAACCGAAAATCGAAGGCGAGCCTTCCGAACCCGAGCCTGCCACGCCTGTGCAGGAGATGGCTGAGGCTCCGGCTCCTGTCGAGCCCGAACCAGAGGCGGCTGTCCCGGCAGAACCTGAGGCACCAGCTGCTGCAGAGCCTGCTCCGGCTCCGGCACATGCGGATGAAGCCGAGTATCTGGCACACCGCTCCGAAGACATAGCATCCTATGTCGATTCCATCTTCGCCGAAGAGATACAGGCAGCACAGGGCCTGGGCACAGATCATGCACCGGCCCCTTCGGAAGCGCCCGCTGCTCCTGCTGCACAGGAGCCAGAGCCCGCACCGGCAAAGCCTGGCCCCGATGATTCTGCTGTCATGGCAGCGCTTGCCTCTCTCGACACCATGCCTCAGGCGAAGGACTATGCACCTGCCGCCGAAGAGGCAGCTGCACCAGAGTCCGAAGCTCCTGCTCCGCGCAATCTCGGCAAGCACCTTGCAGACATCACGCCGGCTGTCGATCTCGCCGACATAGAGGACGTCTCATCTCCTGAAGAGGACGATTCTGAGGCTCCCGAGCCGGCCGAGCCTGTGGCAGAGGAGAGCGTGTCTGAGCCTGAGAGCGAAGAGCCCGTCCACGCTTCGTGGGAAGAGGATCCCTTCGCACATATATCCAAGTCAACGCCTGTCGATGCTGTCTTCGAAGAGATAGAAGAGGAGGCAGAAGAAGAGGCGCTTTCTGACTACGCTCCTGAAGAGGAGACGGCTGAGACGTCCGAGGCCGATACCGAGGAAGAGGCCGAAGAGCCTCAGGCAGCCGCTCCTGAAGAAGTGCCTGCCCAGCCGGAAGAGGATGAGCCTGCGGCACTGGAATCTGAGCCCGAGCCATCTGCACCGGCATTCGAGCCTGAACCTGCTGAGGCAGAAGAGATGCCGGCAGAGCCTGAGGCTTCTGTTCCTGAAGATGATGAGGAAGCTGCTCCTGAAGATGCAGCGTCGCAGTCCGATGCATCCGATGCCGCTCCGATCGTGAACGAAGAGCCCGAAGGCTATCCGGAGGAGGCTGCTGCCGAAGAGAGCGAACCCGAAGCAGAGACTCATAAGGAAGAGCCCGCGGCTGAGCAGCAGGAAGATGCAGAGGAAGATCCCTCTGCACCCGATGAGATGGATTATCTGCCCAAGGCGCCCCGACCCCTCTATCCTTCCGTCATGGACGCCGAGGCGATAGAGGTCATCGAAGAGGAGCCAGAGCCTGTCGAGGAACCGGAACCTGAAGAGGCCGAACAGCCTGAGGAGGCTGCCGCCACAGAGCCAGTCCCCGAAGCCGAAGCGGAATCTGAATCCGCACCGGAGCCGGAGTCAGAAGCAGTCTCTGAAGAGGGGCCTGAGGAGACATACGAGCCAGAGCCAGAATCTGAGCCGGCAGCCGTTTCCGAACCGGAGGCGGAGCCTGCAGAGGCACCTCAGCCTGAAGCAGAAGAGGCTTCCGAAGCAGAGCCGGAGCCTGAGCCTGTGCTCCCTGCAGAAGAGCCCGCACCTGTCCAGGAGGCAGAGCCGGAAGCAGAGGCTGCGCCTGCTCCGATCGAGGAAGAAGCTGCAGAGCCGGAAGACGCAGCGGGCGACACCGCTGCCATGCCCGTTTCTGTGCCTGAACCTGAGATGAGCGAAGAAGAGCCAGTGCCTGCAGCTCCGGTTGCAGAGGAGCCTGCAGAGGAAGATGCCGCTGCGGCTGAATCCGAAGAGCCCGCTTCTGAGCCTGCCGAAGAGGCAGCTGCTCCTGCAGAAGAGACCTCTGAGGCGGAGGAGACGGATGCTCCTGTGCTGCCCCAGAACTTCCAGCTCGATATGGACGATGTGACACCCGAAGATCCCGATATCGCACCGAAGGATCTCTCCGGTGTCGTCACGGAAGCTGAGGATATGGAGGAGCCTGAGCCGGCACCCCGCAAGAAGCCTCAGATGCCGGACGATCCCGAGTGGGGCAAGACAAGCTTCAAGCCTGCCATCTCCCAGATGGCCCGCCGCGTCATCCTGAACGACCTTCCCGATCCCTCGCAGCACTCGATCGATCCGTTCGGATCCGGAAGCATCGCCAGCCAGCCCATGCAGATACCCGAAGGACAGCAATCCATGCCGAAGAAGCCAGAACAGGGGACATTCGATGTGATCACGCCGGAGTCACTCGACCGCATCGCGAAAGAGTCGCATCAGGAGAAGAAGCATCATCACTTCGGCCGCCATGGCGGGAAGGGTCGCCACTTCACCGAGGCTCCTATCCGCGAAGACCATGAGACCGGCATCCACAGCAGCACCGTTGCCCGTCCTCACCATGGCTCGAACCATGGCTGGAAGGGCGGCGCTACGCCGAAGGATGAGCTGCGTCTCCCGCAGCTCGATCTTGCGGATGATGGTCCGGAGTCCCATGGCTATGAGCTCGATCCTGAAAGGGCAGAAGCCGTGCGTGCGCAGGCAGCAGCGGATGCAGCTGCCCAGGCCCAGGCCGAAGCAGAGGCCAAGGCTCAGGCTGCTGAGCGGGAAGCAGCAGCACGGAGCCAGCAGGTCTCCGAAGAGGAGCTCCGTGACGCGGTCCTTTCCATGAACGACGAGGACCTCATCAGCCACGACATCTGGTTCGTCGCAACAGGTGCCTCCGAGCTCGACCATGCCGGCATCAAGGCCTTCCTCGATGCCCACAAGCAGGATATCCGCGGCGCCTTCCTGATCGATCTTGACTGCGTCGGTGCAGGAGACCCGACCGTGCTTGTGGAAGAGGGCCATGACAATCCGAAGCGCGCCGACCGCCGTCTCGTGCGCATGTTCCAGAACATCGCACAGGACTTCGGCCTCCCGCTTGGCAGGGCCCGCTACAGCATCGGCGAGACCGATGCGACCACCGCGCTCCGTCGCCATATCCGCTCCGTCACGATCATGGGCATGGATGAGAATGGCCTGCCGGCCTTCTCCCACACGCTCGACGATGTTCCGGAGAACGTGAACGGTGACCAGGTGGCAGATATCGTCGAGATGGTGACAGAGCTCATCCGCCAGTCCTGATGCATGCACTGAAGAGACACGAAGAAGGCGGCCAGGATTTCCTGGCCGCCTTCTCTCATGACGCATGTCTTTTGGCTGCTAGTGCCTCGAGCGGACCCAGATGCCTCCGACAAGCGCTGCGATGCCTGCCAGGGCAAAGGCTCCCCAGGCAACAGAGGAAGTGTCGCTCGTGTCAGGCACGCCCGTTTCCTCGAAGACGACCGTCTGGCCCTCGTCGTGGATGTCTTCATGCTTTCCGACGACATGCCCCTTGTGCGTGAGCTCCTCGAAGACGACAATCTTTGTGCCTGCGAGGTTCTGTGCATTGAACTCTATCGGCACATCGACCGTACCATCTTCGGATTCGGGCACGAAGTCCTTCGTGAACGTGATGGTCTCGCCGGCGGAGTTCACAAGCGCCCCTCCGTCATTCCCCTTGCTGTCGACGACGTGGAGCGTTGCGGTGAGCGTGTAGGTCTCGTTCGGGATGAGTCCCGTGTAGGAGACGGTATCGGTGAGCTCTGCGGCATCGGCTGCCTTGAGCGTATGGCTGCCGGATCCGCTTTCGGTTGCCGTCGTGTGGAGCTCGGAGAAGCGCACGCTCTGCCCCTCGTCCTCTATGTCAGCGTGCACGGCAATCTCCTTGCCTTCTTCCTTGAGGCTTTCGAAGGCGACAATGCGCTTCACGCTCGAGGGAAGGCCTGTGATGGTGAAGGTGACCTCCGTCGTGCCGCTCTCGGAGGCTGGCGTGAAGCTCGTCGTGACAGGCTCTGCATAGGGCAGCGCCTCTCCGGTGTCGTGGTCCATGAGGGTGCCGGTGAGCTCATAGGTCTTGCCGGGCTCGAGGTTCGCATAGGCGACCGTATCGACGAGCGTGAAGGTCTCGTCCGTTGCTGGCACGATGTGCTCGCCCTCCTCATCTGTGAGTGTCGTCTCGATATGCGGACCCTCTTCGTTCGTGACGGTGCCAAGATGCACGCCGAAGGCATCGCGCGTGATTGTTGCCTCGAAGCTCACGAGCTTCTTGCCTGCGTTGGCAGGAGAGGAGAGCTCTTCGATCGTATAGACGTCGTAGGGGAGTGCCCCCTTGCTGTCATCAGGATCGGAGGATCCATCCTTCGTGCCAGCGAACCAGATGCCGGCATCGCGCACGATCTTCGTATCGTCGAATGTTCCGTCATCCTTCACGGCCGCATCGTTGGCATTCGTGCTCTGGGTATGCGGGTACTGGGCAGCCGCGGTATCGAGGATGCCATTGGCATCGGTCACGGCGATATGCCATTCTCCTGTCGTCTTGGACGTGATCTTGAAGGGGATATCGGCCATCCTCGCTGAGGTCGTGCCATCCTCCTTCACGAACGAGAGGTCGCCTCGCTTGACCTGGTCTGCGCAGGCGTCGTCTCCCTGAAGCTCCAAGATCTTGCCGTTCTCGGTGATGGAGACGGTCTTCTCCCAGTCGCTGTTGAGAAGATAGCCCTCAGGTGCCTTTGTCTCATGCACGGTATAGGTGCCGAAGGGGAGGGCATCCGCTGCCGTGGCAGCGCGTCCCGTGCTGTCGGTCTCGATCGTGGCGACCGCCTCGCCCGGCGCATAGCTCGTGCCTCCGACGACGACCGCATGCCTGCTTGCATTCACGATCTCGAAGACAGCGCCAGAAAGCACCGCCTTGCCCTTGGGAGAGGCGTTCTTCGATTCAGCATCGACCTTCTGGACAGCAATGCCGCCGCGCATGACCTCTTCCTCGACGGTAGCTGGCTGGAGGACGGTGGCGCCTGTCGGAGCAGAATCGTCTGCTGCAATCCTGAACTCCTGGCGGCTGTTTCCGGGAAGACGGTAGCCTGAAGGTGCCTTCGTCTCCTCGACGACGAGCGTGCCGAGAGGAAGGACGATGGTGCCATCCTGCTTCCTGTACCAGTCATCGCCTGAAACCTTGTGGGCATCATCGAGCCTTGCTGTGCCGTCTGCATCGCAGCGGATGGTCCAGGTCCGCTCCGGTGTGCCTGAGGTATCGGTCCCTTCCGGATAGAACTTCGCCGTGAACTCGGCGCCTTCGAAGGTGGCGTCGCCTTCAGCCTCGCCTCCCGTCTCTGCATCCTGCTTCTTTATCAGGATGTCGGGCACGCTGTAGCGGGGCTGCTCAGGAACCTCGGTATGGATCTCCTGGCCTTCTGCCATTGCGATCTCGAGGACATCCTGGCTCACGAGGAAGCCCTTCGGTGCCTTCTTCTCCTTCAGGTAGTACGTGCCTTCGGCGACAAGGCCGGTCTTGCCATTGCCTTCGGCGTCGGTCGTGAAGCTCTCGACCTCCTGCGTGCAGGCCTGGTCGAGATAGAGGCCGAACTCCGCTCCTTCGAGCGAATAGCCGGTGCCGGAGACCGAGACGAGCGTCTCTGCACTCTGCTTCGTGACAGCAAGCGATCCATAGGGCGGGATTGCGATGATGTTCTGCTTTCTGTCATTGGGCGAGACCCAGAACTTCGCGACATGGTCCCAGCTGCCTGCTTCCCCGTCATGTGTATGCGCTTCCTGCGCAAGCGCCCAGGCGAGGTCTGCCTGCTCCTGTGTGCAGCTGTTGACAGTAAGGCCACGTCTTTCCTCGTAACGGTCCTTCGTGAGGTCGCCCTGATACATCCAGATCGCTGCCTGCGAGACCGTGGCTGCGCCCTTCGCATCGAGCGTCTGGCCGCTGAAGGTGCTGTTCAGAGGGTAGCAGTGGGCAATGAGCCAGGAGAGGCCATGCGGATCTCCTCGGAGCGTCCCCGAGTCCATCTCGCTTACCCAATGCCATTCCGTATAGGTACCTTTAGGCCCTGCCTTCTCGGCCTGCGCACAGTAGCCGCGGCTGCCGTCCGATCCATAGAAATCGCTGATCAGGTTCGTCGGGTCATAGTTCCAGGTGACGCTTCCGGAATAGGCCTTGGCTGCCTTCGGATTCATGAGCCCGATCACGAGGGCTGCCATAGCAAGGCAGGCCGCGAGCATGGCAGTGCGTACAAGCTGCCGCCTTCCTGCATGTCCGATCCCTCTTGCACGTGTCCTGTATCTGCGAAGCCGCACCCTCTCTCTGTTCTGCGTTTCTGGCACTTCCGGATGGGGCCTTTGTCTGTTCCTGTGCACAGCTATCTCCTTCCGCTCGGCTGTTCCGGGGAGCGGAAAGCGTAGCAGGCACATCTTGCAGGAATGCATGCCTGATAAGGCAGGGATGTCGCAGGTCTCTGACGGGAGCAGATGAGCTCGCAGGCAGGGCGTCTGACAAGGAAGGATGCCTTTCTCCTGCCCAGGTGCGCCCTCCATCCAATCTCCTCCGAGGAGCTTTCTGGCTGTCTTGCGTCCGCTTTTCGGGGTGGCCGGCCTGAGGTGGCTGTGCTATCATTCATCCAGCACATGCGGGCATCGCCAAGTGGTAAGGCAACGGCTTCCCAAGCCGTCATCCGCGGGTTCGAATCCCGTTGCCCGCTCCAGAGCAGCAGACGGGCCCTTTCGAGGGCCTTTTTTGTAGACGGAGGCAATCTCGTGGCGAGGATGTTGGTGAATCTGGGCAAGGACTTCGTCGAGGCTGTCGAGTCATGGATCGACGACTCCGGCAAGCTCGACCTGCCGCAGCAGATAAAGCCAGAAGCGCTCCTCAAGCTTGCGCAGGAGATCTGCCGAGACGACCTCGACTACTTCGAGTCGGCCGAGATGCTCGTCTGGGAGGTTGCCCGCCACGAGGGCTTTGTTATCCCTGACTACCCGCTTGCCAGCAACTCCGAGGTCAAGGCATTTCTCAAGGAGTATGATGCCCGCGACGTTGCAGACTGGTATCAGAAGCGCGGCGTCCTGCGCTCGAGCTATGACCAGTTCTGGAAGAGCTCGGCACTCATGGCGAGGAACAGGACCTTCTGGCGCAAGGTCATCGTCTTCCCGAAGTCCGATATGGATGATGCGAATCTTCTGGCCCGCGATTTGTGTGTCGCGGTGACGTTCTGCATGGGTAAAGAAGACGGTGAGAGAGACTCCAGGCTCTTCTCCATCTAGGACCTGGAGACACAATATAAAAGCTTCAACAGAAAAGGTGCTTCTATGCCGCTACCTATGACGGATGAGGAGTGCGTCGCTGGCATGCGCCGCCTCCAGCCCCAGATTGCCCGCTATGCCAAGCTGCTCGTACAGCAGGGCGTGAACCTCCAGAAAGGCCAGGAGCTCGTGGTCGAGTGCCCGATCGAGCGTGCCGACTTCTGCCGGCAGCTTGTGGCTACAGCCTATGAGTGCGGCGCTTCCCATGTGACAGTCCTCTGGGCAGACGATGAGACGAAGCGTCTCGAATACGAGCATGTCGGGCTCGACTGGTTCGAGCATGTCCCTTCCTGGAAGAAGGAGCAGCTGAACTCGCTTGCCGAGGCAGGGGCTGCCTTCCTCTTCATCGAAGGCCAGGATTCCGAAGCCTTCAAGGGCATCGATCCGGCAAAGCCTGCCGCCGCATCGCGTGCCGCCCATATCGAGCTCAAGGCATTCCATGACGGGATGGACTTCGGCAGGAACACCTGGTGCATCGCTGGTGCCCCGATCGCATCCTGGGCGCACAAGGTCTTCCCCGACCTCAGCGAGAACGAGGCAACCTATCGTCTCTGGGAGGCAATCCTCCAGGTGAGCCGCGCTTCGGGCGAAGACCCGCGCGAAGCCTGGGAGACGCACAATGCTGCCTTCGAGAAGAACAAGCGCTTCCTGAACGAGCATCATTTCGACCGCCTGCACTACCGCTCGCAGAATGGCACCGACCTCACGGTCGGCATGACTCCCCGCCATATCTGGGAGGGCGGTGCAGCCCGTACGGTCAAGGGCCTGCCCTATTTCCCGAACATCCCGACCGAAGAGGTCTTCACCTCGCCTGACCGCATGAGGGTTGACGGCATCGTGCATTCGGCGCTGCCGCTGGTGCATGCTGGATCGGTCGTCCGCGACTTCTGGTTCCGCTTCGAGGGCGGCAAGGTCGTGGAGTATGACGCAGCGCAGGGAAAGGATGTGCTGAAGCATATCCTCGAGACAGACGAGAATGCCTGCCGGCTCGGAGAGTGCGCCCTCATCAGCAAGAACACGCCGATCAGGGAGTCGGGCATCCTCTTCTATGACACGCTCTACGACGAGAATGCCTCCTGCCATCTGGCGCTCGGCATCGGCTTCCCGGAGTGCTACGAAGGCGGCTTCTCGATGTCCGAGCAGGAGCTCCTCGATGCCGGCGTGAACCAGAGCCACACCCACGTCGATTTCATGATCGGCACGGAAGATATGGATATCACCGGCATCACGGCATCGGGCGAAGAGGTTCCCATCTTTGTGAATGGTCAATGGGCCTGGGAGTAGCAGCCTCTTTGGTGATAGGATAAGACGACGCATCTGGAAGCAGCCCAATTGCCGAATTGGGTGCCGGTGGCAAGCCTCATGCCGGTACAATGGAGCTCTCAGATGCCACAAAAGCCTGCACCGTTAGCTCAGCTGGTAGAGCAGGGGACTTTTAATCCCAAGGTCGAGGGTTCGAGACCCTCACGGTGCACCACTTGAAATGCAGGCAGGTAGAGGCAATGCCTCCACCTGCCTTTTTTGGTATCCGAGGAGGACCACCGTGGCAGAAACGCAGCACGTATCGAAGCACATGAAGAAGGCTGCAGCCAAAGAGGATGCAGCAGAAGACGACACAGGCAAGACCCAGGTGGCACCGGCAGGGAAGGCTGCCAGAAGCGCAGCTTCTCAGGGCACGGCTCCCGGCACGACCGCACCGCATGCCCCTGTGGCAGAGCCTCTGAACCACGCCGTCGGCTACAAGCCGATCTCTCCCTATGAGCCGCGCCAGGTGAACGTCCCCGACAGCCGCCGAAAGAAGCACCATCCAATCCGCAGCATCTTCCTTCTGATCCTTGTCGCCGTGCTGGTCCTTGCAGGCTTTGCGGCAGAGAGCATGATAAGGATCTCGAAGACAGTGGGATCTGCCGAGGCTTCGGCGACGCAGCTCGAGACGGCTGCCTCTGCAGGAGACCTCACGGGTGCAAGAAGCGCCCTTTCGAGCCTTGCCTCCGATATGGACGAGCTCTCGTCCGAGTCCGACGAATGGATCTGGTCGCTTGTCGAGAAGGTTCCCTATATCGGGACCGACGTCACCTCGGCCAAGACCATGGTGAGCGCGATGGAGAAGGTCAATGCGCAGGCCCTCCAGCCGGTCCTGGCAGAATACGACAAGGCAACAGCCACCGATGCAACAGCTGAGGACCGCATCCAGGCAGCGTCCGACCTTGCTGCAAGCCTCGAGAGCGCGCAGACGATCCTCGAGGAGGGGAGAAGCGAGATTGCCTCTGCTCCTTCCTCGCATATCGATGCCTTGCGCGACCTGCAGACGAAGCTCGAGAGCAGCCTTTCTGCGGTCGACTCGAATCTGCAGACGCTCAACAGTGCGGTATCTGCGGCATCCGACGCCGCTTCGCTCCTGGCATCTGCCCTCTCAGCGGCGGGCCTTTCGTAATCATTGTGTTTCAATCTGATGGCAAATGCACCTCGTGGGACTTCCGCGGGGTGCATTGTCCTATAGTTCAGCTCAACAGCACACAGAGGGTGTGCAAGCTGCAGCCGCAGGCATGGTGCCTGCGCCACTCGCTTATGAGGAGGCCACGCAATGAAGCGTACGTTCGCACATAGGAACATGTTCGATGCGAACGAGGTGGCCTGCCGACGTCAGGGACGACGAATCACGCTGCGATGACACGTGGTGGCAGTCCCGCTTAAGCGATTTTCCAAAGCTTAAACCTGACTTCGCCCGGCATCGCCGGGCATTTTTGGCGCGAAAATGCCTGATGAGATATACAAGCGCCCTGGCTATGTGCCAGAACCGTTCTGTTTGCCATTCAATTGAATTGAGGAGCTGGAAATCATGGCAGAAAAAGAGAAGGTCGTACTTGCATACTCGGGCGGACTCGATACTTCCGTCATCGTCAAGTGGCTGCAGGTAGAGAAGAACATGGACGTCATCGCAATCTGCGGCAACGTCGGCCAGGACGAGAAGGACCTTTCCTGGATCAAGCAGAAGGCACTCGATATGGGCGCCATCGCCTCTGAGGCCATCGATATGCGCGAGGAGTACGCAGAGACGATCCTGTCGAAAGCCATCTGGGCAAACGGCAAGTACGAGGGCATCTATCCGCTGCTTTCCGCACTCTCCCGCCCCATCATCTCCAAGCATCTCGTCGAGATTGCCCACAAGTACGGCGCAAAGTACATCGCCCACGGCTGCACCGGCAAGGGCAATGACCAGGTCCGTTTCGAGACGAGCATCCGTGCCCTCGACCCGACGCTCGAGATCATCGCTCCTGTCCGTGAGTGGGACCTCACGACCCGTGACTCCGAGATGGAGTGGGCAGCTGCCCACGGCGTGCCCGTGCCTACGACCCACAAGAAGCCGTACTCCATCGACGACAACCTCTGGGGCCGCGCTATCGAGTGCGGCGTCCTCGAGGACACCTGGAACCAGCCGCCTGCGGACATCTGGACGATGACAAAGAACCCGGAGGACTGCCCTGCAGATCCTGAGACCGTCGTCATCGGCTTCGAGAAGGGTGTGCCCGTCTCGATCAATGGCGAGAAGATGTCTCTTCTCGACTGCATCATCAAGGCAAACGAGATTGCCGGCCGCAACGGCTTTGGCCGCATCGATATGATCGAGGACCGTGTTGTCGGCATCAAGAGCCGTGAGTGCTATGAGTGCCCGGCAGCGCTTCTCCTCATCCAGGCACACCAGTCCCTCGAGACCCTCTGCCTCGACGCCGAGACGCTGAAGCAGAAGGCAAAGCTCGATGTCGAGTGGGCCTCCACGGTCTATCGTGGCCTCTGGTACTCCCAGAACCGCAAGGCAATCGATGCCTACAACGCCTACACGCAGCAGTATGTGACGGGCGAGGTCCGCATCAAGCTCTGCAAGGGCGGCCTCTTCGTCGACGGCCTGCGTTCGCCGTACAGCCTCTATGACTACAACCTGGCTACCTACGACGAGGGCGACACCTTCGATCACACCGCATCCAAGGGCTTCATCATCATCCACGGCCTGCAGTCGAAGACCTGGTCCCGTGTCCAGGGCCCGGGCTCTGGCCTCCAGGACGGCGAGTAGCTTTCTGGCGCTCGTCTCATAGCGCGACTCGGTGCCGCTGCCAGGGCATGCCCGGCAGCGGCATTTTCGTCTCGGCGAGCCGCAGGCTCGATTGCGCGAGATGCGCACGGCCATTTGTGCTTCCGGCATGTTGCCAGCCTTCTCATAAGTGGTGCAGAAGGTCCGCTGCAAGGCAGCTCCGTGGCATACTTGAAGTGTCGACAGAAGAAGAGGGAGGAGCTCATCCATGGCTCTCTGGGGTGGCAGGTTCGAGAAGGGCGTCGATGCCTTCACACAGGAATTCGGTGCATCGCTCGAGGTGGACAAGGCGATGGCGCAGCAGGATATCAGGGCATCGCGTGCCCATGCGAAGATGCTTGCCCGCCAGGGCATCATCTCGGATGAGGACCAGAAGGCAATCGATGCCGGCCTCGAGAAGATTGCAGGCGAAATCAAGGACGGCACCTTCGAGTGGGATGTGAACGACGAGGACATCCACATGGCGGTCGAGTCGAAGCTCACGAAGATGGTGGGAGCCCCGGGGGCGCGTCTCCATACCGGGCGCTCGAGGAACGACCAGGTGGCTGTCGATATCCGCCTTCTTGCGAAGGACCTCTCCCGCGATCTCATGCAGGGAAACCTCGAGCTCAGGGGCGTGCTTCTGGACCTTGCAAAGAAGTATGAGGGCATCGTGCTTCCGGGATACACGCATCTCCAGCATGCACAGCCCGTCCAGCTCTCTCACCATCTTCTGGCCTACTTCTGGATGTTTGGCCGCGACTATGTGCGCCTTGAGGCTGCCTATGACGGAGCGGATGCCAATCCGCTCGGTGCTGCCGCCCTTGCTGGCACGACGTATCCCCTCGACCGTGCCTATACCTCGGAGCTCCTGGGCTTTGCCACGACGATTCCGAACTCGCTCGATGCAGTCTCTGACAGGGACTATCTGCTCGATCTCGAGTACGCCTGCTCCGTCTCGATGATGCATCTCTCCCGTCTCTGCGAAGAGATCGTGCTCTGGAGCTCGACTGAGTTCGGCTTCATCACGCTCTCCGATTCCTACTCCACGGGCTCCTCGATCATGCCGCAGAAGAAGAATCCCGACTTCGCCGAGCTTACCCGTGGCAAGTGCGGCCGCGTCTACGGCGACCTCATGGCCCTTCTCACGACGATGAAGGGACTCCCGCTTGCCTACAACAAGGACCTCCAGGAGTGCAAGGAAGGTCCGCTCGATGCCGCAAAGACGCTCTCTGACTGCATGCAGATCGCTTCCGGCATGCTCGAGACCATGCAGGTGAACAAGGACAGGATGCTCGACGAGGCAGGCAAGGGCTTCACTGCCGCTACCGATGTGGCCGACTACCTCGCAAAGAAGGGCGTGCCGTTCCGCGAGGCGCACCGCATCGTGGGCGAGCTCGTGCTCTATTGCGAGCAGCACGGCAAGGGCCTGGAAGACCTCACGGCTGCAGAATTCAAGGCAGCAAGCCCGCTTTTCGAGGACGATATCGCACGCGACCTCGACCCTGCGGCCATTGCCTATGCAAGGAACACCTACGGCGGCACTGGCAAGAAGGCCGTGGCCGCACAGCTTGAGGAGGCAGCGGCACGCCTTGCTGCCGACAAGGAGAAGCTGCCGCAAGAGGCCAGGTAGCCATATTCCATGAGTCGTTCTTGTAGCGCCTGCGTCTTCCTTCTGAGAGGGGATGCGCAGGCGCTATCATGAGGAAAGCGAGAATGCAGGGCTTGCCTGCTCTGGTTCACAGAAAGGATTCCCATGATTGACCGCTATACCCGCCCCGAGATGGGACATATCTTCTCCCTCGAGAACAAGTATGCCATCTGGCAGGAGATCGAAGTCCTGGCCTGCGAGGCGCATGCCGAGATCGGAGAGTCCGGCATAACGAAGGAAGAGGCCAAGTGGATCCGCGACCATGCTGACTTCAACAAGGAAGAGGTCGATGCAATCGAGGCTGTCACGAACCACGATGTCATCGCCTTCCTGACGAACATGGGCTCCTACATCGACAAGGATGTGCCGGAAGGGGAGCCGAAGCCGTCGAGATGGGTCCATTACGGCATGACAAGCTCCGACCTCGGCGATACGGCGCTCTGCTATCAGCTCGTGCAGGCAACCGACATCCTGCTTGATGACTGCAAGAAGCTTGGCGAGATCTGCAAGAGGCGTGCCTTCGAGGAGAAGGAGACGCTCTGCGTCGGCCGTACCCACGGCATCCACGCCGAGCCCATGACCTTCGGCATGAAGTTCGGCAGCTGGGCCTGGGAGCTCTACCGCGACTATGAGCGCCTGAAGGACGCAAAGAAGAATGTCTCCTTCGGTGCCATCTCCGGCGCTGTGGGCACCTACAGCTCCATCGACCCGAGGGTCGAGCAGTATGTCTGCGAGCACCTGGGCCTCAACGCCGACCCGCTCTCCACGCAGGTCATCAGCCGCGACCACCACGCCTATCTTGCAGGCGTGCTCGCCACGACCGCAGCTACCTGCGAGCGCATCGCAACGGAGATCAGGAACCTCCAGCGCACGGATACCCTCGAGGCCGAGGAGCCGTTCCGCAAGGGCCAGAAGGGCTCTTCTGCCATGCCGCACAAGAGGAATCCGATCACGGTGGAGAAGGTCTGCGGCCTTTCCCGTGTCGTGAAGGCCAATGCCCAGGTCGCCTTCGACAATGTCGCCCTCTGGCACGAGCGCGACATCTCGCACTCCTCTGCCGAGCGTGTCGCCCAGGCAGACTCCTTCATCGCCCTTGACCACATGTTCCAGTGCCTCATCAGGATTGTCGACGGCCTCATCCTCTATCCGAAGCAGATGATGGCAAACCTCAACAAGACCCGTGGCCTCATCTACTCCTCGAAGGTGCTCCTGGCCCTCGTCGATACCGGCATCACCCGCGAGGATGCCTACAAGATCGTCCAGACGAACGCTATGGCTACCTGGCACGAGGTGCAGCAGTGCGAGCAGGGGACGACCTTCGAGGAGAAGCTCCTGGCCGATCCTGCCTGCACGCTTTCCAAGGAGGAGCTCGACCGCATCTTCGATCCCTGGTCCTTCCTCGGCAGGATCGACTATGTCTTCGACCGCCTCGAGAAGCTCGAGTTCGAATAAGGAGTTTCATGTTCCACTATGATTTCAGGCCCCGGGGCGTCTGCTCCCGTGCCATCCATATCGATCTTGCTGACGACGGAAAGACGATCGAGAGCGTCAGCTTCGAGGGTGGCTGCAATGGCAACCTCAAGGCTATCGGCCGCCTGGTACAGGGCAAGTCTGCAGACGAGATTGCAGAGGTCCTCGCTGGCAATACCTGCGGACCCCGCCTGACATCCTGCGCAGACCAGCTCTCGAAGGCCCTGAAGCAGGCGGAAGCTGCAGCACAGCAGGAAGCGTAAGGATGGCCCGCACCCACCACATCTTCTCGCGCCGTGCCCTTCTCAAGGGCACGGCAGCAACGGCTGCCACGGCGGTAGCCGTCGACATGCTCTATGGCTGCAAGAGCTCGAACTCGACCGATGCGGCGTCCTCTTCTGTCGTCGTGGATGATTCCTCGGGCACCGATGTGCTCGAGGAGTACACCTACGATGAAAGCACGGTCGACGCCGCCTCGACCTGGTCGCTGCCTTTGGGCTGCGTGCTGCATCCGGCAGAGGGCACCTGGATCCCTGTCACGGCAGCAGGTGCCAAGGCATCTCCTCTGATCACCGGCTCTGCACTCGATACATCCTCCGGCACGCTCAAGACTGTCATCGCGCAGCCCATAAGCTCTGACTCCAACATGGAGATCTATGACGCACGCTGCTCTGACTCTGCCTATGCGTGGGTCGAGATCAATATCCTCAACAGGTCCTGGAAGCTCTATGGCCAGGCCTTCTCGGATGGTGCCGTGACAGGCACTGCGTCGCTTCTGTGGGAGGCAGACTCAAACTGGGATCCGCCTGCCTTGGCAGTGTCTGGCTCCAAGGTCATCTGGCAGGTTCAGCCTTCCACCTCAGGCTCGAGCACGAAGGAAAGCTCGCACTGCTATCTCTGGAAGACCGGAGATTCGAGCGCAAAGACGGTCATCGAGTCATCCGGCCGCTTCGGCTGCGACATCTCCATATCTGACGGCAACGCGATCCTCGCGCCGCGCGTCAATGCCTCTTCTGGCACCTATTACGGCATCACTGCCTACTCCCTGTCCGATGATATGGGCACGGTCACAGACCAGCTTGTGCTGCCCCAGTCGGTAAAGCCGATGTGCGCCACCCGCATCGGAGACGAGTTCGTCTTCTCGATCGAGGCCAACTACAGCACAGGCGGCCTTCTTGCCTCCATGGGCACCTATGTAGGACACGGGGATGGACCGTTCCTGTCTGTCGGACGCGAGCCCTTCTGCGTCTCTTCCGGCAAGGATGGCACCTACATCGTGAAGGTCCGCGCCTCCTACTATGTGATCGATACAGCAAACGAGTCCTACCGCGTGATCTCTGCGGTCGACCGCTCGCTTGACTACGGCGAATATCCGGCACGCATGGGCGCCTGTGACACCTTCGTGACCTTCGCCACCGTGAAGGATGCATCGACCGGCTACCCCTCAGCTGTGACCGTCAGGACCTTCAATTTGTAAGGCTTGACGCACAATCTCTGCACGGTGGGGTAGAATGTAGAGTGTATGAAAGTTTGCTCTCATGTCTTATAGGGGGGCCGATATGGCTTCAGACGAGAAGAAGATTCTGCTGGTCGAGGACGACAAGGCAATCCGCGATGCAGTGGCTGCATATCTTGAGCGCGAGAATTATATCGTGCGTGGTGTCGGCGATGGCCAGAGCGCAGTCGAGGAGTTCGAGAAGCATTCCTTCGATCTCATCATCCTGGACCTCATGCTTCCGAAGCTTTCGGGCGAGCGCGTCTGTCGCGCAATACGTGAGACCTCGAATGTCCCCATCATCATGCTGACCGCAAAGGGCGAGGTCGAGGACCGCATCATCGGCCTCGAGCTCGGTGCCGACGATTACCTGATCAAGCCGTTCTCTCCGCGAGAGCTCGTTGCCCGCGTCCGCGCGCTTCTGCGCCGTGCCCACACCGAGGTGGAGAGCCAGCTTGAGGTGCTCGACTTCGGCGACCTTGTTATCGATATCTCCGGCCACAAGGTGCTCGTCGAGGGCAAGGAAGTCGATCTCACGGCTTCCGAGTTCAAGCTCCTGACGACGCTTGCCCGCTATCCGGGACGTGTCTATACGCGCATGGAGCTCGTCGAGAAGGTCCTCGGCTATGACTTCGAGGGCTATGAACGCACGATTGACTCCCATGTGAAGAACCTCCGTGCAAAGCTCGGCGACGATCCGCGCAACCCGCGCTGGCTCTACACCGTCCACGGTGTCGGCTACCGCTTCGAAGCGCCTGCCATGAACAAGGAAGAGAAGAAGGCATAGGAGCGCATAGGTGCCACGAGCAAGATTCGAGATAGGCAGATCTGACAGGCACGCCTCCCAGGAGGGGGGCGTGTCTTCTGCTAATGAAAGCAAGGCTTCCTGGAACACGATCCGCCCGCACGAGAAGCAGAAGGCCAGCTATACAAAGAAGATGACTATCGCCTTTGCGGCGACCTCGGTCATGACAGCAGTCGTGTTCCTGCTCGTGCTGGCAGTTGTCTGGGAAGACCAGTTCAATACCTACACGCGTCAGAACATGCAGAGCCTTGCACAGGCCACTGCCTCGACGCTTGCCTCGAAGTATGAGGAAGCGGGCGGCTGGACGCCTGAGGTCCTTGACTATGCAGGGATGGCATCGAACACCTCGTCCGATATTGCGGTCCAGGTCCAGAATGCCCAGGGCACGACGATCTACGACGATACGTGGGTCCATGGCAAGGATATCGATGCGGGAAAGAACGTGCCTTCCGGCACCGACTCGATCGTCTCCTCCGACATCACCCTCACCGATGGGGAGATCGTGGGCACGGTGCGCCTCTGGGCCTTCGGATCGGATGCCCTCCTTACGCAGGCCGATGCAACATTCCGCACGAACTCGTACATGGCCATTCTTGCTGCCGCCATCATCGCCGTCATCCTGGCATCGATCATCGGCTTCATCATCTCGAGGAAGCTGGCAGCGCCGATCGGCACGATCACAGCGACCGCACGCCAGATCAGGAACGGCGACCTCTCTGCCCGGACCGGCCTCAAGGGCTCGGATGAGCTGGGACAGCTCGGCGAGACCTTCGACGATATGGCCACCTCGCTTGAGAAGGATATCAAGCACGAACGCAGGCTTACGAGCGATGTGGCCCATGAGCTGAGGACGCCGCTCATGGCAATGCAGGCGACGGTCGAGGCCATGCAGGACGGCGTCTATCCGACGGACGCGGAGCACCTCGAGGTCGTGGCAGCAGAGGTCAGGCGCCTTTCGCGCCTCGTTGGCGCCATGCTCCAGCTTTCGAGGCTCGAGAACGGCAAGACCCCGTTCAGACCGGAGGAGACCGATCTTGTCTGGCTCGTGAAGAGCCTCGTGACGTCCCAGGAGCAGCTCTTCGAGGACAAGGGGCTGCAGCTGCGCTTTGCAGACGAGACCCCGAGCCAGACCCTCATCGCAGATGTGGACCCCGACCTCATCCGCCAGGCAGTCGTGAACCTCATGTCGAACGCGATGCGCTATACGCCCTCCGGCGGCTGGGTGCTTGTCGCAATCACGCAGGACCACGCAGATGCCTTG
This sequence comes from uncultured Olsenella sp., assembly GCA_900314535.1. GTDB lineage: Bacteria > Actinomycetota > Coriobacteriia > Coriobacteriales > Atopobiaceae > Olsenella_L > Olsenella_L kribbiana. The sequence goes on along the minus strand of OMVT01000006.1, from coordinate 101,581 downwards.
ATCTCCGTCTCCGATACCGGCATCGGCATCGCAAAGGAAGACCTTCCCCGTACTTTCAGCCGCTTCTGGCGCTCCGATGCGAGCCGCGAGATGGAGTCAGGCGGTCTGGGTGTCGGCCTCGCTGTCACGAAGGAGATCATCGATCGCCATAACGGCACGATTACCGTGGAGTCCGAGCTCGGCAAGGGCACGACATTCACGCTGAGGATTCCGCTCCATCGCACCCGCTCGCTTCCCAAGGCACAGAAGGGGGAGCAGAAGCAGTAATGCGCACGCTCTAAGGAATGAGCTTTGCGCAATGCAGCCGGTGCGCTTCGTTGGCTATACTCAATCTGTCAGCAATCCGATGAAATGAGGCAGGCAATGGCAGAGATTCAACTGCGTCCTGATTCGCATGGCAAGGTACGTGACATCTACGACTGTGGCGATACGCTCCTTATGGTGGCAAGCGACCGTATCAGCTGCTTCGACTTCATCTTGCCGAACGAGATTCCCTACAAGGGCGAGATCCTGACCCGCATCTCGGCATTCTGGTTCAACCGCTTCAAGGACCTCATGCCGAACCACATGATCTCGACGGATCCTGCAGATCTGCCTGAGCAGTTCGCACCCTACAAGGACTATCTTGCGGGCCGCTCCATGCTTGTGAAGAAGGCCAAGACCATCCCCATCGAGTGCATCGTCCGCGGCTATCTCACCGGCTCCGGCAAGAAGACGTATGACCAGGACCGCACGGTCTGCGGCATCAAGCTTCCGGAGGGCCTTGTCGAGGCATCGAAGCTCCCTGAGCCGATCTTCACGCCGTCCACGAAGGCGGCTCTCGGCGACCACGACGAGAACATCTCGTTCGAGCGCTGCGCAGAGATTGTCGGCGAGGATGTGGCAACGCAGCTCCGCGATGCCTCCCTTTCCATCTACAAGGCAGCAGCAGAGTATGCCCTGACCCGTGGCATCATCATTGCCGATACGAAGTTCGAGTTCGGCTTCATCGACGGCAAGCTCACCCTCATCGACGAGTGCCTGACGCCGGATTCCAGCCGCTTCTGGCCTGCAGAAGGCTACTCCGAGGGCCACGTCCAGCCGAGCTACGACAAGCAGTATGCCCGCGACTGGCTGCGCGCCAACTGGGATATGCAGGGCGAGCCGCCCGAGCTTCCCGCTGAGGTCATCGAGGGCACCTCGAAGCGCTACCAGGAAGCCTTCGAACTCATCTGTGGCAAGCCATTTGTTCCCATGAAGGAAGCCTAATGTCATTCCGTGATACCCTGAACGGCGCCCGCGAAGAGCTGAACGAGAACCGCGATGCGTACAAGAAGAGCGAAGAGACCATAGAGCAGGATGCCCAGGAGGAGCCCAAGTCCACGGGCTTCGAGAAGAAGTCTGTGACGAGGGCCAAGCCTGCCCGCGAGGCAGCGGCAGGCGTGCGTGTCGTCACGTCTTCCGGCAAGGTCAAGAAGGCTTCGGGTACGTCCAAGCCCAGATCCGAAATGACAAAGGAAGAGAAGCGTGCCCAGCGCCAGAAGGAGCGCGACGCCGAGGACAGGCGCACCATGGCAGCACAGGCCCTCCTCAAGAAGGACCCGGCTTACCAGAAGTGGCATGGCATCTCGATGGGCATGATCGTGGCAGGCCTTATCTGCACTGCCCTCTCCTGGGTCATCGCCTTTGCCGTCCCTGACTCCCAGACGGACCTCACGTCGTTCTGGGGCGTCACGGCAATCGTGATGCTCGTCGTCGCCTACATCGGCGTCATCGGCGGCTTCATTATGGACTGGGCTCGCCTCCACAAGGTGCGCAACATGTACAACGACCGTGTGCGCAGCCTCAAGGAGAAGCAGCTCAACGCAATCATCGAGCAGAGCTATCAGGAGGTTGCCGACAAGCCATCCTTCTTCGACCGCTTCCGCAAGAAGAAGGAAGAGAAGTAAGGCTCTCGCCACACAGCAGCGGCTGTTTGGTATAGAATAGCTATCTGCGATAGGCCCTCATAGCTCAGGGGATAGAGCACAGGTTTCCTAAACCTGGTGGCGTAGGTTCGAATCCTACTGGGGGCACCAGCAAATAAAGCCCGTATCTGCACAAACGCAGGTACGGGTTCTTTTTTATGCCGAAAGATGGAGCGCAGCGATGCCAGGGGGATGCCAGCAAGCCGCTATCGCTGGGGCCATCAGAGCTTCCATCGGATCTGACGCTGAATCAGTGCCTCAATGGGAATGATCCTTGCATTGCCTTGCCAGGGCAGCGCATCTCAAGACTGCCGAAGAGACTGGCGTACGAAGTGGCAGCCATGGTATTCGTGTGTCCATCCCAAGAGAATGACTCGGCGGCCTGCAGCTTCAGAGGCTTTCTGGAACTTCTCGCAATCCCGAGACAGGAGGCTCATGTCGGATCTGAACCTGCGTCACCGGGTTCAGGAAACCTATTCTATGAATCTGCTCCAGCAGGGGAGAGAAGACGGAGCATCTCACGCCCAGGATACCGGCGATGGCGCTCAGCCAAAAGCACTTGCGAGGAGTCCCATCTCGGCGCAAGAAAGAGGCGGGCTCCCTGAGGAACCCGCCTCTGCAGCAAGCATGTGAGCTGAGCTATTCGTCCGTTCCGCTGCTGTGCGTGGAATCGCTCGTATGGGAGCTGTTCGAGCTCGTGTCGGAGTTCGTGGAATTCGATCCGGAGTTGCTCGAGTTCGAAGAGCTGTTCGAGCTGTTGTTGCTGCTCGAGCTGTTCGAAGAGCTGTTGGAGGAGTTCGAGGAATTGGAGGTCGTGGAGCTCTCCGCCGGCGCCGGCTTCGGGCCAAGGGAGAGCGTGATCTGGATGCTCGAACCCTTTTCGAGAGAACCGGAGGTCGGGTACTGGCGGATGACGGAACCGGCTGCGACCGTGCTCGAGTACTCGGACGTCGTGCGCACGACCGTGAACCCTGCCGATTCGATCTCCTGCACGGCATCGGATTCGGTCATGCCGACAACATTCGGGACGGGGATGGTCTGGGGACCGAGGGACAGGTGGTAGATGATCGTGTCTCCTGCCTTTGCCGTGGAGCCGGCTGCCTGGTCCTGGGATGCGACATGGCCCACATCGACAGAGCTCGAGTAGACAGAGTCGCCTGTCTGGGCTACAAGACCCAGAGCAGAGCATTTGGCGCTTGCTTCCTTCGGTGTGCAGTTCGAGAGGTCGGGCACCTCGACAGTTGCTGCAGGCTCCGAGCCCTTCGAGACATGGACCGTGATGGTCGTGCCTTCAGAGGCGCTCCTTCCTGCATCGGGATCCTGGTCGATGACCTTGCCCTCTTCGACGGAGTCGGAGTAGTCATAGGTGACAGATATCGTGAAGAAGCCGTCGTACTTGTCGATGGAGGAACGGGCTTCGCTTTCCGTGAGTCCGACAAGGTTCGGGACATCCTTCGTCTGCACGGTCTGGCTGCCGAGATAGGTGACGGCCGCATAGGCAGCGATTGCCACAGCGAGGATTGCGACAATGATGCCGATAGCGACATTGCGCTTGTGCTTCGAGCGCTTCTTCTCCTGCTCTGCGGCTTCGGCCTTTGCAGACTGCTGGCGGAAGCGGGTCGTGCCGCCAGGGACAGCAGAGATCGGAGCGACGGCACGGCCCATCTGCTGGGTCCTGCCGGCGTTGTTCCTGCCCATGTTCCTCGTCTGGGTGCCGCCGATGACAGAGGTTGCCTCGGAGACAGCGCCAAGCCTGCCTGCGAGGTAGTCCCTGAGCGTGTGGAAGAGCTCGTCAGCCGTCTGGAAACGGTCCTTCGGATCCTTCTGCATGCACTTCAGGATGATGGCCTCAAGGGCAGGATCGACGTTCGGATTGATCTGGCTGGGCGGAATCGGCTGCTCCTTCACCTGCTTGATAGCGACAGAGATTGCGTCATCGCCGTCGAAGGGGACACGTCCTGTTGCTGCCTCGTACATGACGATGCCGAGGGAATAGAGGTCGGAGGTAGGCCCGAGCTCCTTGCCCTGCGTCTGCTCGGGAGAGACATAGTGGGCCGTTCCCAGAACCGAGTTGTCGGTCGTGAGATGGCTGTTCTTGGCGCGGGCGATGCCGAAGTCCATGACCTTGATGTTGCCATCAGGCTGGACCATGATGTTCTGCGGCTTGATGTCGCGGTGGATGATGTCGTGCTTATGGGCGACGGAGAGCGCCTGGGCAATCTGGGAGCCGATCTGTGCGACCTTGCGGCAGTCCAGCGCCCCGTGCTTCCTGATGCCGTTCTTCAGGTCCGTGCCGCGCAGGTACTCCATGATGATGTAATAGGTGTCCCCGTCCTTGCCCCAGTCATAGACCGAGACGATATAGGGGCTCTGGAGCGCTGCCGCTGCCTGTGCCTCCTGCTTGAAGCGGGCAGCAAACGACGGGTCTGCTGCGTACTGGGGCAGCATGGTCTTGATAGCGACAGTACGGCCGAGGACCTGGTCAAGGCCGCGGTACACTGTCGCCATTCCGCCTGTGCCGATCTTGTCTTGGACCGCATAGCGGCCACCGAGAACTCTGTTTGCCATATATGACCCCTAAATGCTTCGAGCGGTGATTCTGTCAGTGCCGGATGCAGGAAGATGTGCCTCTTCCTGCGGACCGGATCGGGAAAGGCTCCCGGTTATCGTGCCTCGGCCCCGGAAGCATCGGGGGAAGGCACAGGCCAGCTTCCTCATGATGCGCTCCCTTCTGCCTGGACCTGGAGGCACTGCCTGATGATGGAACCTGCCATCTTGGCTGCAGAGCCCTCGATGTTCGAGCCGTCTCCTTCGAGGCAGATGGAGATCGCCAGCGTCGGAGAGTCGTAGGGAGCAAAGCCGATGAAGAGCGAATTGTAGACATTGCCGCCGACCTCGGCCGTGCCGGTCTTGCCGGCAACCTTGACGCCGGAGACGCGGGCACCTGCTGCGGTGTAGCCGTCATCCACGACGCCGAGCATCGCTTCTGCGACTTCGGATGCCGTCGCAGAGGAGATGGGCTGGCCGAGCGAGCGCGGCTGGGTCGTCGTCGTGGTGACGCCCTCAGGAGAGAGGATGTGATCGACGATGTAGGGGTTCATCGCGACGCCGCCGTTGGCGATGGTGGCTGCGACGACAGCGTTCTGCATGACCGTGGTCTGGGGTCCTGCCGGGCTTGCGTGCTCGCCGACAGGCTGGCCGCAGGCTGCCCATGCCGTCTCCCATTCCGTCATCTCTTTCGGATCGGGCATGAGGGAGGCGACGGTATAGAAGTCCTGGCCGATCTGCGTGCCGTAGCCGAAGGCGTTCGCATAGCTCACGAGATTCGCAGAGCCGACCTTGGCGCCGACCTGGCCGAAGGCAACGTTCGAAGACATCGACAGAGCGCGCTTCAGCGTGATCGTGCCGTAATTGTTGTTGTTGAAGTTCGTGACCGCCGCGCCGCCGATATCGATCGAGGACTCAGCATCGATCATGTCGGTGAGCGAATAGGCGCCCGTATCGAGCGCAGCCGAGAGTGTGACGACCTTGAAGGTCGAGCCTGGTGCATAGAGCGAGTTCGTCGCGCGGTTCACGAGGGCGCTTCCGCCAGAGCTCAGCTGGTCGCCGACCTCGTCGTAGGTATAGGTCGGGGAGGAGGCCGATGCCAGGACCTTGCCGGTCGAAGGATCGAGGAGCACGACTGCGCCGGTCCAGCCGTCAAGCGCCTCCTCGCAGATCTCCTGCATCTGCGAGTTGATGGTAAGGACGACCGAGGACCCTGCCTGCGAGACGCCTGCCAGGGAGTAGAGGGCAGACTGCCAGGTCGAGTAGTCCTTGTGGCCTGTGAGCGTCTCGTTCATCGAGGATTCGATGCCGGTCGAGCCATACTGCGTCGAGAGGTAGCCGACCGTGTGGATTGCGAGGTTGCCGTTCGGATAGGTACGGACATAGGTGCCGTCGGACTGCTGGATGCTTTCGGCCAAGGTCACGCCGTCGCTTGTCATGATCGCTCCGCGCTGCACATGCGAGCTCTTTGCGATCGTGTGGTTGTTCGAAGGCATCGACTGGATGGTCTCTGCCTTGACGACCTGGATATAGGTGAGGTTGCCGATGAGCGCGGCAAAGAGGAGCGTGAAGACCGTGATGAGCGCTGTGAGGCGCTTGCCGAGGGCAACACGTCCGAGGACGCCCGACTCAGCCGTCTGGAGCTTGAAGCGGCCACGGGCATGGCTGCCCTGCACGACGGCAGAGGCATGTGCCGCATTGCCGTCGACGACAGGCGTCTGGGACGTCGTGAGCGATGTCATCTCCTGCTCGCGTCCTGTCGCCTCGTCGCCGCACTTGAGAAGAAGGCCGACAGCGATGAAGCTGGAGAGGAGGGAAGAGCCGCCCTGGCTCATGAACGGCAGCGTCACGCCCGTCATGGGCAGGAACTTCGTGACGCCTGCGACGATCAGGAATGCCTGGAACGAGATGGCCGTCGTAAGGCCGACTGCCATGAATCCTGCGACATCGGACTTTGCACGTGCTGCCGTGGCATAGCCGCGGACTGCAAGGAGCATGAAGGAGATGAGGATGGCGGAAGCGCCAAGCAGGCCCATCTCCTCGCCGATAGCAGAGAAGATGAAGTCAGATTCGACGATAGGCACGTAGTCGGCAAGACCGCGGCCGATGCCGGTGCCCACCAGGCCGCCGTCAGCAAGCGAGTAGAGCGACTGCACGATCTGGTAGCCCGTGCCCTGCGCATCCGACCAGGGGTCGAGCCAGATGACGACACGGACCTGGACATGGTCGAAGAAGTGGTAGCAGAAGACCGCGCCGATTGCGAGCAGCACGAACGAGATGAGGACGAAGGAGAGGCGTCCTGTCGCCACATAGAGCATGACGACAAAGATCACGAAGAAGAGAAGGGCGCTGCCGAGGTCGCGCTCGAAGATGACGACAAGAAGGCTGAGCCCCCACATCGCAAAGACCGGGGCAAGCATCCTTGGCTGGGGGAGGGCCAGAGGTCCGAGCTTGCGCGTGGAGGCGGAGAGAAGCTCCCTGTTCTCTGCCAGGTAGCAGGCAAGGAAGATGACAAGCAGGACCTTTGCGATTTCGCCCGGCTGGAACGAGAAGCCGCCGAATTCGATCCAGAGCTTGGATCCATAGTGTTCCGTGCCGATGACCATGGGCAGGAGCAGCAGGACGACGCCTGCGATGCCGAAGGTGAACTTGTATTGAGCCAGATCGTCGATGCCCTTCACGAAGAAGAGGACCAAGATCATGGCGATGACGGAGAGAAAGAGCCAGACGACCTGTCCTGTCGCTGCATCAGGCGCCAAGCGCTGCACGAACGTTATGCCTATGCCCGAAAGCAGGAAGACGATCGGCAGAATCACCGGGTCTGCGCCTGGAGCGAGCTTCCTCACAGCGATATGAGCGACGGCAAAGGCAGCGAAGAGGCCGATGGGGATGGAGAGCGAGCTTGCCGTAAGCTCGGTTCCCGTGTTCATGACATACATCGCATAGATGAGGGTGACCGGTATCGCAGCTGCGATGAGAAGAAGCAGCTCGGTCGTGCGGCGGCTGCCGCCCTGTTTGCTCCTCTGGTATGCCATGGCTACTCACCCTGCCCTTCCTGTGTGCTGCTCTGTGCCGTGTCTGTCGTGGATGTGTCCTGGGATGCGTTCGTGTCAGCAGACGTGCTCTCCTGCGCCGTGCCGGTCGTCGAGGACTTCACGTCGGAGGCGACGGCTGCAGCGCTTGTCTTCTCTGCGTCAATCTGCTCGTGGTAGGAATTCACGGCAGAGAGGGCCTGCTCCTCGGACTCCATGCGAATGCCGCCCTGGGCAAGCTGGGACTGGACAGCCTGGGGGAGGTCATCGACCTCGACCGAGGTCGTCTCGACGAGATGCGACAGCGGCACGTTCAGTATCTGGGCATCGATGCCCTGGTAGATGCCGACAGTCCCGCCGTTGTTGCCGAGATACCACGAAGAGTCGACGATGTTCACGCCGATGAAGGCGCCAAGGCCGAAGAGGATGGCAAGCACGATGACCCAGACGAGCGCCTGGCGCTTCCTGATCTTGGCATGGCGTGCCGCTGTCCCGTCGTCCTCCACGTCGACAACGATGACCGTGACGTTGTCGTGGCCACCGCCTTCGAGGGCTGCAGAGACAAGGGTGTCGGCTGCTGCCTGCGGCGTTGCGCAGGAGATGGCAACAGATTCGATCTTGGCATCGGGCACCATGGATGAGAGGCCATCGGAGCAGATGATGATGCGGTCTCCCGCATGGACATCGAGCGTGAAGTGGTCTGCATACATGTCGGGGTCCGAGCCGAGGGCACGCGTGATGATGGAGCGGGAAGGATGGACTCTTGCCTCGTCTGCCGTGATCTCTCCGGCATCGACAAGCTCCTCCACATAGCTGTGGTCGTGCGTGATGCGCACAAGGACGCCGCCGCTCAGGAGATAGACACGGGAGTCGCCGACATGCGCCACGGCCATGCGGCTGCCGTCGATCACGACAGCGGAAGCCGTGCAGCCCATGCCGTCCCTGCCCTGTCCCGACTGGGCAGCAGAGATGATGGCAGAGTTTGCCTCCTCGACGGCAGCACCGAGACGTGCATCGTCTGCGGTATCGGGGGCAAGCTGCGAGATCGTGCGGACTGCTATGGCCGAGGCGACCTCGCCTGCGGCATGGCCGCCGACGCCGTCGCAGACGGCAAAGACCGGGTCCTGCACGAGGAAGGAATCCTCGTTGTGGCCGCGGACAAGGCCCACATCGGAGCGGGAGCCCCAGGAGAGACGAGCGCTGTGGCCTGTGACCACATCGGCATCCATCCTGTCCTTGACAGGCAAAGACTCATGTCCTGGTGCAGGAGCTGGCTCGGGCCTGCGCTCCTCGCTGGTGTCTGCCTGCTGCTTTTTCGAGAAAGGAAGCCTCATCGACGTCCGACCTTGAGGATCGTATCGCCGATCTGCACCTCATCCCCGTCGCGCAGGGTGACCGGCTGGTCTATGAGCTTGCCATTGACGAGGGTGCCGTTCGTCGAGCCAAGGTCCTCGAGCACGAGTGCCGGTCCCTGGAGGGAGAAACGGGCATGCGTGGAGGAGACGAAGGGCTCGTCGATCACGATATCGGAGGAAGGAGAGCGGCCGACGACGACCGGTCCCAGGATATCGACGGAAAGGCCGCGCAGGCTCTTGGCGCCCTTCTCCACGTCGACGCTCCAGATGGCTGCGTCGGTGCGCTGGCCGCGTACGAGGCCGATGCCCGAGCGCATGGCTGCGAACAGGAACAGGTACAGAAGCACCACCAGCAGGATGCGCCCGAAGAACAGGATGAGGTCGATCATCTAGCCCTCCCTGAACGTGAGATTCACAAGGCCGATGGTTATGACATCGCCGGTATGGAGCGCGCACGTCTGGATATCCATATCGTTCACGAGCGTGCCGTTTGTCGAGTTGAGATCGGTGATGTGCCACTGCGTTCCGTCATACGTGAGGCGGGCGTGGTGGCGGGAGACATTCGGATCCCTGAGCACGATGCCGCCGGAGTTGCGCTCGCGGCCGATCGGGCACTCAGGTGCATAGGCGGTATAGGTCCTGCCGCTCTGGGTGTCGATGAGGGTGCAGCTCGGCTGCGTCGGCGCAGGCGGCTGCACCGTGACAGGAGCTGCGGCGCGGGCATTCACGAGCGGCGTTGCGGCGACCTGCGGACGGAGCATCGTCTTCGGCTCATCCACAGCAGGGGCTGCGGCTGCAGCGCTTGCCGCTGCAGCAGATGCTGCCCTGCGCGGTGCGGGAGCAGCGACGTGTGCGGCAGATGCGGGCATCTGGGGCGGAATGCGCCTTGCCTCGGGGAACGGCTCCTGCATGATGGGGACAGGAGCGGCAGAGGCGGAAAGGTCGAGATCGGAGGAGACGGGCATCACGTCGAGGCCCTGCATCGAGGAATCGTCAGGGGAGATGGCAGATGCCGGCGTTGCAAGCGGTGTTGCCATGCGTGGCCTGCTCTTCACGGCCTTCCTGCGGTCTGCCTGGGAAGCGCCCTGGGCAACCGATGCCTGAGGCGCCTCTGCGATGGGGGCAGGATGGGCGCCGCCGACGCGTGCGATGCCGCCGATGAAGGCAGACTCCTCCTCGCGCAGGCGCATGAGCGTGCGGGCATCGACGTTCTCGGCGAAGACGGAGAACTTGCCGCTCTTGAGGGAGGGGTCGACCATGAAGCGGACAAGGGGCTTGCCGACGAAGACATAGCCCTTCTTGTTAGCCTGGCCCTCGATGAACTGGGAGATCTCCTCGGTCAGGTTCGCATAGAGCGGACGCATGACCGCGTCATCATCGGAGGATACAAGGATCGTATAGAGGGCAGGAGCGGTGTTCGCGCCATTGATGAGGAACGTCTCGTCTTCCATCTCGCGGGCTGCATGCTTCGCGAGCTTCTTGAAGGAGAAGGGGGCCGTATAGCCCTGAGGAGTGGCATCGAAAATCGCGCTCACACGCTCTTCAAAGATGTTCAGGAAGTTCATGGCTTGCTACTACCCTTCTGGTCCATATGATTCAGGCCCCATGAGGACCGAAATTATGCACATAACAACACTCAAGAATATCGCAATGAGGATGGCAGTCATATCCGGAGCAGCCCATATGCCGCTATTCTCCACCCGCGCAGAGAGAGCCTGAAAGAAAACGAGAAGCCCAGCACAGAGGCACTGCCCGAAGATCTCAAGGCCCCGCCTTCCGCTCTTTGCACAAAGGCTCGCGGCTGAAGCGGCTGCGCCCCAGCTGAAGACAAGGATCCAGGACGAGGGGAGCGACAGCCAGGCGCCAGCACGGGAAAGCAGCGCCTCCGGCGCAAAGCCTGTGGCAATGGCGGCAAGAAGGAAGCGCTCGAAGAGGCCTGCAAGCGCTGCTGTTATGGCTGCTGCACCAGGCGACAGCGCAAAGCCTGCAAGGGCCGAAGAGCCGAAGCCGATCCCCAAGGCGGGAGCCAGAAGGAGCGAGGCGCCTGCGAGCTTCTGCTTCCTGCCTGCTGCCCACCACCACGCAAAGCCGATGGCAGCAGTGCCAAGCGCCACCAGCATGGAAAGCCCGCCTGTGCCAGTCTCTGCAAGCGCCAGGACGAAGGCGCCAAGCACAGCGAGGCTCCCTAAAGGCGGCCACACGGCTCCAGCTCCTGCCCCGGCCAGCGCCAGCAGCACGAGCGTGCCGGTATCTGCGGGCACGACCCAGGGGAGGATGCGCCAGAGGACCGCTCCTGCGAGGAGGGCTGTCACTGTGCGCACAAGCGCTCCTTCGAGCCAGGGGAAGCGCTCGCGTGCGGGCGTCTTCTCGACGTAGCGCTCGGTCCAGGTCTCTTCGTCTTCGGTGCCGTCCTCTGCCTGCTGGACCAGGGCGGCAAGAGACTCCTGCCCTTCCTTCGGGCTGCCGAGGAGCGGCACGAGCCTCTTCGAGAGGAGCTCTGCCGAGGCAAGGCGGTTTGTGGGGTCGGGCTCGAGCGTGCGTTCAAGCACAAGCTCTATGTTCTGGTCGAGCTCGAGATGGTTCTCGGTGAGCGACGGGGCAGCTCCGCGGAAGATCTTCTTGAGCGACTCTTCGGGGGTGGCTGCCTGAAACGGGTTCTCGCCGCAGAGCGCAAGCCAGATGACGACACCGAGAGAGAAGATATCGGTCCTCTCGTCCACGAGCATGCCCTGGATCTGCTCGGGCGGCATGAAGCCGACGGTGCCGCCACGGGCGCCTCCCCAGCCTGCAGCAGAGGCAAGCGTGGACATGCCGAAGTCTGCAAGCTTCACTTGGCCTCTTCTGTCGATCATGATGTTCGAAGGCTTGATATCGAGGTGCAGGACCCCGTTTTCGTGGGCAAACTCGAGAGCCGAGGCAACGGACTGGAGGAGATGTGCGCACTCCTCGTAGGTGAGGGTCCCTCCCTCGACACGCTTCAGGAGCTGTGCGAGATTGAGGCCGTCGACGTATTCCATGACAAGATAGGCGTAGTGGTCGTCGCTTTCGAAGTCATAGACGGTCACGATGTTCGGATGTGCAAGCAGGCTCGAAGTGCGTGCCTCGGCAAGCGCTTCCTTCATCGTCGTCTCGGCGCTTGCCTCGTCGACTCCCATGCGCAAGGGGATGACCTTGATGGCAACGCGGCGCTGCAGGCGCGTATCCCAGCAGACAAGCACGCGGCCGAAGCCGCCCGTGCCGCACTGCTCGACAATGCGGTAGCGGCCCAGAAGCAGCGCTGGCTCAGGCTTTGGCTGGGCGTATGCAGAAGTCCCCTCAGGGGGCTCGGGTGTCTGATCTGTCAGCGGCACGGCTCTACCTTTTCGTTTCGAGTGCATTGATACCGTGTGGAGGCGAATATAGAGCGGAAGCCCCAGCGCGGAAAGGGGTGCAGACGCTCCCCTCCATAAAAAACAGATGAACTTCCGTCTTGCATCGTCTGCCTGCTTGGATGTATTATTGCACAGCACGCGGGCGTGGCGGAATTGGCAGACGCGTACGGTTCAGGTCCGTATGAGGGTTCCCTCATGAAGGTTCAAGTCCTTTCGCCCGCACCATCGAATCGAAAGAGCGTCCCTGTGGCAGAGGCTGCAGGGACGCTTTCTTCTTGTCTCGGCGAGGATTTCGCCGGTACAGATCCGGGACGAACGTTCCTGAAGAAAGAAAAAAGGGCTGCAGAGCAGCCCTTGCACTCTCGGTCCATGCAGAAGACAGAAATCCTACTTGTCTACTTGTCTTCATCCTCGTCGTCGAACAGATCCCAGTCATCGTCCGACTTCTTGTGGTTGTAGTACTGCTTCCTCGTCTTGCGCTCGAGGATGAATGCGATGAGAAGGAACAGGAGTATTCCGCCTACGACGAGGCACAGCACGCCCGTGCGTGTCGTGAAGAGCCACATGAAGAAATCCACTATCATTGTTGCGCCTTTCTTAGCAGGATGCGCGGCAGTCTCACTCAAGTATATACTTGAGGCCATTGTTGGTCATGCCGAGCTCGGATGGGCCCAGATGAATCCAGGGCCGGCCGAGATAAGGAGAGCAGTCGATGCTTGACATCAAGTTCGTCAGAGAGAATCCAGATGTGGTGGACAAGTCCTGCGCGTCGCGCCAGAACGCCCACTGGGACCGTGAGCGCTTCTTCGAGCTCGATGAGGAGCGCCGTTCCGTCATTGCCGAAGTCGAGAAGCTGCAGGCAGACCGCAATGCCGTCTCGAAGAAGATCGGCGAGCTCATGCGCGAGGGCAAGCGTGACGAGGCTGAGGCTGCAAAGGCCGAGGTCGCTGCCAACAAGCAGCGCATCGCTGACCTCAACGACCGCAGGACCCAGGTCGAGAAGGATCTCTTCGACCTCGTTGCTGCCATCCCGAACATCCCGCACGAGTCCGTGCCGTACGGTGTTGACGACTCCGACAACCCTGAGGTGCGCCGCTGGGGCGAGCCGACGAAGTTCGACTTCGAGCCGAAGGCCCACTGGGATCTTGGCCCGTCCACGGGCATGATCGACTTCGACCGTGGCATCAAGCTCGCAGGCACGCGCTTCTACCTTCTTGGTGGCGCCGGTGCCCTCATGGAGCGCGCCCTCATCAACTTCTTCATCGATACCCACGTGAAGGCCGGCTTCAAGGAGTGGTGGCCGCCTGTCATCACGAACTATGATTCGCTCTTCGGCACGGGCCAGCTCCCGAAGTTCGACGAGGACCTCTACCACGTGAGCGGTGGCATGTACCTGATTCCGACCGCTGAGGTCATGCTCACGAACATCCACCGCGACGAGGTGCTCGACGGTGCCGACCTGCCGCTGTGGTATACGGCATTCACGCCGTGCTTCCGTGAGGAGGCAGGCTCTGCCGGCCGCGATACGCGTGGCATCATCCGTGTCCACGAGTTCGACAAGGTCGAGATGGTGAAGTTCGCTAAGCCTGAGGATTCCATGAACCAGCTCGAGAGCATGGTTGCTGAGGCAGAGAGGTGCCTGCAGCTCCTCGGCCTTCCGTACCATGTGGTCACGCTCTGCACGGGCGACATCGGCTTCTCTGCCACGAAGTGCTACGACCTCGAGGTGTGGCTGCCGAGCTACAACAACTACAAGGAGATCTCCTCCTGCTCGAACTGCTGGGACTTCCAGGCACGCCGCGCCAACATCAAGTATCGCGACCCGTCCGAGTTCAAGGGCACGCGTCTTGTCCATACGCTCAATGGCTCCGGCCTCGCTGTGGGCCGCACGATGGCAGCCATCATGGAGAACTACCAGAACGCCGACGGCTCCATCACGGTGCCTGAGGTGCTCCGCCCCTACATGCGCGACATGGAGGTCATCAAGCCTCTCGCATAAGGGTGCATCAGATACATATGAGCTGGGAGAGAGGGAGCCTCACGGCTCCCTCTCTTTTCGGAAAATCTTAGAACATCTGTTCTATTCATCCTCCTGTTAGGCGTATCATGAGATCTGGAAAGAAAACGCGTGGAGGAGGTTTCGATGACAGACGAGATGAAGGCACAGACCCTGTTCGTACGGGAGACAGATGGCGAGCATCGCGAGGTGGGCCTCTGGAGAGATGCAGATGGACTCTGGATCCAGGAGAGGACGGCAGGGGCGCTCACGCGCTCCGTCTTCGGCGAGCCCTACCATGTGCAGCAGATGCTCATAAAGCCCCTCTTCATCGAGGCAGCAGCAGATGCCTTCGGCACGGATGGGGAAGGGCTGCCTTCTGCCGTGGAACGCTTCTTCGAGATTGCGCCCTACCGTGTGCTTGCGGACCTCATGGACTATCTCGACAGGAATGATATCGCCTACGACTTCAGGGCATTCGGGCCAGCATGCGCTGTCTTCAGGATCTCGGACGGGGAAGACGCCTATAGGCGTGCGTAGATATGAAAAGAGCCCCTCAAGAGAGGCTCTGAACATTCGCTGGTGCGGCGTATAGGATTCGAACCTATGACAGACTGATTCGTAGTCAGTTCCTCTATCCAGCTGAGGTAACGCCGCGAAGCAAGTAGATATAATGCCCCGGAAGCCCTCCTGAGTCAAGGGCGATGAGGAAAAAAGTTCGTCTGCACCCGATGAAGGCAAAGCCTCTGCAGGGGCAGCAGTTGTATCATGCCTGTTGAAGGGCATATTTCTGGGATTTCATGAGGCTGCTGCATGTACGGATTCTGGCAGATCCGATATGTGCACATTCTGTGACAGGGGTTTGCTGCCTGCCTGATGGTCTCCTGTCGGCCCTGGATATAGGCATCTGCTGCCGTCCTGGGCTCCAAAGCGATATAAGGCTCCAAGCATCTGCGGGCTTTGTGACATCAGGGCAACGCATCTCATGATAGATTGTTCGTACCGTGTCTCAAAAAAGACGATCAGACAGGAGCCGCGCATGTACGCAGCAGAGGTGACCGCCGCTTCCAAGGCGGCAGCAGGAAAGAGAGCGATGCTCTCGAAGAACCCGATTGGCTATTTCGTCCTCTCGATGCTGGCAGGTGCCTACATCGGATTCGGCAATATCCTCATCAACGTGATTGGCGGACAGCTTGCCGGCTCTCCTGCCACCAAGACCGTCATGGGCGTCTCCTTCGGCATTGCCCTCTCCCTGGTCGTTATCGCCGGCTCCGAGCTCTTCACCGGCAACACCATGGTCATGAGCCTCGGCATCATGAAGAAGACGGTCACGCTGGCAGATGCCGCGAAGGTCTGGATCGTCTGCTGGCTTGGAAACCTCGCGGGAGCGGCGGTCCTGGCGCTTCTCTTCCACTTCTCGGGGCTCAACGGCGAGGCGACCTCCACCTTCCTCTCGACGGCCGCTGCTGGCAAGATGAGTGCCGCCTTCGTCCCGCTCTTCATACGTGGCATCCTCTGCAATATCCTCGTCTGCCTGGCAGTGTGGTGCTCCTTCAGGACCACGAACGATGCCGCGAAGCTCATCATGGTATTCTGGTGCCTCTTTGCCTTCATCACCTGCGGCTTCGAGCACTCTGTTGCCAACATGACGCAGCTCACGGTGGCGCTCCTCGATCCTGCCGGCCAGGCGGTGTCTCTTGTTGGCTACTTCTACAACCTGATCACCGTGACCTTGGGCAACATGGTCGGCGGCATCTGCTTCGTGGCGGTGCCCTACTTCCTGGGCCAGAAGATGGACTAGCCTCGAGGGCAAGATCTCCGATTGCTGGACGCTGCCTCCCCTTTCCTGGATGCAGGAGAGGGGAGGCATCTTCATGTGCGCTGGATTCTGATGGGCATGCTATGAGGCAAAAGACTGCATGTGGCTGGGTTCAGGCCAAAGAAAAAGGGACCACGCTTTCGCGCAGTCCCTGTCATATGCTGGCGGAGAGCTGGGGATTCGAACCCCAGATAGGATTGTGTCCTATACTCGCTTAGCAGGCGAGCACCTTCGGCCACTCGGTCAGCTCTCCAATAGGTGCTCAAGCATCATACCCCACTTGCGTGGTTGCCTACAAGGGGAGGGCCTGCAAGAAATTGGGCATTCGCCACAATATCTGCGCGATGCGCACGGACCTTCTCCCAGGAGAAGCGGGACATGAGGTTCTCTGGCAGAACCTCTTCGCCGGGTTCTGCGAGACCGACCGCTGCTGCCAGAGCGCCGATGATGGGGCCAGGACGTCCTGCCCGCTCGCGCATGACGCCGAGGTCCAGGTCATGGTCGCGCTTCGAGAGCCTCCTGCCAGAAGGGGCAATGAGGAGCGGCACATGGGCGTAGGCAGGCTCGGGGTAGCCGAAGAGGCGCTGCAGGTAGATCTGGCGTGCACACGACCCTAGCAGGTCATGGCCGCGCACGACTTCCGTGACGCCCATCAGGGCATCGTCTACGACGACTGCAAGCTGGTAGGCAGGGACGCCGTCCGAGCGCTCGATCAGGAAATCGCCGCAGTCGCGGGCAAGGACCTCTGACTGCGGTCCATAGACAGCATCCGTGAATGAAATCGTTCCTCTGGGATCATCTGCATCAGGCACGATGAGGCGGGTTGCCGGACGCCTTTCGGCAGACTTCCTGGCCACCTCCTCCTTCGTGAGATGGCGGCAGGTGCCCTGATAGATATAGGTGCCATCCGATGCATGGGGAGCGGCTGCAGCATGGAGCTCTGCGCGCGTGCAGAAGCAGGGATAGGTGAGGCCACGCTCTCTGAGCTCTGCAATGGCCTCGCGGTAGATATCGCGCCGCTCGCTCTGATAGAAGGGGCCTTCGTCCCACCCAAGACCGAGCCAGGAGAGGTCGTCCATCAGGAGCTCGGCGTTCTTCCGGTCCTGGGCTCTGGGATCCAGGTCCTCGATCCTGAGCACCATAGTGCCGCCTTCGCTTCTGCAGGAGAGCCAGGCCAGGAGGGCAGCCATGATGTTGCCAGCATGCATGCGGCCCGAAGGCGTCGGTGCAAAGCGCCCACGTATCACCTTCTCCTCCATGTCTCTCCTTCCTGTGCAGATGCTTGATCTGGCATGCCTACGATACGCGTTCTGTGCACAGGCGCAACTGTTCGTTGTAAGCTTTGGTATGAAGATATGAGAAGAAGGAAGGGAGCCTGCCTGTGGATACGAAGGATGAAAGCCAGAACAAGGCTGCCCCGGAACCTGATATGAAGGACTTCACGCTCGGCAAGCCTGCCCTGGTCTGCCGCTGGAGGCTCTACGACCAGAAGCTGCCGCTCGAGAACCGCCATATGCGGGCGCTCGGAGCAAGAAGGATCCAGGGTGCGCCTCTGCGTGGCACGCTCCTCGAATGGGCCAAGCAGCACATCGAGTGGACGCTCGAGGAAGGCTCTGCGGCCCATCCTTTCGGCGTCCTCATGATCATCGTCGACGAAGAAGGCCGTGCTGCCATGACGGTAGGGCCCTACGAGCCGCTCCAGGAGACCGCCGCCCGCGAGCTTGCCATCCGTGCGCTCAAGTCGAGGCGCGAGTTCGAGGAGACCGCCATTGCCCCCGAGACGTTCTGGGCCGTTCGTCCGGATGGAACCCTGATCTTGGGCGCCGGTCCCGAGGAGCGCGTGGCTGGTGCCACCTCCCTCATCCAGGACCTTGCCCAGACCTTGGGCATGCCGGTCGTGCGCATGCCGGACCTCGCTTCTGCCTATCTCGAAGGCAGCGTAGATGCTGCTGAGTACTTCCTTGTCTCGGACGAGCACGGCGTCGTGCCTGCAGCCGATGCAACGGGCAAGACTTCCGAGAGCTTCCGTGCGGGATATCAGAAGCTCCTCGACAAGACCAGAAGAAAGAAAGCTTGATGGCTGAACGCAGGGTCGCCCCTTCCGAGGCGGCATTCGAGAACATACTTGCCTATCTTGATGCAGCTGGCCTCAAGGAAGGCGATCGCCTGCCCGCCGAGCGGACGCTCACCGATGAGTGGGGCATCTCGCGCACAGCCCTCAGGGCGGCGCTGCGCGAGCTCATTGCCCGCCATGTGCTCGAGAGCAGGGGAGGCTCTGGCACCTATGTCGCGATGAGGCGGCCGGAATCGAACTGCCGTGGCTACAACGGCTACAGCGATACCGTGCGTGCTGTCGGCAAGACTCCCTCCTCCAAGGTGCTCTGGGCAAAGAGCGAGGTCGCAGATGCCCACGTTGCCCACAAGCTCAGGCTCGAGGAAGGAGACCCGATCTTCGAGCTCAGGCGTGTCCGCCTCATAGACGATCTTCCCTGCATGATCGAGACGGTCTATATCAATGTGGCGGTCTGCCCTGGCATCGAAAAATACGATTTCCAGGAGCGCTCGCTCTTCGATACGCTTCGTCAGGAGTACGGCATCACGCTGCCGCACGGCGAGGAGCGCCTCTCGATCACCCGTGTCGACGCAGATGAGGCAGAGGAGCTGGGGCTTGCCGAAGGAGACCCCGTCTACTTCCAGACCGGCGTCTCCGAGACAGAGGAGAGGACCCCTGTCGAGTACTTCAAGGCCGCCATCCGCTCCGACCGCTATACGTTCTATGCGCGCCAGGAGCATCTCTCGCGTGGGCATGAGATTCCGGAGAAGGTGATTGCGGATGAGTGAGGAGCAAAAGCGGACGCCGCTCTACCAGCAGGTCCGCGAGGCCATCCGCACGAAGATCGAGGACGGCGACTACGGCCTGGGCGAGGTGCTGCCCTCCGAGCAGGAGCTCTCCGAGATCTTCCATACGACGCGCCAGACCGTCCGCAATGCCTACGCGGCGCTCGAGGCAGAAGGCCTCGTCCGCCGTGCCCAGGGCAAGGGCGTCTTCGTCACGAAGGGCAGCCCTGGCACTCTCGATATCGGCGATGGCAGGAGCTTCCGCCAGAGCACGAGGGCAGAGGGCAAGAAGCCCCAGGTCCGCATCCTCTCGCATGAGACGAGGGCAGCAGGCCCCTGGTACGCAGAGCTCTTCAAGATAAAGGCAGACGATCCTGTCTATGCGATAAGAAGGCTCAACAGCGTCGATGGCTGTCCGCTCTCGCTCGAGCGCACGGTCGTGCCGCTCGTGAGGTTCCCGAGGCTCGAGGGCATAGACTTAGGGGTCTTCTCCCTCTATGAGGTCTTCGGTTTCTACGGCAAGGTCGTCGATGCGACCTTTGAGCATCTCGATATCGCAGAGCTCAGCGTCCACGATGCGCACTTCCTCGGTGTGGAGCCGGGAGGGCCGGCCATGGCATACGACTGCATAAGCTATGACCAGGACGGCGAGGCCATAGAGCACACGCGGACGCTGCGCCGTGGCGACCTTGGCTTCTATACGGTGCGCTACTGACGAGACGGACGCATAGGACCTGCTAGAATGGGTCCGGAAGAGATACGCCGGATATGCCGGCAGAAGGGTTGGTGCTGTGGCAAGAAAGCAAGGAGTGACGCCTGAGCTCGACAAGCTCTCCTGCGACCTCATGGGCCAGGCATTCGACCTTCTGGCCGAAGGCAAGGACGTGGAGCCGATGCTTGCTGTCCAGGACGCGGCGGGCCATACCGCATCCTACGAGTTCGTGGATGACGGGATAGAGGCCTGCATCGAGGGCGCACACGACAAGGTAGGCGAGCTTGTCTCTGCCGGAGGGGATCCGAAGGCGGACCTTGCCACGCCGGTGCGCTATGCAATCGTCTACGAGGGAGCCATCGAGGACGAGGATGGCGCCTACGAGGATGCCGTGCTCCTCGAGTTCGGCGAAGAGGGCTACGAGGCCTATTCTGCCTACTCGCTCTTCAAGGGGCGAGGGGAGCATGAGAAGTTTGCCTGGACCGATCCTGCGCCTGCAGGAGAGCTCGAGCCGCTCATCTAGGCAGCAGAATTTACGTGGAGCCTGGCTCTTCGCCACATCGTCACATCTTCATCAACTATATTTGCAAGCGTAAATCCTCTGAATGGCCTGAAAACCGCGCGCAGTGGCTGAAATGAAGCTGGGTGCGCGTCTTTTGTCCCTGAGATTAGAGAGGCAATCAATGCTGCAGAAGCAGATCAGAAACATCGCAATCATCGCGCATGTCGACCACGGCAAGACGACCCTCGTCGACAAGCTCCTGAAGGCCACCGACGCCTTCCGCGCGAACCAGCAGGTCCAGGACCGCATCCTCGACTCCAATGACCAGGAGCGCGAGCGCGGCATCACGATCCTGTCCAAGAACATCTCGATCGAGTACAAGGGCGTCAAGATCAATGTCATCGACACCCCGGGCCATGCCGACTTCGGCGGCGAGGTCGAGCGCGTCCTCAAGATGGCAGACGGAGCGCTCCTGCTCGTCGATGCCGCTGAGGGCCCCATGCCCCAGACCCGCTTCGTCCTTCGCCATGCCATCGACGCGAAGCTCCAGATCATGCTCGTCATCAACAAGATCGACCGCGAGGGCGCAGATCCCCAGAAGGCCATGAACGACTCCCTTGACCTCATGATGGACCTCGGCGCCACGGACGAGCAGCTCGAGTTCACCATGGAGCACGTGATCTACGCTTCCGCCGTGAACGGATTTGCCCGCCTCGACCCGGATGACGGCAACATGGACATGTACCCGATGCTCGACATGATCATCGATGCCATGCCTGCCCCCGATGTGGATCCGGATGGCCCGCTCGCCATGCAGGTCGTCACGATCGACCACTCCGACTACGTCGGCCGCATCGGCGTCGGCCGTGTCTATTCCGGCACGATCCATCAGAACGACCGCATCCTCGTCGTGAAGAACGATGGCTCCCGTGCCATGGCACAGGTGAAGCAGCTCTTCACGTTCGACTACCTCGGCCGCAAGGAGTGCGACGAGGTCGTCGCAGGCGATATCGGCGCTGTCGTCGGTGTCGACTCCACCGATATCGGCGATGTCTACACCGATCCGGAGAACCCGGTCGAGCTCGAGCCGATCGAGATCGATCCGCCGACCCTCTCCATCATCTTCGAGCCTTCGACCTCTCCTCTCGTCGGCCGTGACGGCGACATCGTGGGCGGCCGCCAGCTCAAGGAGCGCCTCATGCAGGAGCGCGAGAACAACGTCACGATGCGCATCGAGGAGCTGCCCGACAAGACCGGCGTCGAGGTTGCTGGCCGCGGCATCCTGCATCTTTCCGTCCTCATGGAGGAGATGCGCCGCGAGGGCTTCGAGTTCCAGGTAGGACGCCCGAAGGTCCTCTTCAAGAAGGATGAGAACGGCAACCGCTTGGAGCCGATCGAGCAGGCCGTCGTCGAGTGCCCGGGCGAGTACTCCGGCAAGGTCATCGAGGTCTTCGGCAACAACGGCGGAAACATGACGAGCATGGAGCAGACCGACCTCTCCTGCCATCTCGAGTTCTCGATTCCGACCCGCGGCATCATGGGCCTCAAGAACCGCATCCTGAACGTCACCCACGGCGAGGGCATCTTCTACCACACGTTCCTCGAGTATGGCCCCTATGCCGGCGAGATCGGCGGCAGGAGCAATGGTGCCATGATCTCGATGTCGACGGAGAAGGCTGTTGCCTACGCACTCGGCACGCTCCAGGACCGCGGCACGCTCTTCATCGAGCCGGGCACGGAGTGCTATGAGGGCATGATCGTCGGCGAGCGCTCGAAGCCAGGCGACATGGTCGTGAATGTTGCCCGTACGAAGAACCTCGGCAACCAGCGTTCCTCGACGGCAGACATCGCCGTCCAGCTGACGCCGCCGCGCACGTTCACGCTCGAGGAGGCCCTCCAGTACATCATGGACGACGAGCTCGTCGAGATCACGCCGAAGCACATCCGCATGCGCAAGCGCATCCTCTCCGAGATCGAGCGCCGCAAGTGGCGTGTCCGCCATGGCCTCGTGAACAAGTAGGCAAAAGACGCTCTGGAAGCAATGAACAGGGCCCGTCTCCTCGGAGGCGGGCCCTGTGCTATCTGAGGCCTGTTTCGGAGCCTGCTAGCGCTCTCTGCGCTTCTGGCGTGCGTCCCGGACCTTTCGCTCTGCCCGCTTCACGCCTGCCTCGACCTTGGGCGTGAGGTCCACATCGGCAGGGGACATGATGTGGTAGCGAAGCGAGGCACGCCTGAGCCCGACCGTGACGGCAATGCAGATGAGGGCGCAGATGACCTTGCTGAGACCTATCGTGCCGAAGACGAAATAGGCAAGAGAGCCTGCGACAGCGCAGAGGGCATAGAGGTTCGACTTCCTGAAGATGCGCGGGATATCTCCGAGGAACACATCGCGCAGCATGCCGCCGCCCACGGCCGTGAGCGTGCCCATAAGGACGCAGGCCCAGACAGAAAGGCCATGCAGGAGCGCCTTGTCGGTGCCTGAGACAGCGAAGAGCGAGACCGAGAGGATATCGAACCATTCGAGTGCGGAAGGATTGCCGAAGAAGGGCGAGGGGAACACGAACGAGATGAGAGCAATCGCGACCGAGCCGGGGATGGCATAGGGGGAATCGATCAGGTAGACGCCGCCCTGCTGCATGGCCATATCGCGCAGAAGCCCGCCTCCGAGGCCGCAGAGGATTGAGAGCCCCACAAATCCTACAAGATCGAGCTTGCGCTCTTCGGCGACGATGCAGCCCGTGAGCGAGCCGACGACGACAGCGGCAAGATCGAGCCAGGCAGGCATCGGCACGGCCTGTGCCTGCGCAGATCCAGTAAACAGCAGGTCGAACACGGACATCCTTTCCGCTCAGGCGGGGCTTTGGCAGGCGTGGACGAGGCCTGGAAACCGGGCCTCAGAAGAAAACGAAAAAATCCTCTTCCCAACGCAGGGACAGTATTGTACAATTTCCTTCGCGGTTTGTTTTGAGGAGAGTTGTCCGAGTGGCCGAAGGAGCACGATTGGAAATCGTGTATACGCCTAAAGCGTATCCTGGGTTCAAATCCCAGACTCTCCGCCAGCAAGCTTCCGTGGCGCCTTCGGGCGCCACGTTCTTTCATAATTGGAGAGGTGGCAGAGCGGCCGAATGCGGCGGTCTCGAAAACCGTTTACCCGTTCGCGGGTACGTGAGTTCAAATCTCACCCTCTCCGCCAGAAGAGTCCGAGCCCTGATGCTTCAGGGCTCTTTTCATATCTATCGTCCTTTTCAGGAATCCTCGATGCTCATGGGGTATTGCGCCGAGGTGCCGCATCCGGGCGAGTAGGGTATATAGCAGATGTGTCAGATGGCTGTCAGACGCATGCATGAGCATGCTGCACTATGTTGGAGGTCTGCGCATGGCAGAAAGCGCTGAGACAAAGGAATACATGGGCCGCTCCTGGAGGATGCTCACGCACGACAAGGGATGGTACAAGCCGCTGCTCGTGCTGCCGCTTGCCAAGCTCGTGCCGATTGCCGGCCCCCTCGGTGTCTGGGGCTACCAGGCAGAGTGGGCACGGCTTTCCGCTTGGGGGAAGGAGACCTATCCGAAGCAGTCCGGCGTGAAGGTCGGTGCCTGCATCAAGAGCGGCTGGCAGGCATTCCTGGCGATGCTCGGCTACGCCGCTGTCTACTTCATCCTCCTGGCAGCGGTGCGCCCCTCGGCAGATGGCCTGGCTGCGCTCCTCTGGAACTTCGTCGCCATCCTCTGGAGCACGATTGCCTGGGTCGCCGCCATCCGTGCGACAATCTACCAGCATGCACGTGCGGGATATCAGCTTGACCGCATCTGGGACATGCTGAAGCGCGACTTCGGAAGCATTGCCGAGATTGCCCTCGTGCTCTTCCTGGGAAGCCTCCTGATCGAGGGCTTCTGCATCCTCTGCGCCCTCATCATCGTCGTGCCGTCTCTGGCCGAGCTGGGCGGCCTCTTTGCCTATTCAGGCTCCGCTGCCGCCATCGCGGTTCTGGCGGCCCACTTCCTTGCCCGCTTCGCGCCCTGGATGGTGCTTGTGCTCTATCTGGCGGCTGTCTTCGCCACAGCGCTCCAGACGGTCGCCGTCAATGCGCTTGGCCTCTGGTTCCAGCAGTTCGATGTCCCCCATTGGGGAAGCTCGGAGGACCCGCTGCCTGACTCTGCGAAGAAGGACGCCGAGACGCCGAGAGAGCCGGCCCAGGCTGCCGCAGAGCCCCAGGCGACGCCTGCGCCTGAGGACAAAGGCACGCCTGAAGCGGCTCCTGCGCCTGCAGAAGAGCCGGATAAGGCTGCAGAAGAGCCCGAGAGGAAGGGCCCGGCAGGAGGCCTTCCTGCCATCGGCGAGAGCTCCGCTCCTGCAGATGAGCCGGCAACGCTCATCATGCGCCGTCCGGAGGATGAAGATCCAGACGAGCTCTGAGGCAGAAGAGAGATGCGCTTCCCGAAGGCGGAGGGTTCTGAGCCTTCCGCCTTTCTCTTGCAAGAAAGCTGCACATAAGATGGCAGCAGGGGCTGTACAAGCTGTCAGACGGGTCTGCTACAGTGCACATGAGCTGCACATGGCGAAGGAAAGTTATGGAGTTCAGGGGAAGAGGGCCTGCCCTGTGGTATGGTTCTAGACCGAACCTTTCCTGCTCGGGGCGCGACCTTCACGACCCTGAGCCACTAGCCCAGAGGAGGTGACCACATGAAGGCCTATGAACTGCTGTTTTTTGTCGATCCTGCTTCTAACGAAGAGGTCCGCGCTGGTGTCATGAAGCGCATTGACGTCGCAATCACCGAGAACGGTGGCCAGGTCGACAGCGTCGACGATTGGGGCAAGCGCAAGCTCGCCTATGAGATCGACGGACTCACCGAGGGTGACTACACCCTCATCAACTTCCATGCCAATGCAGCCGACATTGCCGAGCTTGACCGCGTCCTTCGCATCAACGACGCAGTGAAGCGCCACATGATCGTGGCCCGTCCGGACAAGGACTAGCTATGGAAGCGCGGGCACAAAGCCCGCAGATGAGAGGTTGTGAGCAGCGTGAGCATCAATAGGGTCGTTATTTCGGGCAATCTGACGCGTGACGGAGAGATCCGTGCTACGGCAGGCGGCACTACCGTGCTGACCTTCGGCGTGGCCGTGAACGATCGCCGCCGCAATGCATCCGGCGAATGGGAGGATGTCCCCAACTTCGTGGACTGCGTGATGTTCGGCACCCGTGCCGATGCCCTTGCACGCTTCCTCACGAAGGGCACAAAGGTTGCTCTGGAAGGCAAGCTTCGCTACAGCTCATGGGAACGCGATGGGCAGCGCAGGAGCAAGCTCGAGGTCATTGTGGACGATCTGGAATTCATGTCGTCCCGCCAGGGCCAGGGCAGCTCCCAGAGCCAGGCGCCGCGTGCGCAGCAGGCTCCGAGCTTCTCTGCTCCGGCAGCTTACGGACAGACCTCTCAGCGTCCGACTCAGCAGACGCCGCCTTCGGCGGATGTCTACGACGAGGACATTCCCTTCTAGCAGGAACAAGAAGAACTCAGGTGGCTCCGGCTGCCTGAAAAGAAAGGCAAATTAGACATGGCTCAGGATTTTCAGCGTCAGCCGCGTCGCAAGTATTGCCAGTTCTGCAAGGAGGACGTGGACTACATCGATTACAAGGATGTCCAGCTCCTCCGCAAGTACACGACGGACCGCGGCAAGATCAAGCCGCGTCGTGTGACTGGCGCATGCACGCAGCATCAGCGTGACCTCGCAGTCGCTATCAAGCGCGCTCGCGAGATGGCCCTTCTGCCGTACACGGTTTCCGTGGTCTCCAGCCGCGGCGGCCGTGGCCGCAACCGCGACTAGCCATATCCCGTCTCGAGCAGAGCCGGCAGGCAGTGAGCGAAGAGAAGGACAGGAACGCTTCCGCTGGCTGGCACCACGTGCCAGCTGAGTCGGGAGCAGAGCTCGCTCCGAGAGGAGCCTTCGAGGCACGCAAGGAGGGGCCGGACAATCTCGTGTCCGGACTCGTCTGGTGTGTCGCAGGAGCTGTCGTCTCCGGGTTCATTCCGCTGCTTTCTGGCTTTGCCACGGCGTATGGCACCTGCCTTGCCACGAAGGGGCGCGGCGCGAGGGAGAGCCTTCTGGCTCTTGCCGCTGCCGTCGTTCCGGCTGTGGCTGTGGGAGCGGTGACACAGGCCTCCTCTCTGATGGAGCCTGTGCTGCCTGCCATCTCGGGCTTCATCCTGGGGCTTCTGGTGGCAAAGAGGAAGCTCCGTGCCAGCACGCTTCTGTGTGCCGTGCTCGGACTTGCCGCTGCTCTCATCGCGACGGATGCCGTCCTCTCCTATGCTGCGGGGACGACGCTCGGCGCGAGCATCGATGCCATGCTCACGGCAGCTGCTGCCGAGTATGGGGAGATGGCCGGAAGCTCGGAGGTGCAGAGCGCCCTTGAGGGCGCGATTGCGCTTCTTCGGCAGTACTGGCCGCTTGCCTATGCCGCAATGGCGGCTGCGTGGTGTGTGAGCGCCGGACTCGGGTGCGCGATGTTCGTGCATTCAGGTCCTGACGCAGCAGAGTGCGCCGTGAAGCTCCGCGATTTCGATCTTCCGATCTGGGCGCTCGTGGCACTTGTCGCGACGTTTGCCTTGACGGTCATGGACCGCGAAGGCATGCCCGTGCCGGCAGAGGTCGTGTTCTGGGCGAAGAACCTCCTTCAGGCTCTTCGTGTCGCATGCGCGATCCAGGGCATCGCGGTCGCTGTGTGGTTTCTGGCGACCCAGGAGATCGGACGCTTCGGACAGGTGCTTGCCAGCATCCTGTGCGTGTGGCTCGAGACAGAATTCATGGCAATGAGCGTAGTGGGCCTGGTCGACGGCCTCGCGGATTTCCGCAATATCGCGCGGAAGGGTCTGCGGAGCTACCAGTACCGGGCTTCTGAAACAAAGTAGGAGTTGCCGCAAGGCAACCAACCGAAGGAGTGTCCCAATGAAAGTCATCCTTATGGGTGAGCTCAGGGGCAAGGGCGGCGAGGGCGACATCGTCGACGTCGCTCAGGGCTTCGCGGAGAACTACCTGTTCCCCAACAAGATCGCCCAGCCGGCTACCCCTGGCAATATCAAGCAGCTCGAGCAGCGCCGCCGCAACATCGAGAAGCGCGAAGCAGAGCGCATCGCGAAGGCGCAGGAGCTCAAGGCTCAGGTCGATGGGAAGTCCATCAAGGTCGATGCCAAGATCGGCGACGACGGCCAGCTCTTCGGCTCCGTCACGACGACCATGATCGCTGACGCCCTCAAGGCCCAGCTCGGCGTCGAGGTCGACCGCAAGCGCGTCGAGCACGCTGCTGCCATCAAGACCGTTGGCCGCCACACCGTGACGATCAACTTCTACCGTGACATCAACGCCGAGATCACCGTTCTCGTCGGCGATGTCGAGGAGCCGGAGCCCGAGCCGGAGGCCGAAGAGGCCGAGGGCGAGGAGGCTCCTGCCGAGGAAGCAGCCGAGACCCCTGCTGAGTAGGTGATATCTTCACCTGCCCATCCCTTATAGACAAGGGATTTCAACAGGAAGTTCTGCCAGACGTGTCTCTTGGCAGGTCTGGCAAGCACCTCGAACACTGCGCCCTTCCCAGGACTTCAGCCCCGGGGGAGGGCGCTTTTTGCTAGACGCCTCAAAAACACGCAATCTACCTGCGGAAATGAAAGAATCTGCACGTAGATGCCTATGGGGCATGAGAGGAATTCTTCAGAATGCGGCCCTGACCTGCACGAAGGCACGCGTGTTCTGTTTGTAGAAAACCTCATGAAGACGTCTTCGACAAATTGTTGAAAACGTTGAAAACCAGCAAAGCCACAGGTTGCAGGGCATGAGGCTTTCACCATCTTCTGCAAGCTCTGTGTCAGACGCCTGCAAGGCAAAGGAAAGCTCCGGGAACGGCCTGCACTGCAGCCGGGCCAGGGAAGGAGGAGCAAATGGCCGACAATGCCGGATACCGCCGCGAGGGCGAGGCGCCTTCGCTTCCGGCCGAGCCCGTCATGCCGCAGGATACGGCTGCCGAGGCATCGGTCCTCTCCGCCATGCTGCTCTCGCCTGATGTGCTCCAGGATGCGCTTGTCGAGCTCTCGCCGGACGACTTCTATGTGCCGTCGAACCGCACGATCTTCCTTGCGATGCGCGACCTCTTCGACAGGAGCCAGCCGGTCGACCCGATCTCTCTTGCCGACTACCTGAAGTCGGAAGGCGAGCTTGCGAAGGTCGGCGGAAGCACCTATCTGCTCGAGCTCTCGGGCAACTCCTTTGCCCTGGCGAGCTGGCGCCACCACGCAGAGATCCTGCGCCGCGACTCGACGCTCAGGAAGATCATCCAGGCATCGACGAAGGTCACAGCCCTTGCCTACGATGCTCCCGAGGATACGAAGGAAGTCGTCGATCAGGCAGAGAAGCTCATCCTCAATGCGACGGACTCCGACATCAAGAGCAACTATTCGACGCTCGAGACTGTCATGGAGGACCTCTACAACGAGCTCGGCGAGATGGCGGCGCAGGACGAGAAATTCCTGGGCGTCCAGACGGGCTTCCCCGGCATCGACAAGCAGCTTCTGGGCCTGCGTGCAGGCCAGATGATCGTCGTCGGCGCCCGTCCTGGTGTCGGCAAGACCTCCTTCGCACTGAACCTCGCCGTGAATGCTGCGGCAAACGGCACGACGGTCGCCTTCTTCTCGCTCGAGATGTCCAAGGTCGAGATTGCGCAGAGGCTCCTTGCGGCCCAGGCCAGGGTGAGCCTCCAGGACATCCGTGCTGCGAACATCCGCGACAACCAGTGGCAGCAGCTCCTCCAGGCCACGGTCGACCTCTCGCATCTCGACATCATGATCGACGACACGCCAGG
The DNA here is from genome assembly GCA_900314535.1 of uncultured Olsenella sp. GTDB lineage: Bacteria > Actinomycetota > Coriobacteriia > Coriobacteriales > Atopobiaceae > Olsenella_L > Olsenella_L kribbiana. The sequence goes on along the minus strand of OMVT01000006.1, from coordinate 72,617 downwards.
CACGACCGTGACCGAGGTACGTGCGAAGGCGCGAAGGATGCTCCATGGGAAGGAGAAGAATGCGCTGGTGATCCTCGACTACCTCCAGCTCGTCTCTCCTCCTTCGGGCGGCAGGCGCTCCGACTCCCGTGCGACGGAGGTCTCCGAGATGAGCCGTGGCATCAAGATCATGGCAAAGGACTTGGGCGTGCCGGTCGTTGCCCTCTCGCAGCTTTCCCGTCAGGTCGAATCGCGTACGGGAAAGACCCCTCAGCTCTCCGACCTCCGCGAATCCGGCGCTATCGAGCAGGACGCCGATATCGTCATCCTCCTCGACCGCTCGATGACCGACGAGGAGGCGGCGCGCGACGACCGTCCTGACAAGGATGTCACGAACTTCATCATCGCGAAGAACCGTTCCGGCCCTCTGGGCGTCGTGCCGCTCACGTTCCTGCCGGGCTCGACGAAGTTCGTCGAGGTGGATACGCACCACGAGGAGTAGGGAGGCTCCACTCTGGAGACTCTCTTCAATCCGAGATGACAGAATCGGCAGGCACATGCCTGCCGTATACTGAGGAGGTCCTGCGCTATTGCGCAGGGCCTTATCAGTCTTGGACCGAGGAGGAATCACATGCCAGCATCAGTGCTTGTGGGCACGCAGTGGGGCGATGAAGGCAAGGGCAAGGTCACCGACCTCATCTCTGGCGACTTCGACGTGGTTTGCCGCTACGCCGGCGGAGCGAACGCAGGACACACGGTCGTTGCAGGAGGCCACAAGCTGGCGCTTCACCAGGTACCCTCCGGCGTCATGTACAAGGGCGTCTATCCTGTGATCGGCAATGGCTGCATCGTCGACCCCGAGATTCTCCTCGGCGAGATCGATACCCTCGAGAAGCAGGGCATCTCCTGCGACGCGCTCAAGATCTCCGGCAACGCCCATATTGTCATGCCCTACCACAAGGATCTTGACGGCGCCCATGAGAAGAAGCTCGGCAAGAACCTCATCGGCACGACGAAGCGCGGCGTCGGCCCCTGCTATATGGACAAGATGAACCGCACGGGCCTGCGCATCCAGGACATGCTCGACGAGCACATCTTCCGCGAGAAGCTCGAGAGCGCGCTTGCCTACACGAACCCGATCCTCGAGAAGGTCTATGAGCTGCCGACCTACACGGTCGACCAGATCTGCGAGACCTACCTCCCGTATGCACAGCGCATCCGTCCCTACATCGTCGAGTCCTCGCTGTTCCTCAACGAGCAGCTCGAGGCTGGCAAGAACATCCTCTTCGAGGGCGCTCAGGCAACGATGCTCGATATCGACCACGGCACCTACCCGTTCGTCACGAGCTCGAACTGCACGGCCGGCGGTGCTGTCACCGGCTCCGGCGTCGGCCCGACCCAGATCGACCGTGTCCTCGGCGTCGCAAAGGCCTACCTCACGCGCGTCGGCTCTGGCCCGTTCCCGACGGAGCTCTTCGACGAGACCGGCGACCTCCTCGGCGAGATCGGCCACGAGTACGGCGTGACGACTGGCCGCAAGCGCCGCTGCGGCTGGTATGACGCAGTCGTCGTGAACTACGCCGCCCGCGTCAACGGCCTCACAGACCTCGCAATCACGAAGCTCGATGTCCTCGGCTGCCTCGATGAGATCAAGGTCTGCGTTGCCTATGAGTGCGACGGCAAGACCTACCGCACGGTGCCTGAGCACCAGTCCGTCTTCTATCACGCGAAGCCGGTCTACGAGACGCTGCCGGGCTGGAAGTGCGACATCTCCGGTGTCCGCAACTTCTACCAGCTGCCGCGCGAGGCAAAGGACTACATCGACTTCCTCGAGCAGCTTGCCGGCGTCCGTGTCTCCATCATCACGGTGGGCCCGGACCGCGAGCAGACAATCGATCGCTACTGGAAGTAGCATCAGCTAAGCAAGCAGGGAAGGTGCCAGGTTCTTGTGCCTGGCACCTTCGGTCTTTAGAAGGAGGCCCCCGATGGCTGAAGACAAGGTCTCGATTCTTTTGCTGGGCGCAGGCGGCCGCGAGCATGCGCTGCTCGTGAAGCTTGCCCAGTCTCCGCGTGCCGGCAAGATCTACGTGGCGCCGGGCAATGGCGGCATGTACGATCTGGCCGAGAAGGCCGAGCTCGATCCTGAATCTCCTGAGGCGGTGGCAGCATTCGCGAAAGAGCACGGAGTCGGCCTCGTCGTGATCGGCCCCGAGGCGCCCCTCGTCAAGGGCGTCGGCGACGCTGTGCGTGCAGCTGGCATCCCGGTCTTCGGACCGAATGCCGAGGCGGCCCAGATGGAGGGCTCGAAGGAGTTCGCGAAGCATGTGATGGAAAAGGCAGGCGTGCCGACGGCAGCCTGGAAGAGCTTCACGGATGAGGATGCGTGCGCAGCCTACGTGAAGGAGCTTGCCGGCCCCTGCGTCGTGAAGGCAGATGGCCTTGCTGCCGGCAAGGGCGTCATCGTCGCGAACACGACCGAGGAGGCCCTCGAAGGCGTGCATGAGTGCTTCAGCGGACACTTCGGCGATGCCGGCAAGACCGTGGTCGTCGAGGAGATGCTCAAGGGCCCCGAGTGCTCGCTTCTCGCCCTCACGGACGGCACGACCCTCGTGCCGCTTGCGACGAGCCAGGACCACAAGCGTGCGCTTGACGGCGACCGTGGCCTCAACACGGGCGGCATGGGCGTCTACTCTCCTGTCCCCATCCTTCTTCCGGGCGAGCTTGACCGCATGGTAGAGATCGAGCAGAAGGTCGTGGATGAGCTGAGGCGCGAAGGCATCACCTACTCCGGCTGCCTCTACGGCGGCTTCATGCTCACGAAGGACGGCCCCAAGGTCCTCGAGTTCAACGCCCGCTTCGGCGACCCCGAGACCCAGGTCGTGCTGCCGCGCATGAAGGGCGACCTCGTTGAGGCCTTCCTTGCCTGCGACGCAGGGACCCTCTCTCCTGACATGGTCTCCTGGGACGACGACTGGGCCGTCTCTGTGGTCCTCACGAGCGCTGGCTATCCTGGCTCCTATGAGAAGGGCAAGAAGATCGTCGGCGTCGAGGATGCCAATGCAATGCCCGGCGTCACGGTCTACCATGCCGGCACGGCACTTGACGCGGAAGGCAACCTCGTGACCGCAGGTGGTCGTGTCCTCGATGTGACGGCTGTCGCCGATACCTTCGAGGATGCCCGAAACCTTGCCTACGAGGCGTGCGACAAGATCTGGTTCGAGGGCAAGACCTACCGCCACGATATCGGCATCAAGGCCATCAAGGGCCGCGCCGCGCTCGAGGCCTAGCATGGGAAAGAAGATCGAGAGGCCGGAAGCTGTGGCGCTTTCGAGCGACGTGCTTCCGGACAAGAAGGACCTCGCTGCCGCCAGGACCGAAGCAGCAGCGACACTCAATGATGCAGCGGGTGCCTATACCTTCGACGGCGACAGGAGCGTCCAGGACCATCTTTCGGGCGCACCCGAGGCGCGGCACCTCGTCCTCGGCGAGGATGACCCCAGAGACCGCCAGCTCGAGGAGCAGGTGCTCACGGAGGACGTGGCCTGGACAGGTCGCATCTTCAACGTCGACCGGCTCCAGGTGAAGCTGCCGGACGGGAGGATGGCAATACGCGATGTCGTGAGGCATCCCGGCGCTGTCGCTGTCGTCGCGCTCACCGAGGAAGGGCAGATCAGCCTCGTGCGCCAGTACCGCACGGCCCTGGGACGCGTCACGGTCGAGATTCCTGCCGGCAAGCTTGCGCCGGGAGAGGATCCTCTGGCCTGTGCCGAGCGCGAGCTCAAGGAGGAGACCGGCTTCACTGCACAGAAGATGGCCTATCTCACGACGATTGCCACCTCTGCCGGCTTTGCTGATGAGCTCATCCATATCTATATGGCGACAGGGCTCAAGCTGGCAGAGAGCTCGCCTGATGCAGACGAGTTCATCAACGTCGATTTGGTCGACGTCGGCGAGCTGGTGGATGCTGTGCTCGACGGACGCATCGAGGATGCAAAGACCGTCGTCGGCGCCCTCATCTGCGATGCGGTATCGAGACGGCTCGATCCGGGCCCTGTGCCGGAAGACCAGCAGCAGTAGCAGAGACGAGAAGAGGGAGTGCTTCGGCATTCCCTTTCCATAAGGAGAGCAGAAAGAAAGGCGGAACGGGTGGAGGCTAAGGCAGCAAGGCCGAAGAAGCGGAACCTCATGAGGAGCTTCCTTTCCTACTACAAGGGGCAGGTGCATCTCTTCGTCGGCGACATCATCTGCGCCCTCCTGGTTGCCGGCATCGACCTTGCGTTCCCTCAGATTCTGCGCGTCCTCACGAAGGGGCTCTTCACGGAAGGCCCGGACGCTATCCTCTCAGCCCTCTGGGCAATAGCTCTTGGCCTCGTCGCGATGTATGCCGTGCGCTTTGCCTGCCGCTACTTCGTGATCTTCTGGGGACACGTGATGGGTGCCCGCATGGAGTCGAAGATGCGCGAGGACCTCTTCGATGCCTATGAGCGGATGAGCTTCTCCTACTTCGACCGCCACAAGTCGGGCGACCTCATGAGCCGCCTCGTGAGCGATCTCTTCGATATCTCCGAGACGGCGCACCACGGCCCTGAGTTCCTGCTCATCGGCGCAGTCGAGATCATCGGCTCCTTCGCGATCCTGGCTGGCATCAACGGAGAGCTCACCGCGGTGCTCGCGGTCGTCTTGGCGGTCCTTGTCGTCTTCAACTTCTTCGCGAACCGCCGCATGGAGGCAGTCTTCATCGAGAACCGCCAGCGCATCTCGGGCGTGAACTCCCGCGTCGAGGATGCCTTGGCCGGTGCCCGTGTCGTCAAGAGCTTTGCTGCTGAGGACCTGGAAAGGAAGAAGTTCCGCCGCTCGAACGATGCCTACCTCGCCTCGAAGGTGCGCATGTACCATGCGATGGGCATCTACCAGTCGCTCATTGCCGTGATGATGGGAATACTCAACATCTGCATCATCGTCGGTGGCGGCTGGCTCTGCGCCCAGGGACGTATGGAGGCGATCGACCTTTCGACCTATGCGCTCTATATCTCGCTCTTCACGACGCCGATCACGAACATCCTGAACTTCACGGAGACGTTCCTCAAAGCGGTTGCCGGCTTTGCCCGCTTCCAGGAAGTGCTCGACACACAGCCCGATATCGAGGATGCACCGGATGCGAAGCCTCTTGCCATCACAGAAGGAAAGATCGTCTACGAGGACGTGCACTTCACCTACCCCGGAACGGATGCCGAGGTCATACGTGGCCTCGACCTTGTCGTGCACCCCGGCGAGACGCTTGCGCTCGTCGGCCCTTCGGGCGGCGGCAAGTCGACCATCTGCTCCCTGCTGCCGCGCTTCTACGATGTGGATGCGGGATCCATCAGGATAGATGGACAGGATGTGCGCAAGGTCACGCAGAAGTCTCTCCATGAGCAGATAGGGCTCGTCCAGCAGGATGTCTATCTCTTCGACGGGACGATTGCAGAGAATATCGCCTACGGAAAGCCGGATGCGACGGCAGGAGAGATCGTCGAGGCAGCACGCCGCGCCAACATTGCCGACTTCATTGAGACCCTGCCTGACGGCTTCGAGACCCAGGTAGGGGAGAGAGGTGCCCGCCTGTCTGGCGGCCAGAAGCAGCGCATCGCGATTGCACGCGTCTTCCTGAAGAACCCGCCGCTTCTCATCTTCGATGAGGCGACATCTGCCCTCGACAATGAGTCGGAAGGGGCAGTGCAGGCAGCGCTTTCCGAGCTTGCCCAGGGACGCACGACGATCGTGATCGCACACAGGCTCTCGACGATCAAGGACGCCGATGAGATCGCGACCATCGAGCAGGGGCAGATCGCCGAGCGGGGCACGCATGAGGAGCTTCTGGCCTTGGGTGGCACCTATGCCCGCTACTACCGCATGCAGTTTGAGGGAAGCCGTCTCTGAGAGGGACACGTGCCCGAAATAGTTGCGTATACTTAGCATTGGATGAGCCGGTCTGAGGCTGGCTCATGTTGGACCTGATGCAAGCGTTGCGCAGCGGCGAGGAAATGGGAGTGCGCATGCCCATAAAGCAGAGAAATGCCCTTGATGCCCAGCAGGCAGAGGAGCTCTTCGAGAAGGTCGACGAGACAGGCCACAGCAACAAGGATGCGGCAGAGCGCCAGCGCTCTCACCGGCGGCTCTTCGGACACGGCGTGGATGTCGACCCGCTTTCGGGAGATGACCCGTCCGGCTCGACGGTCGAGAAGTCGATCACGAAGGTTGCCATCACGGTCATCCTGATCTTCCTTGCGGTGCTCGTGCTCGCGCAGGTCTCCTGTGGCGTTGCACGCCGCCTCAATACGGCAAACCTCTCCGACGAGGCCAATGTCCGCACGGTCGCATCTGCCCTCTCAGGCGGCGTCGAGTGGGGCAATGGCTTCACGCAGTTCCCGGATGACTTCACGATCCAGGAGGCATCGGAGGATACCGGCAGGGTCGAGGTCACCGTCATCGATACCTCCTCGCGCGACACGATGGAGTGCTTCGCAGGCTCGCAGATCCAAGCCACGGCCTTCGCGGTCAATGCGCTCCTGAACCCCAACATCGATACGGTCATCTACCACGTCCAGGTGCACAGGGCATCTGACGGCACGATCGAGCGCTCCTCGCTCTTCGGATTTCTGAAGCCGACAGGCGACCTCGAATCGTTCATGACATTCATCTGGAGGAAGTCCACCTCGGCAAATGGCCGCGTGAACTTCACGTGCACGATTGCCGGCATGGATGAGGACATCCAGACGAAGCTCAGAAGCGAGATCACGACCTGGTCGCCGACAGAGATTCTGGGCTTGGGCGATGCGGGCGACAGCTCCGAGCCTACCGATTCGAGCTCGTCCACCTCCACGAGCTCAGGTACAAGCTCGAGCTCCAGCTCGACCACCTCGTCTTCGACCACAACGTCGACGGATACGTCTTCCACGTCGGGCGATACCCAGTCCAGCTCGAAGTAGCCACCAATCAAGAGGGCAGCAGCGCTGCCCGGATGTCTAGGAGGCATTGCATGGCAGAAACACCGCTTGTCGGCATCATCATGGGCTCGAAGTCCGATATGCCGGCCATGGAGGCATGCACGAAGGAGCTCGAGGAGCTCGGCGTTCCCTATGAGCTCGTGATTGCATCCGCCCACAGGAATCCGGCAAAGGTCCAGGAGTGGGCAACCACGGCCGCTGACCGTGGCCTCAAGGTCATCATCGCCGCTGCCGGCAAGGCAGCGCACCTCGGCGGTGTCGTTGCCGCCTACACGCCGCTTCCGATCGTCGGCGTGCCGATGAAGACGTCCGACCTCGGCGGCATGGATTCGCTCCTCTCGATGGTGCAGATGCCTTCGGGCGTCCCCGTAGCCTGTGTCGCAATCGGCGGCGCAAAGAACGCTGCCATCTACGCCACGCAGATCCTCGGCGCGACGATGCCTGAATGGCGCGAGAAGATCGTTCAGATGAAGAAGGAGATGGCCGAGGCTTAAGCGCCCGGCTTCCGGAAGAAGGAATGGAATCTTGACGAAAGAGGAACTGCTCGACGAGATCAAGAAGTCGATGAAGGCGCGCGACAAGAACCGTACGCAGATTCTGCGCCTCGTGAACCAGTCCGTGAAGCAGATCGAGGTCGACGAGCGCAGAGATGTGAGCGAGGCCGACATCACGGCAGCCGTGAAGAAGCTCCAGAAGGTGACGGCAGAGGAGCTCGACGGCCTCCACAAGGCAGGCGAGGCCACGCACGCAGAGCGCATCGCGCTGCTCGAGGAGCAGGCAAAGATCCTCGACTCCCTGCTTCCCGAGCAGGTTGCAGGAGAGAAGCTCGAGCTTCTGATCGATGAGACCATGGCAAAGCTCGGCGCCACGACGAAGCGTGACATGGGCAAGGTCATGGGCGCCCTCACGAAGGCCACGAACGGCAACTTCGACAAGCCCTATGCAGCATCCTATCTGGGAAAGAAGCTGTCCTAGGAATCAAGGCTGCCTCCCGCGTGCGCGGGAGGCAGTTTTTTGTTACGCTCACTGCGATATTGCCCTCTCTCTGCACCTCGTGCAGGTCTTGCCGATATAGGAGCTAGCCTATGGCACGCCATATGAAACAGGACGTTTTCCCGGAAGACGAGGAACCGTCGGAAGAGATTGCTGCACCTGAGACGGACGATGAAGAGGCGTCTGTCACACAGGGCGGCGCCTATAGCGCAGGCGATGAAGGGACGACGATCCAGGAGGGGTTCACGCCCATCGTCGGCCATGACAGGCATGCAGATGCGCGGGACCGCAAGCACAAGGGCAAGGCCTCTGCCTACGGCGAGCTCGATCCCTATGGCCTGGACGAGAAGAAGAAAAAGAAGCACCCGGTGCTTCGCGTGCTCTCGACCCTTCTCCTCATTGCCGGCGTCGTCCTTATCGGCATTGCGGGCTACATGTGGTTCCATGCGCAGCAGCAGTACCAGCAGCAGGAGCAGGTGAACGAGGAGCTTGCGCAGTACGCGACAGAGCCCGAAGACAATGCGAATGGGGCGCCTGTCATCGACTGGGCGGGGCTCGAAGCCATCAACCCGGATGTCGTGGGCTGGATCTACATCCCCGATACGGTCGTGAACTACCCGGTCTACCAGGGCGCCAACAACGACGAGTATCTCCGCCATACTGCGACGGGCGAGTATTCCCTGGGCGGCCAGGTCTTCATGGACTACCAGAATACGGAGCCGGGCATGCGCGATGCCCAGACGATCATCTATGGCCACCATCTGCTCGATGGCTCGATGTTCAAGCCGGTTGCCGATATGGCTGACCAGGCGACCTTCGACAGCCATCCGACGGTCTGGTATGTCGATGAGAACAATCAGATCTACGAGCTCGAGCCGCTCCTTGTCTACAAGACGACGGCTGATGACACGAATGTGCGAACGCTCTCGTTCATGACGGGAGACGACTTCCACAGCTATCTGACGGATCTTCTGGGGAGGGCCACGGCTTCGCGCGCTGATGCTTCCGCGATTATTGCGCAGACGAGCCATGTGCTCACACTCGTAACATGCAACTACGACAATGGAATAGGACGAACGGTCTTGATCTGCGTGCCGAAGAGCGAGGCAGCAGCGGCTGATGCAGCTGCCTGATCTGGAGCACAAGGCGAGGGGAGAGCATGGTTTCTGATACCAGGGCTCAGGCAGAGGAGAGCCTCTGCGCAAGCCATCTCAATGAAGAGTGCGGCGTCTTCGGCATCTGGGCGCCCGACCGCGATGTGGCAAGGCTCACAGCCTTCGGCCTCAGGGCCCTGCAGCACAGGGGCCAGGAATCGGCGGGCATCGCCGTCGGCGACGGCAAGACGGTGCTTGTCCGCAAGGATCTGGGCTTGGTCGATGCGGTCTTCACGGATGCCGACCTCGGAGCCCTCAGGGGCAAGGTCGCCGTGGGGCATGTGCGCTACGGCACGGCAGGCTCCAAGAGCTGGGAGGCAGCACAGCCCCACCTCTCGACAATCGATGACACGATCATCGCTGTCGCCCATAACGGCACGCTCGTGAATACGGATGCGCTGCGCCGCGAGCTCATAGACCTCGGCGTCTTCTTCCGCTCCAACACGGACTCCGAAGTCGCCGCCAAGCTCATCGGCTACTTCACGATGCAGACGCACCACCTGCGCGAGGGCATCCGCCATACGATGGAGATGATTGACGGCGGCTATGCGATGGCGCTCGTGCGCGAGAATGCGCTCTATGCCTTCCGCGATCCCAATGGCATCCGTCCGCTCGTCCTGGGACGCCTTGGACACGACGACTATGTCGTGGCTTCCGAGACCTGCGCGCTCGATATCGTGGGTGCAAAGTACATGCGCGACATTGAGCCGGGAGAGATTGTGCGCATCTCGGATGACGGCCTCGCCTCCGAGCGCGGCGTCGAGCCCCGTCCCCGGGCGCGCTGCATCTTCGAGAACGTCTACTTCTCCCGTCCTGACTCCTATGAGGATGGACAGTCCATCTACTCCATGCGCTATGAGATGGGACGCCAGCTTGCCCGCGAGGCACCGGTCGACGCCGACATGGTCTTCGGCGTGCCCGACTCGGGACTTCCGCCTGCGGAGGGCTATGCCCACGAGCTCGGCCTTCCCTACGGCGAGGGCCTCATCAAGAACCGCTATATCGCCCGCACGTTCATCCAGCCGACGCAGGAGCTCCGCCAGCTCGGCGTGAGGCTCAAGCTCAATGCCCTGCGCGATAACGTGGCCGGCAAGCGCCTTGTGATGATCGATGACTCCATCGTCCGCGGCACGACGTCGAAGCAGATCGTCCGCATGCTCAAGGATGCCGGCGCCAAGGAAGTGCACGTGCGCATCACGTCCCCCGAGGTCAAGTGGCCCTGCTTCTACGGCATCGATACCGGCACGCAGGACCAGCTGATCTCTGCCCGCATGAGCGAGGAGGAGGTCTGCAAGTATATCGGCGCAGACTCGCTCCACTTCCTTTCGGTCGAAGGCCTCATAAAGAGCTGTCCTCGCGGCGGCTGGTGCTGCGCCTGCTTCACAGGCGAGTACCCTGTCGCTATCCCCGAAGAGTTCTCCGAGGGACGCTTCCTCACGGGATACCGTCCCCACAACCTCACGACGCCGCCTGAGGGTGCACGCATGCAGATAGAAGAAGTGATCCAGGAGATCCACGAGGAGGAGCAGTGACCATGGAAACAAAGCATATGAGCTATGCGGATGCCGGTGTCGATGTCGACGAGGGCGCACGCGCGGTCGATGCAATCAAGGCCGCCGTTGCAGAGACGAACCGTCCTGAGGTGATTGGAGGCCTCGGCGGCTTCGGCTCCTGCTTCTCGCTCGCAGCCTGCAAGGATATGGAGGACCCGATCCTCGTCTCCGGCACGGACGGCGTCGGCACGAAGCTTGCCATCGCGCAGCTCCTCGACCGCCACGATACGGTCGGCCAGGACCTCGTTGCCATGTGCGTCGACGATATCGTGCCTCTGGGAGCAGAGCCCCTGTTCTTCCTCGACTACATCGCTATCGGCAAGCTCCGCGCCGAGCATGTCGCAGAGATCGTGAAGGGCATCGCCGAAGGCTGCAAGATGAGCGGCTGTGCCCTTGTGGGCGGCGAGATGGCCGAGCATCCTGGCGTCATGAAGCCGGATGACTACGACCTCGCAGGCTTCGTCGTGGGCGTCGTCGATCGCCCCAAGATGATCGGCCCCGAGAAGGTGAAGCTCGGTGACGCAATCATCGGCCTTCCTTCCTCCGGCATCCACTCGAACGGCTACTCGCTCGTCCGCAAGGTTGCAATCGAGGGCAAGACCGTGGAAGAGCTCGAGCGCCCGCTTCCCGAGCTCGGCGGCGAGTCTCTGGCTGACGCCGTCATGCGCCCGACGACGATCTATGCCGGCAAGCTCATGAATGTCCTTCGCAAGGGCGCACCGATCCATGCAATGGCACATATCACAGGCGGCGGCATCACGGAGAACCTGAACCGTGCGCTTCCGAAGACGCTTGACGCGGTCGTCGACCGAGGAGGTGCAGATGGCCCTGCCTGGGATGTCCCGCCTGTCATCGACTACTGCGTGAAGGCGGCAGGACTTACGCAGGACGAGGCCTACAAGACCTTCAACATGGGTGTCGGCATGTCCATCCTCTGCGCGCAGGACGACCTCGATGAGGTCTGCGAGGACCTCGAGGCAGAAGGCCTCCATCCCTTCGTTATGGGCGAGGTCACGGAAGGCACGGGCAAGGTGGTCTACCGATGAGCGAGGCAAAGAAGCTCAAGCTCGGTGTCCTCATCTCCGGCTCCGGCACGAACCTGCAGGCACTGATCGACCGCATCGCTGATGGTACCCTCGATGCCTCGATCGAGCTTGTCGTCTCGTCGCGTCCTTCTGCCTTCGGCTTGAAGCGTGCCCAGAAGGCAGGCATCCAGACGCTTACGCTCGACAAGACGATCTACGCCGACCCGATCCAGGCCGACATGGTCATCGCGACAGAGCTCAAGCAGAAGAATGTCGACTACGTCGTTATGGCAGGCTACATGCGCATGGTGCATGAGCCGATCCTCGAGACCTTCCCGGGACGAGTGCTCAATATCCACCCGGCGCTTCTGCCGAGCTTCAAGGGTGCCCACGCCATCCAGGATGCCTTCGACTACGGTGTCAAGGTCACAGGCGTCACAGTGCACGTCGCAGACAGCCGCTATGACTGCGGCCCGATCCTGGCCCAGCGTGCCCTCGAGGTCGACCCTGCCTGGGATGTGGATGAGCTCGAGGCGCATATCCACGAGATCGAGCATGTGCTCTATCCCTATGTGATCGAGAAGCTTGCCCAGGGCAAGCTCGCCTATCGTCCTGACGGCGTGCCCTACCTCGCAGACTAGAAGCGGGAACAGGATCGAAGAAGAAGGGAGCCGGATCGTCTGGTCCGGCTCCCTTCGCGCATAGCTATGCTCTGGACAGCCTAGTTGCTGTCTACGATCTCGTAGTACTCCTCGAGGAGCTTTGCCGACTTCTGGAGAGCGGAAAGCTCGTCCTCGGCGAGACGGATTTCGACGATCTCCTTGGCACCGGTGTGGTCCAGGATTGTCGGCACCGAGAGGAAGGCGCCATCGATCCCATACTGTCCCGTGAGGCGGACGCTCACCGGATAGATCGCATTGTCGTCGAAGAAGATCGAGCGGGCGATAGCGGTCACCGAAGAGGCGATGCCGTAGCAGGTGTTGCCCTTGCGGCTGAAGATGTCCCAGCCGGCTTCCACGACCTCATGCGCAAGCTCCTGCTTCGTCGTGCCCTTCGTGCGGGAGGCGTTGTCGCGCAGGACATCGTCGATCCTCTTGCCGCCGATTGTGGCGGAGTCCCAGACGACGACCTCGGAATCGCCGTGCTCGCCCATCACATAGGCTTCGACATTCCGGGCGTCGAGATCGTACATGCGTGAGAATGCCGTGCAGAGGCGTGCCGTATCGAGGTTCGTGCCGGAGCCGATGACCTGGTTGGCAGGCAGCCCCGAGAGCTTCCAGGCGTAGTAGGTCATAACATCGACAGGGTTCGAGACGACGATCAGGATGCCATGGAAGCCTGCCTCCATGATCGAGGTCACGATGGCCTTCATGAGGCCCATGGACGGCTTCAGCATCTCGAGGCGGTCGTGGGAGTCCTTCGGCATCGGTGCAGATGCAGAGATCACCACGACATCGGCATCCTTGCACTCGGAGTAATCTCCTGCCCTCACATGCATGTTGCGGTTCATGAAGTAGACGGAATGCTGGATATCGAGCGCCTCTGCCAAGGCCTTGTCCTTGTTCACGTCCACGAGAACAAGATCTTCGCAGAGCAGCTGGTTCACGAAGCTGTAGGCGCAGGTCGCACCGACGTTGCCGACACCGACGATCACTGCCTTCGAATTGCGGAATGCCATGTCCATCCTCTCTTTCTGAAAGCTGGCCGAGCGTCATCTACGATACGCTTCGATGAATCAGGCGCCGGCAGAAGACAGGAAATGGAGCATAAACCTCACAGCGGGGCAACAGAAGGTGCATGTCGGGAGAGTCTCAGAGGACGACGGCCGCCTTGCCTCCGGATCTCTCGCTGCCGAGCCAGGCGTGGGCTTCCCTGAGCTCGGAGAAGGGGAAGACCTTTGCCGGTCCCAGGTCGGCATGGGACCGTGCAATCTCGTCGAAGAGGGCCTGGAGGCGTGCCTGGTCCACGTTGCCGGAGCAGAAGCTCGTGAGATAGCCATGGGCAGGCAGGTCCATGATCGGATCGAAATGGTCGTCGAGATACCACTTTCCGCCAAGCTCGCCGGTGCAGCAGCAGATGCCGTCTTCCGAGATGTGGGCGAAGGTATCGCGCAGGGTGGCAGGGCCGATGAGCTCGAGGACCTTGTCGAGGTGCCCGTCCGTCTGAAGGACACCGTCCCGGTCCTCGATGATGCGTCTGCAGCCAGCGTGACGCAGCAGCTCGTCCTTTGCGAGATTCCGTGTCGTGCCCGCAAGGTCGAGCGCAGGATGCGCTGCCACAAGGAGGCGTGCCGTGGCAATGCCGACAGAGCTTGTGGCGCCGCGGACCAGGACATGGTCCGCGTCTTCCACCTTCAGGTTCTGGGTCGACCCATAGGCGGTATATCCGGTCTCGGGGATGGTGGCAGGCTTTTCCCAGGGAAGATCGGATGCAGCCGAATAGATCTGCCCATTCGGAACGAGTGCATGCTCTGCATAGCTGCCATTGAAGGCATGTCCCATCTCGCCCATGAGGGAGACGACCTTCTGGCCGCGTGGCAGCCTCTCCGGATCGGTCGTCTCGGCAATCCCGCCCGTGCACTCTATGTCCAAGATCCTCGGGAAGGTGACAGAAGGGGAGAGGCCCTGCCTCGTGAAGATCTCCGAATGGTTGAGGCCGAAGGCGCGGATGCGGATGAGCGAACAGCCGGGGCGCACCTGAGGCACCGGGACCTCTTCAGGGATGAGGGCTTCTGGCCCCCCTGCTCCATGGATCGCATAGGCGCGCATGGGGAGCTCCTGTCTTCAGGGCACAGGACGTGCCGAGATCTCAGCCTTCATCTTCGAGTATCGTACCCAGGAACTCCTCGTCGAAGGGGATGGCATCAGGAAGAGCGAGCGCTGCGTCTGTTGCCACGACGAGGTAGTTGTCCTCGCCTCCATACGTCTCGTCCTCGGCAGGGAGCACTGCGACGTGCGCGAAGACCTCTTCAAGCGTTGCCACGCAGTCGCGCAGGAACGAGACATCCTCTCCCTCATCTTCAGATACGACGTTTGCCGCATAGAGGCCGCCGGGCACGAGATGTGCCTTCGCGGCACGTGCTGCCTCGACCGTGGCAAGCGAGCGCACAGGGAGAGCTCCTGTGAAGGCGTCGTTCAGAATCGCATCGAAGCGTGCATCTGCCTCTTCGAGGAAGGCGCGTCCGTCAGCGCAGATGACAGAGAGGCGCTCTCCTGCTTCGCGCTCGAGCCGGTCGAGATAGAACCACCTGCGGGCACAGGCAATCGTTGCCGGATCATGCTCGACGACGGTGAGCGAGAGATCTGCATGCTCTGTCAGTGCATGCTTTGGCCAGGCAAAGCCGCCTCCGCCGATCATGAGGGCATGGGCGATTGCATGGCCCGATGCTGCTTCGAAGGCGTGGCTGGCTGAGAAGATGGCATCAAAGGCACGGTAGTAGGCAAAGACGGGTTCAGCCCACGCATCCCCCAGATAGGTGGCAGACTGCCAGACACCGCCCTGCCGCATGACACGCACGGGCGTGCCTTCGATCCGATGGGTCGAGACAAGAGCCCATCCGTCCTGGCAGCGCACAAGATGGGGATCTGTCCTCTTCAGGGCGGCGACGGCTGCTGCGGTACCGGCGGCAAGCGCTCCTGCAGCAAGTGCCTTCTTCATCCTGGAATCCATGGGCTGCCTCCTAGCGCGTCAGCACGGCGACGGTCTCCGTATGCTTCGTGTGCGGGAACATGTCGACGCCCTGGATGGAGTCCACGTGGTAGCCGCGCTCGGCCAAGACCATGAGGTCTCTCACCTGTGTCTCGGGATTGCAGGAGATATAGGCGATGCGCTCAGGCGCCAGGGTTGCGACAGCCGAGAGGAACTCAGGCGTCGAGCCTGCGCGCGGAGGATCCAGGACCACGATATCGAAGTGGCGGCCCTGGCGAGCAAGCGCCTCGAGATAGTTCGTGGCATCGTCGCAGACGAAGCGGCATGCATCCTCAAGGCCATTGTCCCGTGCATTGCGCTTGGCAAGCCGGATTGCCTCGGCGCCCTTCTCGACGCCGAGGATATGGGCTTCCTTTCCCTGTGCCTTCGCTTCGGCGGCAAGGCAGATGCCGATCGTGCCAAGGCCGCAGTAGGCATCGAGCACCTCGAGGGCAGAGCCCTCCTCTGCATCTGCCAGCACGGGCTCGATCGCAAGCTGATAGAGCTTCTCGGTCTGCTCCGGGTTCGTCTGGTAGAAGGAGACGGGGCCGATTGCAAAGCGGCAGCCCAGAAGCTCGTCGTGCATGACGCCAGTGCCCTTCAAGGTGCGGGTATGGGGTCCCAAGATTGCATTCGTCCTGCGCTCGTTCGAGTTCAGGGCAAGCGTCGTGACCTCGGGCGTGTACTCGAGGAAGCGCTCGGCGAACTCCTTCTCGTGGGGCAGGCTCTCGCCGTTTGCGACGACGGTCAGGAGCACTTCATCGGTCTTCCAGGCGCAGCGCACGACAGCATGCCGAAGGACGCCGCGTCCGCGGTCTTCGTCGTAGGCAGAGATGTGCATGCGCTCTGCGGTCTTCGCAACTGATGCCAGGATGGCACGGCACCTCGGGTCTTCTGCCAGGCACTCGGGCACATTCATGATGCGGTGCGTGCCCTTTGCATAGAAGCCGTAGCGGATGCGGCCATGAGGGGCAGGGGCAAAGGGCGTCGCTGCCTTGTGGCGGTAGTGCAGAGGCTCGTCCATACCGACGATCGGGAGAAGCTCGGGTGCAGAAGCACCTTCGAGGAAGGGCCTGAAGGTCTCTTCGAGTGCCGCCTGCTTGCGCTTCAGCTGTATGGGATAGGGGACATTGAGCCATTCGCAGCCGCCGCAGCGTGCGGCAGAAGGGCAGGTGTAGGTACGGTATCCCATGGAGTCTCCTCGCTCTCGGTGCATGTTTCTGCTCCTGATGGTAGCCCTAAGAAGGCGCAGGTCTGCTGCTGGGTGGCCGAATGGGCCAAAATGGCACGGGTTCCTGTACAGCTCCTCTATGCAACGGGTAGAGTCGGATGTGGAAGATGCATCGAAGAGAAAGAAGGATGGCATGAAGAGCCAGGCAAAGGTCGGCATCATCGGAGCAAGCCATGTGGGAGCGCATGTCGCGAATGCCCTGCTCGAAGAGGGCCTTGTGACGGAGCTCTTCATCTCGGACAAGGATGAGAAGCTCTGCCGTGCCCAGGTGAACGATCTGCAAGATGCGATGGCGTTCTATCCAAGGGCCGCAATGGTCCATGAGTGCGACACGCGCTATGAGGAGCTGGCTGAGTGCGATGTGATCGTGAATGCCACGGGCCATATCGAGGCGTCGCAGAAGGACCGTGACGGCGAGAATGTGGTCACGCCTGAAGAGGTGAAGACGTTTGTGCCCCGCATCATGGAGGCAGGATTTGACGGCATCTGGGTGAGCGTCTCGAACCCGAACGACGTGGTGGCAGAGGCCATCTGGCAGGAGAGCGGCCACTATGACTGGAGGCGTGTCATAGGATCCGGCACGACGCTCGACTCTGCCCGCTTCCAGCATGCCATCTCCCATGCCACAGGCTATGACCCTCAGAGCATCCATGCCTGGATGCTCGGCGAGCATGGCTTCTCCGAGTTTGCCTGCTGGAGCCATGTGACGCTTGGGTGCCTCAGAGCAGATGAGGTGGAGGCACAGACAGGCAGGAAGTTCGACCGCGACAAGCTCGAGGAAGAGGCGCGCCGCGGCGGCTACGTCACGATGGTGGGCAAGCACTGCACGGAGTACTCCATCGCCCGCGGCACCGTGAAGATCGTCTCTGCCATCCTCGGCGATACGAAGCTCGTGACGCCGGTATCGACACGCATCGAGGGCGTCTACGGCGTCACCGGCATCTGGGCATCCCTTCCCTGCGTCATCGGCGCTGCCGGCGTGGAGCACATCTTCGTGCCGGAGCTTTCCGAGGACGAGGTGGCCAAGTGGCAGGCAAGCTGCGCCCATATCCGTGCAAATGTGGATGGACTGGGCTGGCTCCATGCGTTCGGTGCATAGGCAACCCTGCCCATTCTGCTGATTGCGTTTGGATTCCTTTCAGAATATGCGCAAGGAGAGATTTGTGACTTGAGGGATGGCAGTGGGGTGGTAAAGTACTCCTAGTCAATTTGAATCGGCGTCAAAAATAGTTGCTATCTGCGGATACGCTGGTTCGGTGCACGCTAGAAGGAGAGGCACTATGCAGTCAAAGCTGGCTCATGCAGCAGAACGCAAGGCGTTCAGCATTGCGCTCGATCAGGCTCTCAAGACCGTTGCAGGTCCTGACCGCGAGAAGAACATCGACAAGTTCGTGGATATGGCAGGAAAGCTCCTGAAGGACACGAACCCGGGAGCTACCCGTGGCATGAAGGCAGCCCTGTATCCGGGGTCGAAGTGGGAGAAGTTCCTGTTCGACGTTATCGACCAGACCGACCACAACGTGCTCAAGACTGCCATCCTCAATGGCGGCTATGAGGCAGCATTCCGAGGACTTCGCAACACGACCGAGAACGCAGAGAAGTACCAGTGCAATGTGCCCTGGATCATCCTCTTCGATCCGACGTCTGCCTGCAACAAGCACTGCGTCGGCTGCTGGGCAGCAGAGTACGGCAACCGTCTGAACCTCTCCTACGACGAGATCGACAAGCTCGTCACCGAGGCAGAGGCTCTCGGCACCCACCTCTTCATGCTCACGGGCGGTGAGCCGCTCGTCCGCAAGGCCGACGTCCTCAAGATTGCCGAGAAGCACAACGAGTCCCTCTTCAACATCTTCACGAACGCATCGCTCGTCGACGAGCCGTTCTGCCAGAAGGTGCAGGAGCTCGGCAACATCGTCTTCTCCGTCTCCCTCGAGTCCTATGAGCCGACCGTGAACGACGGCCGCCGTGGCGAGGGCTCCTTCGAGGAGGTCATGCGTGCCTTCGATCTCATGCACAAGTATGGCCTGCTCTATGGCACCTCGACCTGCTACACCCGCGCCAACGTCGAGCGCGTCAGCTCCGACAAGTTCATCGACCTTCTGATCGAGAAGGGCTGCCGCTACGCCTGGTACTTCCATTACATGCCGGTCGGCGACGGTGCCAATGCCGACCTCATGCCGACAATCGAGCAGCGCGAGTACATGCTGCACCGCATCCGCGAGATCCGTGGCGTCACCGGCGGCAAGCCCATCTTCGCAATGGACTTCCAGAATGACGGCGAGTACGTCGGCGGCTGCATCGCAGGAGGCCGTGCCTACTGCCATGTGAACGCCCGTGGCGACGTGGAGCCCTGCGTCTTCATCCACTACTCGAACGTGAACATCCGTGACATGAGCTGGCTCGACTGCCTGCATCAGCCGATCTTCCAGGCCTACCGTGCTCACTATCCCTGGAACGACAACATGCTCCAGCCCTGCCCGATGCTCGAGAACCCGTACCTCCTGCCCGAGATCGTCAAGGAGTCCGGCGCACACAGCTCCGACTACACGGCCCCCGAGACCGCAGACCAGCTCTGCGAGCGCACCGCTCCGTATGCCAAGGAGTGGGCACCGAAGGCCAAGGAGCTCTGGCTCGAAGAGCACCCGACCGGAAAGAAGATCTACGCCGATGCCATGAGCTGCACGGGCGTCGATATCAAGGCAAAGGCCATCGCCGAAGAGGACAAGGAAGCCGAGAAGGCTCTGCAGGAGCAGAAGTAAGGCCTAGAGGCTCTGATGAATCGTCCAGGAGGGCACAGCGCAGGCTGTGCCCTCCTTTTCATGGCTCTCTGAAACATCTGGTGGGTAGCACAGGTTGCTCCTCCCGACCGCCGACCCCGCAGGCGGTATGATTCCGTCGACTGGCGGATGCGACGATCGGAGCCGTGCATGGACGCACAGACCGGGATGCCGGCGCAGCTCTTCGGGAGGTCGATGGGGCTCGGCCGCCTGGACTTCTTGGCCCAGCTTGCCGTCTCATCTGCTACCCACTAGAAACAGCGAAGAGCCAAAAAAATTAGGCGGAGGCGCTCACGCGTCCCCGCCACATAAAACCCTCTCGGGTTTTGCGATCTGTATTCACTATACCCACTCAGAACCAGCGGTCAACCAGCTCGACGAGGAATTCCATGGACGCCTCTGCGGAAGCGTCGGGGCGGGTGACGGAGAGCACGGCCTTCACGTCGTCTGCCAGGGGACGGAGACGCGCCGAGCCCTCGTCGGCGAGCTCGGTCCCCCCGGCCATGCGCTTGTGGAGGAGCAGGAGCGTCGCTATCTGTTGGAGTCGCGGGTTTCTCATGCGCGAGGAGCGTGACCGCTTCGAAAACCCCGCCTCGCGGAGAGCGGTCGTGAGCTCGCTTGGCGCCGGCCTCGCAACGTGGCCGTTGGTTCCGAGCCCGTTGATGATGGCGGCCGAGTGGGCACAGGCGTTGCGGACATCCCTGGCCTTTTTGAGCATGTAGTGCTCGTCGAGCATCGCCGCGTCGTCCCAGCGGCTTGCGCAGTAGCGGTACACGTCCGCGACAGTGCCGAAGGAGGAGAGCTCGAGCAGCACCCATATCGGCATCTCCCCGGCATAGTGCCTCTGGAGGTCGCCTGAGTACTCGTCGCGCCGGAGCCTCGATATCTCTGCCTCCCTCCGGGAACGCTCGGAGGGGGAGAGCGCCGCCATGTAGTCGCGCACGATGGAGTGGCCATCTTCGGAAGGCCGCCTCGCCACCTCGTCGAGCACCCGCGCCTTCGCGAGGCGCTCCGCGTCGAGCGCGAGCGGAAGGAGTGCCGCCCTGAGCTCTCGGTCGAGCCGCTCCAGGTCTACCAGGTCGCAGAAGTCGAGGTTCGCGTACTCGCCGTCGTGCGCCCCTCCGACGCGCCTGGGAAAGAGCGTCCGGTACGCGTACGCTGAAAAGAGGTACGACTCCCGCGAGAGGTAGCGCATGGCGTCTGCCTCGCCCATGCGCTCGAACGTGACCCCCTTGCCCCTGAGGAAGGCCACCTGCCCCTCGGGGTCGAGCTTCGGCTTTCTGTCCTTGTCCTGTTGCTCCATTCCAAAACCCGCCCATCTGGTCGTCCTGCGGCTGGCGATGTCTGATTCTGCGGCCTACGAGAGCCCCGCGGACATGATCCTGCCCATGAGGCCCATGATCACCTTCTTGCTGTCGGCGAGTGCATCCGCGTAGACGTTGAGGGTCATCGCGGCGTTGGAGTGGCCGAGGATGGCGCTCACAGTCTTCACGTCCACGCCCGACGGGACTGCGAACCGCCCCCCATCCGCACCAACGCACATTCGCCAGTCCCGTCACCGCGAGGCGCCGGAATCTCACCGCCGGCATGTTCGAGTGCGTCGTCCACGAGCGCAGACGGCTGAGCGCCTCCACCGCCGACGGAATCATCCCGCTTGCGGGGTCGGATGGGCAGTCTTTGCTACCCACCAGAAGCTTCAGAGAGCCCTTTTTCTGTGCACGGTTAAGGCAGCGGCACGGCAGAATGGATAGCGCAGACGGCTCCCGTGGCAGCGGGAATTTGGCCGCTCCTTTGACTGCTGTAAGGTTTGGAGAGTGGCCGCTATCCGCTCAGGCAAAGGACGGCTCTTTTCCGCTTCGTCCGGTGTGGCAGCCCACCCAGAGTCCGATTGTCATTGCTGCGAACAGGACGGACGCGAAACTGAAAAGCTCCTCGTAGGCAGCCATATGTCGCCCCACTCTCGCGATTGGAGCGACACGAGTGCCCTTGCACTGCATATACAGCTTTTGAAGAACAATTGTTCTAAGAACAATTGTACGTCTTGCAGAGATGCCTGTGCAAGAGTGCAGGGACATTTCTGGATCTGGGGCTCTGCCTGCCCGGCTTTCTGTCAGACGGGTGCGCGCGTATACTGGACTGAGCACATACCCTCCCTCCAGGAGACCAGATGGAATCGCTCTACAGAAAATATCGGCCCCTGACCTTCCAGGACGTCGTCGGACAGAAGCATGTGGTATCGACGCTCGAGCACGCCGTGCTCGAGGGCAGGGTCTCGCATGCCTATCTCTTCTGCGGCCCCAGAGGCACCGGCAAGACGACGATGGCAAGGATCTTGGCCAAGGCCCTCATGTGCGAGAAGGGGCCAGGCCAGCTTCCCGATGGCACATGCGAGCAGTGCCGCCTCATCGCGGCAGGGGAGCACCCGGATGTCTATGAGCTCGATGCGGCAAGCCGCACGGGCGTGGACAACGTGCGCGAGGAGATCATCAACCGTGTGAGCTTCGCGCCTTCCATGGGCTCCTACAAGGTCTACATCATCGACGAGGTCCACATGCTCACGACGGCAGCCTTCAATGCGCTGCTGAAGACGCTCGAAGAGCCGCCTGAGCATGTCGTATTCATCCTCTGCACGACCGACCCCCAGAAGATTCCGCAGACGATCCTCTCGCGTGTCCAGCGCTTCGACTTCCACGCTATCTCTGCAGATGACATCAAGGCGCATCTGGCCGATGTCTGTGCGAAGGAGGGCTTCGAGGCAGAAGATGAGGGCCTGGCCCTCATCGCCGCCCATGCCAGAGGCGGCATGAGAGACGCGCTGGGAACCCTGGAGCAGATTGCCGTCTTTTCGGACAACAGGATTACGCTCCAGGCGGTCAGAAGCGCCCTCGGCGAGGTCCAGAGCCAGACGCTTGCCAATATCGTCTCTGCCATCGCCCGCCGCGATGTGGCAGAGCTCATGAACGAGACAGCGGCACTCGTGGATGCCGGACGCGATCTCCTGCAGTTCACGCGCGAGCTTGCCGCCCATGTGCGCGATGTCTACGTCGTCTCTGTCGCTGGGGCAGACCCCAAGCTTGTCCCCGCTGCGGCAGGAGATGTGACAAAGCTTCAGGAGGAGGCAGATGCTTTCGGCACGCCTGACAGGCTGGCACGGGTGCTCTCTCTTCTGGGAGACACCTCCTCGGAGATGCGCACGGCGCCGAATCAGCGCCTCGTGCTCGAGATTGCCTTCACGAAGATGGCAAGGCCGCAATCGGATCTCACGCTCGAGTCCCTGGCAGAGCGCGTGCATGACCTCGAAGAGCAGATCGCAGCGCTCACTGCCCCTGGTGTGGTCATGGCATCGCCGGCTCCTGTGCCGGTGAGCTCGAGAGTCGTGGCAGAGCCCGCCGCAGCACCTGTACCTGAGTCTCCAGCCCCAGCTGTCCAGGCAGCTCCTGCACCGGTTCCGGTACAGGCGCCTGCGCAATCATCAGCTCCTGCTCCGGCACCTGCCTACACGCCAGCTCCTGCTCCGAGGGCGGCAGCTCCGGCACCGGCTCCTGCAGCAGCCCCTCAGGCACGTCCGCAGACAGCGGCTCCGACCGCTCCTGTGCAGGATACGGCGCGCCTCCAGCGCATGTGGAAGCAGGTACAGGACAGCCTCCGGAAGAAGGACCCTGCCCGCGCCTCGCTTCTGGCTTCGAGCCATGCGGTCGCAGACGACGGCGAGAGCCTCACGATCGAGTTTCCGAAGGGCTCCTCGTTCTCGCTCCATATGCTGGCCAGGGGAGACGTCGACTCCATCGTCCGTCCTGCCATCATTGCGGTCTTCGGCCCTCGCTATCCGAACTATGTGGAGGCGAAGAGCTCGAAGCCGAAGGCACGTGCCGCAGCGCCACGTGCTCCTCAGCCACCCGTGCAGCAGGCGCCGGTGGCGGCAGCGCCCGCTCCGGCCCCCGCTCCAGTCCAGGCACCGGCACCACAGCCGCAGGCAGCGCCTGCACCGGCTGCGGCAGCGCCAGCGCCTGCTCCCGTACCTGAGCCTCAGCCGGCAGCTGCACCTGAGCCCATGCCGTGGGACGAGCCGCCAGCAGATGAGCAGGTGCCCTATAGCGATGCAGACGTGGCGGGATATGCAGAAGAGGCACCGGTGGCAGCACCGGCCCCTGCTCCTGCGCCGAAGCCCGCAACTGTACCGGCGCCAGCGGCAGCCCCTGCAAAGGAAGCTGCCTCGAGCGGATTTCCTGTAAGCGATGAGGCAGAGCCCCAGAAAGGCACGCCTCTCAAGGAGACCGAGGGTATACCAAAGGACATTGCCGACATGCTCGAGTCGGTCTTCGGCCCCGGCATCAATGTCGTGGTCGAGCCTTCCCCTGACGAGGAGGAAGTCGAAGACGATGATGCAGATACCGGCATCGAGGAAGCCGCAGACGATGCGGACGACGAAGACGAATAGACAGAGTCACTGAAGACAGGAAAGGCACCGCGATGGCAAAGCGCAATCTCGATATGAATGCAATCATGCAGCAGGCTCGTGCAATGCAGGAGCAGCTTGCATCCGCAGAGGAGAGCCTGAAGGACAAGGAAGTCACCGCCACCGCAGGCGGCGGCACCGTGAAGGTCGTGGCAACGGGCGACATGAAGCTCAAGTCGATCGAGATCGACCCCAAGGCACTCGATCCCGAGGACGTGGACCTGCTCCAGGACATGATCCTTGCCGCTGTGAACGATGCGCTCGACTCTGCCCAGTCTGCAGCATCCTCCGAGCTTGGCTCCATCACGGGCGGCCTCAACATCCCGGGACTCTTCTAGGATGGCGGAAAGGACGGAGCATGCCCTGCAGCGGCTTCTGGACGAGCTGGGACGCCTTCCTGGCATCGGCCCGAAGTCGGCGCAGCGCATTGCCTACTATCTCCTCGAAGCGGATGCGAAGGAGGCAGAGCGCCTCGCCGATGCCATCCTCGATGTGAAGCGCGAGGTGCACTTCTGCCCGATCTGCTTCAACTATGCGACAGGGGATACCTGCGACATCTGCGCAGATCCGACGCGCGCCCGCTCAGAGGTCTGCGTCGTGGCAGAGCCGCGTGACGTCGAGGCGATAGAGCGCACGGGAAGCTATCACGGCCTCTACCACGTCCTGGGTGGCGTCATCAGTCCTATGGACAAGATAGGACCCGCGCAGCTCCATGTGCGCGAGCTCATGGCTCGCCTCGCGGACGGAGAGATCCAGGAGGTCATCCTGGCCACGAGCCCCAATGTCGAAGGCGAGACGACAGCCTCCTATCTGAGCCGCCAGATAAAGCCTCTCGGCATCACGGTGAGCCGCCTTGCAAGCGGCCTACCCGTGGGCGGAGACCTCGAATACGCAGACGAAGTGACGCTTGGCCATGCAATAGAGGAGAGGCGCGTCCTCTAGGCTTAGAGGGTTGTGCTGACCTCGCGCTTTATTGGACGGGGCAGCATGAGCTCCCGCCGCTTGGCAGAAAATGTAGACAGGATGCCTGTGTCCATCCCGGTGCAGGCATGAAACCTGAAACGAGGAGGCAGAGAAGTGCCTTTCGACAATCAGAAGCATGCACCCCGCCATGCCGCACGGCATGCGCAGGGAGGATTCGGCCCCGATGTGACGGGCTACGCATCCTCGACGTCCCCCTATTCTGCAGGACGTCCGATGGTAGGGGAGGACCCGGTTGCGGGCGAGGGAGACGCACCCCGCCCCATCGGTGTCGACCCTGAGGAGACCGGTGCCTTCCAGAAGCTCTCGAGCGGCGAGGGCGCAGTCCTCACGTCGAGGGACAACGCCGAGGAGGCAGCAGCCGCTGCCCGCTCGCACATGATGCGCAAGGCGAGGAAGGGAAATGTCCGTCTCGAGGGCAGGAACCGCCCGAAGGTCAAAAGCACAGCTCCCCGCATGCAGACGAACAAGAAGCTCTTCGCCGGCATCGCAATCGCTGCCGCTGTCGTCGTCATTGCCATGATCGTCATCTTCAACAATGCGCTCTCCTCGACGACGCAGACGCAGACGGGCGAGGATGCCCAGACGCAGCAGGAAGAGCAGCAGGTAGCCTCGAACGACACGATGACATACCACGATGCGTCGTATGGCCTCATGGAGCAGGGAGGCGGCTGGGTGCTTGCGAAGCTCGATGGCTCCGGCAACTACAGCTCGACGGTCGTCCAGCTCTCCGGAACTCCGGTCTCGCTCATCCTCTATCAGGGCGCCTTCATCATCCCCGAGAACCTCGATGGCACCTGGGATGTCATTGCCTATGTGCCGGCTGACGGCTCTGTTGCCTCTGCTGTCGTGGACTCTGACGGCAACCCTGTGGGCGGCTCGGGCCAGATCACCGAGGCTGTGCTCGACGGGTCGAATCTTGATGTGACGACGGATTCTGGTACCGTCCAGGTCAGCCTCATGTAACGACAATTCCTCCACAAGTCGTTCTGTCAGGGCTCTGAGCTGCGGAAATGCAGCGCAGAGCCCTTCTCATATCCAGAAGAAGGTGCCTTTGGAAAAGTTTTTCAAATTGGGGCTTGCCTTCGACGCTCGATTTCGCGTAATATAGCTCTCGCACCGAACGGGGTATTAGCTCAGCTGGTTAGAGCGCCGGCCTGTCACGTCGGAGGTCGCGGGTTCGAGCCCCGCATATCCCGCCATTGCACCTTCAGGGCTCCTTCGGGAGCCCTTTTTCGTATGCAGAGAAGTTTCTGCCGGAAGCCAAGATGCTCTGAAAGCTGCCGGCGGCAGGAGGGCATAAACAGGGCGGGTTCTGGTCTCGGTGTGCCAGGACGAAGGTGGAAGGGATCTCGCATGGGGGAAGCCCCGAAAGAGGACAAGAAGCGTGTCCAGCTGGCCGTCTTCGACTACGATGGCACGTGCATCGACGGACAGTCCGGTGCCCTGTTCTCGCTCTATCTCTTCAGGCATAACTATCTCGGAGTGGCCACAGGCCTGCGCCTTGGCTGGTGGGGTGCCCGCTACAAGCTCCATCTGCCCTATCGCCAGGACGAGGCTCGTGAGGTCATCTTCTCTGCCCTTTCCCGCTACAGCCCCGAAGAGATTCGCCAGATCATGGTGGACTTCCACAACGAGGTGCTGATAAAGCGCTACCGCAAGGAAGCCATCGCCGAGGTCGCAAAAAGGAAGCGCGAAGGCTGTGTCACCGTGCTCGTCTCTGCGACGTTCGAGGTCATAGCCCTCTGCGCCCAGGAAGTGCTCGGCACGGACGCCGTCATTGCGACGAAGATGGAAGTGGACCCTGAGGGCAACTACACCGGCAGGGTCGAAGGAGACGTCACCCAGGGCTCGGAGAAGCCCCGTGCCGTCAAGGAATGGGCAGATGGTGCCTTCGGACCGGGCAGCTGGGAAGTCGCCTATGCCTACGGCGACCACTTCTCCGACTATGCGATGCTCAAGACTGCAAAGCATGGCTATGCGGTCACGCCCGGCCAGACGCTCGAGCGGGCCGCGAAGCGTGAAGGCTTCCCGATTCTGGAGTGGAAATAGGGAAGAGTGTCCCGGATTGCAGTCTGGCAAAAACAGATGCTGCGCAATTTGTGACAATTGCCCACATGACGCATGAATATCGCTATCCTTCTGACCAGTGATACTGAGCTGGCAGAGCGTGGAGGGCACGTTGGATATCTCGAGAAAGACCGATTACGCATTGCGGATGATGGCGGCACTCGTACGTGACCCCGGTACGGTGCTGTCGGTCAGGACCGCTGCCGAAGAGAACAGCATCCCCTATTCCTTCGCCCGTTCCATCCAGCACGATCTGGCAGAGGCCGGCATCATCGCAAGCACGCGCGGTGCGCATGGCGGCATGAGCCTCGCAGTGGATCCAGAGACCGTGACGCTTCTGGACATTGTCCAGGCAGTGCAGGGCCCCATGATGCTCACGGCCTGCGATGTCTGCGGCGAGGGCCAGACGCCCTGCCCGAGGAAGCCCTTCTGCCCCTTCAATCCCATCTGGTGCGGCGCACAGACGCTCTTGGAGGCCTATCTCTCCTCGTTCTCCCTGAAGGAGGCTGCGCTCGGCACAGATCCTGCCAAGACACGAGAGCTCGTCTCCGATCTCAATGCCTTCATGGAGAAGCATGCGGCAGAGAAGAAGGATGCTGCAAGCGGCGAAGCTGAGTGATGGGAGGCTCTGTCACAGACGAGGAGCTCGGATCTTTCCGGCATCTCGTGCTCGAGCAGGGGCGCATCCTCTGGCGCGATCTTCCGTGGCGGGAGACCAGAGACCCGTATGCGATATGGATCTCCGAGGTCATGCTCCAGCAGACACAGGTTCAGCGTGTGCTTGGCCGCTGGGAAAGGTGGCTTGAGCGTTTCCCCGATGTGGAGTCCTTGGCTCAGGCGCCCACGGCAGATGTCCTCCAGGAGTGGCAGGGCATGGGCTACAACAGGCGTGCCCTGGCGCTGCATGAGGCAGCACAGAAGATCTCCGAGCTTGGCTCTTTTCCGACAGACGCAAAGGAGCTGGTTGCCCTTCCAGGAATCGGCCCCACGACAGCAGCAGGCATCCGTGCTTTTGCCTTCGACCTTCCAGGCATCTATCTCGATACGAATGTCCGCACAGTCTTCCTGCATGAGCTCTTCCCGGATGATACAGCGGTGCCTGACAAGGCAATAGCGCCTCTCGTCGAAAGGTGCTGCCCCAAGACGGCAGAAGACCCCACAGACGATCCGAGGACCTGGTACTATGCCCTCCTCGATTTCGGGGCCTATCTCAAGCATGTAGCGCCGAACCCCTCCAGAAGGTCTGCCTCCCATACGAAGCAGTCGAAGTTCGAGGGATCGCATCGCCAGAAGAGGGCAGCCCTCCTTCGCCTTGTCCTTGCCGCAGGGGATGCCGGCATCACGGCCGGGGAGGCGGCGCGTTCACTCTCTTCCCAGGAAGAGGCGCAGGGGCGTGCCCCCGTCAGCCAGGAGATGGCAGAGTCGATTCTCGATGACCTCAGAAATGAAGGATTCTGTCGAAAAACTCTTGCAAGATACCGTGCTTAATGGGTATAAGAATCAATAAGCATGCGGAGAGGGCCAGCAAGGGGCTGGCAAAGCATGCATGATTGAGAGGGGAAACCCATGGCTGTCGATTTCGAGAATTCCGAGACAAAGAAGAATCTTGAGACTGCCTTCGCTGGCGAGTCCCAGGCAAGCATCAAGTACTCCTACTATGCATCCCAGGCCAAGAAGGACGGCTATGTCCAGATCTCCGACATCTTCACCGAGACGTCGGGCAACGAGCGCGAGCATGCAAAGCTCTGGTTCAAGTATCTGCACGGCGGAGCCATGCCGGATACCGATACGAACCTCAAGGATGCTGCTGCAGGCGAGCACTACGAGTGGACCGATATGTACAAGGGCTTCGCTGAGAAGGCCGACGAAGAGGGCTTCAAGGAGATTGCAGCCAAGTTCCGCATGGTCGGCGCTATCGAGAAGCATCATGAGGAGCGCTACAACAAGCTCGAGGAGCATGTCGCAGCAGGCGACGTCTTCAGCCGCCCGGGCGTGAAGGTCTGGAAGTGCCTGAACTGCGGACACCTCCATGTCGGCCCTGAGGCTCCGAAGGTCTGCCCGGTCTGCAACCACCCGCAGTCCTACTTCCAGGAGGAAGTCGTCAACTACTAGACCAGATGGGGGCAGCCTCGAGGCTGCATGATATCTGAGCGATGCTCTGGTCCCGTGCGCTAGGGTGCGTGCGGGACCATTCTTATGGGCAGGCAGCGGGCAGCCGAGACCTGGCTCTCAGCAGGGCAAGTGCTGCAGCAACGGAAACGCGCGCATCATGGACGCCATGACGGACGGAGATATGGCACCAGGGAAGCGGGAGGCGCCTTCCGGCAGTGGCTCTGACAAGGATGCATGCAGGGACAGCATCGATGCCAGGACGCTGGCAGAGATGGACAGAGCCATTGTGAACATGGGGCTGGTGCCGTGGGGAAGGAGATCGACCTGTCTGATTTCCTGGATGCGTGAGGCCTGGAGGCATCTGCTGCCCCCACGGATCCAGAACGTGGCATGCGGTCGTCTCGATGGGCCTGAAGAGCTGCATGCGGAGGCGCTCCTCTGGCGGACATGTGGGCTTCTGTGCTGGAAAGCTCCTGTGTGTGCAGCATGTGTGGACGGAAGATCTTCTACCGGCAGAGAGGCCCAGAGATCGAGGCTCCCGAAGGACCGATATTTCGAATCTGAATGCCTCTTTTATCTATATATGCGCAGATAAATCAGGTTATCTATTCTAGAGATAACTACGAGGTGGATACAGGTATAGCTCTGAGCTGCCTCTGGCGCTCGGCTTGCGCTAACATGCAGCGCATGGAAAAGACGACGACATATCGGATGCGCTGCATGCAGGGGCCCGGGCTCTTGTGATGTGCCTTCAGATGAAGGCATAGGGTACCGGGCGTGATGCTTCGCTGAAGAAAAAAAGACACGCGCTCCGGCGCCAGAAAGAGAGCACAAGATCATGGCATTCGCACTCGACCCCACGTTCGCACGGGACCCCGAGAAGCACTTCGACACCCTTCAGGTACACGCAGGCTGGTCACCCGATCCAGTGACCGGCTCCGCAGCACTTCCTATCTATGCATCCGCAGCATTCCAGTTCGATGACGCCGCTGATGGCGCAGCAAAGTTCGCTCTTGCGAAGCCGGGCAACGTCTACGGCCGCCTCACGAACACGACGACCGACGCTGTCGCAGCCCGTGTCGCTGCTATCGAGGGCGGTACCGGTGCTGTCGCTGTGGCTTCCGGCCATGCAGCAGAGATCCTCGCACTCACGAACCTCGTCGGTGCGGGCGACCACATCGTCGCTTCCGACTCCCTCTACGGCGGCACCTGGAACATCTTCCTGCACACGCTCGGCGACCTCGGCGTCGAGACCACGTTCGTCGAGAACAACGATATCGACGGCTTCGTCGCAGCCACGAAGGAGAACACGAAGCTCTGGTACGTCGAGACCATCGGCAACCCGCTCGTCGACGTCGCTGATGTCCCCGCCATCGTCGAGGCAGCAAACTCCTTGCCGTCTCCGGTGCCTGTCTTTGTCGACAACACGTTCGCAACGCCCTACCTCTATCGTCCGGCAGAGGATGGCGCAGCAGTCGTCATCGAGTCCCTCACGAAGTGGATCGGCGGCCACGGTGCCACGCTCGGTGGCGCTGTCATCGATACCGGCAAGTATGACTGGAAGGCACAGGCGGACAAGTTCCCGACCATCGCAGGTCCCGATCCTTCCTACCACGGCGTCGTCTTCGCAGATGCAGCACCGGCTGCTCCGTTCTCGACCCGCGTCCTTGCGAACAAGCTCCGCGACTTCGGTCCGACCCTTTCCCCGTATGCAGCACAGCTCATCGGCATCGGCATCGAGACCCTGTCCCTGCGTGTCCAGCGCCACTGCGACAACGCTCTTGCTGTCGCCAAGTTCCTCGAGCACCATCCGAAGGTCTCCTGGGTCCGCTACTCCGGACTCGAGAACGATCCGTCGCATGAGGTGGCAAGCCGCATCTTGAAGCACGGCTTCGGCGGCGTCGTCGTCTTCGGCGTCAAGGGCGGCCGCGAGGCAGGACTCTCCGTCGTGAACAACGTGAAGCTCTTCACGCACCTCGCCAACGTCGGTGACGCGAAGTCCCTCATCATCCACCCGGCCTCTACGACCCACTCCCAGCTCACGCCTGAGCAGCTCAAGGCAGCACATCTCTCCGAGGACCTCATCCGCCTCTCTGTCGGCATCGAGGATGTCGACGATATCATCGCCGACCTCGACCAGGCTCTTGCCCGCGTGTAAGCGGGATTCCGTACAAGCACAAGCGCAGATTCTCCCCTGACTCGGCTGGGCCCCGCAGGTGCTCTTGCATCTGCGGGGCCTTTTCTCTGCCGGTGCGGGATATGATGGGGAGGCGGAAACAAGAGCTGGCGCGATGCGCCAGAGAAGGGACAGCGAGATGAGCAAGCTCTGCGAGTACTGCCTGCCGAGGCTCTTTGTGGAAGACCACTCGATTCCAGTGCCACTCGACTGGCGCGGGACCACGCCTGCCGAGCTTGCCGGCGCGAGCACGGAAGGCATGAGCGCACTGGCGCGCGAGAGCGCCTCTGAGGAGCCCGATCCCGCCTTCGCGGGCAAGTCCCTCTCCCTCTTCTACCGCATTGTCAGAAGCCCCGAGAAGGCGTCCGAGCATCTCCCGCTCATCGTCTATCTCCAGGGAGGTCCGGGAGGGGCAGAGCCGAGGCCTCTGAGCCCCTACACGGACGGTTGGATGGCAGAGGCGATCAAACACTTCCGCATCGTGCTTCCCGACCAGCGAGGAACGGGTCGCTCCTCCCGTGTCGAAGGCTCTGTCATGCGCCGCATCGCAGACGAGGCGAAGGCAGAAGGCGCAGACCCTGCACGCCGTCAGGCAGACTATCTCAAGCGCTTCCTTGCTGACTCCATCATCCGTGACTTCGAATATCTGAGACTTTCTGAGTTCGGGGGCGAGAGGTGGGTGACGCTCGGGCAGAGCTATGGCGGATTTCTGACCATGGCAAACCTGTCGACCTTCCCGGAAGGGGTGGCAGCTGCCTTCACCTGCGGCGGCATTCCCCATATCCCGGCAGACGCAGCAGATGTCTATGCCCATACGTTCCCGCGCATGGTGAAGAAGACCCGAGGGTTCTACGAGCGCTATCCGGAAGACGAGAAGAGGGTCGCGCTTGTCGCTGACCGCCTCAGCTCAGGCGATGTGAAGCTGCCGGATGGGTCTCCCTTCAGCGTGAGGCGCCTCCAGCTCATAGGAGCAGGCCTCGGCATGAAGCCGGCGCCTGAGCGCCTCCACAACCTCTTCGACACCGCGTTCGTGGCAGGGGATGGCTCGGCCAAGGCCGCCCTTGCTGCAGCAGGCGGAGACGTCTCCAAGGTAGAGCTTACAGACGACTTCAGGCATGCGGTCATGGACATGACGGCATCGCCTTCCAATCCGCTCTACTGGACGCTCCAGGAGTTCATCTACGCAGATGGCAGGATGGCACATCCCATCGAGTGGGCGGCAGCACACGAGGCGGAGAGGCGGCCTGAGTTCGCGCCCGCTGCACGTCCCCTCATGCTCTTTGCTGAGGCCATGTTCCCCTGGATGTTCGACGAAGATCCGGCCCTCATTCCGTTCCGTCCTGCGATGGATCTTCTGATGGAGGACACGGAGTTCGGACATCTCTACGACCAGGAGCAGCTTGCGCAGAATACGGTGCCGCTTGAGGCTGCAGTCTACTTCGATGATGCCTATGTGGACTCCGGCCTCCAGCTCGATACGCTCTCCCGCGTGGGCGCCTCCCATGCCTGGGTCACGAACGAGTTCGAGCATGACGGGCTGCACGGAGACAAGGTGTTCGCCCATCTTCTGGCAGAAGCCAGGGACAGGGGAGACCTCAAGGACGTGCTCTGAGAGCTTGCCGCTCCTGCCGCTTCCGCATTGAAGGCTGCTGCTCCGGATAAGGGCAGCGGCCCTCTTGCTAAGGACGGCTCGAGCTGCCTTCCAACGCCAGCACTATCCTATAAATTGCAAATAAATGATTTAAATGACTTTGAGCAAGCCTCATGGACATCTAACATGAACCTTACAAAATACCAGCTCAGACATTGAATATATACAAGCTTAGAATGCCCTGACCGAAGGCACAGGATATAACCAGCTCGCATCGCGAGCGTCAACGGCGAGAGGGATGTGGCATATGGCTACTTCTAGCATCGGCCAGATAGTGGTCCTGGACAGCAAAAGCGCAAAGTGGATGACTGAGGTTTTCAAGCGGTCATGCCAGCCAAAGAAGCAGAGAGACTGCAAGCTGCATATTGTGACCGGCGGAATCGATCCTGCCCAGTTCAACATACAGCAGGCGCCATGGGAGCCGAGATAGAGGTGCGAGCACTTTCTGAGCTGCTCGATTGCGGAATGAGCAGGTTGAGTATCAGGAAGTCATTCTCGAGATTCCCCTGCAGAAGGAATAGCGAGGCCTCGTTCTTCCTCAAGGCCCGTGCAGTACAGAATGAGCGGAGCCAGCCGCACCTATCTTGCGCTTGACAGGCAGTCTTTCGATGAGGGAAGGCTTGATGCCGCGGCGTTCTTCACGCTTGCAATAACTGCACCCGATTTTGGTGGCATCTCCAGAGAGGCGCGCACAGAGATTCTTGGAAGAACGCCTGTGAGCAGAGTCGCAGCGGCTCTTTCCTGGCTATCTTGCTGTGCAGCTTGCAGCGATGGCATGGTGCGGCTTTGGAAGGGCGCATGAGAAGATATGGCGCAGCGGGATTTAGCTAGTCTGGAAGCCACAGATGATGGGCAAGGACCATCTTTGCCAAGGAATAAGAGGGCGGATTTTTCACTCCGAGTGCAACGCCTCCTGAGCACGTGAAATGGCTCACGGCAGTCCTGCGATGGTGCTTGCGAAGACACATGCATCGCAGGAGGAAGCCGTGGGCCATTGCAGCCATCTTGGCATCGAGGAGCGCGAGGACGTGATGCTGCTCGCCAGGCAGCCCAAAGGCGTCCGCGAGATTGCAAGGACGATCGGCAGGGACAAGCCGGCTGTCTCAAGGGAGCTCGCGCGGGCGCGGCAGATCCAGGAGCGCCTCGGGATCCCCGCCTGCTTCTGCGCGCCCCGCTACCCCTGGGAGAAGGAACGCCAGCGGGCTCCTGCGGCTTCCTCCCGAAGGGCAGGAGCCTGGATGGCGCGGCTGACGCGGAGGTGAACGCGGCCTATGCCATGCTCAACCGCAGACCGCCCAGGCGCCTCGGCTGGAAGTGCCCGCAGGAGATCTTCTGCTCACAGGCGTTGCATTTGCTCTGAAAATCCGCCAGAAGCGAAAGCGAGGAGAGGGATTGAATGCTCAGCCTTCCTGCTTCTTCCTGCCTTCCTTCTTGTCGACCTTCTTCTGCTGCTTCTTGCGGTAGCGGTCGGGGCGGCCGAAGGAGGGGCAGATGTCTTTCAGCATGCAGCCCTCGCAGAGAGGGCGCTGGGCCTTGCAGGTCTCACGGCCGAAATGGATCCACTGCTCATTGACATCAGGCCAGAGCTCCTTTGGTATGAGCTTCAGGAGATCCTGCTCTGCTGCGAGAGGAACAGAGGCCTTGGTAAGCCCCAGCCTTGTGGCGATGCGGAAGACGTGGGTATCCACGGCTATGCCTTCGCAGTCATGGAATGCCTTGTTCAGGACGATATTGGCGGTCTTTCTGCCCACGCCGGGAAGCTTCGTCAGTTCCGCCATGGTCCGCGGCACTTCGCCTCCATGCTCGGCCACGATGATCTGCGCTGCTTCGACCGCGTGCTCTGCCTTGGCATGCCAGAAGCCTATGGAGCGGATGACCTCGCCGACTTCTGCTGGATCTGCCTGTGCCAGGGCGAAAGCGTCGGGCCAGCGGCGGAAGAATTCGGGCGTCACACGGTTCACGCCGGCATCGGTCGTCTGGGCAGAGAGCATGACCGCGATGAGGAGGGTGTAGGGGTTGTAGTAGTCAAGAGCGCTCTCGGCCCCGCCATACTTCTCCTCCATGCGCCGGCATACTTCCTCGGCGCGCTTCTTCTTCGATGCGAGAGATTCCCGTGGCATGCGATTTTCGCTCCTCTGGCCGGAAACATGTTGTTCAGCAACTGTAAGAAATGATAATGGGTTCGCCTGATAAACGCATGCAGGACATGCAGCAGCGCGATGCCCTGCATGCCATATTGTGCAAGACAGCCAAAATAGGGGTGCCATTTGAGTATGATAGATGCGCTGGGGATGCGCATCGGTCGTACCGGTGAGGGGGAAGGGATGGTCCATGGCTGAAATGACGAAGGATGCCCGCTACCTGATTAGCTCAGACGATGTGTACCTGATGGGCAAGGGAGAGTGGTACCGCAGCTACGACAAGCTCGGAGCCCACCCTGCCACCCAGGACGGAGAGGACGGCTACTGCTTTGCCGTCTGGGCGCCTGGCGTCACCTCCGTACGCCTCGTCGGCGAATTCAATGGCTGGGACGAGAACGCAGACTACCTCTTCGAGACGGAGACGGGCGGCATCTGGTGCGGCTTCGTGCCTGGCGTCCATGCAGATGAGTGCTACAAGTACGCAATAGAGCCTACGCCTGGAGCAGAGCTCATCTACAAGGCAGATCCGTATGCCTTCCATGCCCAGTGCCCGCCCGATACGGCATCCGTCACGACGGATATCCGCCACTATGAGTGGGGCGACAATGCCTGGATGCTCGAGCGCAACAAGAGGAAGATGCTGAAGTCCCCGCTCAACATCTTCGAGGTGCATCTGGGATCCTGGAAGCGCCACGATGACGGACTCAACGGCAACGGCACGGAGCCTCCGGCAGGGGAGCGTGCAGGCGGCAGCTACCTTACCTACGACGAGCTCTCCGTGGAGCTCGTGGACTACGTGAAGAAGATGGGCTATACCCATATCGAGCTGCTTCCCATCATGGAGCATCCCTTCGATGGCTCCTGGGGCTACCAGATCACGGGCTACTATGCGCCGACCTCCCGCTATGGATCGCCCAAGGAGTTCATGCACTTCGTCGACGCCTGCCACGAGGCGGGCATCGGCGTCATCCTCGACTGGGTGCCGGGCGGCTTCTGCAAGGATGCCCATGGCCTCGGCAACTTCGTGGGCCACAAGCTCTACGAGGAGAAGGAGCATCCGAACTGGGGCACCTACAAGTTCAACCTCGGCAAAGGCGAGGTCAGGACCTTCCTCATCTCCAATGCCCTCTACTGGCTTGACCAGTACCATGCAGATGGCCTGCGCATGGACGGCGTGAGCTCCATGCTCTACATGAACTTCGGTATCGACGACCCCTCCCAGAAGCGCTTCAACTCCAAGGGCACGGAAGAGGACCTCGATGCATCCGAGTTCATCAGGAGGACGAACTCCACGGTCGAGCGCTACCATCCTGATGTCATGATGATTGCAGAGGAGTCCACGGCCTGGCCGCTTGTCACCTATCCTCCTGAGGTCGGAGGCCTCGGCTTCAACTTCAAGTGGGACATGGGCTGGATGAACGACACGCTCCACTACTGCCAGACGGACTTCCCCTGGAGGCCGGGCAACCACAAGCTGCTCACGTTCTCGATCATGTATGCCTTCAACGAGAACTTCATCCTGCCGCTCTCGCACGATGAGGTCGTGCACGGCAAGTGCTCGCTCATCGGCCGCATGCCGGGAGACTACTGGCGCCAGTTCGCCGGCATGAGGGCGCTTGCCTTCTACCAGATGACCCACCCCGGCGGCAAGCTCAACTTCATGGGCAACGAGATTGCCCAGTGGATCGAGTGGCGCGAGTATGAGGGCATCCAGTACTTCATGGCACAGGAGTATGAAGCCCACCACGACCAGCAGGTCTTCATCGCAGCGCTGAACAAGCTCTATACGCAGGAGCCGGCACTCTGGCAGTGCGGCTACGATGCAGCCGGCTTCGAGTGGATCGACGCCGACAATGCAAAGCAGTCCCTGATCTCGTTTGTCCGCAAGGGCGACGATCCCAAGGATGATCTTGCAATCGTCATCAACTTCGATGTTGCTGCGCACGAGAACTACCGTGTCGGCATTCCTGCGCCTGGCATCTGGAAAGAGATCTTCACGAGCGACGAGAAGGAGTTCGGCGGCACCGGCATCGCCAATGTCGGCGATATCAAGAGCGAGGATGTGCCCTGGAACGGGCGCGAGAACTCGGTCGTGCTCCGCATCCCGGCACTCGGCGGCATCGTCTTGAAGCGTGTGGGAGACCTGCCCAAGCCGAAGCCTGCGGCAAAGCCCAGGACGAGGAAGACCACGTCCAAGACGTCTGCCAAGGCCGCTCCTGCCAAGGCAGCAGAGGCCGCTGCGGAGAAGCCGGCTCCCAAGAAGGCGCCTGCCCGCAAGGCTCCTGCGAAGAAGGCAGCTCCTGCAAAGGATGCTGCTGCTTCTGCGCCAGCTGCTGTCGCCAAGGCAGCTCCTGCGAAGAAGGCGCCTGCCAAGAAGGAGGCACCGAAGAAAGCTCCTGCCAAGGCAGCTCCTGCCGAGAAGGCGGCGGAGCCTCAAACCCCAGCAACTCCGAAGAAGCGGGCAACCCGCTCTTCGAAGCGATAGTTGTATAGGAGGCCTCTCGGGGCCCCAAGATGGAAGGTACGTATGTCAGTACAGCCACAGCTTTTCAAGGACAAGAACGACTTCAAGGAGCAGTTGGAGGCCATGTGCCTCTCCGAGCGCTCCAAGACCTTCGAAGAGTGCACGGACAGGGAGCGCTTCCTGTGCCTCGCACGTCTCATTGCCCAGAAGGCACGCCGCATCGAGGTCGAGTGCCACCCGAAGGACGAGAAGCAGGTCTACTACTTCTCCCTCGAGTTCCTGCTCGGTCCCCTTCTGGACAACTACCTCCTGAACTTCGGCATCCGCGACTTCGTCGAGGAGTGCCTCAAGGACATGGGTTCAGACCTTGAGACCCTCTGCGCGAAGGAAGCCGACCCGGGCCTCGGCAACGGCGGTCTCGGCCGTCTTGCGGCCTGCTTCCTCGACTCCATGGCAGCTCTTGGCATCGCCGGCAACGGCAATGGCATGCGCTACCGCTATGGCCTCTTCCGCCAGGAGATCGAGGGCGGACGCCAGGTCGAGAAGACGGACAACTGGCTCCGCTATGGCTTCCCGTGGGAGATCCGCAAGCTCGAGAGCACCGTCACGGTGCGCTTCGGCGGCGAGGTCGTGCGCCACGAGGGCGAGGCTGGCAGCTACTGGTTCACGTGGGAAGGCGGCGAGAAGGTCGACGCCGTCCCGTACGATGTGCCTATCGTCGGCTTCGGCGGCACCTGCGTGAACAAGCTCCGCATCTGGGGCGCAAAGCCGCATACGCCTGACTTCGATCTCGATGCCTTCAATGCCGGCGACTATGCCAAGGCATTCAAGTTCCGCTCCGATGTCGAGGCCATCTCCACGATCCTCTATCCGAACGATGCGGGCGAGCATGGACGTCTTCTGCGCCTCAAGCAGGAGTACCTCTTCGTCTCTGCAGGCCTGCAGTCGATCCTTCACACCTATGAGCGCAACTTCGGCCCCGATGCCTGGGAAGACCTTCCGAAGCATGTCTGCATCCACACGAACGATACGCACCCGGCGCTCTGCGGCCCCGAGCTCATGCGCATCCTCGTCGACGAGAAGGGCCTTGACTGGGATACGGCCTGGAAGACCGTGACGGCCACCGTCTCCTACACGAACCACACGATCATGCCGGAAGCCCTCGAGAAGTGGCCGATTCCGCTCCTTCGTGCCCAGCTTCCGCGCACCTACATGTTCATCGACGAGATCGACCGCCGCTACCGCGAGTCCTTCCCGCATGATGCAGAGAACTGGAGGGACCAGCTCCAGAAGACGGCAATCCTCTGGGATGGCCAGTGCCGCATGGCAAACCTCTCCGTCATCTGCTCGCACTCCGTGAACGGCGTCTCGGCCCTCCATACGGACATCCTCGAGAAGTCGACGCTCAAGGACTTCTACGACCTCACGCCGGAGAAGTTCAACAACAAGACGAACGGCGTCTCACACCGCCGCTTCCTCGCAGAGGCCAACCCTGCCTATGCAAAGCTCATCACCAATGCAATCGGCGATGGCTGGCTCAAGGATGCCTATGAGCTCGAGAAGCTCATCCCGTATGAGAAGGACGAGTCGTTCCTGAAGGATGTCCATGCTGCCAAGCAGACGGAGAAGGAGCGTCTTGCCCGCTACATCAAGGACACGACGGGCGTCGAGCTCGATCCGACCACGATCTTCGATGTCCAGGTCAAGCGCTTCCATGCCTACAAGCGCCAGCTCCTGAACGTCTTCAAGGTCCTCGACATCTACAACCGTCTCCTCGCAGATCCTTCCTTCAAGCCGCAGCCGACGTCCTTCATCTTCTCCGGCAAGGCAGCCCAGAGCTATGATTTCGCAAAGGAAGTCATCCGCCTCATCAACTCCGTCGCCGACGTGATCAACAACGACGACCATGTGAACCAGACGATCAAGGTCGCCTTCGTCCCGAACTTCGCTGTCTCGAATGCCCAGCTCATCTATCCGGCATCCGATATCTCCGAGCAGATCTCCACGGCAGGCACCGAGGCCTCCGGCACGTCGAACATGAAGCTCATGTACAACGGCGCCCTCACCCTCGGCACCTACGACGGCGCAAACGTCGAGATCTGCAAGCTCGTGGGCGACGAGAACATCAAGATCTTCGGCCTCAGGACCGAAGAGGTCGACGAGCTCAAGGCATCCGGCCGCTACTACGCCTGGGATGAGTACAATGCCGACCGCGACCGCCTCGGACGTGTCGTGGACGAGCTTGTGGATGGCACGTTCTCGCGCCTTTCCGGCAACTTCGAGA
The DNA here is from genome assembly GCA_900314535.1 of uncultured Olsenella sp. Taxonomy (GTDB): domain Bacteria; phylum Actinomycetota; class Coriobacteriia; order Coriobacteriales; family Atopobiaceae; genus Olsenella_L; species Olsenella_L kribbiana. Next base: position 32,897 of record OMVT01000006.1, on the reverse strand, counting down.
GCATCCATGACTACCTCATGGTCAACAACGATCCGGACCTCGTGCTCAAGGACTTCCGTGCTTACGTCCAGGCATGGGAAGAGCTCACGAACGACTATCCTGACACGATAAAGTGGAACCGCGCGGCGCTTCACAACACCGCTAAGGCCGGATACTTCTCTTCCGACCGAACAATCCGCGAGTATGCCCGCGATATATGGCATATAGATAAGTAAATCCTTTGCTTATCCGGAAGCTGAAAGGGGAGAATCGGTATGAGCAAGAAAGAGTGCCTCGCAATGCTGCTTGCAGGCGGACAGGGCAGCAGGCTCAAGGCGCTGACGAGCGAGGTAGCGAAGCCTGCCGTCTCGTTTGGCGGCAAGTTCCGCATCATCGACTTCGCGCTGTCCAACTGCGCGAACTCGGGCATCACGACTGTCGGCGTCCTGACCCAGTACCGTCCGTATCTGCTCCATTCCTACATCGGCTCGGGCGAGGCGTGGAACCTCGACGAGCGTTCGGGCGGTGTCTCCATCCTTCCGCCGTTCGCGACGCAGTCTGGCGGTGCCTGGTATGAGGGCACGGCAGACGCCGTGACGCAGAACCTTGGCTACATCGAGCAGAACGATCCTGATTATGTGCTGATCCTTTCGGGCGACCAGCTCTACCGCATGGACTACAACGACATGCTCGAGAACCACAAGCGCCACAACGCCGATCTGACCATTGCCGTCATGCCGGTCCCCTGGGAGGAAGCGCCGCGCTTCGGCATCCTCACCACGGACGACGACGAGCGCATTCTCAAGTTCACCGAGAAGCCTGCGCATCCTGATTCGAACCTCGCTTCCATGGGCATCTATATCTTCAACGCCGACCTTCTGGTCAAGACGCTGAAGGAGGACGCCAAGGACCCGAACTCCGAGCACGACTTCGGCAAGAACATCATCCCGAAGCTGCTTGATGCCGGCAAGCGCCTCTACACGTACCGCTTCGAGGGCTTCTGGCGCGATGTCGGTACCATCGCCTCCTACCACGAGACGAACATGGAGCTCCTGGGCTCCGAGCCGGCGTTCGACCTCTACGACCAGGAATCCCCGATCATGAGCAACACCGTGCCGATGCCGCCGCACTATGTCGGCCCTGACGCCTCCATCGATGACTGCCTCGTCGACAATGGCTGCAGGATTCTGGGCCAGGTCAGGCATTCGGTCATTTCCGCCGGCGTCTATGTCGGCCCCCACACCATCGTCGAGGATTCCGTGCTTCTGCCGGGTGCCCGCGTGGAGGAAGGCTGCCGCGTCGTCAATGCCATCCTCGGCGAGCGCGCTGTCGTCGAGAAGAATATCGACTTCGGCAGCAAGGATGCGGATACGGCAGTGGCAGGCAATGACGCCGTGATTACGAAGGGAGAGGAGTAGCCGTGGCAAAGGTCGTAGGACTCATCACCACCAATTATTCCACGCACCATCCAAGCCAGTTCGTCGAAGGCGTGCGCCCGGTCGCGGCAACGCCGGTTCTCGGCCGCTACCGCATGATCGACTTCACGCTCTCCAATATGGTCAATGCAGGCCTTAGCACCATCGGTCTCATCATGCCGGACAACTACCGCCCGGTCATCGACCATGTCGGCGCCGGCAAGGACTGGGGTCTTGACCGCAAGAACGGCGGCCTCTTCCCGCTTCCGGGATCCTCGTTCGGCATGAGCCGCGTCGGCGGCCGCTTCCTCATCCGCGACTTCGAGGCGAACCGCGACTTCCTGCGCCGCTCGAAGTCCGACTATGTGATCGTCTCCGGCTGCAACTTCCTCTACACGACTGATCTCAAGAAGATCGTCGATGCCCACATCGCGTCCGGCGACGATATCACCGTCGTCACCTACCGTGCGAATGAGGACTCCGAGGACGTCAATGCTGTCGTGAAGGACGACAAGGGCGCATTCGCCGGCATCAAGACAGGCTCTGCCTTCGGCGATGCCGCCTTCATGGACCTCTTCGTTATCGGCACGCAGAAGCTCGAAGAGCTCCTGGGCTGGTATCGCGATGTCGACCACCTCGATCTCTTCGATGCCCTCAAGGAGGATCTCGACGAGGTCCGCGTCGGCACCTATGACTACGAGGGCTATGTGGCGCCGATCTTCTCGAAGGAGGCCTACTTCAAGCGCTCGATGGAGCTCCTCGATCCGGCGCTTCAGGAGCAGCTCTTCACGAACGACCTGCCGGTCATGACAAAGGCACACGACACGACGCCTGCCAAGTACGAGCCGGGCGCACATGTGGCGAACTCGCTCGTCTCCTCCGGCACGAAGATCTACGGCACCGTGAAGAACTCCATCATCGGCCGTGCCTGCGTGATCGAGCCGGGTGCCACCGTCACGAACGCGATCCTCGTCCGTTCGGTCACGGTCAAGGCCGGCGCCCACATCGAGAACGCGATCATCGACCGCAACAATGAGATTGCTGCTGGCACGGTCCTTCGTGGCACGTCCGACGCAGTGCTGGTCCTTCCCAAGGGCAACGACTAGTGCTTCAGAAAGCGGGAGCATCCATGGCTGTCAGAAGAAAGCTCAACATCCTCTTCGCCGCGTCCGAGGTTGTGCCGTTCGTGAAGACGGGCGGCCTGGCCGACGTCGCAGGATCGCTCCCGCGTGCACTCAAGCACGCAGGAGCCCATGTCGCCGTCATCCTTCCGAAGTACTCGAAGATCTCTGATGGGTACAAGGCGCAGATGCAGCACATCTGCGAGTTCTACGTGCCGCTCTCCTGGCGCAATGTCTGGTGCGGCATCGACAAGCTCACGCTCAATGACCTCGACTTCTACTTCGTGGACAACGAGGCCTACTTCAAGCGCGACGGGATCTACGGCTACTACGACGATGGAGAGCGCTTCGCCTTCTTCTCGAAGGCCATCCTGGAATGCCTCCAGCATGTGCCGGAGCTCGGCGACATCGACGTGCTGCACTGCAATGACTGGCAGTGCGCCCTGGCGCCCGTGTTCCTGCGCGAGTTCTACCGGGACATTCCCCTCTACGACAACATCAAGACGGTCTTCACCGTCCACAATGCAAAGTTCCAGGGGCAGTTCTCGGACAAGATGCTGAACGACGTCCTGGGCCTGGCAGGCATCCCTGCCGCACGCGACCAGCTGGCCGCAGGCCCAGGAGGCATCAACTACATGAAGGGCGCCCTCTGCTATTCGGACGCCCTCACCACGGTCTCGCCGACCTACGCCGACGAGCTCCAGATGCCGTTCTACGGCGAGAACCTCGACGGCATCTTCCGCCGCCGCCAGAACGTGCTCTCGGGCATCCTCAACGGCATCGATGTGAATGCCTGGAACCCGAAGACAGACCCCGAGATTGCGGCTGCCTACTTCGAGGAAGACATGTCCGGCAAGGCTGCCTGCAAGAAGGCGCTCCAGGAGGAGCTGGGTCTTGCTGTCGACCCCGACAAGCCTCTTGTCGCAATGGTTGGCCGCCTCACGGAGCAGAAGGGCATCGGCCTTGTCCGCTATGCGATGGACTACCTCATGAGCCGCGGCATCCAGATGGCCGTGCTCGGCACCGGCGACAAGGACCTCGAAGATGCATTCAAGTACTTCGACTGGAAGTACAACGACCAGCTTGCTGCCTGCATCACGTTCGACTCTGCGCTGTCGCACCGCATGTACGCGGGTGCGGATCTCTTCCTCATGCCGTCAGAGTTCGAGCCCTGCGGCCTTTCCCAGATGATTGCCATGCGCTACGGCACGCTTCCGGTCGTGCGAGAGACGGGCGGCCTCAAGGATACGGTCATCCCCTACAACCGCTTCACGGGCGAGGGAACGGGCTTCAGCTTCGCGAACATCAACGCCGATGAGATGACCAATGCGCTTCTCACAGGCTGCGAAGTGTACTGGACGGACAAGGACGTGTGGGCACAGCTCCAGCGTCAGGCAATGTCGCAAGATTTCAGCTGGAAGAGGGCAGCGAACGACTACCTGGACCTGTATCATAGTCTTCACCCTGAGGTCCAGCGCTACAACAAGCGTCGCGATTAGGCAGGGTAGAGAGACAGGTCACCTTGCGCGCATTGCATATAAGTTCGGATCCGACGTATCGGAGTCCTTTTGGTGCCGCCCCTTGTGGCGGCACCGTCGTGCTCAGCCTCGATGTCTGGGACGACTTTGGTGCCTCAGCCGATATCCGCACCTGGGTGGATGGCAAAGGCGAGTACATCTATCACATGGACCGCGAGGAGGCAGGAGACCACCTGCACTTCACCGGCTCCTTCGAGGTGCCGGACCCCGAGATCCTGTGGTACTACTTCAAGATCTATGGCTCCGATGGCTCCGTCTGCTGGTATGGCACGAAGGACGGCGCCACGTCGGGCGAAGGCGAGCTTGTGTGGTATGAGCCTTCGAGCTGGCAGATTTCTGTCTACCTCACGAGGAAGACGCTTCCTCTGTGGTACACGAAAGGCATCGTCTACCAGATTTTCCCGGACCGCTTCGCACGTGGCGCCGACTGGCGCGAGCGTGTCGACGCGGCACTCTCGGTCAAGAGGAATGGCCCTGGACGCCGCCTGGTCGAGGACTGGAACACCGAGCCCCGCTACCAGAAGGATGCCTCGGGCGATATCGTTGCCTGGGACTTCTACGGCGGCACGCTTTCCGGCATCGCAGAGAAGCTCGACTATCTCGAGGCGCTCGGCGTCACTGTGCTCTATCTGAACCCGATCTTCGAGGCTGCCTCGAACCACCGCTATGACACGGCCGACTACATGAAGGTCGACCCGATGCTCGGCGATACGGAGGCCTTCCAGGAGCTCTGCCGCGCTGCGGAGGCGCATGGCATGGCAATAATGCTCGACGGCGTCTTCAACCATACGGGCTGCGATTCGCGCTACTTCAACAAGTACGGCAACTATCCCGAGGTTGGCGCCTTCCAGAGCGAGGACTCTCCGTACCGCTCCTGGTACGAGATAGACGACTCGGGCGAGTATGCCTCCTGGTGGGGCGTGGGCGACCTGCCTGACGTCCGCGAAGAGGACCCAGGCTACCACGAGTTCATCTGCGGCAAGGACGGCGTCGTCCGCCATTGGCTGCGCCTTGGTGCCCGTGGCTGGAGGCTCGATGTGGCAGATGAGCTCCCCGAAGACTTCATCCGTGATATCTCGAGCGCCGCACGTGCCGAGCGTGCCGATGCCGCTGTCATCGGCGAGGTCTGGGAAGATGCCTCGAACAAGGTTGCCTACGGCGAGCCGAGGCACTACCTTCTGGGCGGCGAGCTCGACTCTGCGATGAACTATCCCTTCAGGGGAGCCGTGCTCGACTTCCTCCTGAACAAGGTCGATGCCTACGAGACGGCAGCACGCTTCGAGCAGCTCTATGAGAACTATCCGCACGATGCGTTCTATTCGGCCCTGAACCTTCTGGGCTCCCATGACAGGAGCCGCATCCTCACGCTTCTGGGCGGCGCTCCCGACCCGGATACGATGGACGACAACCAGCGTGCCGCCTACAGGCTCTCCCGCGACCAGATGGGCTTGGCCAAAGGCAGGCTCTGGGATGCAGCGCTCCTGCAGATGACCATGCCGGGCGTGCCCTCCATCTACTACGGCGACGAGGCAGGCCTCCAGGGCATGACAGACCCGTACAACAGGGCGCCTTTCCCGTGGGGACATGAGGACAAGGACTGCTTCAACATCTACCGCAATGCGATCGCTATCAGGAAGTCCCTGCCGGTGCTTGTGGACGGCGACTTCCATCCGTTTGCCGTGAACCAGGATGTCTTCGGCTTCACGCGTTCCGCAGGTGACGAGTCTGTCATGGTCCTCGTGAACGGCGGCCTTTCCCAGCGCCATGAGTTCGAGGTGCCGATGCAGGGCGAGGCTGTGGACGATATCGTGTCGGGCCAGGACCTCGAGGTGCATGACGGAAAGGTCCATGTCGGCCTCTGGCCTCTGGGAACGGCGGTCCTCTACTTCCACAAGGCACAGATGCTCGACCGTCCGCTCGAGCCGGGCATGGGCATCCTCTGCCATATCACGTCGCTTCCGAATGGCGGCCGTCCTGGCACCATGGGCAAGCCTGCCCGTGACTTCATCGACTACCTGGCTGCAGGCGGCCAGCGCTACTGGCAGATCCTGCCCGTGAACCCCTGCGACCGCCATGGCAGCCCGTACGCCGGCCTTTCTGCCTTTGCCGGCAATACTGCCCTCATCGAAGGCACGAAGGAAGACCTCGAGAAGAAGACTGCCGCCATCAAGGATTCAGACCCTGCCTTCAAGGCATTCTGCAGGAAGGAAGAGGCCTGGCTTCTTCCCTATGCCACCTTCCGTGCCATCAAGCACTTCGAGGGCGAGCGTGCCTGGCAGACGTGGCCAGCCAAGTACAAGAAGTACTCGGACAAGCTTCTGCATGATTCTTCGCTTGCGAAGGAGATCTCCTACCACGAGAAGCGGCAGTTCATCTTCGCTCAGGGCTGGTCTGAGCTCAAGGAGTACGCGCACTCGAAGGGCATCTCGCTTGTCGGCGACATGCCGATGTATGTCTCTGCCGACTCCTCCGATGTCTGGAGCCACCCCGATCTCTTCTCGATCGACAAGGACGGCAACGCAACCTCGATTGCAGGCTGCCCGCCCGATCAGTTCAGCGAGGATGGCCAGGTCTGGGGCAACCCGACCTACCAGTGGAAGCGCATGGCAGAGACCGGCTACGAGTGGTGGATGCAGCGCTTTGCACGTGCGTGCGAGCTCTATGACTATGTGAGGCTCGACCACTTCCTCGGCTTCTCGTCCTACTTCTCTATCCCGGCAGGACATTCCGCCAAGGATGGCATGTGGCGCTTCGGGCCGGGACGTGCGCTCTTCGAGCAGGCGGAAAAGAAGCTCGGACCCCTGCCCTTCATTGCAGAGGATCTGGGCTCCATCACGCCGGCCGTGCATGCCCTCTCTGCTTCATGCGGCTTCCCGGGACTCGACGTCGTGCAGTTCTCCGACCAGGATGTGCGCCAGTCGTATGTGCCGATCCACCACAAGGTGGCCTGCTCGGGCACGCACGACACGCAGACGCTCCTTGGCTGGGCCAAGAGCCGCTTCGGCGAGGAAGGCACGCCGGAGTTTGCAGAAAGGCTCCTGGAACGGGTGCTGGCAACGGATGCGAAGGTCGCTATCGTGCCGCTCCAGGATGTGCTCGGCCTGGACGACACGGCACGCATGAACGTGCCGGGCAAGGCTGACGGCAACTGGTGCTGGCAGGCAGATGCCGAGGATATCAAGGCATCGCTTCCGCACTTGAAGGAGCTTGCAGAGAAGAGCGGCAGGGCTGCCAAGTAGCAGATATGTGAGCTGAAAAGCAGCGATTTTGCGGCGGGAGCCTCTCTCGATGAGGGAGGCTCCCGCCCTCTGCTATCGTGGGACTTCCGGATATGAATCTGCCGGATTGTGCCGGCAGAAGAGATATGAGGTCTTGCATCTATGTTCATAAACCGTGTGGGTTCCCGTCTCCTTTCGGCGCCCGAGATGGCAGAAGCCCTGCATGAGTACCATGAAGGACACGACCTGACGCTCGCGGTCGCCCAGAGCGCACGCCCGCTTGTGCTGGCAGCGCTGTGGGCAGAGCATCCCCGTCCGTGCCTTCTGGTCGTGGCAGGCGAGGAGGCGGCTGACAGGACCGCGCGTACCCTTGCTGCCTGGCTCGGCATGCCATCGGTCTCACGCTATCCGGCAAGAAAGGACTATCCCTGGTCCGATGCAGGCTACGACGATGCTGTCGTCGGCGCCCGCTGCCATGCGATAGCGCGTCTTGCGGCAGGGGAGCCCTGCATCGTCGTGGCATCTGCTGCCGCGCTCCTGCGCCGCGTGCCGCCCAAGGGCTCTGGCTACTTCGCGCCGAGCACGTTTTCGTGTGGCGATGAGGTGCCCTTCGAGGATGTCCCTGCCCTTCTTGTCGGCATGGGCTATAGCCCCAAGGGCGCAGCGGATGCACCGGGTGCCTTCTGGGTGCATGGAGATGCGGTCGATGTGTTCCCCGCACAGGCAACAAGCCCGGTGAGGATCGAGTTCTTCGGCGACGAGATCGACCGGATCCGCCGCATGGTGCCTTCGACCGGCCAGACGATCGGCGAGCTCGAGAGCGTGACGGTGGGGCCCTGCCGCGAGATGGCACTCTCACCTGAGAGCGTCATCCGTGCCAAGAAGGCCCTCTTCAAGCCGGCACAGGAGAGCACGAAGATCGCTGAGGACCTCGAGCTTATCGGCCAGGGCGCAGATGCGCCGCATCTCGAGAAGTATCTGCCGGTGCTCTACGGCAGCACGGCATCGCCCTTGGAGCACATCTCGTCTGAGACCCTCGTCGTGCTTGCAGAGCCGAGGGCGCTCTTCGATGACTGCCAGCGTGCGACAGACGACATCTCATCTGCAGCGCAGAATGCGCGCGAGAAGACGGAAGGTCTCTATACCGACCCGAAGAAGCTCGATTTCGGGCGACAGCAGCGCCTCTCGTTTGCAAGCATCATGCGCCAGGGGACGCGTGTGACGGCAGAGCTCAAGGTGAGGCAGCCGAATATCGCAGGTTCCGATACGAAGCTTCTGGGAAGCGTCCGCCAGATGATCTCTGACCGCATGGCCGTGATCTTCGCTGTGCCGGACAGAGGTGCCCGCGAGGCCTTGGAGCTTACCTTCAACGACGAGGCCATCCCCTTTGTCGAGTCTCTGGGCTCGGCCCCCGAGAACAGGATCCCGGTAGACGATCCTGAGGCGGAAAAGAGCATCGTGCCTCTCGAGAAGGGGAAGGTCACGTTCTTCGATGCACCGGTCCCTGCTGGCATCATCGTGCCGACGGCAGGCCTGGGCGTCCTTTCGGTGTCAGATCTCACGGCTCGCATGGCAAAGCATGCGAAGCGGGTCAAGAAGATCGATCCCACCTCGGTCACGTTCCCGTTCAAGCCGGGAGACTATGTCGTGCACGCAACGCACGGCATCGCCCTCTTCTCCCAGATCGTGCGCCAGGAAGTGGCAGGACGCCAGCGTGACTACTTCCTCCTCGAATATGCAGGCGGCGACAAGCTCTACGTGCCGCTCGAGCAGGTGGACAGGATCACCCGCTATATCGGCCCGGATGGCGCGGCTCCGCGCCTCACGCGCCTCAATACAGCAGACTGGTCGCGTGCGACCGGCAAGGCCCGGAAGAGCGCAAAGAAGCTTGCCTTCGACCTTGTGGACCTCTATACGAGGCGCGCAAGCGTCGCGGGCTATGCCTTCCCGCCGGATACCCCTGAGCAGGAGGAGATGGAGGCAAGCTTCCCCTATCCTCTGACGCCTGACCAGAAGTCTGCGATTGCAGACATCAAGGCCGATATGGAGTCGCCGAAGCCTATGGACAGGCTCCTCTGCGGCGATGTGGGCTTCGGCAAGACCGAGGTGGCCCTGCGTGCGGCCTTCAAGTGCTGCTGCTCCTCCCGCCAGGTCATGGTGCTCTGCCCCACGACGATCCTGGCCGAGCAGCACTACCAGACGTTCTATGAGCGGTTTACGCCCTTCGGTCTCAACGTCCAGGTGCTCTCCCGCTTTGTCACGCCGGCCAGGCAGAAGAAGGCCTTGAAGGGCTTTGCTGAGGGCACGGTCGATGTCCTCATCGGCACGCACCGCCTGCTCTCGAACGATGTGAACCCCCATGACCTTGGCCTTGTCATCATCGACGAGGAGCAGCGCTTCGGCGTCCAGCACAAGGAGCAGCTCAAGAACATGCGCGAGCAGGTCGATGTGCTGACGCTTTCCGCTACGCCGATTCCGCGCACGATGCAGATGGCCGTGAGCGGCGTCCGCGACATGTCGCTCATCATGACAGCACCTCCGGGAAGGCTGCCCGTGAAGGTGACGGTCGGCGAGTGGGATCCGGACGTCGTGAGCGCCGCCATCCGCTTCGAGCTTGCCCGCAAGGGACAGGTCTACTACGTGAGCAACCGCGTCAAGACGATCGACGATGCGGTCATGCGCGTCCAGGAGGCAGCGCCCGAAGCAAGAATCGGCGTCGCGCATGGCAAGATGAGCTCGCGCGAGGTCGAGGACATGATGATGAAGTTCCAGGAGCATGAGATCGACGTGCTCGTGGCAACGACGATCATCGAGTCCGGCATCGACAACCCCCATACGAATACCTTGATCATCGAGGACTCTCAGCGCCTGGGTCTGGCCCAGCTCTACCAGCTCAAGGGCCGCGTCGGACGTGGCCGCATCCAGGCCTATGCCTACTTCATGTTCCCGGGAGAACAGCCGCTCACGCCTGAGGCAACGGACCGTCTTACCGCTATCAATGAGTACCAGGACCTCGGATCCGGCATGCGCATCGCAATGCGCGACCTCGAGATCAGAGGCGCCGGCTCGCTTGTGGGTGCAGAGCAGCATGGCAACCTCTCGAGCGTCGGCTTCGACCTCTTCACGCAGATGCTCGGCGAGGCGGTAAGCGAAGCCAGGGGCGAGACGGCGCAGACAGAGCAGCCCGAGGTCACGATCAACCTCTCGGCAGACTTCTATCTCGCAGAGGAGTACCTGCCTGAGGTGGACAAGCGCGTTCTTGTCTACCGCCAGCTTGCCTCTGCCTCAGAGCTCTCTGATGTGGACCGCATCCAGAAGGACTGCGAGGAGCGCTATGGGGCGCTGCCGCTTGCGGGCAGGAACCTCTTCGACAGGGCCCGCATCCGCATCCGCTGCCAGCGCATGGGCGTCACCTCGGTCTCCCTCATCCAGGGACGCTTCGTCTATCAGGGCATCGAGGTGCCGAGGAAGCTTGCGCTCAAGTTCAAGGAGCGCCACGCCTTCTACTATCCGAAGACGAAGCAGCTCAAGTATCCCTTCCACAAGGGGGCAGAGGAGATCGTGCCTGCGGCGCTCGGCGTCCTCGAAGAGGTCGGTGGGGACGACGAGGAAGACGAATAGGTGCACAGCAGATGGCGCAGGGGCAGAAGAGATCTGTCCCTGCGCCTTTCTGAATTGAAGCCGCGTTTGCCTCAGCCTGCTGATGCGGCTCTTTTGGCATCTGTACAGGGCTTGCCAGGGCGGATCTTGCCTGCATGCCCTGCAAGGTGCCTTCCTCATATTCTTCTGCCATCGCATGAAGAAGGTCGTCTGCGAGCTCTGTCCCGTTGCATGCAGTCCCCCAGCAGGCCTTCTTCTCCGTCTCCGGGCTGCCCGGCTGTTTTGCTGATGCCATGTCGGGCATGGATTCTTCTTGCCTTCTGCAATCATTCTGGCTCTTGGTTCGGACTCCAGCCGGAGAAATGGGCCGATGTGGCCTCGTGGCCGGACCATTGCCAGCAGTGCCCAGTAATGGAAACTGTGCACAGGCCAGGATGGCAGGCGCTATGGCATGGTATAAAAGAGACAGAAGGGCCGGCTGGTCCTTCTGTCTTCTTCAGGCTGTATCTATACTTCAAACGAAACAGGCAGCTATGGGTCTCGATGGGGAAACGCACGCAATGAGAATGCCTAGATCTTTCGGCAGGAGCACGGGCGATGCCGGCAAGACCGGGTCGCTTCCGCGTCTTCGGGTACACGAGACGAGAAACACCAGCCAGGCCAGCTGGCGTCCTGCTGTCTTTGTCGGTCCGAACTCGCGTGGCGTGAGGCTCTCAGGCGACGGCGATGCGTTCAGGAAAGTCGGCAATGACCGGCTGCATAGGCGTACCTCTCGCAGCGCTGCATATGCTGCCCCGGCCCAGGCACCTGTCCAGACAACGCAGGCAGCAGATCCTCAGAATCTCACGGTCCAGGAGCGCCAGGAAGCACGCAGGCGCAGAAGAGAGGGCATCTCTTCTCCTGCTGCAGATGCGGAGCGCGGCCGTGGCTCCGACAAGCCGATGAGCATCCTCGGCTCCCACAAGGGTCTCGTGATCCTTGCGGTCATAGCTGCTGTCATCCTTTCCCTCTATGGTCCCATCCGCAGCTGGTATGTGGCTCAGAGGAGGACCCAGGACCTCCAGGCACAGTATGCGCAGCTGAACTCTGCCAACTCGGTCCTCCAGGGCGAGGTGAGCTCGCTCCAGACGCAGGAAGGCATCGAGGACGAGGCCAGAAAGCATGGCTACGTCGAAGAGGGCGAGACGCCGGTCACGATCACGGGCGAAGGCTCCGAAGTGGCCGAGGACTCTTCCGATGGCTCTGATTCCACCTCGGATACGATCTCTGGCACGAGCACAGCGACGGCCGATACAGACGACCTCACGAAGTTCCTGGATGGGCTTTTCCAGTACAAGTTCGAGGAGTAGTCATGGCGAGGATTGCAGTCATCGATATCGGCACGATCACGGCGCGTCTTGCGGTCTCCGAAAAGGAGCAGGGGAGCGCGCTCTCCCAGCTCAAGAAGACCTCGACGATCTGCAACATGGGCGAAGGCACGGCAGAGACAGGAAGGCTCTCCTCTGCCGCTATCGAGCGTGTGCTCGCCTGCGTCAGGGGCTATGTGGATGAAGCCCGTGCCATGGGAGCATCTGCCTGCGCCTGCACGCTCACGAGCGCCGCGCGCGATGCCGAAAACTCATCGGAGCTTCTGGAGCCTCTGGCCAAGCTCGGCCTTGTTCCTTCTGTCATTCCGGGCACGACTGAAGGCTCTCTGGCCCTTCTGGGCGTCGTCCAGGACTTTCCGGACGAAGAGGTGCTTGTCGCAGATTCTGGCGGCGGCTCGACGGAGCTGAGCCAGGGAAAGCTGGCAGATGGACGCCTGCGTGTCGACCATGTGCGCTCGGTCAATGTGGGCGCACGCCGCCTCACGGACCTCTTCCTGAAGAAGCAGGACCCGCCTGTGGCAGCTGATATCGAGGCGGCACGTGCCTTCTGCGATGACCCCTTCGAGGAGGCGGTGGCAGAGCTTGATGAGCTTCCTGAGGCAGCTACCCGTCTCGTGCTTGTCGGAGGCACGGCGACCTCGCTTGTCGCAATGGATGCAGAGCTCGACCCTTACGATTCTGCCTACGTGCATCTGCACGAGCTCGAGCGCACGACAGTCGAGCGCCTGGCTGCACGGCTCGCGAGCCTCACGGTCGAGGAGAGGGCACATATGAAGGGCCTTCAGGCCAAGCGGGCGCCTGTCATCCTCGGCGGCACCCTTGCCATCTCTGAGGCCATGAAGTGCACCGGGTTCGACGTGGCGACCGTAAGCGAGCACGACCTCCTCTCGGGCCTCTCGCTTGCCACGGCAGCAGCCTGGCTCGGCGAGGAAGCGCCGCTTCCCTGGACGCCTGCGCTCTCGACGCTCTGATCCTGTCCTCAATGCGCTACTCTTGAAGGATACTTGGGGGCGTGGCGAAATTGGCAGACGCAGCAGACTTAAAATCTGCCGCCGCAAGGCTTGCGGGTTCGAGCCCCGCCGCCCCTACCAGAACTATCTTGGCCGGAACATAGCGCTCCGGCCTTTTTCGTAGTGCGGCGCACTTCCAGCAGGGCATCGTCCCTCACAGAGATATTGCGGACTTTGCCGTTGGCAGATGATGGACTTCCCCTGTGCACTATGATGGGCTACGCTCAGTTGTCCATAACCTGTCCTGTCTTCTAGTTGTCCTTCAGGAAAGCAGGGCTCACGAGGAAGTGTCCACCCATGGCAGAGATAGCAGAGAAGCGTGCACAGAGGAGCTTTCCGGTGCCGCAGCTTGTTGCGCGTGAGGCCGAGAAGACGCCTGGCGCAGATGCTGCCCCTCGTCCAGAGGCAGCAGTCCCTCTGAGGGAGGCAGGCACAGGGCAGCTCCTGCACGAGCTGCTGGCAAAGCTGCTGCGTGGCCGCATCATCTCAGGCGAGTGGCCGGCAGGTTCGAGAATCATGAGCGAGCATGCCCTGATGGAGCGCTACGGCGTCTCCCGCGGCACCGTCCGCCGTGCCATTGGCATGCTTGTGGATGAAGGCCTCCTGGTCCAGCGCAAGGGCAAGGGGACGTTCGTGACCCGCTCCGGCGTGGCACATCCGGGAGGCGCGCGTCCGCTCTCGTTTGCCCATGCCCTGAAGGAGCAGGGGCTTGCCTTCAAGACCCAGGTGCTCGCAAAGGAAGTGCTGCCGGCACCTGCCGAGGTCGCACAGGAGCTGGGACTCGAGACAGGAGAGCCTGTCCTCTTCATGCGTCGGGTCCGCACGGTCGAAGGCCGAGCCATCGTCTGCCAGGAATCATGGGAGAACCTGGGTGCCTGCCCGGGGCTGGCTGACTCCGACTTTACGAAGGAGTCGCTCTTCGACGCTGTCGAGCGCTGCTCGGGCCATGAGATCGCCCTCTCGAACATGAGGAGCTCGGCGACCTGCGCTGGCAAGGAGCATGGAGGATACTTGGCGCTTCCTGCCGAGGCACCGGTGCTTCTGCTCGAGCAGACGATCAGCCTCGACAACCATGTCCCGATCGAGTGGAGCCTGACCTGGCTGCGCTCGGACCAGAGCCTCATGGGTGTGGCGCTGCAGGATGAGATGAAGCGTCCTCAAGCCCTTGCGGCCTCTCCGCGCGATGCAGAGATGCTTCCGAAGCAGGAGCGCCGCCGTCTCGACCTTCTGGCCTGCGATATCCGCGAGTGCGTCATCAAGACGGCTGAGCGCTATCCGGACATGCCCTTCCATATCGGAGGCGCGTTCTCGGCGGCAGAGATCTACGCCGTCCTCTTTGGTGCCGTCCTGCATACTGGCAAGGACGGCACGCTCTGGGAGGAGCGCGACCGCTTCGTGCTCTCGAAGGCACATGCTGCCGTCGGCCTTTACCCGGCACTTCTCAAGGCTGGCCTCATCTCTCAGGAAGATATGGACAAGGGGCTCTTCGGGCCGGATGCGGTGCTCTTCAAGCACCCCAAGCGCGACCCCGCACGTGGCCTCGAGACCTCTGGAGGGTCTCTCGGCATGGGCCTCGGCTATGCGGCAGGCCTGGCGCTGGCGTTGAGACGCAAGAAGCTCTCCTCGCGCGTCTTCTGCCTCGTGGGCGACGGCGAGTGCAATGAGGGAAGCACGTGGGAGGCAGCGGCCTTTGCCGGCCACAACCGTCTTTCCCATCTCACGGTGATTGTCGATGCGAATGGCATGCAGCTCGACGGACCGACCGCAGAGATCCTCGATACAGCACCTCTTGCGCAGAAATTCGCTGCCTTCGGGTTCGAGACCGTGGAAGTGGACGGCCACGATGTCGGTGCGCTCTGGCAGACACTCTCGTCTGCCCACGATGCCCCCCGTGCCATCATTGCCCACACCGTGAAGGGCAAGGGCCTCTCATTCGCGGCAGGTGTGGCGGCATGGCATGACCATGGGCTCGACAGAGAGCTCTGGGATGAGGCTGAAGTGGAGCTTGCAGCAGCGAGGGAGGCAGCAGCCCATGAGTGAGATGCGTCATATGGATGCCGGAGAGGCACGTGCGCTCGATGCAAAGGATTCCAAGGAGGTCTTCGGCGAGACGATGGCACGGCTCGCAGATGCCCATCCGCTGCTCTCCGTCGTTGTCTCCGACTATGGTCGGAGGCTTTCGCTCGACGACCTCAAGGCACGTCATCCCGATGCCTTCGTGCAGTGCGGCATCGCAGAGCAGAACCAGATTGAGGTGGCCGCAGCCCTTGCAAACGAGGGGGGCCCTGTCTTTGCTGTCTCCTACGCGCCCTTCATCACGGCACGCGTGCTCGACCAGATCCGTGTGAACCTCGGCATGATGGAAAGCCCCGTGATCCTGGTGGGCCTGGGAGCGGGCTACGCCGTAGGGGAGCTCGGTGCGAGCCATATGGGGCTCGAGGACATTGCAGACATGCGTGCGATTCCGAACCTCACGGTCGTATCTCCGAGGGACAACGCCGAGCTGGCACTTGCCCTGGAGGAGCTTGCAGCGCACCCGAGGCCGGCCTATGTGCGCATAACAACGGGCACGTTCCTGGAGCCCACAGATGCCGGTGTGGACTTCAGGATCGGCACAGGCACGCTTCTGGCAGGTCCAGAAGATGCCGAGGTCGTGCTCATAGCGACAGGAAGCCTCTGCGCTGCGGCAGCAGACGCACAGGAGACGCTCGCCACGCAGGGCATCTCCTGCGCTCTTGCCGAGCTTGCGACGATAAAGCCGCTTGACACAGCATTTCTGGACCAGTTCCTGGGCGCCCATCTCTGGGTCTCTATCGAGGAGCATACGCGCATCGGCGGCTTTGGCAGCGCCTTGGCAGAATATCTGGCGCCTCTGGCCAAGAGGCCGTCACTTGTCCCAGTCGCGGCTCCTGACACCTATCTCGAGGCAGATACGCAGGCACATCTGAGGAAGCGCGCAGGGCTCACGTCTGAGGCAATCGCCGAGACCGTGCTCCAGCGCCTCGGGAAATAGCGTGGCACAGAAAAAGCGCCCTGCCTTCCGGCAGAGCGCTTCCCTCATTCCATGGTGCCCCCAACGAGACTCGAACTCGTGTCGCCGCCTTGAAAGGGCGATGTCCTAACCGCTAGACGATGGGGACGGCAGGAGCTGATTATACCAGAGGGCACGCGGGCGTACACGCTGCTTTCTGCAAAATCGGGACTCCACGCATTTCCCACGACGGAAAATCCACCTAGGCGTTCCAGTCGAGGCCTTCCGCATCGCAGAACTTCATCGCGTCCTGGACAAGCCAGCTCTGGTCTTCGCACCAGTTGATGAAATCAGGCGTATCGGCCACGATCGGGTCTGCCTCATGCACGGCGAGCATGGCTTCCTCGAAGCTGTTCGGGGCATAGGCAGGCCTGTCAGGGATGCAGAGCTCGACGAAGACCGGGCGAAGCAGGGCATAGGAGCCGCCGTGCACAAGACGCATGTAGCCCTTGAGGGCACGGGTGGCTGCCGGCATGCGGTTGAGCTTGAAGAGCAGAAGCACACGGGCAAGGTGCCACCATGCGTTGCCATGGTGGCCGGCCTCGGCCTCGAGCTCGTTGAAGGCAGGCTCGTCCTCGAGGCGGGCGTAGGCCAGGGCCAGGCTCGAGCGGATGCCCAGGGCGTCCGTCGGTGCCACATCGAGCGCCTCGCGGCCAAGAGAGGCTGCCATGCGGTAGTGGGCGGTATCGACGCAGGTCCTCACGGTGGCAGCACGCAGGCGCAGGCGCGGCCTCAGATAGACATCGTCCCAGAGATCCGTCTCCTTTGTGCCGAGCTCCTGGAGCTTGCCTGAGCGCTTCTCCTCGGTCCCCTCTAAGCGCAGAAGCGCATCGAGGAGCGCTTCGGGATCGAGGTCGCGGGCAAGGGTCTCGATAAGCGCAGCATCGAGGCAGGAGGGATCTTCTCCCTGTGCCTGCTGGGCAGCTGCCACAAGGGCAGAGAGGCGCTTCTTGCGCTCTGCCATGAACTCGTCGTCGCCTCGCAGGTCGTCGTCCTTCACGGAGTCGTTATAGCGGGCAAGGGCGCCTTTGAGGATATTCAGGGCCCTCTGGTCGTCGGTCTCTATGAAGTCGGAAAGGTTCTCGTGGACATCGCGCCTGAGCTCCTCGAAGCCTGCCGGCGTAAGGCCGCCAAGCTTGCGCGAGCGGGTGAGGGCGCACCTTTCCTCGAGCTCTTCTGCCGCATTCATCGGAGACCGCCCTTCCGGGCCTTGGCCCCGATATGGCGGGGACGGGTGCCCTCTGCCACAAGGCGCGGCACTTCCTGGGAGACCCAGGTGGAAAGCGTGCCCCGCTCTGCAGAGTCCCTGCCTTCCTGCAGAAGGATCGCTCCTTCAGAGACAGCGAGGATGAGCTCGTCTTCGCTTCCAGGCTCCACGGCAAGGCGGGCATAGACGCCGTCGGGAAGCTCGTGCTGGGCGACGAGGATATCTCCTGCCTCGGGATAGCTGGCGAGGATCTCGCGCAGGATGTCGCGGGAGCGGTCGAGGTCATGGGCGGAGAAGGCAAGCGAGAGCGCTGCCATGCGTGTCCAGGCGCTCTCGGCACGTCCTGCCTCTGCCATGCGGCGCTTCAATGCAGCAAAGCCTTCATCGTCTTCGAGCTTTGCATAGGCGTAGGCAGCCGTATCGAGGACGCCTGCCTCGTCCTGAGGGTCGAGCGCAAGCGCACGGCCTGCGACCTCAAGGCAGAAGCGGTAGTGGCCGCAGACAAGCGCACGTCCTGCCTCGGCGGCAAGCCAGCGAAGGTACGGCGCATAGGCAAGATGCTGGGCAAGCTGCTGCTCATCTTCGGGGGCGCCGTCGCGCACAAGGCGGGCGCGGGCACGGTCTGCCTCATCAAGCGCCTTCTGCTCGTTGTCTGCAAGATAGCGGAAGTAGCCTTCGTAGGAGGAGAGCTCGGCTGCCTCCATCATGCGGCTCGCATCGGTGCTGCCGGGGTCGAGTGTGAGCGCCTCGCTGAGCTCCTTCTGTGCTTTCTGGATGAGCGAGTTTGCAGCAGACTCTGCTGCAAAGGGGAGGCGGTAGTCGATAAGTATTGCGGCCTCGGAGACAAGGTGGAAGGCGCGGTCGGTGTCCGTCTGGGGAAGGGTGTCCCTCCTGTGCGCGAAGCGCTCGCCGAACGAGGCGAAGCGCCGGCTTGCGCTCTTTGCTTCGTCTGCCGACATGCTCTGGTAGAAGCGCAGGACCATGCGCTCATAGTCTTCCTGCTGCGGATCGAATGCCATATCCCTCCCTCCGTCAAGGTTTCCTGAATATATGGTACCCGTATGGTACCGGAGTTTGGGGAGGCGGGGGAGCGCCTGCCTCCTTGGTAGCCGTTTCGACACAGTTCAGGGTATTCATGAGGAAAGGCAATACGGGATGAATGGAGCCTGTATCTCGGTGAACGGTACTTTTCATGCCTAAAAATGGAGCGAATCTGGTCCAAATGTTGCTTAAAGATGAACTGTCAGTTACGCGATGAATAAGCTCCGGATGTACATTTGATTGCAAAATTGTTGCACAAATGAATATAGGCAGATAAATAATAGATATAGTGCATAAATATGCATTGCATTGCGAAATTCTGGAAGTGTGGAGGCAACAAGGGGCTCGCAGCACTGAAAACAGGCTTTTGAAATCAGTGTAATGTCCAGCGTCACCACACGTCGAAGTACGGGAACGGCCTGCTACGCGGCGTCCAAGCTAAGGAGGTAAGAAGACATGAACGGTATCACGATCATCTTAGTTAGCGCGGTGGTCCTCATTATTGGCTACCTCGGATATGGACGCTGGCTAGCGAATCAGTGGGGCGTCGACAAGAATGCTCTGACTCCTGCAGTGCGCATGGAGGACGGCAAGAACTTCTCGCCCGCTTCCCGCTTTACCGTTTTTGCCCATCAGTTCTCTTCCATCTGCGGCGCTGGCCCTGTCACGGGCACCATCGTCGCCATGGCATTCGGCTGGGTCCCAGTCATGCTTTGGGTCCTCGTCGGTGGCATCTTCTTTGGCGCTGTCCATGACTTCGGCGCTCTCTATGCTTCCATGAAGAACAACGGCAAGTCGCTTGCCCAGCTCATCGAGAAGTACATCGGCAAGACCGGCCGTCGCCTGTTCCTGCTCTTCAGCTGGCTCTTCTGCCTCATCGTCATCGCTGCTTTCACCTCCATGGTTGCAGGCACCTTCAAGATGACCGTGGCTGACGGCGGTGCTGTCGACTATGCCAAGTCCTACTACGGTGGCGCTGCTGGCACCATCTCCCTGCTCTTCACCTTCGTCGCCATCCTCTTCGGCTGGGCCTGCCGCAAGTTCGACCTCAAGGGCTGGAAGGAACTCGTCTGCGCTGTCGTGCTGCTCGTCCTCATGTTCGCTGTCGGCATGCAGCTTCCGCTCTACCTCGACGAGAATGGCTGGATCGCTGTGACCATGGCATACCTCGTGTTCGCAGCCGCCATGCCGATCCAGACCCTGAAGCAGCCGCGTGACTACCTCACCACCATCATGATGGTCGTCATGATCGTCGCAGCTGTCCTCGGCATCTTCGTCATGGGTGCCAACGGCCAGGGCGAGATGACCGCTCCTGCCTTCGTCGGCTTCACCAACGCTTCCGGCCAGTTCCTCTTCCCGGTCCTCTTCGTCTCCGTCGCCTGCGGCGCACTCTCCGGCTTCCACAGCCTCGTGTCCACCGGCACTTCCTCCAAGCAGGTCTCCAATGAGACCGACGCTCTCCCTGTCGGCTACGGCGCCATGGTCCTCGAGTCCTTTGTCGGCATGATCGCCATCGTCATTGCTGCCATCATGTATAAGGACATGAACACCGCAGGCGTCAACGGTGCTGCCGCTGCCACCCCGTTCCAGATCTTCGCTGCAGGCATCGCAAAGGGCATGACCATGTGCGGCCTGAACCAGACCGTCTCCACCGTGTTCATGACGATGTGCGTGAGCGCTCTTGCTCTTACCTCCCTTGACGCTGTCGCTCGTATTGCACGCCTCTCCTTCCAGGAGTTCTTCGCCAAGTCCAACGACGCTCTCGCTGTCGAGCGCGAGAAGGCCGGCGTCATGAAGGTTGTCGGCAACCCCTGGTTCGCAACCATTGTCACCCTGGTCTGCGGCCTGTCCCTTACCTTCGGCGGCTACCTCAACATCTGGCCGCTCTTCGGCGCTTCCAACCAGCTCCTCGGCGGCATGACGATGATCACGATCGCTGTGTTCTGCAAGGTCACTGGCCGCAAGGGCTGGATGCTCTATGTCCCCGTCGTCTTCCTGCTCTGCTGCACGTTCACCTCGCTCGTCCAGTCCATCATGGGCTGCACTGCCGCAATCGCCACGTATGGCCTGCTCGGCACGACCGCGAAGGGAGCTTCCGTGCTTCTGACCTCTGGTCTCCAGCTTGTGTTCGCAGTCCTGCTCGTCGTCCTCGGCGTCATCGTCTCCTACAACTGCCTCAAAGAGTTCTTCACCAAGAAGGCAGGCTCCATCCCCGACGAGGAGCCCGAGTGGAGCGAGCTTGGCCGCAAGCACTATGAAGAGGCCAAGAAGACCCCGGTCATGGATGCGAAGAAGCAGGTCACTGCCTAATCGTCTCCAGCAGATGAACGAGCTGATGCGCCTGTCCCTCACGGGATGGGCGCATTGCTTTATGCAGCAAGCGTATGCGGAAAACGTTTGACCCAATATGTCAAGTCACGTCGCCGAGCTATAGCATCCATTCGCGGATTAGATGAATAGATGTGAATATAACGGCTCTATCTGGATACGAACCTGAATTGGCAGAGCATTGGCAATCGGTTTCGGTGCATGTCCATGCAAGGGACGCCAGGGAAGGACGTCTACAGCATGTATCCGCTGCTCTGACTGGCAGCGGCAGACGAAAGGATGGATAGAATGGGTCGTTTTACCAATCCGCGTGATGTCTACTTCGGAGAGGGCGCTCGCCACGAGGTCAAGAACCTCAAGGGCAAGAAGGCAATCATCGTTTCCGGCGGCCACAGCATGCGCCGTGGCGGCTTCCTGCAGGATGTCCAGAAGGACCTCGAGGACGCTGGCTTCGAAGTGAAGCTGTTCGAGGGCGTCGAGTCCGATCCTTCCGTTGAGACCGTCGAGAAGGGCGCTGCTGCGATGCGCGAGTTCCAGCCTGACTGGATCGTCGCAATCGGTGGTGGCTCGCCTATCGACGCTGCAAAGGCCATGTGGGTCTTCTACGAGTATCCTGACGAGTCCTGGGATGAGATCATCAAGCCGTTCAACTTCCCGGAGCTTCGCCACAAGGCACACTTCTGCGCCATCTCCTCGACGTCCGGCACCGGCACCGAGGTCACCGCATTCTCCGTCATCACCAACTATCAGCAGGGCATCAAGTACCCGCTCGCTGACTTCAACATCACGCCGGATGTCGCAATTGTCGACCCTGAGCTCACCTACAGCATGCCTGCAAAGCTCTGCGCACACACCGGCATGGACGCTCTGACGCACTGCCTCGAGGCCTACGTCTCGACTGCAGCCTCCATGTTCACTGATGCCAACGCTCTCCACGGCATCCGTGAGATCACCGAGTGGCTGCCGAAGTCCTATACGGGCGACCATGAGGCTCGTGCCCACATGCATGAGGCACAGTGCATCGCCGGCATCGCCTTCTCCTCGGGCCTTCTCGGCATCGTCCACTCCATGGCACACAAGACCGGTGCTGCCTTCGAGGGTGGCCACATCATCCACGGCTGCGCAAACGCAATGTATCTCGGCAAGGCCATCGAGTGGAATGCACGCGACTCCCGTGCTAACGAGCGCTACGCCTACGTCGCAAAGGAGATCCTGCATCTCCCGGGCGAGACGAACGATCAGCTCGTCTCCAACCTTGTCCAGTACATCCGTGGCATGAACGACAAGCTGAACATCCCGCAGTCCATCAACAACTATGCTGTGGGCGGCATCAAGGCCGACGACAACAACCAGCCGGTCATGGTCTCCGAGAAGGAGTTCCTCGAGAAGCTCCCGAAGGTCGCTGCAAACGCTGCTCTCGACGCCTGCACGCCGGAGAACCCGCGTGAGACGAAGCCGGAGGACTTCGAGAAGATCCTGAAGTGCTGCTACTACGACGAGCCGGTCAACTTCTAGTACCGCTTGGCATAGAAAGCCAGAAGGGAGCCCCTCGGGGCTCCCTTTTTCATAGCGAGAAACAGGAGTGCAGCATGCGCACGCATCTCTTGGCGGTCTATGCAGCGATTGACCTATAGCGAAAAATACAATACATAAAGGATATTGCAAAAATTTGCAGAAATAGTCTTAGTATAAGACAAAAACCACTGCAAGGCATTTTGACAGCCCTGCAGGAACGAGATACCAGATGCACCGAAGGCAGGGAGGGGGCAAGCGAGCCATGCTCATAGATTTCAGCTTCTCGAACTTCAAGAGCTATCGCGACGAGCAGCGCTTCTCGATGCGCCGCCCGACCAATGCCCAGAAGCACGAAGAGAACGACTGGCCACATAGGGACATATCGACCGTTGCCGGAATCTATGGAGGAAACGCGTCAGGCAAATCTGCCTTCATCGAAGCCTTCATGTTCGTAGCGGATTTCGTGGTACAGGGCTTTAATCCTCGCTTTGACCTCGCTGCGAGATGCCAGCCGTTCAGGCTTGATGAGGCATCGCGAAAGAAACCATCTGACTTCCTGGCTGACTTTATTGCGGCAGATGGAAAACGCTATCTTTTCGAGCTGAGCATAGAGTCTGGGACAGTCGCATTCGAATCGCTGCGCACCTACAAGGGGAACAGGTCTTCGCGTATCTACGAGCGCGAGAGGATGGACGAGGGTATCTACGCGTACCGCTATGGCCAGCATTTTTCGGGTATGAAGCGCCCCTTTGAGCAGATGACAAGGCCTGATGCCCCTTTCATCGCCGTCCTCTATGCAGCAAATGTCTCTCTCGCCAAGCCAGTCTACGGGTTCTTCCGCAACAGGGTCGGCTTCTTCCAGGCCGATCTGTATCATGCTGAGCTGGACAACCTTGCTCTCGAGCTCAAGAAGGGCTCTCCTGTGGCAGCGGCTTTGAGCCGGCTCATGGCAAGCAGCAATCTCGGCATCTCGGTCGTACAGCGCAAGGACCCGCTCGAAGAGCTTCAGAAAGCAAGCCAGTTAGCGGGAAATCCGAGCGAAGGCAGCTACGAGGATCTGGCATCGGGAATGCTTGCGCTCAGCAACCCCGGTCTTCCACTCGCGGAGCGACGGAAGAAAGCGCATGATATAGCACAGCTGCCTCCGAGGCCACGCTATGAATTCGCATTCACTCATAGGGGTGCAGGCGGCTTCGAGGAGACGTTCAGCGAGAAGGATGAGTCGAAAGGCACATTGTCGGTGCTCGCCTTCTTCTCACTGGCGCTCAGGCTGCTCTCGACGCGTTCTGTGGGATTCGTGGACGAGATTGATTCGAGCCTCCATCCCAACTATGTCCAGGAGCTGGTAGCGCTCTTCAAGGACCCGCTGACGAACCCTCATCAATCGCAGCTCATCTTTACGACTCATGATGTCTCGCTCATCACTCGGACGGGAGCGGACAAGCGGGTGCTGGACCAGGACCAGATATGGTTTGCTGAGAAGGGCAGGGACGGAAGCTCTGCCCTCTATCCGGTCACATCGGTCGCATCCTCCCGGTGGGACGAGAACTTCGGCAGGAACTATCTGCATGGCGTCTATGGGGCTTCGCCCAGGCCGGGATTCCACGAAGCCTTTGCCCAGGCGGAGCGGGATATCGGAAGCGCGCTGCAGTCTGTCGGATGCACGGCAGAAGCATTCGGGGGTGAGGCATGATGGCAGAGAGGCACAAGGGCAGGCTTCTTGGCGCAGGGCGAGGCAGAGGCCCGCAACGCAGGAGAAAGCGCCGCTATCTTGTGGTGACGAATGGCGAAGTGACCGAACCCGAATATCTCAGGGGGCTTGAGTCTGAGCTCGACGATGTGGTGGTCGAGATCAGACCGGTGAGGAGGGATTCGGCCGGGCTGGCCAAGTATGCCAAGGATCTTGTGGGCAAGGAAAGAATGGCGAACAGTGGCAGAGGGGTCGACGGATTCCGTCGGACGTTCGTCATCACGGATGTCGATGAATTCACGGTCCGGAGCTTTCAGAACGCAGACCGCATATGCAAAGATTCCGGCATCGAGCTCATCATATCCAATCCCTGTTTTGAGGTGTGGCTCATCGATTACGAGATGGTCTGTCCCGAGGGATTTACGCAGACAAGAATCGTCGAGCACAAGGCGAAGCAGATGGGTCTCGTCGGTGGGGCAGGCGACAAGAACATCGATTACGAAAAGCTCAGGGGGAGGCATGAAAGCGCCTGCAAGAACGCTAGCGTGCATAATGCGAGAAAGCGGCAGCAGAGGCGCCAGCGCCTGGATACGGTAGATTTTGGACCATGGACAGATATGCCGGCCATTGCGGAAGAGTTCATGAGTGCCTAGAGGCATCTTGAGCAAATATGTGGGAGAGGGACCTGCCATGGCTTTGGGCTGACGGGAAAGCTCATCGAAGCCAATCGGGCGGTCATCCCAAAATGGGTGCACGCTGACTTGGGCATTGCCGACGAGGTGGTATTTCATGCAGAGCGTCCTTCTGAGCCTCCGCTGCTGTGTGCAATCTCCTCTCCGGGAGAGTCCTGGGATGGTGTAGAGCTTGCCAAATCCGATATGTCGAGCGGGAAGACTCATGATGTCCGCAGTCTGTCTCGGGAACTGAGAGGACGGCAGGCCGTGGATAGTACTTGAGCAGAGCCGGTGGATGCCTTTGCGGATGATTCCGAATGGGCGCTATTGCAAGCCTTGAAGACTCAGGGGAGGCATTTTGGCTGGGAGAAGCATAGACACGCGTTTGCCAGAGCTGACATAGAAAAGGGCGCGCTTCCTGCAGAAAAGCGCGCCCTTGGCTTTAATCGATGCTCTGGAGGCTGTTCCTGGCTCTTCCTTTAAGCCTTGGCATCCTCAGGATGCTTGGCACACCAGTCCCTCACAGCATCCTGGAAGAGGTCTGCATCGAGAGGTGCCGGGATGAGCTTGCCGCACTCGTGCTGGACGCCTTCCGTGCCACGTCCGAGGACACAGACGACGGCAGGGCCATCTGCTTCGAAGCCAAGCTCCACGGCACGGGCGATGGCGGCCTTCCTGTCGGGAATCGTCTCGGTGGGGACGTCTTTGGGGGTGGAGTCTGCCATTGCGCGGCAGATGTCTTCCACCTGCTCGTGGCCGGGGTCGTCCTTCGTGAAGATGAGGCGGTCTGCGAACTTGCCTGCGACTGTCGGAAGCTCGAAGCGCCTCTCCGTCGCCTTGTCGCCTGTGGCGCCGAAGACGGCAATCACGTGATGGCCAGGGAAATCCTTCACGACAGAGGGGAAGAACTTCTCGAACGCCATCTTGTTGTGGGCGAAGTCCACGATGCCTGTGACCTTGCGGTTCGGTGTCTGGATGAGCTCCATGCGGCCTGGCACCTTCGTGCGGGCGAGGCCTTCTGCAATCTGCTCATAGGGCACATGGAGTTCGGTGGCGCAAGCAATGGCGCAAAGAGCGTTCTCCACATTGAACGTGCCGGGCATCGTGAGCGTGATGGGGCCTGCCCACTCAGGCGTATGGCACGTGAAGGTGACAAAGCCACAGGCGCTCTCGATACCTTCTGCCCAGATATCTGCATCGGGCCTGTTGGCACCGAATGTCACGAGCTTCTGGCATGCGTGGGCACGCTCCAGGATCTCATCCACATGGTCGGAGTTCAGATTCACGACAGCGCACTTTGCCTGGGAGAAGATCTTGAGCTTGCTCTGGAAGTAGTCATCCCAGTTCGGATGCTCGAGCGGCGAGATATGGTCCTCGCCGATATTGAGGAACCCTGCGATATCGAGCTTGAGGCCGAGCACGCGGTCATACTTCAAGGCCTGGGAGGATACCTCCATCACGGCGTAGCGGAGGCTCCTGTCCCGCATATGCGCCAGATAGCGCCAGAGGTCAGGAGATTCCGGCGTCGTGTTCACGGACTCCTGGGAGGTCACACCGTCATACGTCTCGATCGAGCCTATGAGGCCACAGGCAGAATAGGGATCGTTGCCCTCGAGGATGGCACGCAGCATGTAGGTCGTCGTCGACTTGCCCTTCGTGCCCGTGATGCCGATGGTGGAGAGGCTCTCGTCGGGGTTTCCGTACGCTGCCTTTGCCACCCATGCCATGGCCTCCCTCAGATTCGTCGCTATGAGGGCCGGGAAGTCCGGCATGAGGGAGGAGAGCTCATCTGCATGCGCCTCGTCTGCGAGGTAGCCGCAGGCACCTTTCTCCCGTGCGGAGACGAGGTAGGCGCTCTTGAAGGCGGCGCCTTTGCAGATGAAGAGGTGGTGGGGCTCGACGACTCTCGAGTCGCAGTCCGCTCCCGTCACGGCGATGTCTTGGGCATCCTGCCCAAGTGTCGTCGCGTCGGAAAGGAGGCCCTTCGTGGTGAGCAGCTGGGCCAGGTCTGCCAAGGTAAGAAGTGAGGTATTCATGGGTCAGAGTATACGCTGCGCAAGGCACAAATGACTCAGGCGTCGGCATGTGATAGAATTTCAGGACATTCTGGGCGATTGGCGCAGTGGCTAGCGCAGGTGCTTTACACGCACAAGGTCGGGGGTTCGAACCCCTCATCGCCCACCAGAAGAGATTGAAGGCCGGAGAGCTTGAAGCTTTCCGGCCTTGTTCATAAGAAGGCTCCAATTCACATAATTGTGCGCTGGCGCCCGTAGCCAGATGTACAGAGAGATGGAGAAGCGGCTAGAAAAGCATCTGAGAATTCGCGTCTCTGCAGTGTCCATCACTTGTCCGAGCAGTGTCCGCGGCACGAGATGATGCGCACGATGTCACCATCCACAGAGAAAACGAGCCGGTTCTGGGCATCGATGCGTGCGCTCACCAATGTGTGAATATTGCCCTTGAGGAGCTCTGTCTTCCCGATGCCTCTGCCACCCGTTCGGGCTATGTCTTTGAGGAGCGCGTTGATTCGTTTGAGGGTCTTCTTGTCCTGACTCTGCCAGTATTGATAGTCGATCCAAGCCTGATCATCCCATAGATAAGGCATGCCCTACTCCTCGATGAGGTCGTGTTCGGTCTCATGGCCGTTAAGCATGCGCTCGTAACGGTCTTCCATCTGAGCAATGAATTCAGACTTGCTCGGGGTTGGCTTGCGCACGTCGAAGGGGAATCCCCCGTCCTGGACGAAGCGCTTCATGAATACCGTGATTGCGACCGTGGGCGTGAGGCCGAGGTCCTCGGCGGTGCTATCGAACTCGCGCTTGAGGTTGATATCGACGCGACTGCCCAACGGAACAGTTGTATTTGATGCTGCCATGATAACTCCTAACTACATATGATAACAATACAAAATCAATTGTCTGTATAATACCACTGATTGTGCATGTTATATCCTTCGGCAGCTTCCAGAGGCTGCGCAGCACTCATATGGCTCGAGTACAGACTCCGCAAACGTGCGAATCGGAGAGCTGCAGCGAACCTGTCTTGGAAGGGGTCGCCGTGCTTTCCATGCGGACGAGATGAATGGCGGGAATGAGTGGCAGGTGCCCAAAGGCACATGGCCTTATGATGGAGAGGACTGGCAAAGACTCAGGAGGTCAGCATGGAAGACAAGGAAGCTCAAGGCACTGTGCCCGAGCGCTCCTATGGACGCTCGCTCGAGAAGATGCGCCCCGTGAAGCTCACCCGTGATGTTATGAAGAATGCCCAAGGGTCGTGCCTGGCCGAGTTCGGCGATACGAAGGTGCTCTGCTCGGCCACGATCGAGGAGGGCGTGCCTGCCTGGAGGAAGGGCCAGCGTGCCGGCTGGGTGACGGCCGAGTACGCGATGCTTCCGGCCTCCACGTCGAAGCGGACGCCGCGCGAATATCGCGGACGCAAGGGCCGCTCCATGGAGATAGAGCGTCTTGTCGGCAGGAGCCTGCGCAATGTGTGCGACATGCGCCGCATGGGCGAGATCACGGTCACGGTGGACTGCGATGTCCTGCAGGCAGATGGCGGCACGAGGACGGCCTCGATCACGGGCGGCTGGGTCGCGCTCTTCGAGGCGCTCCGTGGCTGGTGCGATGCCGGCAAGATCAATCACATCCCCATCACCCATCAGGTAGCAGCAATCTCCATGGGCAAGGTCGGAGGATTGCTGATGCTCGACCTCGACTACCCGGAGGATTCGTCTGCCGAGGTCGATATGAACCTCGTCGAGCGTGATGACGGAGGCATCGTCGAGGTGCAGGGCACAGGAGAGCGGGCGCCGCTCACGCGCGAGGAGCTCAATGCCCTCCTCGATATGGGAGATGCCGGCATACAGGAGCTGCTTGCGCTCCAGAAGAAGATCACCGGATTCGAAGCGAGAGGATAGCCATGAGGAATATCGAAGAGCTTGACCCGGCAAAGACGGTCGTCGTCGCTACCGGCAATGCCCATAAGGTGAAGGAAATCGAAGCGATCCTGGGGCCGGTGCTCGAGGACATGGAGTTCGTCGCCTTGGGAGAGCTTGGAGACTTCCCCGATCCGGTCGAGGACGGCGATACCTTCGCTGCCAATGCCCTCATCAAGGCCGAGGCGGCGCTTGAGGAGACCGGCCTTCAGATGGCGGTGGCAGACGACTCGGGCCTCTGCGTCGATGCGCTCGATGGAGCGCCCGGCATCTTCTCTGCCCGCTGGGCCGGCGAGCACGGAAACGACGATGCGAACAACACGAAGCTCGAGCATGCAATGAAAGATGTGCCGGATGATGCGCGCGGCGCCCACTTCCACTCGAGCGTCGTCTTCGTCTCACGCGACGAGGACGGGGAAGAGGTGCTCCACGGCGAGGGAGACTGCCCGGGAAAGATCGGCTATGAGCGCAGGGGAGATGAGGGCTTCGGCTACGATCCGCTCTTCCTGCCAGATGCGACGCCGGGGCGTACGATGGCGGAACTGACGATGGAAGAGAAGAACAAGATCTCCCACCGCTTCCACGCACTCGAAGATCTCGCAGAGAAGCTTCGCTAGGAAAGGGGCCGCAAGGCCCCTTTCTCATGGAGAAGTTGCCAAAATTGGTATCAAAATATCAAACCTTGGGTATCTCGCGCTTCTGACGTTTCCGGCTGCCTATAATCGGCAGTGATAGAGAGAGAAAAGGCAACGGAAGGGCTTTGAGGCTCTTCCAGATAGGAGACTTCCATGAGGATTGTACGCTGCAAGGACTACAACGATATGAGCCGCAAGGCTGCCAACATCATCTCTGCCCAGGTCATCCTGAACCCGAAGTCCATCCTGGGACTTGCCACGGGCTCGACGCCGATTGGCGCCTATGCGCAGCTCGTTAAGTGGTATGAGAAGGGCGACGTCGACTTCTCGCAGGTCGAGACCTACAACCTCGACGAGTACCGCGGACTCACGCATGAGGACCCGCAGTCCTATCACTACTTCATGCGCAAGAACTTCTTTGACGGCATCAACATCGACCTCGCAAAGACGCATGTGCCGGATGGTGCCGACCCCGATATCGAGCATGCCTGCTCCACCTACGACCAGATGGTGGCAGATGCCGGCTTCTGCGATCTCCAGCTCCTCGGTATCGGCAACAATGGCCACATCGGCTTCAACGAGCCGGACGATGTGTTCAGCAAGGGCACGCACTGCGTGAACCTGACCGAGTCCACCATCAAGGCAAACTCCCGCCTCTTCGAGTCCGAGGACCAGGTGCCGCGCCAGGCCTACACGATGGGCGTCCAGACGATCATGCGTGCCCGTTCCGTGACGCCGAAGGTCCCTGCCTCCATCCTGCAGCTGCACACGAACTGCACGGTCGTGGCAGACGAAGAGGCGCTTGCCCTCTGCCCGAAGGAGTAGGGAAGGGCTCTCATAGCCAAAGAAGAATGCCTCCGGAGCGTGTGGCTCCGGAGGCATTCTCTGTGTCCTGGCAGATCTTTTACAGCTCGACGACCTGGATGCCCTTCGGATAGGAGTTCAGGACTTCGCAGCCGTCCTCGGTCACAATCACAAGATCCTCGATGCGGACGCCGATCTTGCCCGGGATGTAGATGCCCGGCTCGATCGAGAAGCACTGGCCCACCTGTACGGCCTCGTCGTGCGTTGCGGAGACATCTCCCGGCTCATGGTCGTTGAGGCCGATCTGGTGGCCCAGACGGTGCGTGAAGTAGGGGCCGTAGCCGGCGTCCTCGATAATGTGGCGGGCACAGAGGTCGATCTCTGCGAACGTGACGCCTGGCTTCACGAGCGCCTCTGCTGCCTCGTTGGCATGGCGTACGGTCTCGTAGACACGCTTCTCCTCTTCGGTCGGCTCTGCCGTGAAGAACGTGCGGGTCATGTCGGAGCAGTAGGCATCCTTCCTGCAGCCCACATCGTAGAGCACCATGTCACCACGCTTCAGGACCGTGCCGTCCGGCTCGTGGTGAGGATCTGCCGCATTGGCGCCAAAGCTCACGATCGGCGTGAACGAGTGGTCCTGGGCGCCAAGCGAGCGGTAGGTGCCCAGGAGACCCTCTGCGATGCTCTGTTCGGTCACGCCCTCTTTGATCTGGCTCTTGAGCCACTCCATCGCCCTGTCGTTCACGCGCGAGGCTTCGCGCATGAGCTCCTGCTCTTCAGCGCTCTTGATGGAGCGTGCATCATCTACGGCCTTCGAGGCAAGGATGAAGGACGGAGCTGCCTTCGCATCGATCAGGGGCAGCACCCAGCGCGCCGGGAAGATCTTGTCGAGGCCGAGCACAGAGGTGTGGTCGATGTGCTCGATCAGTGCCGGAAGCGGATCTTCCGTATCGTCGTGCACGACGACCTCGGGGCAGAAAGGCGTGGCGTCCGGGAAGAGGCGGTTCGCGAAGAGCACGCACTCTTTCGGGCTCACGTAGAGCGCAAGGAAGCGCTCGTAGGGCTCCGTGTAGTAGCCCGTGAGATAGAAGATGGATGTGGGGTCAGAGACCACGGCCTGATGGCAGCCCTGCTTCTCCAGGTTTGCCAGCACGGCCTGGATGCGTTCCTGATGCATAGGATGCACTCCTTCATACACTGTCTGTTTGCTAGACAAGGCGAGTGTACACCTCTCGTGCAATAGGATGAGACCTTTAAGCTTTGCAGCGCCTCTTCACGCTTCCGCCAAGGTCAGAGGCCCAGAATGTGAAGGGTCTATGGACAGGTGTAAGATAGCTTCTCGCTGAATTTTGAACAGCCGTACAGAAAGTCAGGAGGCCGTTTCATGGATATCGATATGCCGCCCGTCAACCGTGTGGACGAGATTCACGACAAGCTCAAGTCACTCGAGGGCCAGCGCATCAAGGTGCGTGCCAACATGGGCCGTTCCCGTATTGTAGAGGGAACCGGCGTTCTTGTACAGGTGCACCCGTCGCTGTTCGTCGTCGAGATCGAGGAGCGCCGCGGCCGCAAGGACCGCCAGTCCTATCAGTATGTCGATGTGCTGACAGGCGGTGTGGAGGTCTTCGACGCCGATACCGGCGAGCGCCTCTTCGACTACGTCGCAGAAGAGTAGTCTGCATGTGCGCTGCTTCCCTCTAAGATAGAGGGAAGCAGCTGAGAATCCCTGATGCCCCGGAGCAGCTGTTCCGGGGCATCTCTTTTTGCATACATGAATCTCGGAGCGGAGGTGCGCAAGGTGGATATCCTCGCCGTGAAGGCGCCTGCCAAGATCAATCTCTATCTCGGTGTCCATACAGACAGGGACGAACGTGGCTATCACCGCGTCGATTCTGTCATGGCGGCCCTCGACTTCGGCGATGTGGTCACGCTCACGCCTGCTGAGGGACTGAGCGTCACCTGCGAGCCGGGCATCAGGGCGCATATGGACCATACGACGACCTATCGTGCCGTAGAGGCGCTTGGAAAGGCATTTGGGCATAATCCTGCCTTTGCGGTCCATATCGAGCGCCATATCCCCGAGAGAAGCGGCATGGGAGGGTCCTCGACCGATGCGGGGGCAGCGCTGCGTGGCGCCTGCCAGCTCTGGGGCATAGACCCGGAAGATTCCCGTGTTGTGGATATCGCCCGAAGCATCGGAGCCGATGTCGCGTTCTTCCTGAAGCCCGACGTGAGCTATCTCGCCGGCGCGGGTGATGTGCTCCAGGAGCAGTTCCCGACGCCTCAGCTCACACTTGCGGTCGTACGTCCTCCTGTCATGGGATCCTGTGCTCAGGATGCCTACGCAGCCTTCGATCGCGACCCTCAGGCACTGCCGCCGCTTGCGCCCTATCTCGAGGCGCTGAGGAAAGAGGACATCTCCACAATCGTGCGCGATGCGAAAAACAATCTTGCTTCTGCGGCATGTGCGCTCGAGCCTGAGCTCGAAGATGCGCTTCTGTGGCTCCAAGAGCATAAGGGAGTGCTGAATGCGCAGGTCAGCGGCTCAGGAGCTTGTCTTTTCGCCCTCTGTGCCGATGAAGGATCTGCCCGTGCCGTAGCCCAGGATGCGAAAGAAAACAGAAATTGGTGGGCAATTTCTTCAAAAGTGGTCGACTCGGGCAAGATTTTCTGTTAAAGTACCGTCTGCTGACGGGTTGTGGCTCAGCTTGGTAGAGCGCTCGGTTCGGGAGCTAGGGAACGTAGTTTCACTACCTAATTCCCAAAGCCGAGGAGTCGCAGGTAAACGGC